>JAHHHS010000012.1 GCA_019359215.1 Nostoc indistinguendum CM1-VF10 | reverse complement strand
CGCTACTCCGCCAAATTGCTGGACTCGATAGCCCGACATCGGGAGAAGTACGCATTGATGGCAAGCACATCACTGGCCCAGGACCTGATCGCGGCATGGTGTTTCAGGACTACACGCTCTATCCCTGGATGAACGTGCAAGAAAACACCGAATTTGGACTCAAGCTGCAAGGCGTCCCTAAAAAAGAGCGACGCGAACAGGCAAGCTACTTTCTCAGCATCGTCGGCTTGTCCCGCTTTAGCGGTTTGCTGCCCAAGGAGCTATCGGGTGGGATGAAGCAGCGTGTTGCGATCGCCCGCGCCCTTGCGTCTGAACCTAAAGTGTTGCTCATGGATGAGCCGTTTGGTGCGCTTGATATCCACACTAAAGAATCGATGCATGAATTTATACTTGACCTCTGGCAGCGCACCAACATTACAATTTTCATGATCACCCACGATGTCGAGGAAGCCGTTTTCCTGTCCAACCGCATCTATGCCTTGGGTGCTTGTCCTGGCACAATACGCAAGGTGATGACCATCAATCTGCCGGAGCGTAGCCCCATGATCAAGCGTCATTCCACCTTCCACGACTATCGAGATGAACTGATGGATCTGCTGCGGCAACATGGCAAGGAAGCCGTTGCAGCATAAGATAAAAAATGGTTATAACGGCTCATATTATCAATACCTTCGCCAATTTAGGAGGTTGAGTTGATATATCCGACCTTCCGCACCTCTAGGTGTCACAAACGGAAATTACTGAGATAAAAAAGGCAAGCAAGAATAAAAACAGACATATTTAGATAAAAAAGAGATTTGAGCAGCCATGAATCACCATAAATGGTATCAAAATCTATTGTCAATAAGGAGCAATAAGAACTGATGGCAGATAGATTCGGATGAGATAAATAAATGAAGATGTTAAAGACTGAAATCATAAATTAGAATAATGAATTGAAGTAACAAAACTATATTTTTGGCATAGTAAATTAGAGCTATTAATCAAAGCAGTTAGCTCCGTGTCCTGTTGATATTAAATTAATAGAGATAAGACTTAAGTGACCAATTAATAGTAACGGAGACAATGATCTGGTAAAAGATTCAAGATAAAATCCCTATCTGGAGTTCAATTAGAGACGTGTTTTTCATTATTAAATTGTAATCGACCACGGGGCGATCGCATCAAAACTTAGGCGAGCCATATTTGTTCCTGTAGCTTCCCTAAAGTTAGGAATATTGCCAGCCTGAAATCGGACTCTCAGTAAATCTTGCCCCGTAAAACTGGTGTTAAAGATCAACTGCACGCGATCGCTAAAAATGATATTGTTAACGATCTGTGCTCCGTTTCTCAAAGATTGAGGTCGGACAATCCTGGATGATCATCGGGACGACGACCAAGTATCCAATGATATTTGCGCTCGCTCTGGTGAATTGGCAGGTGGTTGATGCTGGCAATACGCCACCGCATAAATCCGTATTCGTCAAACTCCCAATTCTCATTGCCGTAGGAACGGAACCAGTTGCCAGAATCATCATGCCATTCGTAAGCAAAGCGGACAGCAATTCGGTTGTCCCGGAAAGCCCAAAGCTCTTTGATCAGACGGTAGTCCAATTCTTTCAGCCACTTGCGTGTCAAGAACTGAACGATCGCCTCACGACCGGATAAAAATTCTGAACGGTTGCGCCAAACGCTATCCGACGTGTAAGCAAGTGATACTTGTTCAGGGTTGCGTGTGTTCCAAGCATCTTCTGCAATTCGGACTTTTTGGATGGCAGATTCATGATCGAAAGGCGGCAGAGGTAGTCGAGGATTTTCGGGGTTGTTCATAGTATGGCAGTGCAGAATAGCATTTTTCTATAATCTGTCGCAGCATCTCTAACTCACGAACAGTCAAAAGTCCGATTGTAATGATTTGCCTGTAGGCTTGTTCGCTCGATCTGTCTAGTTTTTTTATGATGATGCTTATAATTACCGAGTGACGTTTAGCAATCTGTCGCAGAAATTTTAGGTATATTGTCTATTACCAGTTGCAGCCGATTGTTCAACGGCATTTATGAGACGGTGCAAAATCACAGCATCTGCAAATGTCGGTGTCGTTTTTGTTCCACTTTTAAGATCGGCAGCGAGTAGGGCATAGTTATTGGAAACAGTCATTGCTATTATCCCTATATCTGCATTTGCCGTTATATATTTTTGCGGGACATCAAGGTTTTGCATAGCAGCATCTTCACCTTGAGCGCCTTGGACTTTAGTTTCGCCAAGCCCAGGATAGCCAAGCGAACTTGTGACAATCAGATCGCCTTGCGTCCCATTAATCTCCAACCTGAAATTGCTGCCTCGTGATAAACCCCCTCGGAAATGGGCAGAGACCACACAGCCGCTATTCATTTTACCACTGATGACAATTTGATCCGGTGTTTCCATGGCAATGATCGCCCCTGTTTCAACTACCTGCGCTGTCTTTCTCCTGCTATCTAACGTTGCCATGACCTCACTCAACTCAGAGTTCAGCACATAACCCACAGCATCGATCGCATGGGCAAAGGCAACGTTTATCATGCCAGCACCATTCTTTGGATTTAGTGTGTAAGCAAATTGTTCAGGAATCATTGCTCCGCCGATCATTCCTGAACCAATAAGTGAAACGGACAGAACCTCGCCTACATAACCATCGCGAATTAAGTCACGAATAAAATTAACCTCCGGTGTTGTGCGAGACTGCAATCCCACCACAGCATGAACTTTGTATTTTTTAGCGAGTTGTTCCAGTTCAACTGCCTCTTGCAGTCCGTTACCCAAAGGCCATTCACAATAAACCGATTTTCCAGCGCGGATTGCAGCACTCACCAATTCAAAGTGATATGGCACTTTGACGGTAACGACAACCAAATCCACATCTGGACACGCCAACAAATCCTCGTGAAGTTGGAAGGCATACGGTACATTAAACTTGAGTGCCGCTTCCTCTGCCATAGTTGGATCTGAATTTGTCAATGCAACGATTTTGAAATCAGGTGATGCTTGCAACGCAGGTAGATGCGCGGTCATAGCCCATCCGCGCGAGGGATGAACACTAATGATACCAACGCCGATCTTTCCATTTTTCATAATAGATTACATTTCAATGACAACGCGCCCGATGATTTCACCAGCCTCTAGCGATCCCTGCGCTTCGGCAACTTGTTGAAGTGGAAAAACTCGGTCAAGGTGAACCTGCAACTGACCAGCATCCACAAGTCCTGAGATTTCTTTCAATACTTGCGTTTGGCGAATCCGAAATTCATGGTTGCCAGTTACTTGTGGCAAACCGATATTGACAAACTTGATGCTTAAATTTTTATATTCCGCAACGAGATTATTCCCATTTGGCCAATCAGAGACGACTGTATTTACGAGCGTTCCATATGGTGCAACTAAGTCGATGCTGTTAGCAAAATTGTCCCCACCAACGTAGTCAAGCACCACATCTGCACCATCCTTACCAGCCCAGTTAATTAATGCTTGTTTCACATTTACTCTTTTATAGTCAATGAGTACTTCAGCACCTAATTTACGTACTAATTTTTCCTTTGCAGTAGCAGTGACTGTCGTCGCCACACGTCCGCCGCGATTTAGCACCAGTTGGATGCTGATATGCCCAATCCCACCAGCGCCGCCGTGTACCAATACAAAGTCACCTAATTGGACATTCGCCCGATCAATTACCGCCTCCCACGCCGTCAGGGTTACGACGGGCAACGCTGCGGCTGTTACCCAATCAAGCGACTTTGGCTTGGGGGACAAATAATGACCATTAACAACTTTATATTGCGCGTAGCTACCGTGTTTATCTGCGTAGCCGCCGTCGTAATACCAAACTTCATCACCCGCCTCAATGTGCGTGATACCCCTTCCTACCGCCTCGACAATGCCAACTCCGTCCATCCCCAGGATACTAAAGCCCTGTTTCTCTTCTCCTGCCGCATAAGAAGGAAACCCAAATTTTCTGTTTTGACAATCGCCTGGATTAACACCTGCCGCTTTGATTTTTAGTAGTACATCGGTTCGATGCTCAATACGCGGCATATCGACTTCTGTGTAAGTCAACACTTCCAAACCGCCAGGTTCGGTTATTATAACCGCTTTCATTTTCTGAACCATGTTTTTTTCCTTGCGCCCCTCAGGTAATAGTCAGAATGGTTCTTTTTAAGCTAAGTGTCGTAGTAAGCCAGCAGCCCTCTCTCAATTCCAGTGTTTCGTAATACAACAGATAGCGTTGATTTCGGGTGGATTTTGGAATTCTGATTAATTTCCTTTAAGAAAGTTCAGCAGTAAAGGATTCACTTGTTCGGCATGAGTCCAATTGATAGCATGAGGGCCACCAGATATCACCACGAGACGGCTATCTTTAATTAGCTGCGGCAGTCTCTTTGCGGTAGAGTCAAATGGCAGGATGCGATCGCTATCTCCATGAATGATCAGGGTTGGCACATCGATGTGAGGCAGATCGTCACGAAAATCGGTCAACCAAGACGGTACACAGTCTAGAGTTCCTTTAGCGGAAGCTCCTGCTGCAACATTCCAACTCGCTTGGATGGCATCCTTACTGATGCGATCGCCCAGAAGCACATCCACATTGTAAAAGTCTTTAAGAAATGCGGACAAATATGCTGGGCGATCTTCTACGATACTCTTCATAATTCCGTCGAAGACACTGCGATCGACCCCTTCGGGATTGTCGTCTGTCTTCAGCAGGAAGGGTGGCATTGGAGCCATTAGCACGGCTTTACTGACGCGCTCCGAACCGTAGCCCAGATAGCGCGTCACTTCGCCAGTTCCCATCGAGAAACCGACCAGCACAACATCGCGCAGGTCAAGTTTTGCGATCAGCGTGTTGAGATCATCCGCAAAGGTGTCGTAGTCATAGCCAAACGACGGTTGGCTAGAATTTCCGAAGCCTCTGCGATCGTAAGTGATGACGCGATAGCCCTTGTCCAGCAAAACCGCCACTTGTTTTTCCCAAGAATGACCGCTTAGAGGAAACCCGTGGATTAACACAATTGGCTGACCTGCTCCGAAATCTTCGTAATAAATATCGATGTTTCCAGAGTTTTCTTTACCAACAGTAACGTAAGGCATTAGAGTCTCCTTTGTTGTGAATTGGTTTGTTGTTTTATGCGAAAAGTAAAGCTTTAGGCGGACTTAGAATTTCGTCATCATGTTGTGCATCTGAAAATTTCTTGGTGTATGTCTTCTTTTCAGATGGGTTGCACAGTATAGTTTTTATGCAGAAGGACGGCAGGTCATGACCCCTTCCCTCTGAGCGTTGGCATTGGAATCACCCCCCATCGCTCGAACTGTGATTGTGGGTTCATAGGTAGGATAACAACGCACCAAGACACTATCTTCGGATCGGGTTACGTACAGCACATAAACAGGTCTGCCTCCCAATACAGCACGGACAAGGCTGGGGGGTGTGGGGGCAGTTGCAACAAGTCTTGACTGATTCAGAGCTTGTATATCTGGCGTTTCAGATAGAACAGGCTTTGCTTGAAAAGATTGCCAACCGATCAGGACTAATGCTGTAAGAATGACCAGTGCAACAGACCATTTAACGGATAGTTTGAACATAATTTAGTAGTTTTAGTTTGGCTGTGCCAAATAGGGAAAATGGATTCGCAATCTGTTGGGCTTTCCAACTTGCTGTCCCTGAGCCGACATACCGTATCCATGCTGTCAGAAGCCTTTCTCTTGCCTACGCGCGATCGCAAACTAAAGCGATCGCGCATAGACAAAGTATCGGCTGTTACAAATTAAGAAATCGACCAATGCTTATACCATTTCACTTTAAAAGTGATACAGATGGCAGGCAAGAGAAGCAGTGGAAGCAGGGGGAAAAACAAAAGTGATTTATATCAAAAATTTCGTGAAATAGTATCAGAGGATTACTTATAGAATTAAGCAGTGGGTAAAGCTCCGGGCGGTCCGTGTGGCGATGGGGAGGAGTCTGTGATCCAGGAGGAAAGTAGCCTTCGATCAGATCGTACTGACCTCCAGTTGTTGTGTGATCGGCAATGATGTTGAGGCGAGCGCCAAAAAACCAGAGAGATTGTGTCATGAGATTGTTCCTATTAATGATGTGTGTACTAAGCAGTCAAAATCTACTTTGCACCGATGTAACTGGTGTTTGCCTCGTTGGTTATGATTTATTTTTCATTTGTTCACTATTGGTTTATAGGAAAAGCCCCACACACCTATGCGCTCTGGGTCAACTTCGTCTTGTAATTGAGTTTAGGTGATGGCATTACGAAAGTCTTCATGCTGCTCGGTAGGCAGCATTTGTCCACGAGGCTCTCCCTCACTAGCACCAATGTAGCGATAATCGAACAGCGAGACGACGAACCCGGCTTGAGCAAAGAACTCAGCAAACTGCGGCAATCCCATTTCTTTGGTCAAGCCAATTCCATGAGCCATGACAATGGCTGGATAGCGATGCCTTCGGCGATCGCAGCGATCGCCAGATGCGGCTTTATCTGGAGTGTAGAAGCTGACGGAACACTTTAGCCCTTTACTTTCAAAACTGGTTCTTCTTTGCATAATTGCTGACCTTCTAATTAATTACTTGCAGTAGCAATAGCTGCCATCAACTGTTCAAGGTTCCAGCGATTGGTATATCGAATTCCATTAATAAACAGTGCTGGGGCGGCAGTGACTCCACTATGTAATCCACTTTCGATATCTTGATGAATGCGAGCTATATGTACTTGATTGGAAATATCTTGCAGAAATTGGGGAATATTTAGCCCTAAATTATTGGCATACTCCACAAGATAACTGTTTCCCAACTCTTGTTGATAGTCAAACAAAGTGTTGTGCATCTGCCAAAACTGGCCTTGCACACCAGCCGCTTCAGCTGCTTCAGCCGCACGTTGAGCATGAGAATGGTTCTGTGTTTGTGGAAAATGACGAAATATAAAGCACAAATGATCCTCTCCTAAAAAAACATTAAGCTGTTGCTGAATAACTTTAATTAGCCTATAAACGTTTGCACTCTCTTGACATTGGTAATCCCCATACATCACTAGCACTACGGTTGCATTCAGCACGCCTTGTATGTGATTCTGTGTTGAAGGTGGAACGAATAACGAACTGTGGTCACGGTCATAACTCACTGAATACCTCCGAGGAAAAGTATGCTCATCGCAAGCGCTGACACTTATAGACGGTTGTTTGAAAGGATATCGCCAAAAGAATTTGAGTGCAGCTTCAATAGTTGGTTAAATAGCTTGGTTCTTGATTTAGGGGCACAGGTCATTCCAATTGATGGAAAAACACTTAAGGGTTCTTATGACCGTAACCAAGAACAATCAGCATTACATGTGGTAAGTGCATGGGCTAGTAAACATCGGTTATTTTTAGGTCAAGTCAAAGTTGATGACAAAAGTAATGAAATTACAGCGATACCAGCTTTGTTGTCACTTCTAGATATCTCTGGATGTATCATCACAATTGACGCTTTTGCGTTCTCAATATGAAATTGCTCGTCTCATTCACTTTAAAGGTGCAGATTATATATTGGCACTCAAAGCCAATCATCCAACATTATTTGAAGATGTAAAACAATGGTTTGAGAATGCTGCCGTCAATAATTTTGATGGTATTGAGTTCAGTTATGACGTTCGAGTAGAATCAGCGCACCATCGAAAAGAAAAGCGACAGATTTGGGCTGTTTCAATTGAACAAATGGGTGGTTTATATACAGCATTTACGGCTGCTATGAGGTACAGTAGCAGCAACTAGCAAACCAGTTTCTTAAATGTTGAGGATTTATTAAATCGAGTGCAACTGAGATTAGTTTATCAACCATTTCTGTTGTAGTTGGGGCAAAACTGCGTAAAAAAGATTTAAGTTGTGACCACCATAATTCAATTGGATTAAAATCGGGAGAGTATGAAGATAAACAAATAACTTTCGCACCTACAGCTTCAATCATTGGCACGATTGAATCTAGTTTATGTGCGGATAAGTTATCCATCACTACCACTGCTCCTGACCATAATTGTGGCACTAAAAACTTCTCAATAAATACATCAAATGCTTGGCTATCCATTGAGTCATTCATTGTCATTAATGCGACTACTTTTTTAATACTAATTGCTCCAATTATTGTAACTTTTGAGCCTCTATAGAAGGGGTTAAAAGAGTAAGCTCTTGTTCCCATTTGTGAACGGGCATGAGTCCTCGTTAATCCAAGTAGAACACCAGTTTCATCCAAAAATACTAAGTTTTCTGGCTCTATGTCTCTGACCTTTTCCCAATAATCTAATCTTAAATTCAGGACTCTCTCTGTAAGAGCTTGGGTACTCCTCTTTGTTTTTTTTCCGATTTAATCCTAGTTTCTGTAACGCACGACACATTGCACTTTGTCCTACCCAATTACCAGTCTTGTCTGCAAATAATTCACACAACTCTATCAACGTTGCATCTGGATGTGATTCAACTAATTCTCTCAACTCTATGTCAGCATTTGTTAAATGGCTAAATTGTGGCTTTCCTCGCGGCTTGGATTGTAAATTTCCTTCAAGTTTTTGTTGTTTTACAAGCTTTTGAACTAAACTTTTTGAGACGGAAAATATGTTAGCTACTTTTCTGATTGAGATATTTTTTTGAAGATGTGCCGCAACTATTTTTTCTCGAAGATCGATAGAGTATGACTTCATTTAAAGGTATTTATATTTTAATTTATTGTACCTCATAACAGACGCAAGTGCTGTAAACAATCTCAATGGTCTGGATTACAAACTATTATCAAAGTTGTTCGTACTCGTCACTTGTGGAATAAGACAACTCAAGAAGTAATGTTTTACTTGAGTTCATTGCCTGCCGATGCCCAAAAAATAGGGCTTGCGATTCGACAGCATTGGTCAATTGAAAATCAACTTCATTGGGTTTTAGATCAAGCTTTAATGAGGATGCGACAAGCATCCGTAAAGATAACTCCCCAGAGAATTTGGTCTTCTCAATGTTTACCCAAGATGAGCAAGAACAATTTAACAAATCTCTTTTATGATGCATTGAAAACTTAGAAAATGCTGACCTGCCAACATCTTTACGAAAACTTGAGTCTGAACCCTAACGACGGTCGTACAAACTTGTCGCCATCAAGGGCGTTCTGTTATTAAATTTTTTGAGCATTTGCTCCCATCTGAGTACTACGCTCAACGGCGGGTAGTTCCCACAGGCTCCTTCGGTTGTGCGGAGGTTGGCTTTTGTTTGGTTTTGTCCGGAATGACATATGCTACTGCACCAAGCCCAGCTATTCCACCGCCTATGATATACATAATATTTTTAGTGAAGTATTGTGAGCCGACGTATCCAAAGGTGATAGCTGCCACTGTTGTGACAATCATTTGAGGTAGTTTCATAATTTAAAATGTTGTTGTTTGTTTAATAAATGAAGCAATGATTCTTGCTCTTTGGCAATTAGTACATACTATTCGTTAATTTGTCGCTGAGGCTTTTCACCGAATGAAGCACTAGCAACAAAACTGGAAAACCCAACAAGCATCCAACCCAAGCAGATATGTTTTCGTATCTGCCATTCATACTGCTTACTAAAGGTAATTGGTTTTGTATTCGCTTCAATAATCTCTAACCCCCAACATGAAAGCGTACCTATCCCAAACAAGCAACTACTAGCAATAGAGGCAATCGTGATTGTATTTAGAATCCGAACGGGAAAACGCGGATTTATTACAAGAGGCTTTTGTTGACGGCGATTAGGGAGCAGGGCTAATTTCTCTGTGTCTACACGCTCTATATGCTCTTGTTCGATTAGAGGGTAAGCAATTTGTTGATTATTCGCCATTTGTTATTACCAGAATGTAATTTTAATAGCATCCATAGCAGTATCAGTGAAAACATGATAAGCTTCCGTTAGAGGTTGTACTACATTCTACAGAGGGGGATCAATTTTTCTTTAGTAAGAATTTAATTGCTGAATTCTTCTTTAATCATTCTCCAGAAACAGTTGAATGCTGTTTGTCTGCTGGGCGATCCTTTCCACCTCATCAATTGCGGTCACAACTAAACTTTTCCTGCCTACTTACTTATAAGCCTTAAGATATCTGTTAGTGCCGTTCCTGAGTAGTATTGAATATCAGGAGAATGAGTAACTTTATTTACAACGAAGCCAATTTTCATTCCAGATGTATAGGTGACTCCGGAACGGGTAGTTTGTTCAATGCGAATTTCATACTCAACAGGTTGCCCTGGTTGAAGCCAAGAATCAAAGCTCGCGCCCAAATTGATCTTATAAGCATCCGCCCAGTGAGGATAAGGTCGATGTGGAACAAGTGGGTAAGACATCTCGCTGACTTTAGAGTTGTTCTGGGACAAAACAATTGTCAATTTAACTGCTTTTAACTCGCCCAGAAGCTTACCTTCATCTAGAAGAGTAAAATTGCGGGGATCGGGGAAGCGATCAAATCCTTCAAATTTAAAACGTCCTAAGCGTTTGGGGTGAATACCTCCAGTAATCGCAATTTCAGCTTGGTTTTGTGAATGATTGAGAATATAATCCAATGTGCCTGGAATATAAAATTGCAATTTCCCCGATTCAGTAATTTCAGCTTTGAGCGGAGGATCTCCTAAATCTTGTGGGCGTTTAACAGTTTGCCAAGACACTTTAAAAGAACCTTGGACGGTTTCTAATAAACGATAGCTATCTCGGACATCCGAACCAGTACCAAGTAAACTCCGTAGTCCCGTTTTTTTCGACAAATTTTTCTTGATCAGCCCAATGTTTCGATCAACTAACAGGCTAACGCGATTGCTATAACTAATTTGTTCTTGAGGAATTTCTGTACCCTTGACTAACAATACTTGACCGTAACTACCAGGTTCCCCATCTCTACCGTTGCGTCCCGGTTGACCAATAAGTCCATTCTCACAAGTAAAATCTCTCTGCTGTGATAGACCAATATATTTCCAGCCATAGCGGTAGTTTGGATCTAAATTTGGAAGCTGCTGGGGTCGATTTTGTTGTTCGTCATAGAACGCATCACCCGAAGAGCGAAATAATTCTCTTCTAATTTCTTTCCACTCGGCATTAGCTATATTGATTTGTTGCGCCATCAATGCCCAAGTGCAATAGTTTACAGTCCAGCGCGGTTGAGTACAGTTACATCCACTACCTGCTTGTCCGCCCTTTCCTGCAACACCTGCCCTCCCGCCGCGATTACGTAACACCACATTCTTGAGTTGAGATAATGACTCAAAGTAAACAGTAGCACTACTGCCAGTAAATACATCTAGTTCAGAGAAGCTGTGAAAAAAGTTATTGCCTACTTGAATGCCACCCTGGATAATTCTAAAGCTGTCAGCGATCTCGCCATTAGAAGAATTAACAATAGAGGCATTTGGAGTAATTTGAGCCAACGCATAACTTCCAGGTAAAATACTGGCCCCAGTTATAGCAATACTAAATAAACTTCTCCAACAAGTAAAACGCCAGCTAAATATTACACACCTCCACAACTATTACCAGTATTGAAGACTAGCCAAGCATCAATCATGTTACAAACTTTTCTTTTTATTATTTAGCAATTAACCTAATAAAATTTCATTCTCAAACTCAAATTTTTCGCAAAAACTTAAAAATTTTACAAACCTTTACAAACATAGCCCTCAAACTACGACGAACGCTACTCATCCCACTTCACCACAAGCCGAGTCAATTCGTCTGGTAGTTAATAACCTCAACACATATAATCCAGCTGCTTTGTACAAAGTATTTCCACCAGAAGAAGCACGTCGGATTGTCCAAAAATTGGAACTCCACTACACCCCTAAGCATGGAAGTTGGCTAAATTTAAGTTATCCGTTTTAGCTCGTCAATGCTTAGAAAGACGAATTGCTAACGTTCAAACACTATCTTAAGAAATCGCTTCTTGGCAGAGCGATCGCAATTCTAGTAAAGCAAGTGTAAATTGGCGCTTTAAAATTACGGATGCACGCAATAAAATGGGATGCTTATATCCGGATGTCTCACCCTGCAAAGTTGACTTGCCAGACTACTAGTGCCGCAAGGCAGAAGTCAAAAGTCAAAAATCACAAGTATTATGGAATTGGCACAGCCCGCCGCAGGCATCGCAAAATAGCGTATCCCTTTGAAATTTAACGATGCAGTCGGGCTGCACCAATGCTCAACGTTGGCGGGGATGTAAAGATAGTCTTGTGCCTGAACTAAAAGCTGTACTTGGCTGCCATCAGGTCGCACGAAGCCATAAATCATTTCTCCTGCCAACACGTAAAGGGGTTCAGCAGCAGGATGAGTATGGTAACGACCGTAAGTTGCTATTAGGTGGTGAAGATTGAAAGAACCTGGATGTACATTTAGCAAATCCCACCAGAGAGCGCCATTTTCTTGCTGAATAAATTCAAAAACGCTGTTATGGAGTTCTACACAATAACGTTTCTCAGACTCAGTTAAAACGTCCTGGTCTAGCATATCGGGGAAGAGAAGCGATGTTCCTGGGTCGTAATGTCTGAGTTGAATCCCAAGAGGCTCAAGTTCACGAGCTATTTCGCCTAAATCGCTCTCAATCTTACCGTCATCAAGTAGTAGGTTAGCCATGACCAAAAAGACTAATTAACTGTTAAGAAGAGTATACTCAACTTTAAGTTAAAAAACCACTATTCCCGACTGATAAACCGGGGTTTGTGGGAATGGGGCATGGTGAGATGAGGGGGATGAAGGAAATGGAGCTTCAGAATAATCAATGCCCATTAACAGAAGAAATTTATCGCCAGAATGATGATCATTAGTACCACTAGCATTTAAGCTAGTACGGGTGAACTATATCCAATAGGGAATGTCTGACTTAATTCTGTTTTGGCATCGGCGCGATTTACGCATTTCTGACAATACGGGACTTGCTGCGGCAAAACGGCAGAGTCCGAAAGTGGTGGGCGTGTTTTGCCTTGATCCAAATATTCTGGAACGTGATGATGTTGCTCGTGTGAAAGTGACTTATATGATTGGCTGCTTGCAGAAACTGCAAGAGCGATATGCTGAAGTTGGTAGCCAGTTATTAATACTCCACGCCAATCCTGTACAAGCGATACCAGCTTTAGCAGAAGCAATAAATGCCAAAGCTGTTTTTTGGAATTGGGATGTAGAACCTTATTCGCAAGAACGCGATCGCACCGTTATAAATGCCCTCAAAGAAAAAGGCATTCAGTTTCTTAACCAAAACTGGGATCAGATCCTCAACTCCCCAGAGCAATTACGCACCGGTAGCAATCAACCTTACACCGTTTACACCCCTTTCTGGAAAAATTGGATTACCAAACCGAAAGCAAACCCAGTAGAAACTCTGCAAGATGTTGAAGGGTTAACAGAAGCTGAACAGGAAATTGCTCAACTTGCAGGAGCCTTAACGCTACCTTCAGCCAAAGATTTAGGATTTATTTGGGATGGAGAATTAATTATTTCACCGGGAGAGGTGGCGGCGCAAGAACGCTTAGAGGAATTTACTGCTAAAGCAATTACTGAATACCAAGAACAACGAAATTTCCCCGCAGTGGACGGAACATCGCAACTGAGTGCAGCTTTGAAATTTGGCGTAATTGGCATTCGCACCGTTTGGCAAGCCACGATAGAAGCACTAGAAAACAGCCGCAGCGCGGAAACAGCTGTTAATATTCGCACATGGCAACAAGAATTAGCTTGGCGGGAGTTTTATCAACATGCAATGTATAACTTCCCCGAATTAGCTGATGGTGCTTTCCGCGATACCTTTAAAAACTTTCCTTGGCAAACTAACGAAGAACATTTCCAAGCTTGGTGCGAAGGAAGAACAGGCTATCCTATTGTGGATGCAGCAATGCGCCAGATGAATGAAAGTGGCTGGATGCATAATCGTTGCCGAATGATTGTTGCTAGTTTTCTTACCAAAGACTTGCTAATTAATCCCCAATTGGGTGAAAAATACTTTATGCAGCACCTGATTGATGGTGATTTATCTGCTAATAATGGGGGTTGGCAATGGAGTGCTTCTAGCGGCATGGACCCTAAACCTGTGCGAATTTTTAACCCAGCCAGTCAAACACAAAAATTTGATCCAGAGGGGGAATATATTCGGCAATGGGTGTCAGAATTACGGTCTGTAGATACAGAATATTTAGTTACTGGTAAAATTCCATCTTTAGAACGTCATGCTGTTGGCTATCCTGAACCTATTGTGGATCATAAAATACAACAACAGCAGTTTAAACTGCGTTATCAACAGCAAAAAATCGTTAGTAATGGTGGTGAGTAAAGTTGTGAATTTTTTAATGTTTATTTAGGTTGATACTGTATCATAATAAGAATCTTTCTATAGGGCTATTTCATTCTCATCTAGCCCGCCTCAGAATGAATTCACCAGTCTAAGAGCTAATTTGTAAACTAGAGTAAAGTCTTTGTCTGGCAAAGGTTTCAGGAATTTGAGCAAATTAAGCGTTTATTCTCTGAAAGTCATACCCAGCAATGAATTGGGTATCCTTAAGATTTTCTTTACGAATCAGCTTTAATAGCGAAAGTCGTCTTTAGACGACTGATAAAAGGTTATAGTTCGTTAAAACGGACTTTAGCTAAAAGCCTGTGAACTTTAGTTCTGCGGTTGTAGCGCTGATAAATTTGTGTTCAGTAGTCTGAGTGATTCACTGCTGTCTAGCTTTGATGAAATAACTGACTTGAACATTTCTCAAGATAAAATTGATGGGCTGTATGCAGTTAGCGCGGCTAATTTAGTTCAACTTGGCACTGTTGCGAGTCTAAATCTCTCAGATATACAACAGATATTGACTGCAGCTGCTTTTGTAGCTAAAGGTGCGGCAACTTTTACCCTTGGTAAAGACAATCATCAGCAGACTTTTCTGGTACTCAACGATAACACTAATGGATTCTCTGCCCTCACGGATGCTGTGATTGAGATTAGTGGCTACAAAGGCAGCTTGAATAATTTAACAGTTGTCTAACTTCATACTGCTGACCAAAACTAGAGCGTCGGTTCGTACCCTTTGTCCAAATTTGAATTTATTATCCCCCTTGCTAGAAAGCTCCCTGTTTTCTACCTCCTTTAATAAACCTTATTAGGCGCAGAGAACACAGAGAAAAGAGGAATTATGAGCTAAAGCGCAGCTTTGGCGGGGTGGGCTTGGCGGTATTATGCTTAATTGCCCGGACATCATTAGGACTTACGCAAAAATTGCCAAAACGCTTAATTTATCGAATCGCCTTTCCTTCCCTACGGGACGCTGCGCGAACGGAATGCTACGCGAATGTGTAGCGTCTCGTAGAGAAGACGCCAATAAGCCAAGAATCGTAGAGTGTGCGTGAGTCCTAATCATATTACTTAAGTCTTGACAAACGAGAAATTGTCCATAAGATGAGCAGGAAGATTAAGTAAATTACGCCAACTAGCCCAAACTCAATTAGAGGAATATAGGTTACTTCGTAAATTCTGCCCAAGCCGCGTTCAGTCAGTCCATAAACGGCCATTACACTGACTAAAAAGGCTCCGTAGATAGTACGTTTAGTCAAGATACTTACAGGTAGACCGTGGAGTTGAGTAAGTACTAAAATGCCAAGAAAACCAAAGAGAAATGTTGGCCACTTGCTTTGTCCCAACATCAAAGATACGATAACACTATGTAATAATACTGAGATTTCTAAAGTAAATGTCCACCAACGGTTTACATGGGTGCGGTTGAATATCAACGACGATTGGAGCAGAAGTAAGAACATATAGAGGAAACCAATTAAATGCCCCACAGTCGCTTCCATTGGGTGATACCAGAAGGTATAGATAGTGGCGAAGGAAAAAAAATAGCCGTGGTACAGCTTGATAATTCGCAAAAACTGTTGATGAAATGGAACAGAATTGCCAAAAAACAAACCGCGTCGAGGCGTTTCCAAAATCAGTACGAACACCAGTAGGAGTACAACCGCACCTTGAGAAGCCCAAATTGAAGTATCTTGAGCTAGAGCATCGTACCAAATATAGGTCTGGAGAAAGTGTAGAGCAATGAATGCACCATTAATAGCAAGCATAAGGTAGTTTATCGGGTGCAAGGCTGATTTGTATTTCAACTGCGATCGCTGCGCCCACAAGATACACGCCCAGATGCTAAATTGATGCCCAAGGTACATCCCCCAAGCCGTCGCTCGACTCCAAAAGGTTGCTTGGGGAAGCTTCCAGTAGTACCAGTTTAATCCTTGGTCAGGAAGTTTGGTGATACTTGCAGGAATACTCCCACCGAGCCAAATTGCGTAAGTAAGGAGAATACTTACAAAGATGCCTAAAAACAATACTCGGCGACCTGTCATAATAATTCGTAATTTTTAATTTGTAATAAAAAGTAGGAATAACCTCCTCAAAGTCATCCAATTTATCGGAGGATTTAGGAGGATCTAAAGTTTTGGATACATCAGCCATCACTTTTAAAAGATTCTCTAAGACCTAGATTGTCAGGCAACACGTTCTGTCTTTGGTTCAGATGCACTTTTAGTTACTTGCAAACTAAGAGTCAAAGCTACTAGCATTACTAAAGTTCCACTCACAAAAGGAGCAGAACTCCCAAATTTCATAAAACTAGCCCCTGCCCATATTGGCCCAGCGATGCGTGCTAGCGCAGAGCAAGAACTGGCAATTCCTAATATTTGTCCTTGTTCTTCTGCGGCTGTCATTTGGGAAATTAGACTGTTTAATATTGGTTGGCTGATACTAATTCCCCATGCCACAAGCGTGGTGGCAACCAACAATAAAATTAAGCTTTGTGAGAATCCAATTAGCAGTAATCCTACACCTAATCCTAATATCCCCAAGGTAAGTAACTTTATTTCACCTAAGTGTTTCTTGAGGAATCCAATCAGTCCTCCTTGAATGATTGTGCTGACAATCCCCATGAAAGCAAAAAGATAACTAGTTTGTTGAGGGCCCCAGTTTAATTCCTGCTTAGACCATAAAGCTAATGTAGAGTCCATAGCCGCAACAGCAAAGGTTACTAAAAAATAGATGCCAACAAGCATACAGAACTGTGGACGTTGTGACAGTTGTAGCAAGTTCAGCCGTCGCTGACGGTAGCGATAAGCTTGGATTTTGGCTTTAGTCTCAGAATTTAGAGATTCTGGAAGTAACATCAAAGCGCAAAGCAATGCTAATAAAGATAATCCGGCTGCGAACAACGACGGTAGATGGAAGTTAGCATTGTCTGGATCAGATCCGATAAGAAGACCTCCAATCGCTGGGCCAAGAATGAAACCAAGGCCAAAAGCTGCTCCGATTATGCCCATGCCACGAGCTCGATTAGCTGGCGTGGTAATATCTGCTATGTATGCTTGAGCAGTAGCAATATTCCCTGCCATAATTCCAGCAAGACTACGAGCAATAAATAAAATCCATAATGAGTTGGCAAAACCTAACCCAGTGTATGCAATTACAGAACCTAATAAAGTAAGTAATAAAATTGGACGACGACCGTAGCGATCGCTAAATCTGCCCCATAATGGTGCAAATAAGAACTGCATTAAAGAATAAATAGCTACAAGTAGAGTCGCCTCATTAGGTTTTGCGCCGAATTGTTCAGCATACAAAGGTAGTATCGGCAAAATAATTCCGAAACCTAGCAAGTCTATAAATACAGTCAAAAATAAGACGAATATAGCCCTGCCATTATTTTTACTCTCCATAATGCAATTCACTTTTATAAAAAATATGTGTAGCTTGGATTAACTTTATAGAAATTAGGGAACTTTTGATAATAAAAACCTATTGAATGCAATAAGTAATCATCTCAAACAAAAGGATTGAATTTGAGTGTGGTTGAGCAAAATAGCGTGAAACAAACCGAGTATAAAAACTAAGCCAATCAAACTACTAATAAAAGCAACTATTACTTCGTGCTTTCGTATAGCTTTTTGTATTTTACTGTCTATGATGTGTTCTAATTCTTTGTATGACATTGACTTGAATTTGGCTAAAGATAAAAATTATATAGAAATTACGTCTGATAGAAATTTGAGTATGTTCAAAAAATCGAGCTTATTCAATGGTGAATTATTTCGACACTCCCATAGTGATGAAATAATTCATCATAATAATTCGTAATGACGCTCTCTATGAGACGCTCTTGCTAGCTAGCTTCTCCGTAGGGTTACACAGCTCGCTAACATAATTACAATCCCATTGAGGCAATTCCGGAAAATCAATTACCTATCTAGAAAATAAATTACTTAATAGGCGTTGCAGAGAAAGCGGGATGATTTAGCAACTTCCAGAATTCCCCCCTGCTCCCGGTCACTGAGCGTAGTCGTACCCTTTTGGGGAAGCAAGCTAGCAAGAGCGTCTGTCTGCAACACGCTGTTTGCGTTCGTAGAGAAGTGTTGCCTCAATTTATCCCGCTGTTCTGCAACGCCACCTAATAGACCGATTGAGCCAATTCTGATTCTCCACTGGGAAAAGTGCATGGAGCATCTTGCAGACCACCCAATTAGAGATTTTGATGTGGGCTGCTGTAGCCTCTTCAATTACGAATTACGTAGCTTACTTCTCGCCGGAGACGAGTATTACAAATTAGTAATTATTTGGTCAAGTACGTTGGGGTCGTTTTAAAACAGCACATGAAAGACCAAACGCTAATATCGCCAAGGTAAAAGTTGGTTCAGGAACTGCAATAACACTTACCTGATTAATAGCTAAGGCGTATTGTGGAAAAGAACTGCTAAAAATGAGTCGTGAGATGTTTGGAGTGTCACTACGAATTCCCAAGAACACTGCCGAGTTATCTAATGCTAGCGATGAAGTACTTAGAGCTGAGAAACTACCCAAGAGGTTATTAGCATTATCAAAAGCTGTGATAAAAGTTTCAACTTCTAAATTACTAATATCTATAGCTATCTGAGTACCAGCGCCAAAAACAGGCTGGGCAAAACTAATACTCAAAGGCCCTCCATTTCCCTGAGTACGAGGATCAGGAGCGCCAGGAGGAAGAGGTTTAAAACCTGTTGGATCTATACCTCCGAAGAGAATAAAATCTCCTTGGGCAAAGTTAGTCCGAATGCCAGGTGGAGGTAAAGTTTGGAAGATATACGGTGGAGTAATCTGAGGATTATTAGTTGGAGCTATATTTATATCCAACTCTAAACCACCTTGCGATGTTGCTAAAAAAGAGTTAGGTAAAAAACAGAAAAGTCAGGTGCAGAGGGATTAAATACTTTACCTAAACTTCCCCAATTAACTTCATCATTACCTCCTAAAGCAGCACGTTCAGTTACTAAAAATGTAGCGGCTTTAACGGGTAATGGAATAACCGTTATTATTGCTGCAATTGTTGGTAAATATTTAATAGATAACTTGAATAATTGATTGATCGTAAATACCACAAGGCTTACTCCTTAATTTTGTAGAAAATATCATCTAAATGGAAGAATTTAATACCCAGGATGAGGTAGTACATTGCTCTGGTTGAGAGATTTAAAGCAACTGCCGTTTTCAACGGTTCTGTTGCAAAAACTGTTTGAAGGCTAGCTGGTAAAAACTGATATAATTTATACTTTTATCAGCCCAACCTCTTTCTTTTTTTACAACAGAACTTTTATCCTGGTAACAAACTGCAAAAAACTTTAATTTGTCGTAGACTGGGGACTCGAAGTAAGAGACCATTTATAAAGTAAATCTTTAGCGCAAGGATTTCCCACTCCATATCATTTAAGTCTGTAGGATAAGACTTTCGTGCCATGAGCAACTATGTAAATACACTACATAAAAAGTATCTTACCGTTGCCAACTTTCCTTTTTACTGACCTTTAGATTTACTTTATAAATAGCTTCTAATTTTATACCAATTGAATATTCACATTGGATGGGAGATTTTCGAGGGAAGCGAATTGATTTCCTAAGAAAGACAAGTTACCGCTAGAGGTGTTGTAGGAAAAGTCGCTAACATTAGTAGTACCAAACCCTACTTTAGAAACTTCGATTACGTCGCCCTGAGCAAAGTTGTAATCTTTAATGATGTCAAGACCCTCCTTAGCACTGTTGAAAATAAACTTATCTGCACCAAAGCCACCTGTGAGAATATCGTTACCTTCTCCACCGATAATGGTGTCATTACCTAAGCCACCTGAGATAGTGTCATTGCCAGCATTACCGACTAATCGATTATCTTGGCTATCGCCAGTAATGCTGTCACTTTCATTTGTACCGATCACATTGTCAAAGTTGAGTACATTAAATGTCAATTTACCCAAGATGGGAACGTTGTTGGCAGAGATAGTTTGGGCTTCTAAGTTAGCGGTGGCAGATACTCCAGACAAAGATTGAGATGCATCTATGGTATTATTCGTAACACCAGCATCAGCAATAACTGTTTCTACTTTAAAGACTTGATCTGTTCCAAATCCATCAGCTTTGGTAATTGTCCCTACACCTGAGAGGGTGATGGCTTTACCCAGTTGGCTGTAGTCTGCTTTATCAAAGCCATCTCCACCATCGATGCTGTCGTTACCCCCACTGCCCTTGAAGGTGTCATCGCCTGCACCACCTATCAACGTGTCATTTCCCGATGCACCATCAATCAGGTCATTTCCAGCCAGACCAGTTAATTGATTATTTTGACTATCGCCTTTAATGTTGTCAGCCTCATTTGTACCAATGACGTTGGCAAAGTTGACTACATTGAATGTTAATGTTCCCAAACCAGGAACATTAAAGGCAGAGATAGTTTGGGCTTCTAGATCAGCAGTGGCGGATACCCCAGACAAAGATTGAGACGCATCTATGGTGTTATTCGCAACACTAGCATCAGCAATCACCTTTTCTACTTTAAAGAGTTGATCTGTTCCAAATCCATCAGCTTTGGTAATTGTCCCTACACCTGAGAGGGTGATGGCTTTACCCAGTTGGCTGTAGTCTGCGGTATCAAAGCCATCTCCACCATCAATACTGTCGTTACCGCCACTACCCTTGAAGGTGTCATCGCCTGCACCACTTAGCAATGTGTCATCGCCTGCACCACCTACCAATGTGTCATTGCCTGCACCACTTAGAAATGACACATTGCCACCACCACCTAGCAATGACAAATTGCCACCACCACCTAACAATGACAGATTGTCTCCACTACCTAGCAATGACACATTGCCTCCACTACCAACAACTACATTATTTTCTTGGCTAGTGGAGATATTGTCATTGCTTCCACTAGTAAAAATCTGATCTTCACCATCAGTGCTCGACAAAAAATTATTGTTAGGAATTCCAACAACAATGGACATAGTATACCTCTTGCAGTATTACAACGATCAAATGTATTTGATCGTTGTAATACTTGCATAATAAAACCCCTTGAATTATAAAATTCTGATAAAATCACCTTAAACATAATTAATGTTGTTTTATATATCTGATCAACTAAAGATGCATAAGGATTCAGTTTTTCCAAAAATGCGTTTTTGTGTCGAAAATATTGAGAAGTAATAAAACTAGGACTTACACGCTTTACAAAAAAAAGATTTTGTGTGTTATGGCAAATGGTCGTTTCAGGCTTTTACTAATCACCTTTTATTTATTGATTGCATAAGTCTAGTCCGCACTTCTCTACGTTCCCTGCGGGATGCTATGCAAAGGCGCAGCGTGTCGCGCGTAGCAAGACTCCCAAAGCGTTATAAGCTATTATGCCTTTAAATTACACAATAACTCATCAGGTTTGTTGACTGCTGACAGTTAACAGTCAACAGTCAACACAGAAAAATGTGCAACTTAGATGGGCGACAGCTTACCAGCGTTTTCTAGTGTGTCTGTTACGCGAACAGCGATCGCACATAGATCGAAATTGCCTAGTTTCCAGACTTATTTGCATAATTTCGGATACATTACCGCAAATGCGCTGATAATTTATTTTCCCCTCTTCATAAATTCCGCAAAAACACCGTTACGCTATTTGTGCTTGTGATCAAAACTTAGAGCATCCAGTTTATTAGGGCGTGTTTATGACCAACCCTGTAAAGACGGTTATCCAAGTCAATCTGGAGATGGCTCTAGAAGTAGCTCAAGAATTAGAGCAAGCTCCATACACTCAACTCGGTGTTTATTGTTTGGAGATTTTGCGAGAGATAGGATGTGCTGGTACTGAACTCCCAGTCAACTTACAAACTCGCGATCAGCAGTTAAACTTTATTACAGGCTTTGCATCTTATGCATTTGGAGAGGTACAAAGTGTATAAAACATTAATTGAAGATATCTTTTCTGATCCAGAAGAGGCAGAAGAAACTACTTTTCCTGCCACAGATCAAGATTTGCTAATTTTAACAGAAAAATTTTTAGCATTTGAAATTCCTTCAAAGGTTTTCTTACAAGCTATAGCCATTGCTGATTACGATGGTGTAGCTGCTTTTCGTTACGTTGATAATTATTTGACTACCCTGAAAAATAAGAATAAACGTAAACATAAAAAGTTACTTGTGTTAGGTGCTTCGACTAAGTTTGATCATAATTAATGTGTTTCTTTACAAGCTAATTAACAACCAATCTGATTTAGATAAGATAATGTGTACTACCGATGTAGAGAGGTTTCATCGCAACCTCTCTACACACATTTGTTCCACACCAACAACAAATAAGCTGTTACGCATTTAACTTGAACATTTACATGGAGGCTGATGACCGATGACTGATGAATGATAACCGTCAACAGTTAACGACCGTAAAGAGTGTTTATACAATTTAAGCGCGCATCAGCTTAACAATTAAAATTTATCATACAAATTATTATTGCTCTCTCCCAAGACAAACTTGTTCATAGCTTTTACCAGCTATATCCCAAGTAAATTGTGTTTCTACTAGCTGTCTGCCGTTGTGAGACAATTGTGAACGCAGATGTGGGCGATTAAATAGTTGACTAATAGCGGTGACGTACTCCGCCGATTTATTCGCTCGTAATGCGCGTAATGGATGACTAGCGCGATCTACGGCTAATCCTTCTAAACCGCGATCGCTAGCTACTATCGGTACACCAGCTGCCATTGCCTCTAAAGTTTTATTTTTAATGCCAAACCCCGTCCGCATGGGGACAACACAAATGGTAGATTGATGTAAATATTCAACCATCGAAGGCACACACCCAACCACACTAACTCCTGGTTTTTTATCAAGTGCTAAAACTTCTGGCACCGGATGAGAACCGACAATATCGAAAGTTGTATCAGGATACAATTTTTGGATTTCTGGCAAAACTTCGTTGCTGAAAAAGCAGACAGCATCAATGTTTGCCAAATTATCCATTGCACCGATAAAAATTAAGCGATGTCCACCTGGATCGGTGGTACGGCTGGGGAAAGAAGCTAAATCTACACCATTGGGAATAACTGTAATTTCACTATTGGGGTTAAACTCTTGTAGTTGAATTTTATCTTCTTCTGTTGTTGCAACAATTGCCGAAAATTTAGCACAGTAGTTTTGCTCATAACGCCGCAGAAGTGGCAGATTAATTCTGTCTCTGAGGGAATTTTCGGAAATGCCGGTTGATAGTTGGTTGCGACAAGTAGCGTAAACAGAACTATGAATATTAACTATAGTTTTTAGCTGTTTCTGAAAATGCGATTGTACATAAATTTCATTAACGCTATGTTCACAGGTAATGACATCACATTTCCCCGCTTCCACCCAGTTATTAATCCATGTTTGCATCTCAACTGAGTAGCGGTTGAGTACGCTTGGCGGTGTTCCCTGTTGCAAAAATCTCCCAAATCTTTGTATTTTCTTCAATATTCCGGTATTTCCTAAATCTGGCGGGCGTTCAAAAATGGCGAGATGATCCACACAATCGTGTAATCCTGCTACTTCTGCGTCTGTCACATCGCCCTCGCGTTGAGTTGCCAGGGTAACACTATGACGTTGACTTAGGTATTTCAGTAAATTAAATGTCCTTACTTGGGTTCCCCCGCGCGTTGGTGGGTAGGGAAAGGTGGAAGATAGCATTAAGATGTTCATATTAAGTAATGAATCAAACGTGATACATACACCATGACTTGATTTGAGGCTGTATGTCATCATTTGATATTGAATAGACTTCATGCGATGTGCAACTTAATTTTTGACCTCACTTCCATTCCTCTCTCCTAAAAGGAGAGAGGCTTTGAATCTTACTCCCCAACGCTCGCTCTTAAGGGGCTGGGGGTTAGGTCTTTTTTTATAGTCTACTCAACTGAAAATCTCTGTATGCAAGAGGTCTATTGCATTTAACCGATAATCACTACAAATCACAGCATAATCAAACCCAATCGCACACCCACAGCAACAGCCTCAGTGCGACTAGAGACACTGAGCTTTTGAAAAATGGATGAGAGATGAAATTTGACGGTATGCTCCGAAATGTGCAAGCTTTTAGCGATCGCTTTATTCCCCAACCCAGAACCAAGCATTCCTAAAACCTCTATCTCCCGTGGTGTCAAGGTTTGTACGGGATTCGCCACCACTTTCTCCCGGATAGATAGTAATTCTATAGCATCCGGGTGCAGCACTACCAAACCAAAAGCGATCGCCTCCACAGCAGCAACAATTTCTAACTCTGTGCTAGTACTGGGCAATATCCCTCGGATACGAGAACGTAATGCTGTCTCTAAGTCGATGCTGTCGAGTTCCTCAACAATAACGATCATTCCTAGCGGATATTGCTCCTCTTGAATTAGCAGCAATTTATCCCACACTGATTGTTGAAGATTGCCACTCAAATCTACCAGCACCACATCTGGTTGTAATTGCCCAACTTCTCTTGCCAATACATCCAAATCGGATGCACTCCCCACAACCGTCAGCCGAGAATTGGTAGCCACCACAGCTGATAACCCTGCCCGCACAACAGGGGAAGTGGCAACTACCATCACTCGGATCATGTCGCCTCCACAGCAGTTTTATCAGACTGCACCTCAACGAAGAGGCAGGGGGAAGGGGGCAGGGAGCAGGGGGAAATGACCCCAATTAAGTGCCGTGGAGCAGAGCGGAACATGTTCTTAGGGAATTCCAAAAAATAAATTATCCAATTTCTAGACTTCACTACGACTTCCCCTCCCCTTGCTCCCTGCTCCCTGCTCCCCTGCCTCTTGTTCAACATAAATTACGAATTGCTGCCCACCGCGTAGGAGTTGTAGCGGTACAGATCCTTTGCTGTCATGGAGATATTTGCTTAAATTATTCATGCTAGTGAATAATCGTCCCGAAACTCCAATTAAAACATCCCCGATTTGCACACCAGCAGTTTCCGCCGCACTGCCAGGTAAAATTGACAACACTAATAAACCCAAGCTACGCCTACTTAAAAGCACAGGTTGCAGTGTAACTCCCAGTTGCGGACGACTATTTCGCTGTAAAAAACGCTCAACGGTGCTGCTGGGAACTGCCACAGCCAAACCATTAATAATCATCGTATTAATTCCCACAACTCGACCGAGACAGTCGGCAAGTGGCCCCCCAGAATTTCCAGGATACAATTGCAAATCAGCCATAACAGCCCGTGGATTATTTGCATAGATAATTCCAGTTGTCACAGCACCACTGTCAGCAAAGGGATTACCCACCGCTAAAACTAATTCACCCACTCGTAGCGTCTCAGAATTGCCAATGATTGCAGTAGTTAAATTAGTGGCGACAATTTTCAGGGCTGCTAAATCCTGCTGTGGATCAAATTGTGTACGCACTGCATCAAATACCCTTCCATCTGCCAATTCCACAGTTGCGCGGTTGCTGGTTGCCACATGAGCATTAGTGATAATTAGTCCGTCAGATTGCCAAATTACACCAGAACCGATTCCTAAAGAGCCGCTTTTCACTTTGACAGTGCAATCGCGTAGTTTAGCAGCTACCTCTGTTAATTCAGTAGCGATGTTAGTTAATGTTGTGTTTGCCATGTTATACAATTTTTCTCCATATCAAAATAGAATCAGTGGGCTAACAATAGTTTTTAGTCGGGTTGGGATAATTGAGAATACTGCAAGATATCAGTCAACCCAACTTTGGAAAGCAAATTCTGACAGTTCCGAGTTTAAAGCTTGAACGTTTGAGTAAAAAGGTGGAAGTTCCGAGTTCAGAAGCTCGAATGAATAGAAAATTTAGATAAATCTTGACACAGTTAGTTAAACTCATCCCAAATTGGATTATTCTTCCTTAGTAGGTCGTTCGCCAACTGCGATCACTAACTCAACTAACACTCCACCCCGGACAACTTGCAAGTTGACAGTTTTACCAATGCGATCGCTACTATTGAGTAACGCCAGCACATCACCTGTATCGCCCACAGTTACGCCATCGAACGTTACCAAAACATCGCCAAGCAACACACCTGCATTGTCAGCAGGTCCGGAAGACTCAACATTAACGACAATTACCCCAGTTGCAGCAGTTAAATTGAGAGCAGTTTTTAGGTTCTTTGGTAAGCGTACAGGTTGCATTCCCACACCTAAGTAGCCTTTTGAAATGCGTCCTTTTGCTACTAATTGGTCAACCACGCGATCGACTGTAGCAGTGGGAATAGTCAAAGCAGTACCACGCCGCCCTGATGTATTCATGCCTACCACAAAACCAGCAGCATCTACAAGCGGCCCACCTGCAAAACCAGAGTAAAGAGTGATGTCTGGGCGGATGAATTGGTCAATATTCCCGCCATTCATACTCCGCCAAGCACCGCTAACCACACTCACCGCACCCATCGCTGCCCTTAAGTCACCTTCGCTACCTCTTGCTAACCCTAGTACCAGATGACCAACTTTGAGTGTTTTGGCATCGCCAATTTTTGCCACAGGTATTTCTACATTTTCTAGTTTAAAAACAGCGATATCAGTGCTAGAGTCATGACCGATGAGTGTTACTGGTGCAGTGCTACCACTTGATAGAGTGATGGTAATATCATCGTAGCGCTGGAGGGACTCATCAGAAGTAACAATAATTCCATTGCGCCAGTGAATGCCGCTTGGGGAAACACGAGTACCCGCATTAACTGCAACTACACTGCTTCCAGCTTGTTCTACGGTATCAGCTAAACTGTTGGACAAAGCCAGTAATGAAGACATAAGATTTTTGTGCAAACGTTCTTAGATGTTCATATCTTGCCGTTTTACCAACCCAGATGACATCGGAAAAATGGGGATAACTCATCCTAGAAAAATGGCTAGGATTTCTATTAGGACTTTCAAGGTGACTCGTAAAATAAGATTGTTTTTTCTCAGCGTTCTCTGTGCCTCTGCGGTTTAAAAATAATTTATGATCCTCCCGGACACAGAGCTAGTTGTATGAAACCACCCTACCTTTGAAAGCGGGAGAGGGGTTAGGAGTGGGGTTCTTTTACTATGGGTAATTTGGCGAATATGATATTAAAAGTTAGGAATTAAAACTTCTAACTCCTCTAATTCTTCCTTTACAGATAAAGGCTGATAACCCAATGTAAAAGCTTTAGAACTATCCAAAGAAACATCTGCTGGTCTAGGTGCTGCCATTTTCATGTCTTGTTGTCGGCAAGATTTAAGACCGATAGGGGGGAGTTGAAACACTTCCACTAATATTCGTCCAAAATCATAACGCGAAATTCGTTCTTTTCCACCTAAGTGAATAATGCCGTTAACTTTTTCCAATGCTAATAAAAGTCCTTTGGCGGCAGTTGTCCCACTCACTGGGGTGCGAAATTCATCAATAAATAAATTTAGTTCTTTTTCTGCTTGTAAAGTTTGAATAAATGGCTGAATAAAACTTTTAGCTGTGGGTGTTTCTGCACCAAACATTAACGGCATCCGACACACTGCGGTCATGGGATGTCTTTCTAGCATACCTGCTTCTGCCATGACTTTTTGCTCACCGTAAAGATTCACAGAACACACGGCATCTGTTTCTCGATAGGGAGCATTTAAACCATCAAAAACTAAGTCGGTTGAGGTAAAAGCACAAGGAATAGAATTATCTGCACACAGTCCGGCAATATTACAGGATGCTGTGACGTTAATTGCGTGCGATTCTTCGGGATGGGTTTGACAAAAATTTGGTTGTGATAGTGCAGCAGTATGAATGACTGCTGTTGGTTTGACATCACTAAATATACGCTGCAATTCCTGAAAATCTGTTAAGTTCACTTTTAGCATTTTGATGCCCGGAATCTCTAAAGAATGGGAAAAATAAGTGCCATAAATTTCCCATTCTTGTTTTGCAAGCTGGCAAAGATGCCATCCTAAAAAACCACTTGCTCCGGTGATTAACAATTTTTTCATGTCTAATCGTAAACCGCTTAAGAGAAAAAATTATTGCTACAGCAAGTTTATATTCTATACTGAGTCCTATTTAAATAATACTATTGAAGTAATGTCTGAAACTGTTTTTCATTACGGATTTTGCTAAAGTCTGGATCAGTTTGTGCTAATTTCTTGTATTTATCAGGAACCTGCCGGATTGCTTTGTTTAAGTTCTCAATTGCTAATTTGAGATTGCTTTGTAAAGCATAAGAGCAAGCTTTGTTGTAATATGCTTGGTGTAAATCTTGCTTGATGGCGATCGCTCTATCATAAGATGCGATCGCATCTTGGTAGCGGTGTAGTTTTGTCAGAGCAATGCCTCGATTAATTAAGGCTTCATACTTGTCGGGTTGAATAGCGATCGCTTTGTCGTAAGATGCAATCGCGTCTTTGTAGCGTTGTAACGACGTTAAGGCTATGCCACGATTATACCAGGCTTCATATTTGCCGGGTTGGATGGCGATCGCTCTATCGTAGGATGCGATCGCGTCTTGGTAACGTTGCAACGATGTTAAAGCTATGCCACGGTTAATCCAAGCTTCAGGACTCTCAACTTTGATAGCGATCGCTTTGTCGTATGCTTTTATTGCATCTTCATAACGTTGTCCATCTAATAAATTATTACCTTGATGAAAGAAATCTTCTGCTTTCTGGGTAACCTTCGCTTCAATGAAAAGCTGGGTTACATTACTTTTTTGCACAACTTGTGTAGTCTTTTCTGTTGATGAGTTTGCCCCACCACTACAGCCAAATGCCAAGAAAGCTATCAAGCCAGATGCAACGAAGCAGCGCCAAAAAACCATGCTGTACCTACAGAATTTATAAAATGGTGTTAAAGTTTATTCGTTTTTTGAGTGTTATCAAAATACACTACTTTTTACCATTCATTTACTTAAATTTTGAAAAATAACTTTTTTGAGGATGCATAGAAGCTTCTTCAAATCAAGCGTATGTTACATTATCATATTAAATACACATAAAGCAATTATTTAGAAAATATTTCAGCCAAAAACGATAATTTGTGTTGCTATAGCAATCCATACAAGAGTTACGAACAAAAAGATCCGCGACTTATTTAATAAGTCGCGGATCTGAGCCTCTCGATACTTCACTCAGTAGGAGGATGCCAACTGCTAATTAGCTAGGGTTTTCGAGCAACAATGATATCATCTCCGCTTAAAAACTTATTGTTTAACAGGATGTACAACGGTTAATTAATTCCAAACACCGACTCGACAGTTGACTTAATCGAATCCCGCGCATCTTTCAAAGTTTGGCTAATTGGATGCTTTGCCTGCAAAAATACACGCGCACAATTGCGTCCCGGCATTCCCGAAATCGAACCACCTGGGTGAGTTCCTGCACCAGTCAAAAATAGATTCTCAATTGGCGTTTTGTAGTTGGCTATTTCTGGCAAGGGACGGAAAAATACCATCTGATCTAAAGTCATGTCAATATGGTAATAATTCCCTTTATACGCACCTAATCTCTCACCTAATTCTGCTGGACTTTCTACACGACGGGCGATCGTTGCATTCTTGACATTTGGTGCATAGTCTGCCAACTTATCAACCACTTTATCTGCAACTTTGTTTTTCAATTCATCTGTCCAACCAGTACCTTTTAAACCAGTCCCTTCTGCACCAGCAATTTGATAAGGGGCAAAATACTCAATCCATACAGTGTGCTTACCTGGTGGTGCTAATGTGGGATCTAAATAGCTAGGCATCACCACATACATTGATGGGTCAGAATCAGGAATTTCTCCCAAGCTACATTTACTATGAGCCTGTTCTACATGAGCCACAGAATCGGCAATCAAGATAGAACCAACGAGATATTCGTCTTTGTGGGCGTGGTATGGAAAGCGTAGTGGTTCGTCTAAAGCCAAGTCTATCTTGAGGATAGTTTCGTTGTTGTTAACGATACGGCGTTCTAATCTTTCCCATAAGTCAGGATCGGCTCCATCGATATCGCTTTTATCAGTCATTTGCAAAAATAATCGCTTGGCATCAATATTAGAAATCACGCCATATTTAGCGCGATATTCAGTGTTACCAGCAACTCGTACACCAACAGCTTTTCCATTATCAATTAAAACTTTTTCAACATGCTGGTCTGTCAGAATAACGCCACCCTGACTTGTGACTAAATTCACTAAAGCTTTCACAAGTGCGCCAGTTCCGCCGCGTGGTCTGGCCATTCCAGGATTGTGACGCATCGCCATCATAATTGCACCAATGGCAAGGGTTTTTTGCGATGGCGGCGCACCAAGTTCTGCTGCAAGTCTGGCTAATGGCGCTTTTAAAAATTCCTCATCAAACCACTCGTTAAGTAAATCCTCAGCGCTGGTTAACATGGTGCGAATAAAGTCCAGCGTTTTATTCGGGGAACCAATCATCGAAAATAAATCTTTTAATTTTTTGATATCGTAGTTACCAAGGATATCTATAATCGATTTGGGCGGTGCATTAAACATAGGAACCATTGCACCGATCGCTCGTTGCCAATAATCTACAAATTCTGCGTATTTTTTGGCATCACGTTCACTATAACGAGCGATTTCTGCACAAGTTTTTTCCAGCGACTTATGTGCTAAGAAATACTTACCATCAGGATGAGGACAGAAAGCAACTGGATCACACTCCAAATAATGCAAGCCATATTTTTCTAGTTCTAATTCTTCAACTACCGGCCCTAAGTGAATGAATTCATGGTCAATAGCACACAAGTTAAATTTAAATCCAGGAGCCTCTTGTGGTAAACATTCTTCGGTTGTTGCTGCACCACCTGGAACAGAACGCTTTTCTAGTAACAGGACGCTATAACCAGCTTTTAACAAGTAAGCTGCACAAACTAACCCATTGTGTCCGGCACCGATTAGCACAACATCATACTCTTGCATAGTTGAAATTTAGAAATAAGTAGGTTTTAAAAGCTTAGAAAACTTTTAATAAATTTGCATCACTCCCTAGTTACAAAAATTCTCTTTAATTAATGCTAAGACTACTAAGGAGATAGTGCAGTTAAGGATGATGGTATTTGCTTTACTTGAGTTTCTACCATAAGTATTAAACTACCAATTTCTACTTTTATATCTTTAATAGAAACCGCTATATTTTCCCATTTAAAGTATGGTAAACTCATTAGTTCTTTAGCTTTGTGCATTAATGCTGTAACGAATTCTATTGAAACACCTTCTCCCTCAGTGCAGTTAAAACTTTCTAGCATTGCGGGTTGTAAATTAGTCCGTGGGCGAAGAATCGCAGTGTAAGCAAAAGGGCGAGTATTTCCCATTTCTTTTAACAGCACCTTTCCTCTACATTCTATTTTGCCATCACCAGGTAAAAATACCTCAATTTTTTGCGGCTCAAAACTCACAATATCACCATCTACATCCAACTCCAAGTTTTGCATCTGGCTACGAATCAAGTCTGAGGTCAAGGCGCGGTTAATATCTACTTCTGTAACTATAATGCGAGCTATGGCATTTACTGGTTCATTAAATTCTATTTGACCAAAAAGAGCGCTGAAGGGATTAATGGCAATACTATCTGTTTGCAGTTTTATTTCCTGTACCCGGAGGCCTTCTTGGATTACTAATCCTTGTCCTGCAACCGAAACTCCATCCGCCTGTCCCTGAACTATTTTCAACAGATCGGTTTGCACATCTATTTCAATTTTTTCTGCGTCATCTAGCTTTTCAGATATTCTTCTTTCAGCTTCCTGGGATAGGAATTGTTCTTCCAACCGATGCTCATCAGGCATGAATTAGTAATCTCCTAAATTTCCTCTTACTAGTTACTGTAAAGGCTAGATGCTAACGAACGAATCTACATTGCGGTATATGCAAATTGGAGGATTGAGTAATCAAGTAGAAAGTATTGTTTGTTTTTTAAGTTTTGCTTTTTTGGTAACAACCATTTTTACACCGCCACTAGGAACAATCGTAATACCACGACGGACTGGATGCACTGGACGTTTATCAGTAAGGCTTAGTTCAAAATTGGATAAGATTATCGCTGTTACTAATTTTAGTTCATACATGGAAAATGCAGCACCAATGCAACCGCGATAACCCCCACCGAAGGGTAAATATTCGTAAGGTGAAAATTTTTGGTTGAGAAATCTTTCTGGCTGAAACTGTTCTGGTTCTGGGTAAGTCTCGCTTCGGCGATGTGCTAAATAAATACAAGGAACTAAAACTGTTTCTGATGTAAATTGTTGTCCCATAATTTCCACACTATCTTTTACCATTCGTGGTGTGCAAATTAAAGCAATAGGATGAATTCGCAGTGTTTCTTGACAGACGGCGGTAAGATAAGGTAATTGTGTAATTCCTTCAGGATTTGTGATATCATCCAAAGTGTCTAGTTCTTGCATTAACCGATGTTTCACCTCTGGGTGAGAGTGAATTAAGTGAAATATCCAGGCTAATACGCCAGATGTAGTTTCATAACCCAACAACAATAATGAAACTAGTTGATCGCGTAATTCCTCATCTGTCATCTTTTGTCCATTTACGTCATGCGCTGACATCAGCATACTGAGAATGTCTGTACGCATAGCATCATTTTGCGAACGTCTTTCAGAAATTTCTGCATAAATAAGTTTGTCAATTTGCTCTCGTCTTTTTAGGAACATTCCCCAAGGACTCCATGCACCTAAATCTTGTTGCAGCAACGGAAAGAAAAATAAGCTAGAATACCAAGGTTTAGTTACATCTTCTAACAAAGAACTCAATTGTTCTTTTAATTGTTGGTAACGCGCACCATGAGTAATACCAAATACTACCTGTAAAATAATTTTTAAAGTGATATTTGACATTAAGTGATGTATACAAATATTTTTACCTAATGTCCAATCTTGTATTAGTTTTTCAGTTATTTGACAAATTACTTGTCCATAAGACTTTAAATTATCGCCATGAAAGGCTGGTAGTAATAACTGCCTCTGTTGTTGGTGCGATCGCGCCTCTTGAAATACAATAGAATTTTCTCCAAATAAGGGTTTAAATACATGGGTTGCTTTCTTAAAATCTAACTTTTGTGCAGGTATAGCGAAACAATCACTAATTGCTTGAGGATGGCTAAAAAATACTATCGGTGGTGACTTTAAACCCATTACCCGCATTGTGAAGATGTCACCATAGTTGGCGGCACAACTTTCTAAGGTTTTTGTGGGTTTAGCAATTAATTGCAGAGTTTGTAGTAATGCTAGTGTGCGTATATTATCAAGTCCTTTCATTGTTGATTCGATGTTTTAGGATTTACTAGGTTGACAATAGTTCAATAAGCTTGAGTAATGCTTTTCCTCCCCAACTCTTCTTTTTAAAGAGGAAATTATAGTAAGCTTGAAAAAGTTTTTAAGAGAATTTTATAAATGAAAATTCTACTAATTGAAACGTATTGGCAAATAAACACCATTAATTTTTACAAGGACAATAATAATATTTTTTCTGAATCTTTAAAAGCATTTACGGAAAAAACTTACTAAATATATTTTGGGTAGATGTCCAGTTAAATTACATCTTTTGGTTATATTCAAATGTACTGTATTGCTGTATAATAAGAATTTTAAAATCCATTATTTGACAGTTGCAATATATTCAAATCCCCCATAGCCTTTTTTAATGAGGACTGTGGGGGATTATGTTGAAGGATTGAAAATCAATCTAAATAATTTTGGCGCGTAACCATTTAAAGTACTTATTCTAAGGTTGCAAAAAAGCAATAAACTGTTACAACCTCGAAGATGTAAAATTTTTGTTAAATTCAACAAGCATCTACAGTTTCACCGAATCGTCAAAAGGTACTCAGCATGACTGCAATCTCCCCAAAGGCATCTTCAGCGCTTCCTAATTTTTCTGAAGGAATTCAATATTTTGGTGAAGCGTTACCAGATTTTGAAACTTATGGCGCAACACCTGCTATAGAGTCGGGCAAAGTAGCGATCGCAGATCCCACAGACAAAGCAGCTGTATATCAAACTTTACTCGCTGCCGATGCCCTCCGTTACCTAACTTTGCAAGTTACTGCGAGTAAAGCTTCTGGGCATCCCGGCGGATTCGCCAGCCAAGCAGAAGCTTACGCATCTCTTGTCATGCTGGGATACAAGAACATTATTACCGAAGTCGGACACCACGCCCCCGGATTTTATAGTGCCATGTTCTTGGATCGTTCGCTAGAGGACATGGGAATTTTTACAGTCCAAGAATTGCGCGATCGCTTCCGAGAAAAGCACGGACTTTTAGGACACCTTTCTGGTTACATCCCCGGTATTCTCTCACCGGCTGGGCCTTTGGGACAAGGGCAACACTTTGCAATGGCAGCTGCACTGTTGCACAAAGATAAGTTATTCCCCTTTACAGTTGGTGATGGTGGATTGGGTGAGCCTTATATTGTAAGTGCGATCGCTCACTTCCATACTGCTTATCCTGCTGTCACCAACTTCTTACCGGTGTTGGTGTGGAACGGTTACAGCCAAGAACATCACAGCATGGTTTCTCTGAAAACCAATGAACAGATGCAGGCATATTGGCAAGGTAACGGTTTTGATGAAGTGGTTTTAGTGGATGCCAAGGATTTTGACGATCAAAATCAACCAGGGGATTACGTTGATAGTACCGCCTTTTCCTTTGAGAAACGCCTAGCATTTACTCAAACAGTGCTTTCTGGTGTAGATAAAGCAGCGCGATCGGCGTTAGGTGGTAAACTTACCGTCTTCATTATTAAACAACTTAAAGGTGCAGGAGTCCACGCGCGGGGTGCAAAATCTCACAATCTCTATCCTAAAGATACGCTGGATGCGCCACATATTGTTAGTGCATTGCAAACCCGTGCTTTGTCTGCGGAAGCTTGGCAATTAGTTAGAACAAATGCAGAACGCGCCGGTGGTGGCCCAGCAGCAAAAACTGTGGTGACAGAATTTGAATTTCCATTACCAGAATTAGGCGAATTACCTTTAGAAGAATATGCAGTTGGAGGCGAACCAAAAGTTTCCACAACCGCGATGGGACGATTGGTAGGAATCGTTGGAAATAAAGATCAGAATTTTCTCGTCACTAACGCCGATGGTAACGAAGCATCAGGAATTGCCAACATCAACCAAGCATTAAAGATTATCCACCCTACAACCGACGACTTATATAATCAAGCACCAAATGGACAAGTTTATGAACCATTGAGTGAAGATGCTTGTGCCGGTTTAGCTGCCGGTTTGGCGTTAATGGGTGCGAGAACTTTGTGGTGTTCTTACGAATCTTTTGCCATCAACGGATTACCAATTTGGCAAACTGTAACCCAAGCAATGGCAGAATTGCGCCGTAAAACTCCCTCGACTATTACTTTATTCACAGCAGGAGCATTAGAGCAAGGGCGCAACGGTTGGACTCACCAACGTCCAGAAATTGAAGCTTACTTTGCTTCGTTGATGCGAAATGGAAATGTTTTCCCATTATTTCCGCCTGATGCTAATAGTATTCAAGCTTGTTATGAGTGGGCGTTGAAAACTAAGAATAAGGGAATTGTGATAACTGCAAGTAAATCGCCATTGCCAATTCGCACAACTTTAGAACAAACTCGTCAAGGGTTGCGCGATGGTGCAGTGTTATTACATGAAGTTGCTGGTGATAAACAAGTTGTATTTGCTGTAATTGGTGATTTAACATTAATGCCAGTATTTGAAGCTGCGGCTTTCTTAGAAACTGAAGGTATTGGTGCGAAGATAGTTTCTGTTATCAATCCTCGACAATTGTACCGTAGCCATGATACTGCGTGGGATACCTGTTCCCAAGCCGAAGGCGGTTTCTTGGATGATGCGAAATTTGCTGAATTATTTGATGGCGATGCCCTAATTGCTGTTACTGGTGGTGCTGCGGGGATGCTAGAACCAATTTTGTTACGGAGTACAGCGAAGCGCGACACCTTTGCGTGGAAACGTGGCGAAACTACAGCGAGTGCTGGCGAGTTGATGGCGTTTAATGGATTGACTGCTGAAGCGTTGACTAAACGTGCGATCGCATTAGTGCATTAAATGATGCTGCATAAATGCGGGATGATTTTATTGAATTTTCCTTTGCGTTTCATCCCTAGATTCAGCAACGCCCATTAAATAAAGCTGGAATTGTTTCTACTTTTATCGCATTTATACGTCTAGAAACGCTGAAATTGCGTCGGAATGCGTATATTTGCGTTTTTTTATTGAAGAGAACTTAGCAAGTAGGAAAAATGGGAGTAGATTTGCTGAAATTCTTTAACAAAAGCTAGTTTTGGAGTCACAAAAGCTAGTTTTGGACTCAGAAACTTAGTTTACAAGTCGCAAAACTTGATTTTTGTAGCTAGGACGAAGGGTGGTATTTTTATCTGGAAGCGTCGGGAATGTGGAGACTTGAGGAAAAGTGCGATCGGATTAGTGCATTAAGTTAGAGAGATATTACCCCCCATCTAAATGTTTATCAGGGTGGGGGGTTAATATATAATAAGTTATCGATCCGTAAAAGGTGATAAAGGCTATAAACCTTACAAAATTAGACTTTTAGACACAAGAAACTTTCACAACTCAAATAGGATTACTCTACTCACGTACCCAACAATTTATCTGAATTCTTTGATCTTAAAGCATCTCCTAACTGCTTTATTATTTCCCTATCAGGTGACTCTAAAATAATATCAACTCTATAGCTCTTATTTCGTACAACCGTTCTCTCAATATCAAAGACTTGTGCTGTAAATGAGAAGCTTTCATTTTCTTCTTTTCCCTCGTCTATGACACCAATTTTCCAATTTTCAATTTTTACAATATCATCCTCATCTAGATGAGGATCAAAGTTATAAGTATCTACTGTTCAGTTACAAGGCTCATTATATTATTCAGAATATCCTTATGAAATTTTTGAATTATCGCTGTTAATTTTACAGCATCAGCCAATTATAATATACTTCAGATTTTACACAAGGATGGAACCATGACTGACGCTCAAAAGATGATTCGCTTAAACTTAGATTTGTCACCTGAACTAAACCAGATATTAGACGAACTAGCAAATAAAATAGGCACAAGTAAAGGTGATGTTCTGCGTCAGGCTATAACTTTAATGCAAATCATGGTTATAGCTAAAGAGGAAACCAAAAAATTAGGAGTCCCAGAAGCAAATCAATTGATAGTGAATGAAATAATTGTCTCATCTGAACAGCAGCCAAAACCGCATCCACTAGATACATTTATGGAAAGGCTTGGCCCTTGGGAAGATGAACGTACTGCTGAGGAAATAGTCAAAGACATTTATGATAGCCGTACTATTTCTAACAATGACATTAGTCTATGACTTATTTACTTGATACTGATACTTCCATTTATTGGATTAAAGATATTAATTCAGTCAGAAATAAAGTTAGAGAAATAGGATGGGAGCAAATTTATATTTGTAGCATCACAGTTGCTGAGTTATATTTTGGTGCTTATAATTCTCAACGAGTAGTGGAAAATTTAACTCGTGCAGAAAACTTCATTCAAAACTTACCCGTCATACCTTTAACTGATCCTGCTTTGAGAAAGTATGGTGAATTAAAAGCAGAACTCCGTAGAATAGGGCAAACAATTGCTGAATTTGATTTACTAATTGCTAGTGTTGCACTTGCAGAAAACTACACTTTAGTAACAAACAATACTCGTCATTACGAACGTATCAATGGATTAAAATTAGAAAACTGGATTATGCCTTAGAAACTCAACATTAGTTAGTCTCGATTATTTGACTGTATGCCATTATAAATTAGATTATCAGCCGCGATCGCGCAATTTCTCTTCTAACAATAGGGCGTACTTGTATGCTGTGGAGTGAAACAATTACCACAGTTCAATCCCAAATAACATCTTCTGTGCGATGGCATAAAATGGCAAAAACTGCCATAATGTAGAAAAACAGATTCAAAAACTAAGACTTGTGAAAAGTATAAATATTTCCTTACCTGACACCATGCGAACTTATATAGAAGAACAGGTAGCTCAAGGTGGTTACAGCAGTGTCAGTGAATATTTTCGTGAATTAGTGCGACAAGACCAAAAACAGAGAGCTAAAGAACGTCTAGAAACAATGCTTCTGGAAGGATTAAACTCTGGGAATGCAACAGAAATGACTGTTCAAGATTGGGAACATATCCGTCAAACAATCCGACAAAGAATGAACAAACATCAAGATGCAATTTAGCCGTGATGTTTGAAATAAAAAAAGACCTCAAGTTATCCGGGACTTAATAGACTTAGCAACGTACATAGTACAAGATAACTTAAATGTTTCAGACCGCTTTTTAACAGCAGCCGAAGCAACATTTAAACAATTAGCAAAAACCCCGGCTATTGAAAAACTATGTCAATTTGTCCATCCAAATATACCAGAGATTCGACAAATATCTATCAAAGGATTTCAAAAATATCTCATCTTTTACCGCATCACTGAATCAGCAATTGATATTCTACGAGTCATTCATGCTGCAAGAGACCTTGAATCAATATTTAATGAAGACTTAGAACTATAACTTATTCTGCAATTATAAATTAGATTATCACCCGCGATCGCACACTTTCTCTTATACCAATGAAATGAATTAACAAACTTAGGATTTGAGCGTTATATTTATTTTAGACCTCAACTATAGGCATAAGTAAAAGTGATGCTCTGCGTCAGGCTATAACCTTGATGCAAATTATGGTTATAGCTAAAGAGGAAACCAAAAAACTAGGAGTTCCAGAAGCAAATCAATTGATAGTGAATGAAATCATCCTCTCATCTAATTAAATATAAATTTGTTAGTGCGTTGTGTTTTAATCCCTTCAATAATTGAAGCAAGAACAGAGTTTATCAAAGGAATTCGGCAGTAATATTTTAATTATTGACATCTAAACAGCATGACAGATAGAACAGATTTATCAAAAATAATTGCCCAAAAAGGCGACAATCCACTAACTATCTCACCTAAAAATTTGCAGTCACAAGAAGACGTAGAACTTGAGCGAAAGCTGAGAGAACTTAAGTTTAAACAAGAACTAAGAAAAGATTGGATTTTATTTATTGTCAGGGACGTAGTAATTTTTCCTACAGCTATCCTTTTTATTTTTGCTGCCAGTGGTTATTCCCTATTTCTTCATATTCATGGGTAACTTACTCTGACTACAACTTTTAATCACCACATAGGCGCGGAGTAGGCAGAGAAAAGAGAGATGATAAAGTTCACAAAAGTTTGGAATTGTTGGAAATTATATCGTCTTGTCTCTATATTTAATTCTCTCTGCGTTCTCTGTGCCTCTGTGGTTATTTAAAAAATTTTACAACCTATCTAACTCAGTGCAACTGCGTAACCAATTTTACAGAGGACGAAGCCAACTTCCTACAAGTAGACTCATTTTTATATCCACACAAATTTTGCTAGGTATAAAGTAAGTACCTAATGGAAATTGGCTTAAACCTACAGGTTTAACTCCCATAGCCGTAATTAAACACCCTAAACGTTCAGAAGCGCGATCGCCTGCTATTGACTTGACCACTTTTGAGCCAATAGAGAAGAAAGCAATTTTTCCTTCCTACTTGCCGCTGTGGGATGTCTGAGAGCTTTTTCCAATTCTTCAAAGCTTTCTGAAATCTCGATTTGGAATGGACAACTCATAACAAAATTACTAAATGCACCCATCTATAAATTTGACGTAGTTTGGCGCATCTTCATACAGAATTGGTATAAGTTTACTAAGCTTTTTAAAAGCCCTAGTGCTTTGTTAACTAAATCGGTTGAATAACCTACTTCTCCCTTGTCTATCTCTTTTAGCGCTGCATCTAATCTATCGACTGCGATCGCCAGAGCAGTTTTTCCTTTCCCCACTCCCTCAACTAGACCCCTAAATAGGTATGCAGGAGCAATGCCCCCACCCTACCAAATTTTAAATTTGGTGGTCTTCCCGACAGGATGCTATGCGAACAATCAGTGGAGGTCTGAATCCGCACATAAATTGATTCTGACTGCTGAATTCCTCTTAAAAATAGAAAATTTCCGTATAATAAAGAGTTAGTCTACGCTTTTTTACCTACATAGGTTTTGAGTCGAGTGAGGTACAACAAGATATCTGAAATTCTTACATGGTAAAGTCTCTAATGTACCTCATCCATGTCGGAACCTCTGTATTAGTTTTTCAATTTTTTGGAGGAAAGGAAAATGAAGAAGTTTACCTCTTTGATTATTGTCGGAGCAGTATTGTCTATTAGTGCGCCGGCGTTTGCTGAGAGTCGTGCGGTTAATATCAGTATTGGCAGTATTGGTGGTTCCTTAGATAATGCTGCTTTGCGAACAATTCGCCAGGTTATCGGGTTTGGGGTCGCCACTGGCACCGTCGATAAATTCATTGTATTTAGTCCCAGGGTGGGATCTCCTATTCCCATCGAAGGGGGTTTATCTGCTTGTGCTGAAGCTGGCTTCGGCATAAGCAATACAAAATTTAATGCTTTTATCCAGGAGTTGCGTTCAATTAACCCCAAGCCAGGGACTTTCTACAATGTAGAACCTACCGCAAGCTGCAAACAAAAATAAGAATATCGTTTGCACTCAAGCGCGGTATATTCTCTCATTTGTGTCAACAGGCGATCATTAAATGTTGATCTGACTAGGATCAAAGCAAAGGTCGTTTGTTGACTAAAAACAGCCCATGCCTAAACTTTGCATAATGATCCCGTATAGCGATCACAACAATCCTACTCGTCTGTAATGCAATGCAATGTCGCATAATTTTTATGATCCTAAAAATTGTTATATATTGCGTAAATATAAAACTTTATAATCATAACTACGCGATTGCCCAGATAATAAAAACCTCTATAAACCATTGTTTCCCCTGGCTACTGGTGATGGGTTACTGATCAAAGAAAATCTGGAACAGGGCAAGAATGCAATAGTAGTTGTGCATTGTTAATTTTCATGTATTGTTTGATTCTTATTCCTTTTCCCCCTTTCCTGATAATAGTTATTAATGCTACATTTCCTTTACTTGCAATGCTTAGAGGAAATTTATGAACAAAGGTGAATTAGTAGATGCTGTAACAGCAAAGACCAACATCACAAAAAAGCAAGCCGATGAAGTTATTAGTGCTTTTTTGTCCGTGGTTACCGAAGCTGTAGCAAATGGTGAGAAGGTAACACTTATAGGCTTTGGGTCATTCGAGCGACGCGAACGCTCCCAACGTGAAGGGCGTAATCCCAAAACCAATGAGACAATAACGATTCCAGCTACCAAAGTACCTGCATTTTCTGCTGGTAAACAGTTTCGGGAAAAAGTAGCACCTTAAACACTAGTGATGCATGGCTCTGTCATAAACGTCGAGATGCGCTGCTATCGGGAATCGGTGCTAGAGGGGATTAGTCGAGGATGGGTACACTATTATTGATGCAGAGGCGGCTGATGATGATGAAACTGGGGCTGTTATCGAGTCTGTGAAAGCGGCAAGCAAGGATTTGTATGCTGCTGAATGTCAGGCGTAGGCGTAGGCATCGCAGGTTCTCCAACTATCTCTGATGCCGAACTCAAAAAGCTCCAGGACACACGTGCGAAAACCAACACTTGTTCAGAAGTTAGGTGTAGAAGTAGTCGCCATTACAAATACAATCGCGGTTTTCCACATCGGCAGTCGTCGCAAAGAAGAATTATTGCACCTTATAAGCGAGGCGTTTGTGGGGTGGTTAGTCACTGATGGCTATGGGGCTTACAGTAGTTACCCAAAACGTCAACATTGTTTAGCCCATCTCATCCGTAAAGTTATAGCTTTAACACAAGCTGTAAATCAGGAAGTGGCGGATTTAGGACAGTGGCTTGTTAGTTGAATTGACGGAACTGATACATACACTTGCTACTAGCGACGGGGAACAAGATGAATCAGACTCACACCCCGCTCGCCTTTATAAAGTCTACCGATTAGCTACGGTTGCAGAGCATACCAAGTTAAAAGCTTTAGCTAAAGAGATTTTAACTGATTGGGATGCCGTGGTTGCGTGTTTTTATCATGCACAGTTACCACCCACCAATAATGAAGCCGAGAGAGCTTTACGACATGCTGTAATCGCTCGACGTATTAGTGAACTCGCACATCAGAAGAAAGTTTAGCTTATTGCTCTGTTTTCAGTGTCGTTGAAACTTGTCGTCTAAGAAAAGTTGATCCTTGGAGTTATATTGCGATAGTTCTTACCCAAGCTCGTAAAGGTATAAAACATTCCCCCATCCCCGTTCCTTTTTGAACCTTTTTTGATGCGGGAGAGTGAACAACTACACACAATATTCATCTACGATCGCAACTGTTGGGTGGGCATAAGAAAGCCAAATGTTTCAGGATTTGTAATTCTACATTCATTGCCCTGCTTCCCTTCCAGAGTTTTTTCTTTTAATCCTTTTATTCAGAATACCCGGAAAGTGGCAGAAGAAGGATAGATCGGTTGCTTGGTCCTCAAACTAGTAAAACTTTTTACTCATCATACTCAACCAACCGATCTAGAAAAACACCGGAGAATAATCAATTCAGAAACGTAATTTCAGGCATCTAGACACCGAAATCGAAGCCAGTTGTAAAATCTGTTGGAACCCCACTTCCTTGAACAATTGCAATTAAGTCGTTTTGAAAAAATAACCCTGTTCCTACAGGTAAACCAGCAGGAGATTCACCCAAGGTAAACGTAGGAGGATTAGACTCAACCCCCACTAATTCAATCGTGTAGTCACCGCTTGAGTTTCCGGTACCTATGAAGGAGGTAAGTCGGTCTCCAACTGGATTGCTTGGATCGTTATTGAAGCTCGAAATTCCCAAAAAGTAGGTTCCAGAATCTAATGATAAACCCGTAAGCTCTGATTGAAGGCTGCTGGCGTCATCATTTTGTGCGAGCAAAACGCCATCCTCGTCAAACAAAAACAACTGTGTGTCAAATTCAGCTGCATCAGTTGTCGTTGCAGAAAACTGTGCGCCTGTTAAATTGATTTGGTACAAGTCAACATCGTTATTATTATCAATTGTGCCAGAAATACTATCTAGCGGTGTTGTGCCTTGTGGAATAACCTGGCTATTAGAAATAGTCTCTCCTGCATCGCCGCTTTCATTCACATTACCATTAACTCCAAGATTAGGTAGTTCTATTACATCACCCTCGTTAACATTGAAGTCAGTAATGCGGGTAAAGTCACTATTACCACTAGCCGTATTGAAAATGTTATCGGTCAACCCTTGCCTAAGCACAAATCTATCCCTTCCAGCGCTACCAGAGAGGACATCATTTCCCTGGCTACCACGAAGTATGTCATTGCCACCTTCACCATTAAGGGTATCAAACCCAGGACCACCATCGAGGGTATCAAGCCCCGAGCCACCATTAAGTCTGTCGTTGCCAGTTCCACCTAGCAGGCTATCATTTCCAATACCACCATTAAGGTTATCAAACCCAGGACCACCATTAAGTCTGTCGTTGCCATCGAGCCCGTTCAAAGTATCATTGCCACCGAGCCCGTTCAAAGTATCAGCGTTTGGACCGCCGGTAAGAGTATCATTACCATTTGTGGGGAAGGTTGCCATATGTTTTACCTCTGTTGCCTAAGGAAGAACTTGTGTAATAGAACTGTCGTGGCTACTAGCAATTTATTGTAAACAGCTAAATTTGTTGTAGCAGAACCAATTGAATTTACTAAAAAGCCACCAATAGAGTTACGCTTTATGCAAATAAATTTAGTTGTCAGCCAGAAAAATGGGTAGTTGAATTAAATAACGATACATTAAATAATTTGTGACAACTAATGTTTGCACTCAGCTTACGATTTCAACAATATCTGTATTAGGTTCCCTACAGATGAGAAGAAATATTTCTTTTTTGCCTTAAGTTTGTAAAATTTATTTAAGAGGTAATGTTCCAGGGGAAACGCATCTAATTTGTTTTGACAAAATGTAACTTATATAAATGGAAAAAAAGGAAAGTATTAGTAGGTTAATATCAATTTAATAGATGTATACAAAGAAGACTTGATGGTAAATTCGTTTCTAAGAGAAGCAACATACACTCTAATGGAAAAGCTGGCTAATCTCAAGCCAGCTTTTTTATTTGTCCTTCGGTGCGTAGTTTACCGTCGCAGGCATGGCACTGTCTAGCCTTCCTTTGGTATGCAAAGATTGGTTAATCTTCAAAATTTAATGGCTTACCGTTGAAATGCTGATAAATCTTTTCTGGGCGAAACCAATCTGGTAAAGTCTTCTCAACATCATCAAGATTATTGCCCTGCTCATCCACTAGCCCATAGCGAACAACGACCCTTTTTAAAGGTGCTATTCCTAAATTTCAGCGTCTTGAGCCCGAAGAAGTACCTTTTTTTTAACCTGGCTTGCGTGTGAAATTCTTGATGAGCAGATACCAGAGCGTGAAGGAAGAAGTAACCCAAGAGTTGTTAAAAAAACTAGAGCCAAATTTCCTTCCGAGAAACCAATACATAAAGGAACTGAAGGCAAAATTGAAACCTTCGTAACCACCAGCACAACAAATCACAAAGACATCAATACAGTTTATGGTATTACTGAGGGACAAGTGGTAATTGAATTATTCCGAATTAATGGAGGAAAGTCAGGGTACTACCTCGCAAATATTCGGGATAAAAAATACTATTACTGCATTGACCGCGATGGGGTAAAAACTAAATTGTTTGAGTTGGGCATTGGTCGAGTAGACCCAATGGAAGACGTGCATGGCTAAATCAGGATATCAACGGGTGAAAGAATGGCGCGATCACAACTCAAAAGGCGAGCAACTTCCTTTTCTGGATATCCAGAAAAACCGATCGCATTCCCCCATCTGCTACCATCATGAGTTAACCGCAGTTAACCCATGTCTCAGAACCAACGCCCGCTAATCGCGGCGAAGATTCACCCTCAACAAATGCAAGAAGTAGACCAAATATGCCACCAGATAGGGAAAAGCCGCAGTCAGATTTTACAAGAGGCGATCCAATACGGTTCGGTTAAGGTCACACACTATGTAAACTGATAATTTTCATCAGGGTGCAAACGGCAAAAATGCAACTCAAAGAATTCTCCTTATTTGTACCCAAACCGGAAACATCCCAAAGCTTGGATTATACGAAAAACGCAGAATGGATGTATGTCTGCATTGAAGGGGCTACGCTTACTGCCTGCACCTGGAAGGCAAAGCGGAGAGAGGCGTTTTTAAAGCTGGTAAGGCGCTGATGGAACTTGGGGATGGGCAGTAAAATACTTTTTAAGTAACCTCCTAAACGGAAAATATACTTACAACGTAAGTATTAATTATATTATATAGGCGAAATATTACTGTGATTTCGTGAAGGTATTTATCATATCAAAGAGTTCATTTCAGAGAATCTACGGTAACAAAAACCAAAGCGATCGCGGTACTTTAATTTCAATAAACTTTACCTTATCAGGTTAAAAAACTCAGAAAGCGTGACAAATACAGAATGTAGAAGCCTCAACTTTTATTCTGTACTAGCCTAACGCTAGTACAAGAAGCTCTGACAAACGCCGAACGTGTTCTCATGAAGAGTATGAGAAGCCACACTCTAGGCGTCTGTATTTCTACTAAAGGTGCTTAAGCTCAAAGCCTCTTGCTTTATTACACTTCGAACTTTGGTGAAGACTTGTGCAGTGTATAGATTTTTATGATGGAATTTTTAAATAATTTTTTCTCTACTAGCCAGTTTATTCCCCACGGACATTGCTACCTCTGGAAACCAGAATTGGTCTGGTTGCACCTAGTTTCAGATGTATTAATTGGACTTGCTTATTATTCAATTCCAGTGATGTTGGTTTATTTTGTCCGTAAACGCCGAGATATACCTTTCGGCTGGATGTTCCTGATGTTTGGCACATTCATCATTGCTTGTGGCACAACCCATTTAATGGATGTGTGGACGCTTTGGTACCCTACCTATTGGCTATCAGGGTTAATTAAAGCTATCACCGCTTTCGTTTCCGTATTGACAGCTGTAGAACTTGTGCCATTAATACCCCAAGCGCTGGCTCTACCGAGTCCTGCCCAACTAGAGACTGCAAATTCCCAACTAGCAAAGGAAATTGCTGAACGTATACGGACTGAGGAGGTGTTGAGGGAAAGTGAACAACGCTGGCAATTAGCTTTGCGCGGCAATAATGATGGAATTTGGGACTGGAATGTTAAAACCAATGAAGTTTTCTTCTCGGCTCGCTGGAAAGAAATGCTCGGTTACGAAGACCACGAAATTTCTAACCATTTAGATGAAAGGCTGACACGAGTGCATCCTGATGCTCTGAACTGGGTGACACAAGCAGTTCAAGATCACTTTGCTCAGAAGACACCGTTTTACATTGCTGAGTATCGAGTTATATGTAAAGACCGCACTTATAAATGGATTTTGGATCGAGGTCAGGCACTGTGGGATGAAAACGGTAATGTAGTGCGGATGGCAGGCTCACATACTGACATCACTGGACGCAAGCAAGTAGAGGAGGCATTAAGTAGTTTACTTCACCAACTAGAAAACAAGGTTGAGCAACGGACAGCAGAGTTAAAAAGAATTAATCAATCACTACAAGCAGAAATTACTGAGCGCCAGCGAATAGAACAAGCATTGCGGGAAAGCGAACAGCGATTCCGGGCTGCATTCCATCAAGCTGCTGTTGGCATCGCCCATGTAGATATAGATGGAAGATGGTTGTTAGTTAACCAGAGGCTTTGCGATATTGTCGGTTACACACCCGAAGACCTAGAGTTGCTAACTTTCCAAGATATTACTCACCCAGATGATCTTAACGCCGACCTGAAATATGTTGACCAGATTTTAGCAGGTAGTATTCAAACTTACTCAATGGAAAAGCGCTATTTATGCAAAGATAGCTCCATAGTTTGGGTTAATCTCACCGTATCTTTGATGCGCGAACTTACTGGGAAGCCAAAGTATTTTATTTCTGTGATCGAAGACATTACCGAACGACAAGCCGCGCAGCGCGAAAGCAAGCAGTGGGAGGAGCAAATCAAAGCATCACTCTTAGAAAAAGAGGTGTTATTAAAAGAAATTTACCATCGTGTCAAAAATAATTTACAGGTTATTTCTAGTCTGTTAAGCTTGCAATCTGCTTATATCAAAGATAAATACGATTTGGTAATATTCAAACAAAGCCAACAACGGATTGCATCAATGGCTCTAGTTCACGAAAAATTGTATCAGTCTCAAGACTTAGCAAAGATTAATTTTGGTGAATATATCCGAGATTTGGTAGCCAGTTTATTTAGTGCATACGAAGTCAATGAAGATGCGATCGCTCTGACAATAAATATCGATGAGCAACTGTTTCTAGGCTTAGATACAGCAATTCCTTGTAGCTTAATTATCCATTAGCTTGTATCCAATTCATTGAAATATGCATTTACAACAGATATAAATGGTACGATTTATATCGGAAAAAAAATCAGGATCATCAGGTTACAGTGGTAGTTAGTGATAATGGAATTGGTTTACCATCAAATTTTAATTTCAAAAATATGGCCTCTTTAGGTTGGCAGTTAGTAGATGCCTTAACTAATCAACTTGGAGGGAATCTCCATATAAAAGGTACTATTGGAGTAGAATGCCATATGGTATTTACATTAAGTTAAATATAAAATAACTACAAGATGGCAAACGCAAAAATTTTAGTTGTGGAAGATGAAGCTATTGTTGCTAAAGATTTACAGTATCGACTTACAAAATTCGGTTATACCGTTCCTGCTATCGCTTCTTCAGGAGAAGAAGCAATTAATAAAGCAGTAGAAATATCCCCTGATTTAGTACTAATGGATATTAGGCTAAAAGGATCAATGGACGGGATAGAAGCTGCCCAAGAAATTTATAAACGTTTGGATATTCCAGTAATTTATTTGACTGCTTATGCATGCAGATGAAAATACATTGGAACGAGCTAAGATAACTGAGCCGTTTGCCTACCTAATCAAACCTTTTAAAGAAAGAGAACTACAAACAAATATTGAAATAACTTTGACTAAACATGGTTTAGAAAGGCAATTAAAAGTAAATAAAAAATGGTTGGATGCCCTTTTAAGAAGTATTAGCGATGGTGTGATTGCTAGTGATATGCAAGAATTGATAACTTTTATGAATCCTGTTGCTGAAAATCTCACTGGATGGAAACAGCAAGAAGCTTGTGGCAGAAATTCATCAGAAATATTCAATATTGCTAATGCAGAAACTCATCACTCTATTGAAAGCCCGATGTAAAAGTCCTTCAAGATGGGATTATCGTCAGTCTTCCAGCAGAAACTATTCTAATTACTAAAGATGGTGGAGAAATACCAATTGATGACAGTGCTGCACCAATTAAAGATGATCAAGATAATATTACAGGCGCTGTGTTAGTTTTTCGAGATATAACTGAGCAAAAACGAGCGATTGAAGCGCGTCAAAAGCAACTTGAACAAGAGCAACTTGTAGTGCAATGGAAAGAGATAAATCAACTTAAAAATGACTTTTTGAATTTAGTTTCCCATGAACTGCGATCGCCTCTGAGTAATATAAAGTTAATGATTCAAATGATACAATTATCTCCTGGTACTGAGGAAGCTCAACGCTATCTAGAACTGATGGAAGGTGAGTGCGATCGCGAGCTAGAATTAATTAACGATCTACTAGACTTACAACGGCTGGAAAGCTCATCTTATCCAGTTATTACACCTGATGCGTTGCTCTTACAACAGTGGTTACCTTGGGTTATTGAGCCATTTCAAATCCGTCTTCAAGAACATCAGCAAACTCTACAGTTGAATCTCCCTTCAAATCTTCCGCCGTTGTTCTCAGATGGTATTAGCTTGGAACGAATCTTAGTAGAATTGCTCAATAATGCCTGTAAATACACACCTGCGGGTGGTAAAATTGCCCTAAGCGTACGTTACAATTCCTCAGAAGCGCCCGCAAAAACTATTATTATTACCAGTAATTCAGCAGAAATTCCGGTAACAGAGCTACCACGAATATTCGAGAAATTTTATCGCCTCCCCAATGCAGATATCTGGAATCAAGGTGGTTCAGGGTTAGGTTTATCTATAGTAGAGAAATTAGTCGAACAACTGCAAGGAAGCATTCAAGTAGAAAGCGGTAACGGATGGACGACATTTACTGTCACATTAACTGATTTATAGCTTTTAGGTTCTATGAAAATTTTATGGATTTTCTGTTATAGATAGGTTGCTAAAAGCTTACATCTATCTATACGATATTACAGGCAATTTATGTACCATAAATATTTTTGCAAATGGTATGAGATAATTAACCAAAATTATTAAATCCAAAAAAATGTCGTCAATTATATCTTCCATGCCTCAGGGTTTTAGTGCATTTATTACTAATTTGGGAATACGAGATAAAACTGATGATTTTGTATTTATTAAATCATCAGTTCCTTGTGTTGCTGATGGAGTCTTCACTCAAAGTCTTTTTGCCGGCCCAAGTGTTACTATTAGCCGCAATAACTTAAAATATTCACAAGCACAAGCAATTGTCGTTATATCTAAGAATGCAAATGTAGCTAATGGTTCTGTTGGCATCGCTGATGCTCAAGAGGTTTTGCAATTAGTTGCAGCTGAAACTGGAATTGCTGCACATGACATTGTGATAGCTTCTACAGGCGTAATTGGCAGACGTTACCCGATTGAAAAAATCCGGGCGGGTTTATTAGGATTGGGGAAAAACTTGACTGATGCTGATTTTCATGCGGCAGCCCGTGGAATTATGACCACAGATACAGTACCGAAATTAGCTACACGGCAAATAGGCAATGCCAAGCTAGTAGGAATTGCCAAAGGTGTTGGCATGATTGAGCCTAATATGGCTACCCTTTTAACTTTCTTTTTTACTGACGCTGCAATTTCTCCAAATAGCCTTCGTGCTATTTTTCGCTCTACTATAGATAAAACCTTTAACTGCTTGAGCGTAGACACTGACACTTCTACCAGTGACTCCGCTGTGATTCTAGCTAATGGTTTAGCCGGTGAAGTTTCAGAAGCAGATTTTGCCAGTGCATTGCAAGAAGTTGCACAAGAATTGGTGCTGAAAATTGCTAGAGACGCAGAAGGTGCTACCAAAATTATTCAGGTGACTGTAGATTCAGCGATTAATTATGCACAAGCTAAAACAGTAGCTAAAGCAATTGTGAATTCACCATTAGTAAAAACTGCCGTTTATGGAGCAGATCCAAATTGGGGACGAGTTGCTATGGCTATAGGCAAATGTGAAAATGAACAGCAAATAAATCCAGAACAAGTTGTTATTAGTTTTGATAATGTAAAAGTTTATCCTAATAGCTTAACTAATGAAAATCTGGAAAAGTTGCGACAAATTATGTCCAAAGATCAAGTAAATATCCACGTTAGTCTCAATATTGGGGAAGCCTCTGCAACTGTATGGGGTTGCGATCTTTCAGAGGGTTATATAGAAATTAATGGCAAATACTTAACTTGATTAACAAGAAGAGATACCTCATCCAAACCTCGCCTCGCCAGCAGTTTTATCGCGTGTGTTATACCGTAGGCTAATATCATGTCCGCATAATTAGTTACGATTCCCATAGTCATTGCACCCCACCCCCAACTCCTCCCCGCTCTTCGGGAGGGGAGACAAAGCGTAGCTTTGGCGGGGTGGGGTTCTTCGGGTTTAATAAGCAATCAACCGGACATGATATAACGCACCATCCCAAATTTTCAATGTCTTATAAAAAGGCGTCGGGAAAACCTACTCTTTTTAAACATGGGATGAGAGACACTACGACGCCGTTGACTGTTGACCGTCAACAGTTAACCGGGTGGGATGAGCTTAACTACAGATGGATAAGTGGCGCAAGTACATTAAGAGTTAACTGCTTTGTCAAAAAAGTTGACCCAAGTAGTTATCGTGTATTATACTGTATTACATTGATGATGAGTTAGATTAAAAAGACTTCCTAGCCAGTACAGCACTGTGAAACTAAAATTACCATTTGTACGTAATTAGTTGATATTACGAGAAAATTTTTTAAAATCTCCTACTTAACACAAAATAACTCGATTAACGCTGCACAACTGACAAATATGGATTTTGACTATTTTAGAAGTAATGAAGGCACTCCTACAAATAATACCCGGCAAAGCTTGCTTGCTAGTGGTTGGCGACCGTTTAACCGAGAATTAGATTGGGGGTTTTTGTGGCAACTGTTGTATAGTGACTCCCGCGAATTAACTCAAAAAAGTTTGAATTTAGCAAGTAATGTTGCTGATGTTTTGGGACGAAATAATTATGCTTGGTGGGCTAATTTATTAAATGTTGTATCTGATAATACCCGCTACGAAGTTGAAAAGTTTTGGAATTACATCACGCCAGATCCTCAATCACCGGATCATCGCTATAAAGATGTTTTGAGTACAGAAACACCAATCGTTCAATTTGTCAGTCGTAGTAGTATCCCCATTGACTATGTTCTTAACCGACTGCAAGAAATTACTGTATTACGAGTTTTACGTGTATTGGGTAGTCCCGATATAATTACCCAGTATTACTCAGAAAGAGATTTTTATTTCCCTATAGATAAATTTGTTAACTGGGAACGTTTAGATGTTATCAATACTGTTTATGCCTACTGGTCGAAGAATGACGTTTGGTTGCAAATTGATCCCTACGATCGCGGGCGACGACAATATACTATAATGGCGAAAAATCTCGCGCCGCTAATTAACAAAGCGACTTACGACTTAGCAGTTATGCTGAGTGGATATCAAAGTCGTGTAGGCAAGGTTCATAGTCAATTTCCCATTCGCACATTTCCGGCAGATATTCAAAGTTTTACTGATTCTGTACAACAAGCGATTCTTAATCAAAACCAGTTAGCGGTTGTTGTACATGGACAACCAGGTACTGGTAAAACGGTCTGGACACAGGCCGTAGCAAAAGAAATTCTTGTACCTTTAGGGTATGTAATTTTTATTTTAGATCATGATGCGATCGCTAACTTTGTCCCACCGACTTATATAGAGCGTATCTGTATCGTTATTAACGAAGCTGATAATCTAGCGCAAAATCGTGCTTCTGAGGTAGCTCAATACAATAACAAAACCGAACACGTTCTGAGTTTGCTAGATGGCACTTTGTATCAAAGTGTAATTGATGAGTCTGGGATTCAGATGCAGCAACGATTAGTTGTCTTGATGACTTGCAACACTACTGAAAGATTAGATCCAGCTATGTTACGTAAGGGCAGGGTGGATTTAATGTATGAATTTACGCAGCTATTTATTTGAATTGAGTAACTCGTTACACTCTGAAGCTAAGGGATAATGGGGATATAAACACTGCTGGAACCTCCTTTCAGCAATTTTGCCAAAATTTTACCTGTTTTTGCGATACAAGTTGATGCTCTTTGCGCCAAGCTTGGGGAGGTAAACCGTGATGTTGGCGAAACTGGCGAGAGAAATGAGACACATCCTGATAGCCCAATGCTTTCGCTATCTTCTCGACTGTCTGATCATCATTTTGGAGTAGAAAACGAGCGCCCGCCATCCGGCGTTTGACAATCCAGCAGTTTACAGTCTCTCCTGTCTGCTTTGCTACTCGGTTAGTTAAGTAAGCAGGTGAGTAACCAACAGCAACAGCCACATCACACAAAGTAATTCCTTGATGATAATGGGCTTCGATAAAGTCGAAAACTTCTTTTAATTGGGGAATGTAGGGAAAGATTGATTTAGGAGGGATCATGATTTCTGTATCAGGGGCTTCTCTAGCAGAGGCTTCTCTAGCAGAGGCTTCTGTACCAGAGGCTCTGCCAACACTAACGCTAACACCTCCAGCGATCGCTGTAGTATTATCTGCAAATACTGATTTTGGAGCTTTCTCAGATTTCATAGCCCACCAGTATTGGAGAGTAGCTTGCTTTTGCAAGCGAATAGCGATCGCTCTGAGCAATTCATCTAGTGTAGAGGGTTTGGTAAGATAGTCGTCTGCTCCCAATTCCATAGCTTTGCGAACATCTGCTTTGGTACTACTGCCAGTCAAAAAAATGAAGGGAATAATTCCTGTAACGGGATCTTGGCGTAGCGTAGTTAGAACGTTATAACCATCCATATCTGGCATCGTGATATCGCAAATCACTAAGTCGGGTATATGCTCTTGTGCTTGTTGGATACCAGCAACACCGCTGTTAGCACCTATCGTATCAAAACCTTTAGCCTCAAGACCTTTTAAGTAAAGATTGCGGGTAACGTTATCATCTTCAATAACGAGAATTTTTTTTGGCGATTCGTACATAATTTTTTATTACCATAACTTTTTGCAGAAGCTGCTTACTATACTCTTTGGTGAGTATGTAAATAGGCATGAGATAAATCACTTCGTTCCGAGAGTTATGATTGTTAAGTACTAATTAACAACTATCTTAATTTCAACACTCATAACTCGGAACTATTAAACTCTGATTTGCTTAATGGCAACATTACGGTAAACGTAGTGCCTGCACCAACTTGACTTTCTACAGAGACTTGACCGTGATGTAAATCTACAAGGGTTTTAAGGATCGATAACCCTAATCCAGTACCAGGTATACTATCAATATTACTACCACGGTAAAATGGCTCAAATATTCGTTGTTGATCTGCAACTGAAATACCGATCCCTTTATCTTTGACCTGAAAAATTACTTTCTCATTTTTGCAAGAAAGTTTCAAATCAATTGCAATATTGGAGGGAGAATACTTGATTGCATTGTCGAGCAAATTATTTAAAATCGGCTCTAAGAGTTTTTTATCAATGCAGGCTGTTAAAGAGTTATCTTGACTCACAAAATTAATCGGAATTTGGCGAACACTCATCTGCATTTGTGTAACTACATCATTACAGAATTGAACTAACTCAAGCGGTTTTGGTTCACAGTTTATTTTTGCTGCTTCTGCTCTAGAGAAGAACAAAATATCATCCAACATCTGGCTGAGTTGTTCGGTGGCTTTTTGAATGTGATCCAGTAGTGGTTGTATTTTCTTTTGTGTACGTTTGTCTACTTCTTCCTTTAGTAAACTATTAGAAAATGAAACAATATTCAGTGGTGTCCGGAATTGATGGCAGACCATAGAAAGAAAACGCGCTCTAAGTTCGCTAAGTTGTTTTGCTTGTTCTAAAGCTTGGTTAAGACCTAATTCTGCATATTTGTAATCGGTAATATCTATACCTGCAATCATTTCTACTGGTTTTCCACCAAAATCCAGCCCTCCATCCAGCATTACAACCGCACAAGCTAGCCAGCGCTCTGTGCCGTTTTTTGTCAGAATACTCATCTCCTGATATTCAAAGTTAGCTGCTTCACCCTGCTTACGTATCTGTCTGCGTTTTTTGCTTTTAATCAGTCGGCGAATATCAAAGCCTGTTAGTAGTTCCTCTTTTGTGTAGCCAGTGAGTTGCTCTACTGCTGGATTTATATAGCAAAGCCGTGCACCTTGAATCAAAAAAGTGCTGGTATCTGTCGTTTCTGCTAAAGTCCGAAATCTAACTGCGTTCAGCCGTAATGCTTCTTCAGTCCGTTTCGATTCAGTAATATCCCAAATACTCCATACTCTACCAATAATTGTCCCTTCCAATAAGTGGGGCTTAGAGTAATGTGCAAAAACTCTCCCATCTTTCAACTCTAGAATGTCGTAGCTCTCGAAATCAGATTGGCTAGATACTTCCCAAATCAGCCGACTAAAAGCTTGTGGATCTTTAAGTTGGTTCTCAAAAAAAGCTTTACATCGAGGACATTTTTTAGATAGTATTAAGGACTCTGGTATCTGCCACATATCGACAAATTTCTGATTCAAGTTCAGAATATCTCCCTCGAAGTTAACTGCAACAATACCAATTGCAGTAGATTCAAGAGTAGAACGAAGTAAAGAAAGAGATGTTTCTAGTTCTACTTCTTTTGCCTTGAGTTGATAAAATTCCTGTTGCAAATTGTCTTTAGCATCCCTTAATTCATCAGTCCACTTTTGCACGCTCAGTTCTACTATTTCATCACTTATCTCACGAGCAAAAGCACAGCCAAATTCCATATTTTGTTGTTTTACATGGCTAATGGATATTTCTGCTAGAAATATTCGACCTCCTTTTGCCCGATAGCGAGATTTAAAGGTAAGGGAACTCTGTAAGCTAATATCTGACCAATTGTGTAGAGAAAAATCTACGTCTATATCATGCAGCCTCATGGAAAGTAATTCCTCACGGGAATACTCAGTCATCCGGCAAGTGGCATCGTTGACGTAGAGAAACTGTGCGTTTTCTCCTAAACAGAAGGCAGCATCTACAGAGTGATTTATTAGGAAGTGAGCAAACTTCATCTCTACTTCTGGTTGTAGTACCGATTGATTCTTTGATCTAGCTAATGTATAGTCGCCAGAATTCATATTCCTACTTCCTCCTGGTAATCAATCAGTACCATAGCCATTAACGAGTTAATAGTCATAACTTACTAAAATCTTTAGGACACCGTTAGGCTATTAAAAAATAAGATTAGTTAGTAAATTAAAAAATATTACTAATCAGGTTCACAAAAATTATCATACCAATAAACAGTGAATTATTAAACCAAATTCTCCTAAAAAAACCTAAGATATTCAAAATTTATTATTTATCTAAACAGCTTTTTATAGCTACACAAACTTTAGACCAATCAAATCTAGATTAGTCGATAAATCTTATTAGGTAAGAGTTCAAAACTCTTAATATATAAAGTAGAAAAGATATTTTACATTTAAACTAGACCTGCACCAAAGCTAATGGTTCACCAACCTAAAATTGCTGGGTTTTGAGAGAGGAAAGGTTAAAGTATACGAATTTTTATCCTTTAACCTTTCCCCAGCTAAAGACTTTGGCGAACTACTGGTGTAGAGTCGTTTGATTGTCAGCATAAATCAATTTGCAGTGCTGGGCTTGGCTTAAATGAACAAATTTTATTCCTCAATTTATTTTCTTAAATTATCTTAACCTACTCTCTCAGGAATTTAACTATAGAAGAATATGCTCGGTCATCCCTCCTCAGAAATACATTTGTATTAGAGATATCACGGTTATTTTACGTGTATTTTATGTTTTTTTGTTATATAAAAAACATTTTTTTTGATCATGTACGGTATTCATGCTATATTTCACATCAAAATCTAATAAATTTTATCAAGCAGTACAAATATTTAGTTTTTAGCAATCTCTCAAAAGAAAGATAAAAGTTAAGTTATGATGCCTTTAGCGTTACAAGTTAACGTCTTCAAAGTAAGACTGAAAGACTTATAGGGCTTACCCTACAAGAGATAACCCCCCTTAAAAAGAGGAGTTTGAAGGTTCTCCCGGTTGTAGCAAGTGGTGTAGGTTAGGGGGAATCTAGAAGCAAAAGAATTGACAACTAGATCAAAAGATTGTCTATTGTAAATTTGGTAATGTGTCTTAGCAGCGATGTCTACGGCGGGCTACGCCTACGCAGTATATCAATGTTTCAAAATGTCTAAGTTGGAAATGTCGCAATCACGATAAAAGCGAAAGAATTAATACCCTCATCAAAAGATTTTTCATTGCAAATAGGTTTTGTTCGTAGTAACCATCACAAGACAAGCACCTATGCAAGCGCCTCATTAATTAGGTCGGCGTTATTAAACTTAACTATATTAAGTTTCGTAAAGTTTATGAGAAAGGCTTGAATTAAGCTTATTTGCTTGTTTGCATACCTTTTATATGGTTTAGTTTTTCCCTACCGACCTACTTAAGCACTGTAGTCATATAGTAGAAGCGAAAGATTTGACACCCCCATCAAAGGATTTTTGATTGCACAACAGTCTTTATCTCTTCTATTCTGGTCACAAGAAGCACAGTATTGATTGCTGTATGCTTCTGGTAAAAATTTTTTGTTACTGCGCTCACAAGCATCAATCAGCAGTAATCAACTGTTTCTACGAACGACCAAGCTCTGTCATAGTCGTTAAAAACAACAGGGTTGTTTGTATAAAATATTTTAGCGCTGTGATCGTAAACTAAAGAGCTTTTGTTTAACTTTATGTAATTACGTAAAACTAATGAGTCAAAACTATACTGGTTCACACTCTCCTCTAGTCGCCACTGAGCCATACAAAGAATTTCCAGCAAACAGATATGTAGAGTCTGTATCTGACGCTTCGCATCAGCTTGATGAATCGCAGAAGAATGCGGAAATTGAGCCTTTTTTAAATGATGAAACACCTCCAGCCCTTTCAGTTGCCGATGCGATCGCTCAGATGTTGGTAAATTTGGGAGTAAACAACGCTTTTGGTGTCGCTGGCGGTGCGATGGCAAGCCTTTGGGGTGCGCTGTCCAATAGCAATATTAATGTATTGAACTTCCGCCATGAAGCAGGAGCAGCATTTGCAGCCACCGAAGCATACTTTGCCAATAATCGCCCCACTGTAGTTTTTACCACAGCAGGTCCGGGGATCACCAACGCCCTCACCGGATTGTTTGCGGCTCGTGGTGAAGGTGCAAAGGTAATTTTGCTCTCAGCTTGCACTTCAGCACCACAGCGTGGACGTTGGGCAATTCAAGAAACCAGCACTTACACATTGCCAAGTGGAGGAATTTTTACCTCAGGAGCGCTATTTAACTATGCAATCACGATTGAATCTGCGGCTCAACTACCGCAGATTTTTCGCAAACTTGCTTTGGCTATGGCGCAACCAGGCGGATTTGTCGCCCATTTGAGTGTTCCCACGGCTGTGCAGACAAGTTTAGTTGATGAAAATATATCCTTACCTCAACTAGATGTTTCTCCGTTCCCGATGACTGCTTCAAAAGAAGCGATCGCTAAATCTGTAGAGTTATTATCATCTGGCCCCTTTGCCATCTGGGTTGGTTTCGGTGCGCGTGACGCAGCAGAAGAAATCATTGAACTCGCTGAAAGAACGGGAGCAGCCGTCATGTGTTCACCCCGTGGTAAAGGTATCTTCCCCGAAGATCATCCCCAGTTTGTGGGTGTCACAGGTTTAGGCGGTCATGCTTCCGTCTTAACTTATATGGAACAACAACCTCCACTACGCACACTCGTATTAGGAACCCGCCTTGGTGAACCGACTTCCTTCTGGAGTTCGGCGCTAGTTCCTAAAGAAGGTTTTGTTCATGTAGATATTGATCCCGAAGTGCCAGGTGTAGCCTATCCACACGTTGAAACTTTCGGAGTTCGGTCTGATATCAAAGCTTTTGTGGAAGAGTTATTGCAGCAATTACCGGATGCTCCTGATTCCACGACTTTGTCACTACCTCGTCCAGAACACAAAGCAATTGAACCTGCTCCAGAGGTAGATTATCCAGTGCGGCCAGAAGTATTGATGGCAGCTATTCAAAAGATAATTGTTGAAGATAGCGATGCCGTAGTCATGGCGGAGTGTGGTAACTCCTTTACTTGGTCAACTCATCTACTCCAATTTTCCGAAGCCAATCGTTACCGAGTCAGCACCGGAGTCGGCGCAATGGGTCACGCCGTCACAGGAGTGTTGGGTGCAGCAGTGGCGAACAATGGCAAAGCTGTAGGGATTGTAGGCGATGGCGCAATGCTGATGAATAACGAAATCAGTACAGCCGTGAAATACAAAATTCCTGCGATTTGGATTGTCCTCAACGATGCGCGTTACAACATGTGCCATCAAGGTATGAAAATCTTGGGATTAAAGGGCGCAGATGCAACGCTTCCACCAACAAACTTTGCCATGATTGCTCGTGGTATGGGAGCAGAAGCGATCGTAGTCGTCAGAGAGTCAGATATCGAAGCAGCATTAGAACAAGCGATGGCATCAACTGTTCCCTTTCTGATTGATGTAGTGATTGACGCTGATCGACCAGCACCTTCTGGGGCACGTAATAAAAGTTTGGCAGCACAGGGAGTTAAATCAAGTGCAGCTAAAAATGGAGCAAAGCAAGTTTCATTTCCAATGGCTTGATTCTAAAACCTGACAATTTCTTTCAATATAGACACTGAAACATCTCAACAAGACGGACTTTGCAATCCAGTTTTGATTCGTCTATTGAGTAAAAGACAAAGGATGAATTTAGAAGCGGTAAAAACTTTATTCCAGCCAAAAAATTACACCTAATCAACTAGAATTTAAAGTTTTTGATTTTTAAACCCTAAGTCTTTTCCTAACTTCATCCAATCTTAATGTTTGAGAAGGTTTTTGTGTCTATATCTTTACATTTTGTAATGTTAGTTACTTTCTCTAACCAATTCCAAACAATATCGAGAGGTGAAAATGCTGCTATTTGAAACTGTTAGAGAAATGGGCCACGAACAAGTTCTCTTTTGTCATGGTAAAAATCCCGAAATTAAGGCGATTATTGCTATCCATGACACAACTTTGGGCCCAGCTATGGGAGCTACAAGAATTTTACCTTATGTCAACGAAGAAGCTGCTTTAAAAGACGCACTTCGTCTTAGTCGTGGTATGACATATAAAGCTGCCTGTGCTAACATCCCGGCTGGTGGTGGAAAAGCAGTCATTATCGGTAATCCTGAAAATAAAACAGATGAGCTGTTAAGAGCCTACGGACGTTTTGTTGACAGTTTGAATGGGCGTTTTATTACCGGACAAGATGTCAATATTACTCCTGATGATGTGCGGACAATCAGTCAAGAAACTAAATATGTAGTTGGGGTATCAGAAAAATCTGGTGGCCCTGCTCCTATAACATCACTAGGAGTTTTTCTCGGAATTAAAGCTGCTGTAGAGTCTCGCTGGCAAAGTCAAAGACTTGATGGCATGAAAGTTGCAGTTCAAGGTCTAGGAAATGTAGGTAAAAACCTTTGCCAGCATTTACATGAGCATGATGTCAAACTTTTTGTTAGCGATGTAGATCCAGTAAAAACGGAAGAGGCAAAACGGCTTTTTGGCGCAACTATTGTAGAACCAACTGAAATTTACTCTCTTGATGTAGATATCTTTGCCCCTTGCGCTTTAGGAGGGATTCTTAATAGTCATACAATTCCTTTCTTAAAAGCTTCCATTATTGCAGGGGCCGCTAACAATCAGTTGGAGAATGAGCAACTACATAGTCAAATGCTTGCCAAAAAAGGGATTCTTTACAGCCCTGATTATGTAATTAATGCCGGAGGGCTAATCAATGTTTACAACGAAATGATTGGCTATGACGAAGAAAAAGCTTTCAAGCAAGTGCATAACATTTATGACACACTCCTAGCAATTTTTAATATTTCTAAAGAACAGGAAATTACTACCAACGATGCTGCTAAGCGATTAGCAGAAGACCGCATTCAGAACGGTAAACGAAAGAAGGCTCAGGCGGTCGCAGCTTAATTGTTATTATCTTAAGGAGTGATAAGTGGAAAAAAATACATTTGCAACATCAGCTTACATTGCTACTTCACCAGAGAGCGCCTTTGAGTACCTTTGCAGTTTAAAAAACTTAGACGAATGGACTCTTTATAGCCGGATGAAAGAGCAAGTTGACGAAGATACCTGGATCGGAACTGCATCTGGTTATCACAAAAATCTCTATTATCATGTTAAAAAATTAGAAAATCCGCTTTTCTACGGAATTGAGTGGCATTGTGGATTAGAGTATCAAAAATATTATCAGGTTTACCCTGTTTTGTTATTTCCCACCGATTACATTGAGCCGGGAACAGATGAAAAAGGTGTATACTTCCATTGGTTGAGCTTTGTCGATCCCAAACGACAAACTCAGATGATTATGCAGGGAATTCACACGGTACATACTTCCGAGTGTCGTTCTCTAAAAGGTAATTTGGAACGCAAAGCTGGTCTGACCTCAGCAGCCAAAGGAAGCCACTTTATCGATACAGATACTATCTATGTTGATGCCCCAATTGAAATGGGCATTGAATACCTACAAAACCTACAAAACATAGATGAGTGGGCACATTTACTGCGCCCAAATGGGGATATTACTTCTGATTCAGGTGAATTCAAAGATGAATATGACCAGAAAGTAAAAGTTTCCGTGCGGGTTCATAGTCTGAGCAAATACTACTTGCTTGAACAAGAACACTTTTATCCAGACTACGAATATTATCAGCGTTCTGTAGCGTTACTGATCCCAACCGCTTATGCTTTCGCTGATCCCGAAGCTTCTGGTTTTATCCTGCATCGGATCACATTCTGGAAAACAGATGGAACTGTTACTCACGGCAAACTTCAAATTGAAGACTTTGGCGCTGAGAGCATGAACATCAAGCGTTTACTAGAAGCCAAAGCTGGAAACCTCAAATCATTTGACCGAGGAATGAGCTATCTACCAAAAACTCCAGAAGCACTAGTTACCAACTAAAACCTCAGCGTTACTCTGCGTTTAAAATTCACCCCTAAATTCCCCACGATTAGCTGTATTGCAACACATGAAACTGAAACAACTCACTATTACTATCCTCACTTTTTGTGTTGCCGGTTTTTCTGGAATGAAAGCTGCCTCAGCTGCATCCTTTTCAGTAATCGCCGACGGTCTATATAACGCCGGAGGTTTGAGCTTTAGCCCTGATGGTAATCTCTATGTTACAGAGGCGGGAATAGGGGGAAGTGGAGCTTGTGTTCCACCAGCAAGCGGTCAAGGCGATTCTTTATGCTATGGCACAAGTGGCGCAGTTACCAAAATTGAGAATGGTAAGACCGAGCGCATACTTACAGGACTTCCTTCCTTAGCATTACCAGATGGTACTGGAGCCGCCGGTCCCCGTGACATCAAATTTGATGCTACAGGTAAACCTTATGTTCTGATTGGGTATGGGGCTAATCCAGTCTTTCGCGATCGCAATTTAGGTGAAACTGACCTCGGTAAAATCATCGCTGCTGATTTTAATACCAATTCCTGGGCGAGTGTTGCCGATTTAGCTAACTATGAACTCGCCAACAATCCTGATGGTGGTGATGTCGGTAGTAATCCCTTGGGTTTTGCAATAGATGGCAAGAAGTTAGTTGCAGTTGATGCAGGTGCAAACAATTTACTCAGTGTTAACGCTGATGGTAGTAATTTGCAGGCTATAGTTGCGTTTCCCCAAGACATCTTGACTAATCCAGTTTTTCCACCCTCCGGTACACCATCCAATGAACCGGCACAGGTTCCATCTCAAGGTGAAGTGGTGCAATCGCAGTTTGCAATTCAACCAGTACCCTCAAGTGTGACTAAAGGCCCTGATGGCGCTTATTACATCAGTCAATTTACTGGTTTTCCCTTTCCAGAGGATGGGGCAAAAATTTATCGAGTCGGTGCTGATGGCAAACCAACAGTCTTCGCCGATGGCTTTACCCAACTCACAGACCTGGAATTTGATACTGAGGGCAATTTGTATGCTTTGCAGTACGCCAATCAGTCAGCTTGGAAGGGTGATTTTGATGGTTCTGTCATCAAAATAGCTGCCGATGGGACACGCACAACTCTTATGAGTGGGAATGGATTAGAGTCGCCTAGCGCCTTGACTATTGGTGCTGATAGTGCAGTATATGTCACAAACCGAGGCGATCGCCCTGGACTTGGACAAGTTCTCAGAATTGAAAATGTCAAATCTGTCCCTGAACCAAGTTCTGCTTTAGGCATATTAGCGATCGGTGCCTTTGGCGTTGGTTGGTTGCACAAAAGGAGAGCCACGAAACCTCCCATAAATGGAGCCGTGGCCCTCAAGTAAAGAGTTTCAAACCAATCCTGCGTTCTTCAAAGACTGGGATTCGTTGTCTTTAAAACCATAAAAGTTTCCACTTATTTAACTCTCAATCTCCAAAGGTATGAAACTCAAGTCATTTGCTCTTACATCTCTTACATTTTGTTTTGCTGCTATTTGTGGAACGCCATCTGTACAAGCTGCAACACTAACGACAATTGTCGATGGAATCAGTAATGCAAGGGCTAATAGCTTTGGCCCTGATGGAAGTCTATACGTAGCAGAGCCAGGTATAGGAGGAAACGGGAATTGCCAGCCATCTCCAAGTGCAATATTTCAGCCTCTTTGTGCAGGCAATAGTGGTTCACTCGTTAAAGTCTCACCAGACGGTACCAAAACGCGTTTACTCACTAACTTTCAGTCTGTCGCAGAACAACCCTCCGGCAACCAAGGAGCTGGTATTCAAGACCTGCAATTCGACTCTTTGGGAAATGCTTATCTTTTAACTGGGTTTGCTGGATATCCTGGAAACCGCGATAAAGAAACACTTGAACTTGGTTCTAAATACCCTCTCCCAGAAACGCAACTTAAAGTTTTTCCGCCATCCGCACCCGATAAAGTTTTGAATGCCCCGAATTTAGCACAACTATACAAAGTTGACCTGAATACCGGCTCTCTCAACAGTATTTTCGACTTTGGCAAGTATGAAATTACTAACAATCCAGATGGTCAAGATGTAGTTACCAATCCCTACGATCTGACTATCGGTGGCGATACTGCTTATGTCGTTGATGGAGGTGGAAACGCTGCTTACAAAATTAAACTTGATGGCAGTGACTCTGAAGCGATCGCAATTCCTAAGAAAATCCTTAGCGCCTCAGTATTGCCATCTGCACCACCAGGGCAAGAGTTACCTCCAGACCTAGTAGAATTACTTCCAGGGCTAGTAGAACAACTTCCTGGAGGAAATATAGCGCTTCAATCAGTACCGACAGGTGGTGCAATTGGTCCCGATGGAGCTTTCTACGTTGGTGAATATACGGGCTTTCCGTATCCAGAAAATGAATCGCGGATCTTCCGCATCGGCGAGGATGGCAACCCAGAGGTTTTTCTAGATGGGTTTACGCACATCACCGACTTAACTTTTGATGAGAACGGCAATTTGCTGGTCTTACAGTTCAGTGACGAGTCCCAGTTAAACGGTGACATCACAAATCTACCTGGTTCTCTTATCCAAGTTGCTCCTGATGGCACTCGCACAACACTCGTTGCAGCAGGTGAAGGATTAGATTCAGCTGATGGAATAGATATTGGCCCTGACGGCAAGATTTATATTACCAACCGTGGTGTCGGCCCAGAAAACGGGCAGGTTGTTCGGGTGGATGGTATCGTTACAGAAAAAGTCCCCGAGCCTACTTCAATACTTGGCTTACTAGCACTTGCTAGTGTAGGCGCAACTAGTGCGATCGCCAAGCGCAAACGCCCAAACAAGTTGGGTGAAGAGTTACTACCCAAAGCAGAGATAGTCTAATTCCTCATTACCTGGTGTCAGGTAATAGTTAGAGAATAGGCTGCTGCCTCACACAGAAAGTTGCATTTCAAACAGGAGGCAGCAGCCCGAATATTAGGGTTCCCGAACTAGAACTGGGAACGAATATTAGTCTAGGAAAGAGTATACACTCATACAACCAGGACTTCAAACTTATGGGATTAGTCAAAAATTTCTCAATCAGCATTCTCGGTACTGGATTCATGGTGTTGGCAACAGCAGCCCAAGCCAATGCTGTAACATTAACTTACGACAGAAGTATCGGTAGTCCTGGCTTCGGCCCAGGAGAACTGTTTGTTCCCCAAGGCATAGCGGTGGATAGCCAAGGAAATACCCTCATAGCTAACGGACGCGGTATTAACCCGGCAGATGGTAGTCCTAACTACGACCTTGGTAACAAAATTGAAATATTTAATCCTAGCGGTCAGTATATTGGAGCAATTGGCTCCGGGGGCACAGGACCTGGGCAGTTTGACGAGCCAACAACTGTAGACTTTAATCCCGTAACAGGGGATCTGTATTCAGGTGATGTTTACAACAACCGCATCAATCAATTCGATTCTCAAGGTAACTTTATTAGATCCTTTGCAAACGGAGATTTTACCCCTCGCGTAAATGATAGGATTTTCTTTGGACCATCTGGTTTAACATTTGACAAAACTGGCAACGTTTACGTAGGTGATTTTAACGGCGAAAGGATCCTTAAATTCACACCTGACGGACAGCAAATTGGTGTCATTGGTGGCACTCTGGGCACTGCACCTGGGGAATTCCAAGGTGTCGCAGGTGTAAGAATTTCCCCAGTTAGTGGAAATATCTTTGTAGCTGACCAGTATAACAACCGCGTTCAAGTGCTCGATCCAAATGGTAACCCTCTGTTGGCATTTGGTTCAGCAGGTAGCGAACCTGGACAGTTTCTTCAGCCAATTGGCATCGAAGTGGACGGAGAAGAGAATATTTATGTAGCTGATTCTATCAATAGCCGCGTTCAGGTGTTTGATAAAAACGGTAACTTCTTGACTTCCTTCGGTCAACCAGCCCTGGATGCATCAGGTAACCCTGTACCGCCCCCAGCATTAACTGGCCCTCCTTTTGGCGACCCCCTCGACCTCACTCCTGGCAGATTTAACTGGACGGGTGGCACAACCCTCAAAGATGACAAGCTTTATGTGGGCGATTTCTTCCAAGGTCGCGTCCAAGTGCTAAATGTAGAAGGCAGAAAGCAAGTACCGGAGCCAAGTTCAGCACTGAGTTTAGCATTGCTTGGATTTGGGGCTGCTACCGTCACATTGCGAAAACGTGGACAACAAAAGCCTGTCTTGAGTTTAGAGAAGTAATTGCAAAAACAATGTTGAGTTCTCATGCTTGATTAACAGTTTCGTAGGGTGCATTAGGCAAAGGCACAACGCACCATCTCAAGAATTTTGGTGCGTTAGGCTCGCTTTAACATCCCCTACGAAATTTTCCTAAAAACTTTCAGGTTATTAAATCCGGAATAAGGGAGATAAAAACTGGTTAACACAATTAAAGCCAACATCATTATCAAGGTGCTTCCAGGACATTAACAACTCATGCAAATTCTTATTTATTCATACAATTATCATCCAGAGCCAATTGGTATTGCACCTTTGATGACTGAACTAGCAGAAGGGCTGGTGAAGCGAGGCCACCAAGTGCGGGTAATCACTGGTATGCCTAACTATCCTCAACGCCAGATTTACGATGGGTATCGAGGTAAGTTATACGTTACTGAACAAAAAAATGGTGTTACCATTCAGCGTAGTTACCTGCGGATTAAGTCTAAACCTAACCTCGTAGATCGGTTACTGCTAGAGTTGAGCTTTGTTTTTACGAGTTTGCCACAAGCTCTTAAGGGCGAACGGCCTGATGTAATTCTCTTAACAGTGCCGCCGCTACTAGTTTGTTTACCTGCAACCTTAATAGCTTGGCTATACAATTGCCCAGTAGTGCTGAATGTGCAAGATATCCTCCCGGAAGCTGCTGTACGTGTTGGGCTAATTAAAAATAAGTTGATGATTAAAGCTCTAGAAGCTTTAGAGAAGTTTGCTTACCGAACTGCACATACCATTAGCGTAATTGCCGATGGCTTTGTAGATAATTTAATAAATAAAGGTGTACCGACTGATAAAATTGCCTGCATTCCTAATTGGGTGAATCTAAATTTCATCCGCCCTTTACCGAAGGAGAATAACTCCTGGAGGGCTACCCATCAGCTTGATGATAAATTTGTAGTGCTTTATTCAGGTAATATTGCTCTGACGCAAGGTTTGGAGACAGTAATAGAAGCAGCAGTTCGCTTGCGTCATCTAAAAGAAATTGTCTTTGTTATTGCCGGTGAATCTCAAGCCCTCGAAAGGTTGCAAAAACATTGTCTGGCTTGTGGTGCAGATAACGTTTCGCTGCTACCATTGCAACCGCGAGAAAAACTACCACAAATGTTAGCAGCCGCAGATATCGGCTTGATTGTGCAAAAGAGCAATGTAATTTCCTTTAATATGCCTTCTAAAATACCACTGCTGTTAGCCAGTGGTCGCCCAATTGTGGGTTCAGTTCCTTCTACTGGTACTGCTGCCAAAGCTATTAAAGAAAGTGGTGGCGGCGTTATTGTTGAACCAGAGTCAGCAGATGCTTTAGCTGCGGCGGTATTAGATTTATATAATCAGCCGGAATTAGTAGCACAATTAAGCTGCAAAGGAAGAAAGTTTGCGGTAGAAAACTATTCGTTTGAGCAAGCGCTAGATCGGTATGAAGAGTTATTTGCTGATGTGATTGCCAAAAAAGCAACAACTTTGGATATCTTGCCCGAATTGACTTCCAACGAATCACTTGTTGATATTTGAAAATTGGGGACAGGAAAAATGCCTTTGAAATCCTCTTATTCAGATCAGCTTAAAAAAACTGACCAAAGCTTAATCGCCCTACTTAGCGATCGCATATCATTATTAGCAGCATCAGAACAACCTTCTTTAGATGAACAACTGGCTGATGTGGCTCCCCTCCTCGCTCAAGCTGGTATTCCTGAGTCTGTTTGGGCAAGTGTAGTAAATAGTTGCCATGCTACTCTGATTCCTAAATCTGCAACAAATCATGTCAGTTCCCGACAAATTACCATCATCGGTGGACGCGGCAGAATGGGAAAATTATTTAAAGAGCAGCTTTCGCTAGTAGGCCACAATGTCAGCGTTCTCGAACATGAGGATTGGGAATACGCAGATAAACTGTTGAGTCAGGCAGACTTAGTAGTAGTAAGCGTTCCCATTGAATATACAGTTGATGTTATCAAGCGTGCAGCGAAATACCTTGCCCCAACTACAGCTTTGTGTGACATCACCAGCGTAAAGACTCAGCCAATTCAAGCAATGCTCGAACACCATTCCGGCCCAGTCATGGGTTTACATCCAATGTTTGGGCCAAATATCAAATCGTTTTCGGGACAAAAAGTGGTAGTCTGTCCAGGTCGAAACGATGAATCATTTCAATGGTTATTAGATTTTCTTAAAAGTAAAGGTAGTGAGTTAATTGTTTGCACGCCTGAAGAACACGATCAAATGATGGTGGTTATTCAAGCAACGCAGCATTTCTGTAGATTTAGCCTTGGTGTTTTCTTAGCACAAGTGAAAGTGGATGTAGAGCAGAGCTTAACAATGTCAACACCTAACTACCGTCAAGAAATTGATATTGTTAAACGTTTGTTTTCTCAAAATCCTAATTTATGTGTTGATATTATGCTAGCCACAGAAGAAAGGTGTAATGCAATTAGCTTTTTAGCTAATACTTACAGCCGATTGGCGAAACTGGTAGCTAGGAAAGATAGAGACGCATTAATTCAAGAGTTTGAAAATACCCAAAGCTTTTTTTAAGAAAAAATCAACGTTTTTTTACAGCCTTTAAATCCAACGATTCAACGAGATTTTAAACCACAAATGCACAGAAATATTAGCATTTGAAGAATGACAACTATGCTGATAGACATCTTTCACGATCCAGTTTGTCCCTGGTGTAGAATAGGGAAAAAGCATCTGTTTGATGCACTGGCACAATGGCCAGAAAAAGAAGTTGATATTCGCTGGCATCCTTTTATGCTCGACAATACCGTTCCTGCTGACGGGTACGAATTTCGCAGCTTTATGCAAAATAGAAAAGGCATCAAACCAGAAGAATTGCAATATCTGTTTGATAGTACGCGACGTGCAGGTGAGGCGGCTGGAGTCAAACTAGATTTTGACAAAATTCGTTTGGCTGTAAATACTAAGCTTTCGCACCGACTGATTACCCTCGCACCAGCAAAGGTAAAAAACGATGTTGTAGAAGCCATTTATAAAGCTTACTTTGAAGACGGTTTGAACATCGGAGATATTGAAGTTCTAATTGCCATAGGTAGAGCTTACCAAATGGATGCTAGGGAATTACGGCTACAATTGAGTGATGATGCTGCGGTTAAAGGTTTTGTAGCAGAATCAATATTTGCTCGTCCCAATGGCATTAACAGTGTGCCGTTTTTCATCATCAATAACAAAGTCAAGATCAATGGCTCTCACTCAGTAAATATGTTCCTTGAAGCTTTCAATCGTGCCACACTTGTAGATATATCAGCAAAAACATGGTAGTTGACATTAAGCAAAAAAGTAGATTCAGTCTGCAACCAATTCATCAACGTGTTTCGGTTACTTTCAATTATGAGGTTTACTTCACCCAAAATTTATTTGAGTTGAAAAATCCCACCTTAGCCCAAGTGATTACAGCAGATGGGGAGACAAAGCCGAAGAAAGTTGTAGCAATAGTAGACGCAGGAGTATTGCAGCATCAACCTGAATTGGTTAAGCAATTAGTAGCGTATACCAAGTTTTATGCAGAGATAGTAGCGATCGCAGCCGAACCGATGATCATTTCAGGAGGAGAAGCTGCTAAAAATGATGGCACTTTAGTAGAGCGAATCCAGCAACTGATTGAAGCAGCCGGATTATGTCGCCATTCTTATGTGTTAGCGATCGGCGGCGGGGCTGTATTGGATTTGGTTGGATATGCTGCTGCAACTGCTCACCGGGGAATTCGTCTAATTCGGATTCCAACAACGGTGTTAGCACAAAATGATTCTGGGGTTGGCGTAAAAAACGGCATCAACGCCTTTGGTAAAAAGAACTTTCTCGGCACATTTGCACCACCTTATGCAGTTGTAAATGATTCTGCCTTTTTGACAAGCTTAGACGATCGCGATTGGCGTTCTGGAATTGCAGAAGCCGTCAAAGTGGCGCTGATTAAAGATGCTAACTTTTTTGATTATATCCACTCTCACACCACAGCCCTGGTGCGGCGAGACATGGATACCATGCAACAAGTTATTTATCGTTGCGCCCAATTGCACCTAGAACATATTGCCAATAGCGGCGATCCTTTTGAAATGGGTTCGTCTCGTCCCCTAGATTTTGGACATTGGGCAGCTCATAAATTAGAGCATTTGACAAATTATCGCTTGCGTCATGGCGAAGCAGTTGCGATCGGTATCGCTTTGGATAGCACTTATTCCTATTTAGTAGGATTGCTGGATTGTTCAGAATGGCAACGGATATTAAGTACTTTATCAGCGTTGGGTTTCACTTTGTATGTGCCAGAACTGGTTGAGAAATTATCACAACTGGAACATCCTCATTGTCTATTCCGGGGTTTAACCGAGTTCCGCGAACACTTGGGCGGAGAATTGACTTTAACGTTGCTACAACGCATTGGAAGAGCAATTGAAGTTCACAAAGTGGATTTGTTATTGTACAGACAAACAATATCGCTGTTGCGCGAGTTTTAGGATTCTTTTTGGTGGCAAGTGAGGGGTGAATTTTAAATGCATAGGCGCTTCTCTACGAGACGCTACGCGAACGCCTTCCTCTAAGGTAGTAATGCAGAGATTTGCTATTAACTTGTGAAATAATCTACTACCTTTGAGGGAAGCAAATAACTTTAAACAGTACTATCAGGAAATGTACTAGAAGAGCAGTATAAAAAGCGAATAAATTGACACCTAATCGAAAAATTATTCAATGTCTTATCTGCTTAATATCTAGTAATCTTAAATAACAAGCAAAAAGTTTTTCATTACATCTTTTAAAAAGAATATCCAGGTCTGGATAATTTGAATTAAATTGACATCGGATTATCTGGATTTGTTTTGAATTTTAAGATAGTTATCAATAATGATTAATGGCTCCTGACTAATAACTCTTCCAGAGAAATTCCCCATGATTTTTGATTCGCGTTCCTACAAAACCTTTGGCGGTGTGATTGTTTCTCGCTCCATCACAGAAGTTAAGATGGACACTGCCCTTGAAGATATTCTGTTCCGCTTAAATTCTCAGCGTGGAGGCTTGCTAAGGAGCAGCTACGAATATCCAGGTAGATACAAAAGATGGGCGATCGGATTTGTCAATCCACCATTGGAATTGACTACACAGGGAAATGCTTTTACTTTGATAGCGTTAAATGAACGTGGTCGGGTACTTTTGCCATTCCTTTTAGAGCAAGTATCTCAATCAGAACAACTTGAGAAAGTTACCCTAGATAATAACCATATCATCGGCTTTGTTAAAGCTGCGAAAAAATTATTTACTGAAGAAGAGCGCAGTAAACAACCTTCAGCATTTACAGTTGTCCGTGAAATTTTATCCGCTTTTTCTAGTCAAGAAGACGAACATTTAGGATTGTATGGTGCTTTTGGTTATGACTTAGTTTTTCAGTTTGAACCAATTACCCAACGTCTAGAACGTCCTACAGATCAACGTGATTTAGTACTTTATCTCCCTGATGACTTGATAGTTGTTGACTACTATCAGCAACGTGCATTCCGTCTACAATATGAATTTGAAACAGTGCATGGCAGCACTAATGATCTTCCTCGAACAGGTGAGTCTGTAGATTATCGCGGAAAACATCTTCTGCCAAATCAAACTGCTGACCATAAAGTAGGCGAGTATGCCAAAAAAGTTGAGGGTGCGCTCGATTACTTCCGCCGAGGCGATTTATTTGAAGTAGTTCCTAGTCAAAACTTTTTTGAGGGCTATAAAGACGAACCCAGCAAACTATTTAACACTTTAAAAGAAATAAATCCTAGTCCTTATGGGTTTATTTTTAATTTAGGGGGAGAATATCTGATTGGCGCGTCTCCAGAAATGTTTGTCCGGGTTGAAGGTAGGCGGGTAGAAACCTGTCCCATTAGTGGCACTATTAGCCGGGGACAAGATGCTCTTGACGATGCAGTGCAGATTCGTCAGTTACTCAACTCTCACAAAGATGAAGCTGAGTTGACCATGTGTACTGATGTCGATCGCAATGACAAATCCCGAATCTGCGAACCTGGTTCAGTACAAGTAATTGGTCGTCGTCAAATAGAATTATACAGCCACTTAATTCATACAGTGGATCATGTTGAAGGTACACTGCGATCGCAGTTTGATGCTTTAGATGCTTTTCTTTCACATACTTGGGCGGTTACAGTCACCGGCGCACCCAAAAGAGCCGCAATAGATTTTATTGAACAGCATGAACGTAGCGCCCGACGTTGGTATGGTGGAGCAGTTGGCTATTTAAATTTCAATGGGAATTTAAATACTGGATTAATTCTGCGGACAATCCGATTAAAAGACTGCATCGCCGAAGTGCGAGTTGGCGCTACTGTCCTTTATGATTCCATACCCCAAGCAGAAGAACAAGAAACAATTACCAAAGCTGCTGCTTTATTTGAGACGATTCGCCGTGTAAAGCAAACCACTCAGAAAATTGATGAATCTGATTCCATCAAATTAACTAAAATCTTACCAAGTGCGTCAGCAGGTAAACGCATCTTGTTAATAGACTATGAAGACTCATTTGTTCATACTCTAGCCAATTACATTCGCCAAACTGGTGCAAGTGTTACTACACTCCGTCATGGTTTCTCGGAATCTCTATTTGATACAGAACGCCCTGACTTAGTTGTTTTATCTCCTGGTCCTGGTAGACCAAGTGATTTTGGGGTTCCCCAGACAGTCGGCGCCCTTCTTCACCGCAAAATTCCTATTTTCGGAGTTTGTCTGGGATTGCAAAGCATTGTTGAAGCATTTGATGGAGAATTGGGAGTCCTCAACTATCCCCAACATGGTAAATCCTCACGGATTTTTGTTACCGATTCTAATTCTGTGACCTTCAAAAATTTACCACAATCTTTTCCAGTCGGTAGATATCATTCATTATTTGCCCTACCGCAACGTTTGCCAAAAGAACTCAAGGTAACAGCGATTTCTGATGACGACGTAATTATGGGCATTGAACATCAGACACTTCCCATCGCCGCCGTTCAGTTTCATCCAGAGTCAATCATGACTCTAGCGGGAGAAGTTGGTCTGGAAATCATTAAAAATGTTGTGCGTGCATATACAACCAAAGAGTCATTAGTCATTGGTCATTAGTCATTGGGCATTGGGCATTGGGCATTAGTTATTTTTTCCCTGCCCCCTGCCCCCCTGCCCCCCTGCCCCCCTGCCCTCCATTCCCCCAAGTATTTTATGACTAACCAAGCTGCCCCTCCCCGCCATATTCTTGAAGAAATTGTGTTGCATAAAAAGAAAGAAGTTGCACAAATGCAGCAAGAACTGCCTTTAGCTTCTTTGCGACAACAGTTAAATGCAGCACCTACTGTGCGAAATTTCTTGAATGCTTTGCAGGAAAATCCTAACCAACCTAGCTTAATTGCCGAGGTAAAAAAGGCATCACCTAGCCGTGGAGTTATCCGCGCAGATTTTGATCCAGTAGCTGTTGCTCAAGCTTATGAACGAGGTGGTGCAGCTTGTTTATCAGTCCTGACTGACCAAAAGTTTTTTCAGGGCAGTTTTGATAATCTGCAAAGGGTGCGTCAGCAAGTTGCATTACCCCTACTGTGCAAGGAGTTTATCATTGACCCCTATCAAATTTATTTAGCACGGACAGCAGGTGCAGATGCAGTCTTGTTGATTGCCGCTATTTTATCAGATCAAGAACTCCAGGCTTTTTTGCAACTAATTCATGATTTAGGCATGAATGCACTGGTGGAAGTCCATACCTTGGCTGAACTGGATCGAGTGTTAAAGCTTGACAACCTAAGTTTAGTAGGAATCAACAATCGCAATTTAGAAGATTTTACCCTTGATATAGGCACAACACAGCAGCTTTTAGCACAGCGCCAACAACAATTACAAAGTTTGGATATCACCGTCGTCAGCGAATCTGGACTGTATACACCTGCTGATTTATCTCTTGTTGCTGAAGCTGGTGCGCGTGCGGTTTTGATTGGAGAATCTTTAGTTAAACAAAGCGATGTAGAACAAGCAGTGCGTAGTTTGCTAAAACTTGATTCTCCCTAACCCTCCTTAAAAATTAAAGCAAGCCTTTCTAAGGCGGTTGGGTTGATCTTTGGGAAAATAGGTTTCTTGCGGAATCTGGGTAAAGGGGACATTTAAGACGCAAAATTCCTTTTTCCCTTCCCCCTTAACCCTTTCTTTATTCCCTAACGAAGAGAAAAGACTCATTCACGAGGATCAAAGACTCGTTAACGAAGAGAAAAGACTCATTCACGAGTATTAAAGACTCGTTAACGGAGATAAAAGACTCATTCACGAGTATAAAAGACTCGACGACAAAAAATCTAGCGTGGGCATCGCTAATTGCTAAGTGTTGATTATTCCAGAACTATTAACTAACCATTAACCATTTTTTAGAATGACTTCTATCTCAGCTTCCTTTCAAACTTTACGCGATCGCCAACAGTGTGCTTTAATCCCCTTTATCACAGCAGGCGATCCTGACTTAGAAACCACTGCCAAGGCTTTACGCATCTTAGATTGCAATGGTGCAGACTTCATCGAGTTGGGTGTTCCCTACTCCGACCCTCTAGCAGATGGGCCTGTAATTCAAGCAGCAGCAACCCGCGCTTTGCAAAATGGCACGAAATTAGAGCAAGTGCTAGAGATGTTACAGGTGGTGAGTCCTAACCTAAAAGCGCCGATAATTCTATTTACTTATTACAATCCCATTTTACACCGAGGTATTAAGCCATTTTTAGGAAAAATTGCCGCTGCTGGCGTGCGAGGCCTGGTAGTGCCAGACTTACCCTTAGAAGAAGCAGAAGAATTAATCCAAACTGCTGCATTTTTCGGAATTGAGGTAATTTTACTAGTAGCTCCTACCAGTTCTAAAGATAGAATTGAAGCGATCGCTCATCAATCTCAGGGTTTTATCTACCTAGTGAGCGTTACAGGTGTTACAGGTATCCGCGCTCAAATCCAAGACCGCGTAAAGTATTTATTAACAGATTTGCGAAGCGTTACCGATAAACCCATCGGCGTTGGTTTTGGCATCTCAGGGCCAGAACAAGCACATCAAGTAAAAGAATGGGGTGCAGATGCGGTGATTGTTGGTAGTGCCTTCGTTAAAAAGTTAGCTGAAGGTAGCCCAACCGAAGGACTACAAGCTGTAGAAAAGCTTTGTCAAGAATTGAAAACAGCTATTACAGAAAGTCGGCGCGAAAGTCTATCTCTTCAAGAGGTGAGATAAATTCACCCGCAGACTTAGGGGATAGGAAATAGGGATATTAGTATCAATTATTTCTCTTTCTGCCTCCTGCCCCCAGCCTCCTGCCCCCAGCCCCCTGCTTTGATTAAGACAATGAAACTCCTGCTGAAATCTGTCAAAATATTAATTTATAGCTTACTTATAGTTAGCACCTGTGCTATTACAGTCTTCGCCCACGATCGCATTAACTACGGACAAGACAAGAACTATAAGTATGAAAATCTTCCAGGACAATACACTCACTTAGCTGTAAGAAAGAACGTAACTGACCTGACACCAGCAGAGAAAACAGCCTTAGTCAAGGCAATCAAAACCTTAAAAACTACAATTCCCGCAGGTAGCAAGCTCAGTATTTACGACCAATTCGTTGCCATACATATAGGGGCAACACGGTTAATTCATAATCATAAAGGGCATTCCAATGCTTCCGTTGAGGAACTTGCTCATGAAAATGCCGCATTTTTCCCTTGGCATCGAGAATATATCCGCAGATTTGAACAAGCTCTGCAAGCAGTAGACCCAACTGTTACTCTCCCATACTGGGATTGGACAGACGCTAAAGCACTTGATGTGATTTTTAATGATGACTTTCTTGGTTCTAACGGTCAAGGAGTAACCATCAAAATTCCAAATCAGGGAAGCTTTACAGGCGGGCCTGTGAAATCTGGGGCTTTTGCTGCTGCAAATGGCTGGGTTATGAATCCAGTATTAAACATCGACCAAGATACCGGAATATCATTAGGTACATCACTTGTCCGCTTTCTACAAGCACCTCCTGCCAGTGATTACCCTGTGCCCAAAAAAGATGTTGAGCGTGCCCTTCGTCTTAATGACTACTCTCTATTTCGCCCCGCTTTGGAAGGATTTATCTCTGTAGATGAGCAGGGTAAAGTTACCCCAGGAGGATTCCTACACAACTATATTCATGGTTTCGTAGGTGGGGTACAGATAGACGCAAGCACAAGACCCGTAAAGTTTAAGGGTCTGGGTACCATGAGCAATATACCAAGTTCGCCATACGACCCAGTATTTTGGTTGAATCATGCGAACGCAGACCGCCTCTGGGCTGAATGGCAAGAGAACGGCCATCAAGGTAGCGATTTTTATCCTGCTGATGGTCAGCCTTATGGACACAATCTTAAAGACCTAATGTGGCCTTGGGATGGCGGTATGTCTACCCCCAAAGCTACGGCGTTTGGAAATTTACTATCCCTATTACCAAATTTTGACTCTGACGATTTGGTGCGCCCTATAGACGTTTTGAATCACAGGAAACTGGGTTATACCTACGAAACCCGTGACAATCAAACACAAAGAAGATTTTATCAGTGGCATAAGTTCTAAAAAGTTAGAACGAGAGTAAAAAATACTTGAACATTAAAGGATTTTCAACTGTGGTAAGCATCCAAGACATCAACGCTGTAATTTCAACTACGCCTGTGCTACCTGACCTTTTAGGCAGGTTTGGAAAATTTGGCGGTAAGTACGTCCCCGAAACCTTAATGCCTGCATTAACTGAGTTAGAAGCAGCATTTAATCAATATTGCAATGAGCCGAGTTTTCAAGCAGAACTGCAAAACTTACTGCGCGATTATGTGGGACGACCCAGCCCATTATATTTTGCTGAACGCTTGACAACAAACTACGCTAGACCAGATGGCACAGGGCCACAAATTTATTTAAAGCGTGAGGATTTGAATCATACAGGCGCTCACAAAATTAACAATGCTTTAGCTCAGGTATTACTAGCTAAACGCATGGGCAAGCAACGGGTGATTGCAGAGACGGGTGCAGGTCAGCACGGGGTTGCGACTGCAACTGTATGTGCTAGGTTTGGTTTGAAATGTGTAATTTACATGGGCGTTCAGGATATGGAACGCCAAGCCCTGAACGTGTTCCGCATGAAGTTGATGGGGGCAGAAGTTCGTCCAGTAGAAGCAGGTACGGGAACTCTCAAGGATGCAACTTCTGAAGCAATTCGGGATTGGGTGACAAATGTAGAAACAACCCATTACATCCTGGGTTCTGTTGCAGGGCCTCATCCTTACCCAATGATTGTCCGTGACTTCCACGCGATAATTGGTGTAGAAACTCGCGCTCAAGCTCAGGAGAAATGGGGAGGATTACCAGATATTCTACTGGCTTGCGTGGGTGGAGGTTCCAATGCGATCGGCTTATTCCATGAGTTTGTACATGAACCTTCGGTGCGCTTAATCGGAGTCGAAGCGGCGGGTGAAGGTGTAGATACAGAAAAACACGCTGCTACCTTGACAAAAGGAAAAATAGGTGTATTGCACGGTGCAATGAGCTATTTACTGCAAGATGATGATGGTCAAGTCATCGAAGCCCATTCAATTAGTGCCGGATTAGACTATCCCGGCGTTGGCCCTGAGCATAGTTATTTAAAGGATCTTGGTCGCGCCGAATATTACAGTGTTACCGATAAACAAGCGTTAGATGCACTCCAAAGGCTTTCGCAACTAGAAGGAATTATCCCAGCCTTAGAAACTGCTCACGCGATCGCATATCTCGAAACCCTTTGTCCTCAGTTAGAAGGCAACCCCCGCATCGTCATTAATTGTTCGGGCAGAGGTGACAAAGACGTGCAAACCGTCGCCAAAGTCCTTATTCCTTAATTTTCTCTTCTTGTCATTAGTCATTTGTCCAAAGTCCAATCGTGAATGACTAATGATCCAATGACCAATGACCAATGATTAATGACAAATATGATAGCTGTAACTAAAACTCAACTTGACAATTTCCCCGTCACTCCTGAGTTCTACAACTGGTCAGCTTTATTGCAACAGTTGTTGAATCGGCAATCGTTGACGGTTCAACAAGCTGCAGATCTGATGCAAGGTTGGCTCACAGATGCCATTCCTGATGTCCTCTCAGGAGCGATTTTAGCCGCAATCCAAGCTAAAGGCGTATCCAGCGAAGAATTAGCTGGAATGGCTAGTGTCCTACAATCCCAATCCCCAATCCCCAGTACCCAATCCCTAACTCCCCTAATAGACACCTGCGGAACTGGTGGAGATGGCGCTTCCACTTTTAATATTTCCACTGCTGTCGCCTTTGTCGCTGCCGCCGCCGGGGTCAAGGTTGCCAAGCATGGCAATCGTTCCGCATCTAGCAAGACTGGTTCGGCTGATGTGCTGGAAGCTTTGGGTATAAATCTCAACGCCACTCCTGAGAGAGTGCAAGCCGCAGTGGGTGAAATCGGAATCACCTTTTTGTTTGCTCCAGGTTGGCATCCTGCACTCAAAGCGATCGCAACTTTGCGAAAAACTTTGAAGGTGCGGACTGTTTTTAACTTGCTCGGCCCGCTAGTAAATCCCATGCGGCCGACAGGGCAAATTATTGGTGTGAACGATCCGCTTTTACTAGAGGAGATTGTTCAAGCTTTATCCCAATTGGGATGTCAGCAAGCGATCGCAGTCCACGGACGCGAACGTTTAGATGAAGCTGGTTTGGCAGATGTCACTGACTTGGCTGTACTCCAAAATAAAAAAGTGCGTTCTCTAACCCTCAATCCTCAAGAACTGGGTTTGAGTTTTGCACCAACTGCGGCGTTGTGCGGTGGAGATGTCGAAGAAAATGCCGAAATTTTGAAGGCAGTTTTGCAAGGTAAAGGCACTCAAGCGCAGCAAGATGTAGTCGCTTTAAATACAGCCCTCGCACTGCAAGTTGGTGAAGCCATTGATGGGGAAACTGATGTTTTAGCAGGTTGTGTTAAAGGTATTGCCCTTGCCAAGGAAATTCTGCAAAGCGGCGCTGCTTGGACAAAACTAGAACAACTTGCTGAATTTTTGCACTAATTCCCAAGGTAAGGGCACAGCATTGCTGTGCCCCTACGAACGGATTGTATTACACCCAAAAACTATACGGAAGGAAAATAGATGATTATCATACTTAAGAGCGGTACTCCTGCTGAAGAAATTAGTCGCATTAGCCAAGAAGTGAGTGAAACTTGGGGAGTCACAGTAGAAAAAAGCGTTGGCACCCATAAAGCTGTCTTAGGGCTAATTGGTGATACCACTAGCATCGATAAATTACAGGTTCAAGAGTTCAGCCCTTGGATTGAGCAAGTATTACGAGTGCAACAACCTTTCAAACGCGTAAGTCGAGAATTCCGACATGGAGAAGCTAGCGAAGTTGTTGTACCTACACCTAACGGTGATGTCTATTTCGGCGAACTTCACCCGATCGTAGTAGTAGCCGGGCCTTGCTCCGTTGAAAATGAAGCGATGATTGTCGAAACGGCAAAGCGCGTGAAGGCAGCAGGAGCGCAGTTTCTGCGTGGCGGAGCTTACAAACCCCGCACTTCACCTTATGCGTTTCAAGGTTATGGTGAAAGTGCTTTAGATTTGTTAGCAGCAGCGCGGGAAGCTACTGGTTTAGGTATCGTCACAGAACTCATGGATGCTGCCGATTTATCAGCAGTGGCGAAAACAGCTGACATAATCCAAATCGGAGCGCGAAATATGCATAACTTTTCGTTGCTCAAAAAGGTAGGCGCTCAAGATAAACCTGTGCTGCTGAAGCGGGGGATGTCTGCCACAATTGACGAGTGGTTGATGGCAGCAGAATATATTTTGGCATCTGGAAATCCAAATGTAATTCTTTGTGAACGGGGAATCAGAACCTTTGATGGCAAATATGCCCGGAATACTTTAGATTTATCGGTGCTTCCGGTATTGCGATCGCTCACCCATTTACCGATTATGATTGATCCCAGTCATGGTACTGGTAGGTCTGAATATGTTCCATCGATGGCAATGGCTGCGATCGCAGCTGGTACAGATGCTTTAATGATTGAAGTTCACCCCAATCCAGCAAAAGCTTTATCTGATGGGCCTCAATCTCTCACTCCTGATAAGTTTGACCGCTTAGTTCAAGAAATGTCAATTCTGGGCAAAGTAGTTGATCGCTGGTCTACACCTGCATTTGATAAGATTGGTGAAAGCCGCATTCTCACGCCAGAACTATCAAAGTAGATAGACCGTAATCTGAGACGATTTTTTGCAAATGGTTAAACCTGATCAACAGATTCTTTCATCTAGAAAATCCGTTGATCAGGTTTTCATATCATTACCCCCTCTCGAAAAGCGCGGAGGGGTTCTTCGGGTTTAATAAGCAATTAAGCGAACATGATATTTAGAGGGATAGTGATTGACGCGTCTGTAATGAGTTTTATTACTTGGGATGGTTTCAAGTTAAATAAAGTTGTATTTAAGATTACAGATAATGAAAAACTAGATTTGTGCGGAATTAATTTTCCCCGGCTATCAAGGAGTAATAATGGTTTTAAGTCAATATAAACGTGCTGTAGGCGTATTTACTCATCGTCGAGATGCAGAACAGGCACTACATGAGTTGAGAGATTCTGGCTTGGCTATGGAAAAAGTATCTGTAGTTGTACAGAATACAGATCGCAATCATGAGATTGCCGATGATGAAATTAAAGAGCGCACTGGTGATAAAGCCGACGAAGGTGCAACAGTAGGAGGGCTTTCAGGGGGCGCTGTTGGTGGGTTGACTGGTTTATTAGTAGGTCTTGGTACTTTAGCAATCCCTGGAGTTGGGCCAATAATGTTGGCTGGCGCAGCTGCAACTGCTTTAGTTACAACCCTTGTTGGTGCAAGTATTGGTGCTGCTACTGGGACTTTTGCTGGTGCGCTAGTTGGTTGGGGAATATCGGAAGACCTAGCTAGAGCATATAACGAGCGAGTAGAGCATGGACACTATTTCATAATCGTGGATTGTACATCTTTTGAAATTGCTAAAGTAGAAGCAATCTTACACCGTTGGGGTATTGAAGAGTTTGGCATTTACGAGCCTCTCAATAGTGAGCAACTAGCTACAAATTATTTGACCACTAGGACTTCTGCAACTGCCATGACTAATAAAAGTGGGATTTTGACCAAGTATGCTATTAGTTACTTTGATAGCATAAATAATGCTAAAACCGCAATTAACGATATGTATGCCGCAGGTTTTTCAGCAAACCAGATTTCCTTAATTTGCAAAGATTTTTCTCAATTGATTGGGTCAATTGATGTTAATTTAAGTGAGCGTTTTGACGCTATGAGGCTAGGAATAGCAGATGAGTGGGCACGTTTTTACAACGAACAAATTGCTCAAGGCAATTACATACTTATCGTTAGTGGCACAGACAATGAGCTTGAATCGGCTAGCTTAATTCTGGGCAATTACGGAGTTCAAAAATGTCAAATTTATGACCCCATGTTAATCCGTTCTTGAAAACTAGTAACGGAAAATTTGACAATTTTGTTAAAGCAAACAAATATACAGCAATACTTTCAATATACTCTAGTCTTTAACTGTATCTGTTACAGATGATAATTCAAGCCAAAAACTAAGTATTTCAAAGGTATCAAAAAAGGAAAATACTTTTTATAAAGATTAGATGGCTGATCCCTATGCTTATCGGTAGATGCCCTTGTTCACTTCGTTGTGTGAAGAAAGTGACTCTCGTGATTTAGTTTAAAAAAGTATAAAGTATCGGGCTACCTATTTTTTTTGAGTTCGTGCATACTTCTTACAACCTTTGTTACTAAATTTCTGGGTGTAAATCTGACGCTTTCAGTTAATAGCTTATTTCTTATACCAGGCACAACAACGGTTTTCTTTGTCATCAAGCCCCGATAACCAATTTTAGCAACGGTTTGCGTATCCATCATTCTCTTGACGTTAGCAATCTTTGAATCTTCCATTGCAGCAGTTTGTTGAAATTCCGATGCTGTTGGCCCTGGACAAAGAACAGTCACGCTGACACCTGTGCCCTGTAATTCATTAGCGATCGCTTCTGAAAATGATAACACATAGGCTTTAGTAGCAAAATAAACTGCCATTAAAGGTCCTGGTTGAAAAGCAGCCGCTGAGGCCACATTTAATATTTTTCCATAGTCTTGCTCAACCATATCCTTGAGAAATAACTTTGTTAAATGAGTTAGGCTCACCAAATTTACCTGAAGCATTTGCAGTTCAATGTTGAGGTCTGTTTCGCTAAATGCTCCATAAGTACCAAAGCCAGCATTGTTAACCAGCACATCAATCTTGATGGATGCTTGCTGTAGTTCTGCGAAAATTTCTTCTGGAGATGTTGGGATAGATAAATCCTTAGTTAGAATTTTCACGAAAATGCCAAATTTTTGCGGAAATTCATCTATAATTTCACTAAGTTTTTCTTCATTCTTATCCACTAACACCAGATTATAACCATGACGAGCAAAAATCTGGGTTAATTGATAGCCTATCCCACTAGCCGCCCCTGTAATTAGAGCAGTTTTTTTTTTCCGACTTTCAGATGTTTTATTCATGCTAAAAAAATGACGAACGTGAGTTAATTAATTTAAGTTTTATAAATTTAGCTACAGCAATACAGCAGTTTTCCTTTGGATGAAGTACAAAATTACAGGTTTTGAGGTAGGGGGTGACTGAGCGTCTTGTCCGAAGCGTAGTCGTAAAGCCTGCGGCATAGATACGCTTCGGACGAAGCCTCTCCAAGAGTTGGGAGCCGAAGTAAGGCAAGAAATAGAAACTCTTGATATCTGAGTTTTGAGTCCTACATTTTATACTTTACTTACTTCCAATCTGCTGTATAATCTTTGCTCTAGCTATTTTTATGCAGACAATAAATGATGCTATCCACCTGAAATGAGTATGCTTCAATCGGCGTTGCATAAATGCGGGATGAATTGGCGGGTGAAACCATTGGAAACACGTTATAAATTGTGCGAAATCATCCCCTGATTCAGCAACGTCCTTCAATCAAGCATATTAGACGCAAATATAAAAATCTGTATCTATATAAACAAGAGCAAAAATATTTAATATCGTCATCAATGCTACAGCAAAATTCCGTTGCTATTTTAGGAGTAGGATAAATTAGGCTTTTCACAAATTATAGTATGTTTGCGTACTACACCGGGCGACTGGAAGTCGCGGCTACACAAACAAAACCCGCCTCCGCGGGTTAAAAATCTTGATTTTCTGTTAATGAGTATATTCGTAGGGGCACGGCATGCCGTGCCCCTACACCTTGCGATAATTGTACTAACTTACGATCGCAGCCGATGTCCCATTCATAGATCCATTTACAGAAGAAGGCTGAACAGAATCGGCTGCTAAAGGATTGGTGACTTTGGAATTGCCTAATACGCTTCGCTTCTTCTTAGTATTACCTCGTCTAGCACTACCTGCCATCTCGTATTCCTGGCTGATTTTACCGTAACGGCTGGCAACTCCTAGTAACATTTTTTCTGACATTGCGATTACAGCCTGTTCTGCGTTATTCACGTCATCTGTGAGTTTGTCAATGGTAGATAACGCAGTGTTGTAAGCAGCAAGCTTAGACCGCAGATCGTTAATTGTCATAGTATAAGCTTGGATAGTTAATCCTTGGCCAAAGTCAAGTTCTACGCTGATAGATTGTAAACTTTCAATCCGGCGATCGGCTCGTTCTAAAACGCTGGAATTTCTTTTACGACGTGCCATAATGCATCTCTGCTACTAGGTTAATAGTACTGTTTTATACCAAAATATTTTTATTTGTCATGGGAAATATAGCAAATCAGTTGCGCTCATACTTCTAAAGCTTTAGTTAATTTCACTTAGACAAAGTTTAGCTTCAGGTAGTCAATAGATTTATAAGTTCATTACAACAAATGCTGCAATGATTAAAGCGTTTCTTATATATGAAAGAGTATTTGTTGCAAAGTATTAAACAATTGCTGCAACGACTTATACATTTGCAAGAAATACTTAAGCCTTTCTTATACATGGAAGAGCCTTTGTTGCAAAGTATTAAACAATTGTTGCAACGACTTATACATTTGCAAGAAATACTTAAGCCTTTCTTATACATGAAAGAGCATTTGTTGCAAAGGTTTAAATTTTTACAGTCTGAAGCGTAGATGCATAGGCGTAGCCCGTCTTAGACATCGCTTTTGCTTGTTGTCTAAGATAAAATTGCCCCTCAAAGCTTGTTAACGTGATAAATGAAGTTCTGTTGGTATTGAGACAGATAATTTATGACAGCCAGAGAGCAACTTATTCAGGAAATTGAGCAGGTTTCAGATTCTTTAGTGGAAGAAGTGCTAGACTTCTTGCTATTCATCAAAGATAGACAGGATCAGAAAAATTCCCCATCTCATGGTGAGCAAAGCCAGCCATTTGAGCAAAGCATTCTAGAGCGCATGGAAGGAATTCCAAAGCATTTGCTCTCAGTTGGTAATTTATCAGATTGCCTAGACGCTAATCAAACAGCGATCGCCTATAAACAATAAGAATGTTACGATATCTTTCACCAGCTGCATCTGACTTATGAAATTAGTTTGCTCCCAAAGCGATCTCAGTACAAATCTATCACTCGTTAGTCGTGCAGTACCTTCACGACCAACTCATCCAGTACTTGCCAATGTACTGTTGCAAGCGGATGCTGAAACTAACCAGGTAAGCTTAACAGCCTTCGATCTCAGCTTGGGAATTCGCACCAGCTTTAACGCAGAGGTATGGCAAAGTGGTGCGATCGCACTTCCTGCTAAGTTACTTGTAGATATCACCTCTCGTCTTCCAGAAGGCGAAATCACTCTAGACGATGAATCAGCCCTCACAGGTGCAACACCCGGTGGAGAAGGTTTAATAGTCACACTTACCCCCAAGAGTGGACATTACCAAGTCCGAGCAATGGGGCCTGAAGAATTTCCCGAACTACCTGTAATTGAAAATACCGAAGTAATCCATCTCACCACTGCTGCATTAATTGAAGGATTACGGGGTTCATTGTTTGCGACAAGTGGTGATGAAACTAAGCAAGTACTTACGGGAGTACATTTAACAGTTAAACAAGATACGCTAGAATTTGCAGCTACCGACGGACATCGCCTCGCAGTGGTAGAAACTAGCAACGAGCGTCCTTTGGGTGGAACTAGTCAACTAGAAGTGACAGTACCAGCTAGAGCATTACGCGAACTCCAACGAATGCTAGCTCATAGCGCCTCATCAGATGAACCTGTAGCTTTATATTTCGATCAAGGTCAAGTTGTGTTTGCGTGGCAAAATCAACGTTTGACTAGTCGCACATTAGAAGGGCAATATCCTGCTTATCGACAACTAATTCCGCGTCAATTTGAGCGACAAGTGACAATTGAACGGCGACAATTCGTCAGCACTTTAGAACGAATTGCTGTGTTAGCCGATCAGAAAAATAATATTGTTAAGGTTAGTATTGATAGCGAAGCTCAAGAAATTACCTTATCTTGTGAAGCTCAAGATGTGGGCAGTGGTAGAGAGTCAATGCCGGCGCAAATTTCTGGGGAAAACATTGAAATTGCTTTTAATATTAAATATTTGATGGAAGGCTTGAAAGAGTTACCATCTTCTGAAATTCAAATGCATTTAAATCAAAGCCTAACTCCAGTGATTTTTACACCATTGGGCGGTTTGAAAATGACCTATTTAGCTATGCCTGTACAACTTAGAAGTTAAAACAATTCGCAGTTCGCAATGGGCTAACGCCCCGCTCTGCTAACGCAATTCGCAATGGGCTAACGCCCCGCTCTGCTAACGCAATGACGCTCCTACGTCGCTCTAAGCGTTGGCGCAGCCTCTCGTAGAGAAAGCTGCTGCGCTAACGCAATTACGTTTTGTGACGGGGATTTAGCTTATACCAATTTGAAAAAAGAATGCGACAGATGGATAGGGGCACAGCATTGCTGTGCCCCTACCGTCTGGTCTATTTACCTGAAAATAGCTGTAAACCCCCACCACTTGTTAAATTACTCAATTTCTGCGTCCAATAAGACTGTCCGATTTCTTCTCCCCCTGCTTCCCCTGCTCACCAAAGCGATTGATTATTTTTTTATTTGGAAGTCCCCTATGTACCCTCTACTGGATGCTGCCCATAATATGGCAAAGCCTCTGACCAATTAGGAGACTTGCCCTCTTGCCAATCGAGATTAGCTAGTTCTAAAATACTCGTTACCGTTGCTGCTAACCCAGATTGGGCTTTAATCAACTGATAATTAGTGTTCCAATTAGCTAAAGTTTCCTGCCATGCTTCTGGCGCGAACACTCTATCTGGTAAACACGCTATTAATTTAGAAGTATCTGGCTCAAACTGATAAATGGCAGCAAAAATTTGACCTCGTTGTGCTGGCATTTCCACAGCAAGAGTTTTTGCATTTTGACTTTTACCTGCTTCTGACCAAGCTACCGCAGCCAAAGTTGAAATCGCAAATACAGGAATATCTAACTGTTGTCCTAAAGTCCGAGCAGTGACAACGCCAATCCGAGTTCCCGTAAAGCCGCCAGGGCCTTTTGCAACTGCGATAAATGATAAATCTGCCCAAGTTTGCGGTTTGATAAACTCAATTAAATATTGATGTATTAGGCTAGATAAATCACGTCCCAAATTCCAAACTTGGGAGCGAGTATCGCCTGCTAAATTACTAATTCCCAAACCTAATTCTGGTGTGGTGGTATGTAGTGCCAAAGCGTACTTATTTAATGCAAAGTCTTTTAGTTCCGTTGTCAAAGTTATTTAAAATATCTATTTTTATAGAGTTAACGTGAATTATTCAAGCATATAACATAGCTGTTCTTAATTGAATAGACTATAATTCTTTTGTTTTGGTGTGGACAGAAGTCTCAGCGTAAAGGTTTTGCTGTTTCAACAAAATCAGAAGGCGATGGCGTAGGCGATCGCAAATATTCGCTTGCTGTTCACTTTCTCTATGTGATCCCTTTGTTAGCATCTCTTCCCCTTACCATAAATTCGCGATCGCTGATAAATAAAATCTCATTACAGTAGTTTTAATGTATTTCAACCACATATGACGTAAGGGCACAGCAATGCTGTGCCCCTACCGTCTGGTCTATTTACCTGAAAATAGCTGTAAGATACACCAATCATTTCTGTCAAGTCGGCACTAATTCACCAGGACGCAACTTCGACCATTTACCCGTTTCCCGTTTGAAGCTCAGACAACCAACAACATCCCATTCCATTTCAATTACATCCTCATTAGTCCGAATGTTGACATTGATAGAAGGTTCATTCGGATCAAAGTTCGGTGTTTCGGTCAAGTGAGGCTGTTGGTGCTGCCCTTCTACAGCATGATAGGTAACACATCGGTCTACATAGTGGCAATTCACGCAAATACACATAATAGAACCAACTCCAGGGGCCTTTATTGTTAATCTAACTTAAGCCCAACTTTTATTCATGAGTTGCTGGGTTGATTTTTATTACAATGCATCAATCAGTTCTTTCTACCCTAGCTCCCGAAAATTGGCCTTTTAGCTTGGAATTCTTGCCACAACCCGCTTACATGGTAGGTGGCGCTGTACGGGATGCCATCCTTGGCAGAACTCGCGAATATCTGGATCTAGATTTTGTTATACCATCTAAGGCAGTAAAGGTAGCGAGAGCGATCGCTAGTCATTACAAAGTTGGTTTTGTCTTACTTGATGCAGAACGACAAATTGCGCGTGTGGTTTTTCCCCACGCCACGGCTGACTTTGCCCAACAGGAAGGAAATAGCTTAGAAGTTGATTTGCACAGACGGGATTTTACAGTAAATGCGATCGCTTATAATCCCCATACCCAAGAAATCATCGATCCTCTGCAAGGCTACGAAGATTTACAACAGGGCATTTTGCGAATGGTATCACCCGCAAACCTAGAAGATGACCCTTTACGGTTAATGCGAGGTTATCGCCAAGCTGCCCAACTAGATTTTACTATTGAGCCAGCTACCCAAGCGGCGATTCGTTCTTTGGCATCGCATATTAGCAAAGTTGCAGCCGAACGAGTTAGGGTAGAAATTGGTTATTTGCTGGCAAATTCTCAGGGGACTCCTTGGATCACAACTGCTTGGGAAGATGGTTTACTTGCTCCTTTTTTCAAAAATGCCACCCGTGAAAGCTTGCTCAAACTAGCAGCAGTTGACGAAGCAGATGCTTTACTCAGCCAAAATTGGCAACAATTAGGCGCACAACTGCAAGAATATGTCCGCGACAGTATTAAAACCACTTGGTTAGGTATTGCCAAACTTGCTTGTCTTATCAACCCCGATCCGCAATTAGCAGAAATAGAGCTACAGGAACTAACTTATAGTCGTGCCGAAATTCGGGGTGTAACCACTGTTCTAAAACTATTACCGCAACTTCAAGTAGTCGATATGTCCTTGCGAGAACAATACTTGTTGTTCCATGACGCAGATATTGTGTTTCCCGCTACGGCAGTGCTAGCTGTAGCACTCAATAATTTGGTAGAGGCGATGTCTGTTGAGAAGCCACTACACACAACAGTCGCTACAACTCTAGAAACCAAAGTAAGGAATTGCCAAGTCTTAGCACCTTTGATCAACCGTTACTTAAACCCTGATGATCTGGTCGCTCATCCCACTCCACTAGTGAACGGCAAAGATTTGATCATAGCATTAGATATTCCAGCTTCGGCAATCATCGGTCAGCTGCTGACAGAAATTGCCGTGGCACAAGCTGAGGGGAAAGTCTCAACGCCAACAGAGGCGATCGCATTTGCACGTGAGTTACTTAAAGGATAAGTAATCAAGCAAACATGATATAACTTGAAATCTGCTGTAATATATGCGATCGCTATTTGGAAACAACCTGAAGCGATCGCGATCACCCACCAAGACTAAAAACCACGTTTCTTTTTAAGGTGATGCGCGCCTAAATTGTATAAACACTCTTTACGGTCGTTAACAGTTAACAGTCATCATGTAAATCACCTTGTAAACAAGATATGTTAGATTTCTTTATTCCTACTTACATAACTTTTGTACAACAAGATACATTAAATGGTAGTTTAGTAGCAAAGGAACCAAAAAGTATGGCCGTCAGTAGTCCTGAAGTCATCCGTCATGTATTGATTGGGCTAGGATATTTAGCTCCTGAGATAGATCCTAAGCCGGATCTGACTAAATTTGCTCCCTGGAAGCGGAATAACAACTCCTTAACAGATGCTCCTACTGAAGAAGCGATTAAAAAGTTTCAGAAGCAGTATTCACAAAAACTTGTGGTTAATGGCAACGCTGATGCTGAGACTCGAACTGTAATGGAAGATACAGTCATAGGACTTCAGAATAGATTGAAGTTTCACGGTTTCGCAACCAATGCCGAAATTCCTCCAAATAAGCCATTTTATGGACCAGCCACTTATACAGCAGTCAAGAAATTTCAGAAATCTCCGTGATGCACTAACTCATTTACAAAGTCAGATCACCCCAGCTATTTATAAAGAATTTATTAGTCTCTGGAATAAGAAGTAATATGAAGTTTTTGCCCCCTTTTTTAAGGGGGGTTGGGGGGATCAAAAGCCTGTGAGGCAACTCTAAAGGACTTGTGTGTACACCGTAGGCTTGCGGGGAACTCGGGGCCCCCTCTGGGGATTAGGGGCAGGGAGACAAAGCTACGCTTTGGCGGGGTGGGGTTCTTCGGGTTTAATAAGCAATCAAGCGGACATGATATAAACTACCCACCGTTGATGCAACGCAAGTGAGTTTGACAAACCTATCCCCGTCTTGAACTCAAGTTAAAGTCTGCCTGTCCTTCTCCGACTCGGAGAGGGACGGGTTTTGCGTAGAAAAACCAGGGAGAGGTTTTTTCTCCGGCTAATTAAGCTAATACCATCTGATCCGTTGAACTCACGCCCTTAGTCGGAAAACACCGCAATTACTTAATGAATAACTCAAACTGTTCACGCCTAGACGTAGTGAAACAGCATTTATTTTTCTTAAACAGTCGATAATGTAAATAAATGTAATAAAACTCTCAGGCAGGACAGAAGCATTTATGCGTGTAATTTTGATGACGGGTAAAGGCGGCGTGGGCAAAACTTCCGTTGCTGCTGCAACTGGACTCCGTTGTGCAGAACTAGGCTATCAGACATTGGTTTTAAGTACAGATCCGGCTCATTCTTTGGCAGACAGTTTTGACATGGAACTGGGACATGCACCCCAAAAAATTCGTCCAAATCTGTGGGGTGCTGAACTGGATGCGCTGCAAGAACTAGAGGGAAACTGGGGTGCTGTAAAACGTTACATTACTCAAGTTCTACAGGCAAGGGGTTTAGAAGGCGTACAGGCAGAAGAATTGGCAATTCTACCAGGCATGGATGAGATTTTTGGCTTGGTAAGGATGAAACGCCATTACGATGAAGGTGAGTTTGATGTTTTAATTATTGACTCAGCCCCCACGGGCACAGCACTGCGCTTGCTAAGTTTACCAGAAGTTGGTGGCTGGTATATGCGCCGTTTTTACAAACCATTTCAAAACATCTCGGTAGCACTTCGGCCTCTGGTTGAACCTTTTTTCAGGCCAATTGCTGGTTTTTCGCTACCAGATAAAGAGGTGATGGATGCACCTTATGAGTTTTATGAACAAATTGAAGCTCTGGAAAAAGTATTGACAGACAATACTCAAACCTCAGTGCGTCTGGTGACTAATCCCGAAAAGATGGTGATTAAAGAGTCTCTCCGTGCCCATGCTTATTTGAGTTTGTATAATGTTGCAACAGATTTAGTAGTGGCTAATCGAATTATTCCTAGCGTTGTCCAAGACCCATTTTTCCAACGTTGGAAGGAAAGCCAGGAGCAATATCGCCAAGAAATTCATGATAATTTCCATCCTTTACCTGTAAAAGAAGTTCCACTTTTTTCTGAGGAAATGTGTGGATTAGCTGCATTAGAACGCCTGAAGGAAACCCTCTATAAAGATGAAGATCCAACTCAGGTTTATTACAAAGAAACGACTATGAGAGTCGTGCAAGAACAAAACCAATACAGCTTGGAAATTTATTTACCTGGGATTCCTAAAAACCAAGTTCAACTGAGTAAGAATGCTGACGAATTAAACATTACTATTGGCAACCACCGTCGTAACTTAGTTTTGCCGCAAGCCTTAGCAGCACTACAACCAGGAGGGGCAAAGATGGAAGATGACTATCTGAAAATCCGCTTCACTGACAATATAAGAGTTTAATTTTGTCGCTACAGCAATGTTCGACAAAAAGCCAAAACTAAAAAGCAAGAATCTTCTCTTGTAGCTAGTACAGACGCGAATTTTTTAGCGTCTGTTTTTGTAATACTTTGATTAATTTTTATCAAAGGTAAATAAATATTTTTATTAGTGATTTGCCCGTAGTTTTACTGAAGACACTTTGATTAATTAAATCTGAAAATGGCTTTAGATTTAATTATGTCACTTTGCAAATTATTAATTGATTTTCTTATAAGCAATGATTTCCAACCCTGAACAAGATTTGTCCTTATGCCGCCATGAAGAAAGTTTACTACGCCGCATTACAAACCGTATCCGACGAAGCTTAGAGTTGGAAGAAATTATCACGGTGACAACGGCAGAGGTGCGATCGCTATTAAACACTGACCGAGTGATGATTTACAAATTTCATCCCGATAATAGTGGTCAAGTGATTGCTGAGTCAATTTACGAAAATCGTTTGCCATCCCTACTGGGGCTAAATTTTCCTGCTGATGATATTCCAGCCACTGCCCGTGAATTATTTATGAAATCACGAGTGCGTTCTGTCGTTAACGTTGATACTCAAGAGATTGGTCAAAGTCACCTCCATGACTTGGAAAATGGAGAAACTATATCAGAGGAAATCCGTTACCGCCCTGTAGACCCATGTCATGTTGAATACTTGAGTGCGATGGGGGTTAAATCATCTGTAGTAGCGCCCATTATTGATCAAGATCAGCTTTGGGGGTTACTGGTGTCTCATAATTCCCAAGCGCGTTTGATTTCAGAATATGAACTAGAAGCAGTACAAATGGTAATTGATCAGCTGTCAGTAGCGATCGCTCAAAGTACCCTGCTCACTCAAGTCCGCAAAACAGCCGAACGGGAAGCTATCATTAACCGCATTGCTACCCTACTACATTCACTGCCCACGATTGTGTTACAACCAGCCCTAGAAGCAGCTGTTGCTGCCTTTTTAACCCTCTTCTAAGAAACATTTCTGTTTCTTAGAAGCTGTTCATGAGCGGATCGCCCACTATGGATGAAAGAAACCATTCTGTTTTCTTAGGAGAGGGTTAAGAAGAAGTATGATGCCCTCTATCGTCAGGGACGCATCCACGCGATCGCTGATATCCACAACTCTGGCCTAAATGTTTGTTATGTCCAAATGATTACAGGCAAAGGCTTATGCGATCGCACCTATATTTATTGGACAACAGCTATGGGGCTTACTAGCAGCTTATCAGAACTCTGCACCCCGCCATTGGGAAGCCTCAGAAATGAAGTTCATCACTCAAATTGCCAATCAGCTTGGGGTTGCACTCCAACAAGCCCAGTTACATAATCAAACCAAAGAGCAGACCCAAAAGCTGGCTACAGCTTTGCATGATTTACAACAAACTCAAACCCAACTGATCCAAACTGAGAAAATGTCCTCACTGGGTCAACTTGTAGCTGGTATTGCTCACGAAATTAATAACCCGGTGAACTTCATTTATGGCAATATCAATCATGTCAATGATTATGCCGAAGATTTACTCAGTATACTAGACCTCTATGTGCAAAACTGCCCTAACCCCAACTTTGAAATTCGCGATCGCTCTGAAGAAATAGACTTAGAATTTATCATGGAAGATTTGCCCAAAACTCTATCTTCCATGAAAGTTGGAATTGATCGCATCCGGCAAATTGTCTTGGGTTTACGGAATTTCTCCCGTCTTGACCATGCAGAAATGAAGCCAGTTAATATTCATGAGGGCATTGATAGCACCTTGCTCATTTTGCAGCATCGCTTGAAAGCAAAACCAGAAAGTCCGGCGATTAAATTAGTCAAAGAGTACAGCGACCTGCCCTTAGTAGAGTGCTATGCCGGACCACTAAATCAGGTATTTATGAATGTTTTAAGCAATGCAATCGATGCCCTAGAAGATTATAGGGAATCTCAATTAAAACCTCATGGCAATCAAATTACTATCAGCACTGCTTTCGGGGAGCTTGAAGGCAATGTTAAGAGCGTAGTAATTCGCATTGCAGATAATGGCCCAGGAATACCCGAAGCCTTAAGGGCAAGAATCTGTGACCCATTTTTTCCTACTAAACCAGTAGGAAAAGGCACTGGTTTGGGGTTGTCAATAAGTTATCAGATTGTTGTAGATAAACACGGTGGTGTGTTTAAATGTGATTCTCAGCCGGGGTTAGGTACAGAATTTTGGATTGAAATTCCAGTGACACAAATCACCAAGTCGCTCTATCAACTTCCAGAGATGGGGAAGGCATCACCCTAAAACAGCCACAGCCAAACTGGGAGAGTAACCAGTAATAATATAGCCCCAGCAGCTAAGGCAGTAACTGCCAGATCGTGATCGAGATTGAATGTTTCAGCAATTATTAGTGTACCGAAAGCTGGAGGCATGGCCATTTGTAAAACAATTACCTTTGCTGTGGAACCAGTTAATCCAAACAGTGGTAAGATGCTGCCCAATATCAAGGGAACTAACAGCATTTTGATTCCCAAGCTCATCCCTACCTGTGGTAGGCTACTCCAAGATTTGATTAGTGCCAGTCGCATTCCAATTAATACCAGAGATAAAGCTACACCACTCCAAGCAAATTTTTCTAACCAGAATTCTGCGACTGTGGGAATTGCCACTTGTCGAAACAGCAAGCCAAATCCGAAACTCCATAGGGCAGGATTAATCAAGATGGCCCTAATAATCTGCCAATGATTCTGGACACTGCCACCAAAACTAGCTGCTAGTAACACACCCAAGGCATAAGTACCTGGGAATGAACCTAACAAATCGTAAAATAGCGCCCAAGCGAAGTATTCCTTGCCTACCATTGCTAAGGTAATCGGAAAGCCAAGATAACCTGTATTACCTAGCATTGCGGCTAGGATCAAGCTAGCCTGAGTTGGTGCTTGGAGGACAGTATTTCTAAAATAGGCTTGTCCTTTAATTCCTAACCAAGCTAAAAATGCTCCTAGTAAAATGGCTAGATAAGCGATCGCAGGTGCAATCCAAATTTGCCCTGATAAGCTGGATTGACGCAAAAAGGATACTATGCTTATGGGTACTCCCACCCAAAACAGAAACTGTCCTAAACGTGTAGGAACTGTCACAGGTAATTTGCGTCCCAGAATGAAACCTACCAGGACTAATCCTCCCAGCTTGACGTATAGTTCTAAAAGATTTGTCAATATTTATCCTAAGAACCATAAATGTAAAATGCTACCTGTTACATCTACTTTTGTCCAGTGCAAAATCTGTTATGGCTATCCCACAGAAACAGGAGTTTACCGTTGAATAAGGCTGGGTTTTCTGAAAAACCGCAAAACTCATCGAATGACCTTGGTGATGATATTCCAGTGGCTGTACGCGATGCCCCTGTTGCAGCGCCTAAAATGTGGTTGCAACCCAAAATTATGCTGATTGGGGGAGTTGCGGGATTTGTCTTGCTGGGTTTAATTAGTGGCTTTTTTCTTTTCGTTACTGCACCCAAAAAAACCGCAGATTCTCAACCCTCACCCACTACTTCTGCACCCACACCAACTACAGAATCTAGTAATTCTGTCAACGCTCTATTAGGGCATCTGGCATACCCAGAAGCTCCTGTGTCAGAACTAGTAACCATCTCCGCAAATAGGGGCATTAGAATGCGAAAAGCTGCTGCCCAAAAGTTTGAGGAGATGGTAGCAGAAGCGCGGAGTGCAGGTGTAACTTTAATACCAATTTCTGGCTTTCGCTCAATCAAAGATCAGGAACCGTTGTTTTTTGGTGTCGGTGCCCAGCGAAATCAAACACCATTAGAACGAGCTGCCCTCAGCGCTCCTCCTGGTCATAGCGAACATCACACAGGTTATGCTGTAGATATTGGAGACGGAGCAGTACCAGCCACTAATCTCCAAACTAACTTTGACAATACCAAGGCTTATCGGTGGCTGCAAGCAAATGCAGCGCGTTTTAGCTTTGAAATGTCATTTCCTAAAAATAATACTCAAGGTGTGAGTTATGAGCCTTGGCACTGGCGTTTTGTAGGCGATCGCAATAGCTTAGAAATGTTCTACAAAGCCAGAAATCTGAAACCTGCTCAGATATCGCCATCGGAGCCAAAATAATTCGTAATTATTACCTTGCTTCTTATAATGGAGGCTGAAGCACTGCTTCTTTAAGAACTGGACAGTAGTATTCAGCAATTTTTTTAGCGATCGCATCTGGTCGAGAAATTTTATCTAGGTTGCAAAGTAAGATCACGGTAATTTTGTCATCAATAAAGCGGGTAATATTACTTGCAAATCCTAGTATCGAACCATTATGACCAACTACTCGGCGATCGCTATAGTTCAATACCCACCAACCTAAACCTGCAACATATCTCAACTTTTCCCAATCATCGCCTTGATTGGGAAAATGAGGTGTCCACATCAGATCAAGGGTTGATTGCTTTAACAAAGTTTCACCACAAAGCGCCTGTTCCCACTTCACCATATCTTCCACACTGGAAAGTTGACCTCCAGCAGAATAGGTAACAGAAGGACTGTAGTAAGGTTTGTTAACGAGTTTGCTGTTTGGCAAGCGATAGCCAGCAGAGCGGTGCGGCACAATATCTTTGGGATCATTCATTACGGTTGCATTCATTCCCAAAGGAGCAAAAATGCGATCGCGTAATAAATCTCCATAAGATTTTCCAGTGACTTTTTCTAGGATCAAACCCAGTAAATAGTAGCCTGTATTGTCATAGGCGCTAAACTCACCCGGTTGGAATTTGAGGGGTAGGTGAGTAACTAAAGCTAAAATTTCAGATTTAGATAAATCAAGATGGGTAATTTCCCAGTAGTTTGGCGCGTCGGTATAGCTGGGAAGTCCAGACTGATGAGACAGAATATGCCCGATTGTGACATTTTGCCACGTTAGGGGTAGATAATCGAGATAATTTGCGATCGCTTCTTCTAGCGAGATTATCCCTTGCTCCACCAGCATCATTGTGACTGTAGCGGTGAAAGTTTTACCGACAGACGCAATTTCATAAACTGTCTGTTCAGTCGCTGAAACAGAGTGTTCAACATTCGCCAGTCCATAGCCCTTAACTAAAACAGGTTCACCTTCCTGTACCACTGCCACAGAAAACCCCGGAATCTGATTTCTAGTCATTGTGGCTTGAATATAGTAATCAATCACGATTGACCTCATTTTTTTCGGTGATGGGGTGATAGGACAAGGGGCGTATTGAACAAGTTTCTCCCTTGTCTCTTCTCCATGCCCAATCCCCAATTTCATGATTTCTCAGGCACTGGTTTCTGGTACTTACCTGGATACTTGCGCTGAAAATATTCTTCCATAATTTCTAAAATCATCGGCGCAGCAATGCTACCACCACCGCCACCGGAATGTTCTGCAAATGCCACAATTAGAACTTCTGGCTGTTCGGCAGGTACATAGGCTCCAAACCAAGCGTGATTTTGCTTAACACGACCCTTCCAGGCTTCAGCAGTGCCACTCTTACCAGCGACTGGGGGAACTGTTGGCTGCATCAAAGCCTTACCTGTACCTTCAGCTACTACTTTCCGTAGTCCCTGACGGAGAACACTTATGGTTGTTGGCTTCATATTTAAAGATTCTCGCCAGCTTTTTGCTTCTTCATTGTCTTTAAGTAAATGCGGCTGGACTCGGTAGCCACCATTAGCCGGCACGGCGAACATGATGGCGACTTGTAAAGGTGTAGTTTGTAAGGCACCTTGACCAATTGACATATTAATGCTGTCACCTACAGTCCAAGGTATCTTCCAAGTTTTCTGCTTCCATGTCTCATCTGGTACTAAACCTTTTGCCTCTTCCTTGGGAAACTCAAAGCCGGTTTTTTGGCCAAATCCATACTTGCGAGTCCATTCAATTAAAGTTGGGCCACCGACTCCCCGACCAATTTGATAGAAGAAGGTATCACTGCTCCACTGTAATGCACCGACAAAACCCAATGGGCCGAATCCGGCATGATTCCATTCACCAAATCGGGTACCGCCAAAGTTTAAGGAACCGTAGGTTTGCAAGACTGTGCTAGGAGAAAATTTACCGGATTCTAGACCGGCTGTGGTGGTGACAATTTTGAAGGTGCTAGCGGGTGGAAAAGCACTGAGGGCGCGATTTACCAAGGGATGATCTGAACCTTGTACAGTTTCCCAATCTTTTTGGGTGAGTTTCTGCTTTGAGAAAATATTGGGGTCAAAGGTGGGGTGAGATACCATTGCTAAAACGGCACCGTTCTTTGGATCAAGTGCCACGATCGCACCGTCGCGATCGCTCAAAGCTTTTTCTGCTGTCTTTTGCATATTTAAATCTATGGTCAAGTGCAAATCATTACCAGCTTTCGCCTGTTTCTCTCCCAAAACTCGGAGCGGCCGACCTGCACCATCTACTTCTACCTGCTGACCGCCCCATTCGCCCCGCAGCATTTTCTCATAAGCTTTTTCAACTCCCATTTGACCAATCACATCACCCAATCTATAGCCTTCCTGCTTCTTTTCTTTTAACTGATCGGCGGTCAGTTCTCGCGTATATCCTAATACATGAGCTAATTCCCTACCGTGGGGGTAGTAACGAACGGCTTCTGTATGAATTTCCACACCTTGAAGATCGGTTTCATACTCTTTCAATGCCGTAATTTGCGCTTCGTTCAAGTCACGGGCAATTCGTATGAGTGAAGAAGAGTTAGCACCTGCCTCTTCTAGTTTCTTTTCCATTTCTTCTTCGGAAACGTCGAGAATTTGAGATAGACGTGCTCCCACAACTGACCATGCTGGCTTAGTATGTGCCATTGGCCACAAATATACAGAGCGAGGATAGCGAGTACTGGCTAAAAGTTTACCATTGCGGTCAAAAATGTTGCCTCGTTCTGGTTGTTTGGGAATCATCCGAATTCGATTTGACTCGGCTCTTTTTCGGTGGTTTGTTCCTTCAGCAATTTGCAAATATGCCAAACGAACGCTGATTCCCGTCACCATAAATAGAGTAAATATAATTAAAAATATTGATTGGAAACCACGTCCAACCGTACGCGTATCTTTTTTGCTGCCAATTGATGGGAATAAGGACATAAGACAAATATTGATTCCAATAGCGGTATTATTTGTATACAATTACTCTAAATTCATACCCACTAGTGGGTATAAAAGAATTGGGCGAGTATATTATTGAACAATGGTTTTTGGGGGATACAATAAACTAAAGTGTCAAATCTAGTCTGCCCAATAGACTATTGACAAAATTACGTAAGATCACGGCATTCTACTAAGGATTATGGCTCAAATTGTCATGCAGAATCAAAGGGGGATAACAACTTTTCAGCCACTTGATGTTGAACTGCGTAATGTCTTCAAGTTTTTTAACCAAGAACCAGCAGTACATGGAATAGATTTGGATGTCAAACAGGGAGAATTTTTTAGTATTTTAGGCCCCTCCGGTTGTGGTAAAACAACAACACTGCGCTTAATTGCTGGGTTTGAGATCGCTGACGCTGGTAAGGTTTTGATTCAAGGTCAGTCTATGACTAATGTGCCGCCTTACCGCCGACCCGTCAATACTGTATTTCAAAGTTACGCTCTATTTAACCACCTGAATATCTGGGATAACATTGCTTTTGGACTGCGGTTAAAAAAAATACGCAAATCGGAAATTGAAGCTAGAGTCCAAGAAGCTTTAAAACTAGTAAAAATGGAAAGTTTGCGATCGCGTTTTCCCAATCAACTTTCTGGTGGTCAACAGCAGCGAGTCGCCTTAGCAAGGGCCCTAGTCAACCGTCCCACGGTTGTACTACTGGATGAACCTTTAGGGGCGTTAGATTTAAAACTGCGTAAAGAAATGCAGGTTGAGTTATCAAATTTACACAAAGATTTGGGATTGACCTTTGTGATGGTGACACACGACCAAGAAGAAGCATTATCTTTGAGCGATCGCATTGCTGTGATGAACCAAGGCAAAATTGAACAAGTTGGTACTCCTAGCCAAATTTATGAACGTCCTTGCACATCCTTTGTTGCTAATTTTATTGGCGATACTAATTTATTTAGCGGTGAAATCGTAGGAGTAGACTCTTCTAATGTTCAAATTTCGACAAAAACGGGACTTTCAATTGTCGTTAGCCGCGCTGAAGATACACCATCTGAATTATCACAAGCGGTGGTAGTAAGTGTACGCCCAGAAAAAATACAGCTTTCGCTTTATCCACCCAATTTGCCAACTAACTGCTTTGAAGGACGGCTTGTCAATATTATGTATTTGGGTACACACGTTAATTATGTTGTGCAATTAACAAATAGTACTGGCATAAATGTGTTGCAACCTAATACTTTTGGCACTTTACCAGACCGCAACACGCCCATCTACGCTTGGTGGGCAGAAAATGATTGTTTAGCTATTAGTCAATAGTTATAAGAATCGGCTTATATAAGATTAAATAATAAAATAAGACCTTGACCCTGTACTAGAAATATTAACCCATGTCAATTTTGAAAAGAGTTCCTTGGGTGTCTTTGGCGCTATTACTGCTTAGTTACAGTACTTTGGGCTGGGTAATATCTGAAATACGCGCTCCTTTATTTGTGTGGCTGGTGACAGTGGTTGCTATCTTACTTTTAGTAGTAACGTTGACCATTCCTTGGCTAAAAATGACATATTATTTGAATGTTTTGTTGAAATCAAATACTAGGTCTTTCGGCGTTGCCGTTTTAGCAGCTTTCTTGTTTTTTATTATGATTGCTTGGTTTCGGGTATTTCTTGATACTTTACTCATCATTTCGGCAACTATATTAGTCAGGATAGACTTTCAGATGGCAGGTCTTAGAGAAGGGCTAGCCTTTTGGACTACGTCTACCTTTTCATTGATAGGTTTGGCTTTGGGTGCGCTAATTCACCAGTTAATATATTTTTAAATTCCGCTAATGTTATCTTAAAACTTTGACGAGACGCTACGCGTAGCTTGCTTCCCCGCAAGGGTACGCTAACGCAAAGTTACAAGATTTTATCGCAGCTTGCCATGATGCTTGTGAGGTAAGAAAAGCTTTGGCGGTCAAGTTGGTTTACTTAGATTACTTGTACGAATAAATCCAAACTATTTTAGATGTGTCTTTAGGTTCGATAACAGGTTGGAAACAAGCCTATAAGCAACATGGAATTGATGAACTGAGGTTGAATTACACTTGTCGGTATCAAAAGTTCTAGCTTTCTGTAAATCCCCCGATAAATTGGGGGACTTTGATTCCAGTTCTCCCCTTAAAAAGCAGGACTGTTTCATTCGACAAGGTCATGATTTTGTCAAGAGTACTCGTTGTGAAATTTAGGAAAGTGGGAAAAAGAAAAATTACCACTTCAATGGATAAATATAAGTGCGTTGGCAAAGCCTTGCCGAAGGCATCGCCATTTTCTTGTCCAATCAGATTTTTTAGTCACCTGATTTTTTTGCTTCAAACGCTTGCAAATCAACGCCTTTTAGGGAATAAAACAGCCCTGCTACACTACTACCCGCAAATACGCCAGATCCCAAAGGTGTTCCAGAAACTCCTGGTTGTACTTCGGCAGCTTGTTGAGGAATATTAGCGTTTGCATTACCGTACAAAGCTCTAAAATCCAGTTGGTCTGAACAGTAAGTCTTTACCGGTAAAACTGGTAGTAAGATTTAACCGGACTCGGTTTGTCAGGATAATATTAGGGTCATCCCGATCTGGAGCGCCTCCTGTTGCACCAAGAGCTGAAATAATTACTTCACCACTGAGTTTAGTCGTTGTGGAAAACTGATTGGCCTCTAATTGAGCGGTGCGAGCTTCCACAGCATCTACTCGACCTCGCAATGTAGCTAATTCGGCCGAAAATTCTTCTTGCAGTTTTTGCAAAGTAGCTAAATCTTGCTTTGTTACCAAATCACTAGTTGCGGTGGCAATTAGCTCATTTACCCGATCTAAACAAGCATTCAAACCTGCGGCAAATTCATAACGAGTCAGCGCTCGGTTCCCCCGATATGTGCTGTTTGGATAGCCAGCAATACAACCATAGCGCTCGACTAGAGATTGTAATGCAGCAAAAGCCCAATCTGTAGGTTGGACATCTGATAATTGCGATACAGATGTTACCTGTGCTAACAAATCTCTTCTAAGAGAGGGGCGTGAAAACTCCGAAGTAGTTTGAGAAAAATCACCAGATGGAGGCAGTGTTAATTCAGAACTTTTATCATTTTCGTTGATTGTTCTAGAACTAGCTTGATTTTTAAAATTGGCTCCTTTTTCAGAAAACTTTATAGTCTGGGTATTATCTACACCTGTTTTAATTACTCTTATCGCCAGTAATCCAAAATCTAAAATTGAATTACTCGTCAATCTGCCATGAATCCTTAGTTAATTCTTCATCCAGAATTTTCTTAGGACGCACAATGATAATAATTTGTCCTAGTAAGGGAATTTCTGATTCAGTTTCAAACCACTGAAAATCTAATTCACCACCATTCTCAACGACAAAATAGCTAGAGGCATCCCATTCTCGTTTGGCACGATCTACCACAACTACAACGGGGCCCATTTGGCTTTGGTTTTGGATGGGGAAGCGATCGCTATTCGCTAAAATCACTACTGGATCTTCTGCCGCCAACAGCACTTGCCAACCTGGTAATGGTATCCAAGCTTGTTCTCCAGAAAACTTGACTAAACGAAATGGTTCGATTTCTGTCAGTATGGGCACAGCTTGCAAGTCTTGTCGTGATAATGGCAACTCGCCTACCACGGGCAAGATTCGGGGTAATTGTTCTTCAAATTCCAGACGGTAAAAGGGTAGAATTGGCGCTGGACGCTGGGGAGCAGTAGTAAAATCAGTTAGTAGCTGTTCGATTTTTTGCCTTGCTGCTGGCGTGTGAGCAAAGCGTAAACCTTTGGCGATCAGGCGCGATCGCTGTTGTAAATCTGCATTTTGGCGTGCCAGTTTCCAAACCTGATAAGCAACGGCATCCCCAGGATGGGCAGAAAACCCTTCTGGCAAAGTGCGGAAATAAGAGAACTCCTTAAGTGCTTTTGCTATATCCCGTGCCTCATCAGCATCAACGTTGTGGACGAAGATTAGCTCGGCAGCGGCGGCGCGTTCTTCTTGGGTGAGCAAACGCAGTTCGTATAAAACATCACTGCCGCGTGTGGCATAGTGCGATCGCGTTTCTTCCGATACTCCAAACTTTTCCAAAGAATTGTAAACTTGGGAACCAACAACCACCTGATTTTGTTGAATCGGCTCAAATCCAGTCGCCTCAAAAATTTCTTGGGGGTTGTAACCGGTTTTTAGCAACGAGGCGATCGCGGCTCCCCATTCCACCCAGTTACCTTGTTTTTGCCTCAGCCTTCGCAGTAATTCTTGCGCTACATCGTTGGTAGCATTTTCTTCGGGATTCTGAGCGTTGGGTGGTAGATCAGTCATAATCGGAGTGCGAACTTCAACTTGAAAGGTTGATTAATACCTTATGAGCAAGTCTTATTCTAATCTATGAACTACCCAGACCTACTGTCTTGAGTTCATTTGTAGAAACTTTTAATTTTTTGAAATACAGATCGTAGGGGCGCACAGCTAGCTGTGCGCCCCTACTAAGCGTTCCATCCAAAAGAGGTTAGCGTATCTTAATCCATATGGAAACCACCATATTTAAACTTATTTAGTTGATTCTTCTTATGCAATTTTTTCTAACTCAGATATTTGGACAGGCAAATATCCTCTGTAACACTCACAGTTATTGTACTCAAATATGCAAGTTAAGTCAGTAAAAACCCTAGATAAAATTCGGCTATTCTCAACTAAGCTTGGTATGGAATATAACAAGATAATGAATATTTAAAGGAAATATCTTATGGATAAGTCCAGCCTCGAAATAGATAAACTCCAATATCAAGTTATGACTCTAGAACGACCAAAAAAACTCAAAATCCTCGTAGTTGACGATGAACCAGATAATCTCGATCTGCTTTATCGCACCTTTCGACGCGACTTTAATGTTCTGAAAGCTGATAGTGGGGTGAACGCTCTACAAGTATTGGCAGCAGAAGGCGAGGTAGCGGTGATTATCTCCGATCAACGGATGCCAGAAATGAAAGGAACTGAGTTTCTCAGCAAGACTGTACCTCAGTTTCCCGATACGGTTAGGATAATTCTCACCGGATTTACTGATATTGAAGACTTGGTAGAAGCAATTAATGCCGGGCAAGTCTATAAATATATCACCAAGCCTTGGGACCCAGGAGAACTGAAGGCAGTGGTGCAAAGAGCAGCAGAAACCTACGACTTGCTCAAGCAACGTACAGAAGAATTACGCCGTGCTCATGCTCAAATGGCGCTGCTAAGTGTTTTGGTACAGGTAACTCAAGCCACTTCTAGCTTAGAAGAAACTCTCGATCCAATTACCAGGGCTGTAAGTGAGACTTTTGGAGCAGAAGGCTGTATTCTCCAACTTACAGATGGAAATACTCTGATTGCAACTCAAGGAACTTACAGTGATACAGGTACAATAGAGAATTGGCTATCTGTTGACCCACTAACAAAGGAAGCGATCGCCACCGGGCAAATGCAAGTTTCCTTAAATATACTTAAAGACACTAAACTAGCTGATGCTATTCACTACCAAAATACGGGCGTGCAAGCACATTTAGTTATCCCAATTAGCTACCGTCATCAACTTTTGGGCGTATTGTCGCTACAGTGGAAACAACCTTGCACTTTGCAAGAAGATGAATTAATGCTAATTAATTTATTAGCCGAACTGGTAGCGATCGCTCTTACTAGTAGTCGCTGCGATCAAACCACTGTGTAGTTGTCATTAGTCATTAGTCATTTGTCCTTTGTTAAAAACCAATGACTAATGCTCAATACCCAATGCCCCATACCCAATGAGTAACGAAATTCAGTCCATTTTTAACCGTATTGCCCCAGTTTATGACCAGTTGAACGATTGGTTGAGTCTGGGACAGCATCGAATATGGAAGGAAATGGCAGTGAAATGGAGTGCAGCTAAATCGGGTGATACTGCATTAGATTTGTGTTGCGGTAGTGGTGATTTAGCCTTACGTTTGGCACGGCGTGTAGGGGCAACAGGACAGGTCTACGGAGTAGATTTTTCCCCCAACCTGCTAGAAATAGCTAAAGAACGCTCCCAAAATCACTACCCCCAACCTGCGATCGCCTGGATAGAAGCCGACGTGCTAAATTTACCCTTTGAGGATAACCAATTTGATGCCGCAACAATGGGCTATGGTTTAAGAAATGTTAAAGATATTCCCCGTAGTCTCCAAGAGTTATACCGGGTGCTAAAGCCGGGTGCTAAAGCCGCAATTTTAGACTTTCATCGACCGAGTAATCCTCAGCTACGTGCCTTTCAGCAGTTGTATCTGAACAGTTTTGTAGTGCCAGTTGCCAATTATTTAGGGTTAAAAGAAGAATATGCTTACATCAGTCCCAGCTTAGACCGCTTTCCCGTCGGGAGTAAGCAAATAGAGTTAGCGCGTCAAGTTGGTTTTTCTGTTGCCACACACTATCCCATTGCGAACGGTATGATGGGAGTGCTAGTGCTTAGTAAGTTAGGAGTTATTAGTTAAAAGTTATGAATTATGAATAGTGATAAATTCTCATAGAAAATTTATCATTCTTAACTCCTAACTCTTGTACAGACGCGATTAATCACGTCTCTTCTAACTCCTAACTCTAAACTCTAAACTCTTAACTTTTTTAATTCTTCCCTTGGACTGGTCTCATCTTTGGCTTTATGTGTCTCCCCCGGTACTGGGTGGAATTATTGGCTATTTCACAAATGATATAGCCATCAAAATGTTGTTCCGTCCTTACCGAGCAATTTACATTGCTGGACGAAGAGTACCCTTTACCCCTGGATTGATTCCCCGCAACCAGGAACGTCTGGCATTGAACATTTCCAAGACAATCATGGGGTCACTGTTGACACCACATGAATTGCAAAACTTGGCGCGACGTTTGTTGCAAACAGAACGCGTACAAGGAGCGATTCTCTGGTTGTTGCAGATGGCAATTGAACAAATAAAAACAGATAAAAACGAGAAAAGTGCCAAAATTGTGGCGGGAATTTTGCGGGATTTGCTAGGGGAATCTTTGCCACGGTTACTCAAAGTTTTGGCGCGACGTGAAGACTTTTTGGAAGTGCAGATCAATCAAATTTTTGACCAGATATTGCTGGAATTTCAATTGAGTGAAGAACAAGCGACGCGGCTTGCTGATTGGTTGTTGCAAGCAGTTTTACCGCCGGATGTGCTGCGGCAGACAATAGTTGATTTTTTGACTGATCGCACAATTCAAATTATTGATGAAGGCTTCCGCGAAAAAACCAGTGGGACTTATTGGGTAGTAGCAAATTTGTTTGGCTTACGTAATACTCTCACGCGGTTACGGACTTTTTGCTTGGATGAAAAAGAGGCTACCAATACTCGCTTGCAGGAATTGACTCAAGATTTGCAAATGCGCGATCGTATTAGGAAATTACTGCAAAACTTATCATTACAAAACTTGCCAATGGGGACGGTGCGCCAACTGCGAAAGACCACCCGCGAAAGTGTCCGCCATTACCTGCAAGACAGTGGCAGCGATTTTTTGCAAGGATTAACTGATTCTGTTGATTGGGAAAATATTGCTGTAGTACTGCTGAATCGTCTTAGTACTTCACCTGTTGTCAGTACTTCTCTAGAAGTCATGAGTCAAGAGTTGGCTTTAATATTAGATAAGTATTTGGAAAAAGATTTAGAAGTAATTGTGGCGCAAGTAATTCCGATTTTGTCAATAGATCAAGTGATAGTTGACCGGGTGAAATCTACTTCACCGGCTGATTTAGAAGCTGCTATCGAAGGAATTGTAAAAAATGAATTGCAAGCGATTGTAACTTTAGGTGGTGTTTTGGGTTTTGTCATCGGGTTATTGCAGACAGTGTTTTTAATATTTAGTCAATATTAATTTTGTATTTTTGACTGTAAATTTTTATCAAATTAGAGTTGCAAGTTGCCCAGATTGTGAAATGCGTGAAATTTCGTTTTTATTTGGTAATTACTGCTAAATTGGCTACACATTCAGGAAATTGACGCTTTAATGCTGGAAACACAGGGCAAGGAGCTTGTTCTTGTAAATTCTCCGGTTTACTCCAAGTAAAAGGGGCTTTCTGTGATGCTGACATCCACACCAGACGCTTTGCTCGTGTCATGGCAACGTAGAGTAAACGGTACTCCTCAGATATTTTCAAGTGCTTTGCTTGTTCCCATGCTTGTGTGACATCTGGTATTGTAGATTCTCCGTGGAGAGCAGCACGAATTTGGGCGCGGGCTACTTCTGCTAAGGTAAAATCCCCTAAGAACTGGCTTTGGGGAGGAACCCAAAATCGGCCAGGAATCAAGTTTTCGTGGAGGAAGGGAAGAAATACATAGTCCCAATCCAGCCCTTTGGCTTTGTGCATGGTAATAATGGTTAGTTGACCGCGACGAGTGTAACGTTCTTCCGAATCTTCGGTTTCCACTGGTTCAAACCGTTCGGAACTAACGATTTCACTTAAAGCAGACAGCATTCCCCCCATTGAACTATTGCCAGCTATCTGCTGGTTGACCCGTTCTGCGAGTTTATCAGCAGTTGCTAATTCTGCCTGGTCGTAATTTAAAGTCAAGGCGAGAAAGGAAATTAGCTGGTACAAAGGCAATTCCAAGCGGGCGCGAAGTAAATTGCGACACAAGCGAGCGGCTTTTTGGACTGCTTCTGGCTGGGGTGCTGTTAGGGGACCAGGATACAAAAATTCTTCTGGCAGACTAGCAAGGGCGTTAAGGTCTTGGGTAGGAATTAATTGGCGCTGTACTAATGCTTCTAATGCGGCTTTGAGATAATCGGGGGAATGGGGACGATCGCAAAATTGCAGTAATGCTAAAATTTCTTGGGGAACATGGGAGCGGCGATCGCGTTCTCCTACATCGTAAAGTGTAATTTTATGCTCTTTGCATATAGGTGTCAAAGCCTCTGCTAACCATCTTCCTTGGCGATTTTCTCGCACTAAAATCGCTGCACTATTTTGTGTTGGGTCTTCGCCAAATAACTCAATTACTCTTTGAGATAACAATTCAACGGTGTGATGAATGTCACGCGGGGTATAAAGTTCTAATCCCCGGCCTACTGATGTTGGGTTGGCGTTCTTTTGTGGATCGCCAACTTCAACAGGGCGAATTGTCTGCAAGCGAAATGGTACTTGTCGGTTGTCAGGAATCTGTTGTCCGTTATTGGTTTTTGCTAATGACTGATTATTGATCCATTTGAGGGCAAAGTTAGCGGCTTCAATGATAATTCTAGTACTGCGACCAGCTTGATCCATTGTTGCTAATCGTTCGATGCGATCGCACTCTTCGCAAAATTGCCGGAAATAAATCGGATCGGCTGGGGTAAAGGTAGAGTTAATCGCTTGGTTGGGGTCACCGACTCGGACTAAGTTGAGTGAGGAGTTAGGAGTGAGGAGTGAGGAGTTACCTGCTTTATCCGCATTACTAGCTAAAATTTCTAATAGCTGCGTTTGTAGGGGGCTAGAATCTTGGGCTTCGTCTTCAAAGACGGCGAAAACTTGATTTTGCTCAATGCGACGGGCGCTGTCGTTTTCTAAAACGCGCAGTGCGGCTAAAATCATATCGTCGTAGTCGATGAAATCACGCGATCGCATTAAGTTTTGATATTGCTCATATAATCCCGCAGCTACACTCAAAATTGCATATTCGTCTGTAGTTTGTTTACTCCACTCCCGCAATTTCTCTGGCGAGATCCCAGAACTTTTTGCCTCATGAATTACTGTATTAGCTAATTCCGGTAATACTTCTGTTCGTAGCACCGATTGACGACGCAACCTTTCTGTCTCTTCTCCGTCAAATTGATGACCTTCTAATAACCGCAAATATATTCCTGAATTATTTGCAATCCATTGCTCTACGGCTGTTCGGATAAAGCGATGACTTTGGGTCGGTGTAATTAATGTGACATTGTCTAGCTGCAAACCCGATAACTCAGAATGGCGACTGGCAATGTTCAACGCTAGACCATGTAGAGTATAGACAAAAAAGCCTGTCTGGGGTAGAGATAAATCATCTCGTAAGAATTTCCGGATCTTCGCTTTAATATTGGCAGCAGCAGAACGAGTAAAGGTGACAACCACCAATTGACGACGCGAGGATGAACGTTCATATTGACGGGCGATCGCGATCGCCGCCGCCGCCGCCATACCAGTAGATTTGCCTGCACCAGGAACGGCAGAAATAGCTAGAGGGCCAGATTGCCAGTCAGCCATTTGTTGTTGTCCAGGACGTAGACTGTTGCGAATTGCTAGAATCTTCTGTCGCAGGTTAGGAAGAGGCGATCGTTCAGACAATTCTGAGTGGAGTAACTCTTGAGACACAGTAACGGTAAATTTAGACTCTGACATATCAAATTTTATATTTTTAAGAAGAAGAATTCTCCAAGCAGAATTCAGGAATCTTTTAGTGGGGGATTCTAAGCCGGTTTTTCTAGATAGAACCTGGCCCAGCAGTCACCAAATGTTGCAAAATCTTACGATAGTAAGTTTTTCCTTGGAGGAAATGTAGCCATACTTGACCGAAAAGCAGTACTGCTGCAAAACAGCGTACAATCTCAGATTGCTCGAAATTCGTTTTTAGTCGCAATTTTATCGTCCTTAAAACTGGCTTTTTTTGCACAGAAATAAATTATCCAAATAAACATAGACGCAAAGCGGCTTGCCGCAGGCTACCACAGAGACACAGAGAAACGAGGAATAGAGAGAGTTTTTGCGTCAGTTTTGGAACATTTTTTTATTTGGAAGTCCCTAATGTAATGTTAAATAATTTTTTATGAACCAGATAAGAAGCGTAGTTTTTGTGTTTTTATTAATACTAGTGTTAAGCGTAGCACACCCGGCTTTTGCATCTGTATGCCGCTATTATGTCTACGATGGGCAACGCCACCAGATTTGTATTCTCAGCATCAACCGAAGTGCTAAAAATTATTGGGAATACAGGGCAGGCGTTAGTGTGGATGGAGTGAAAAGACCCACTGAGGTCTACAATTGTCATTAAAGAGTTAAGGTTCAACAAAATGGCACTATTTTGCCCTTTGAGCAAAAAGATCCTGGTGAGATGATATGCAGCTTTTTTAATTCTTCTCGACGGAAAACACGCGCCAAATAATAAAGACCGTAAAACCTAGATAGGCGAATACTGTCAGCCATTCTTGCCAGTTAGTAAATTCATTATTCATCAACAACAGCCGGAAAATCAATAATATTTTTAGATCCTACACGCTGACGCTGCCAGTCGCTTGCTGTATTTTGAAAGATAACAGGTTACTCAAAAATTCTTAGCGGATTTTCCGGAATCGATAACAGCAAAGTGGTATCACTTATCAGAGCATCGATATTATACTTAACCTCTATAACTAACCTTCGGGGAATATAGCCCCATTATTTCTGCTCAAAAGCCTGGTCTTCATGACCGGGCTTTTGATGTTTATACCCATTAACTTACGCATGAGTAGCGGAAAAACGTAGATGTAAAGTGGTTACTACAGAGGCACAGAGAACACAGAGAAATGAGAGTTTGAGAGAGTTTTTGCGTCATTCCTCAGTTTTAGGCGAGCAAGTCAGGGTTAGAGCTGATCACAACCCTTGTTTAAACTGTCAGGGTATCAAATAAAACGTTTTTCCAGAAACTTTTAAGAGATTTTATCGGTCTGGTTTTCCAAAATCTACAAAAATCTGCTAATGTTCTCTTCTGCTCAAGGTATTCCCGGATTACCCGATTTGACGCATCCGATTGAACTTGTCCAATTTGGAACCCAGGCGCTCAAAGCTTCACTATTATTAGTATTTTTGGTCGTAGCTTTGGGAGTTGCGATCGCTCTAATCAGTTTTTCTCTCCGTCGAAGCCAGCCGGAACAACTTATATTCATCGGCGAATGGGCTGTTCGTTATTCCCAACTATTGCGGGGATTACAACATTTAACCCTGATATTAGTTTTATTAGTACCGGGATTTTTTCTCTGTTCAACTTTAAGCAATCGCTATCACCACTGGGAACAAGCAAAGGTGGCTCAAGTGGCTCAAACTGTTGCAGGTGAAAGGCTCGAACAATTTGCCCCCCAAGTCCGCTACTCTATTCAAGAGCCATACTCCTATACCACTCAAGTTGATGGCAAAATAGTCAAGGTAAATGAGACGCGAGAGATTACCCGCTTCTTGATGCTGGCTGGCTCGCAAATTCAAGTCAAGCTTGACCAAAGCGTAGATGTTCCAGGGCGCAGCTCAATTTATGAGGCAAATTATACTGCTGAGTATAAAGTAATTAACCAGCTCAAGGATATTAATAATTTCTTCTTTGAAGCACCGCCACCCAACGGCTACACACTGCTTGAAAGCTACAAAATCGAGCGTGATGGGACTAGGCTACAACCAAGCAACGCGGGTAATTATAATTTTCCCTTCCGCCTGCAACCAGGGCAAGAAACCACCTTTCGAGTCACTTATCAGGCTCAAGGAGGGCCACGTTGGGTTTATAGTGCAACGGGACAGTTGCTTTCCAACTTCAGCCTGACGGCAATTGCCAACTTTGCTCCGGCTGATTTTGCCAGTGGTATTAAACCTGATGAGATTAAATCTGACGGACGCAGTACGCAATTTACTTGGAAATTTGACGATAATGTTTCAGTCAAAAATCCATTTGGAGTGTTTACCAACACCGAACCTATTCGTCACACTGGCGTAATCCCGCGTCTTTTATTGTTAGCACCAGCAATATTTTTGTGGTGGATACTATTGTTATATTTGTCACTGCCAATGAGTTTCAAAAATATTGCGATCGCTGGTAGTATTTTCTTTGCTTGTCTATTAGTTTTGACCTATCTGGCTCGCGTGATCAATGCTCAGTTGGCTTGGACTTTAATTTCCATCATCTTACTGATTTTGACATGGGGATTGGGGGCAAGTCGGAGTGCTTCCCTTGCTGCGATTATCTGCACTATTGCTGGAGCAGTACTACCTGTCTTTGGATTATTAGTACCTTTCAGTGGACTCACCCTCAGCCTAGCGGGTTTGCTTTCAGCCGTTTGGCTAGCAGTTCGTCACTGGTATGGCTGGTATTCGCATCCAGAAGACCAAAGATTACAGCTTCAGAAAAACGCTAAATATTAGGTGATTCCGCTATGATTAGCAAAGTTTTAGCAAATAGCACTTATGGATAACGATTTACTGGCTTTTTTTGTGGGTGCTGGGTTACTCGTTTTGTATCTCATTTTTTCTGCATTGACTGAAATGGGAACTAAACTACCCTGGAAGAAATAAGTAGATGGGGGGATGAACAAGGGATTAACACTTATTAAAATCAAAAAAATGTAAATTTAATGTACTAGTACACCTCGGCGTAAATAAACCACTACTTCATTATCCCACAATATCGTTGGGTTATTTACGCCGTGCTGTACTAGTACAGCACGGCGTAAAAAAGCAGACCATTAAAAAGCCCTAAAGAGCTTATTCCAAAATGCGTGATCCACAAAAGAACCAGATTAAAATCGAGCCAGCAACCCTAGTATTAATTGTGTCTCTACTAATACTTTTGCCTTTACTGTTTGTTGGTTTTTTATCACAGTGAAGCTCGTGAAGAATACTCAACAGATATATTCTCCCAACGTTTCTCCCAAATTTTCAAACAATGTAAGGGCGATGCCTACGCCTTTTTATATCAGGTGCGTTAAGCTACTTTTAACGCACCACCTTAATGCGAAAACTACTTAGGCAAAACCTGCCGTAGTGCTGCTAAAAGTTGGTCAACACTTTCTTTACGACTATTAAAGCCCATTAATCCTACGCGCCAAACTTTACCAGCGAGTTCGCCAAGACCACCGCCAATTTCAATATTATGTTCATTTAGTAACTGCCGGGCGATCGCTTTACCATCTACCCCTGTTGGAATGCAGACAGTGGTAAGCGTTGGCAGTCTATACTCTTGCTCAACGTGCATACTCAGTCCTAAGCTCTCCAATCCTTCCCAGAGATATTCTACGTTTTTCTGATGACGCTGCCAGGAGTTTGCTAACCCCTCTTCTGCAAGCAAACGTAGTGCTTCCCGCAATGCATAATATAAATTAATGGGTGCTGTGTGGTGATAGGTGCGTTCAGCCCCCCAATACTTACCCAGTAGCAGCATATCCAAATACCAGTTTGCAACCTTTGTTTGGCGCTGTTGCAATTTCTCAACGGCACGTGCACTCATTGTAAAGGGGGAGGCACCAGGCGGACAACCCAATCCTTTTTGGCTACAACTATAGGCTAAGTCAACTCCCCAAGCATCCAAAAACAAGGGAACGCCGCCCAAACTGGTCACTGTATCCACTAACAACAAAGTGCCAAATTTACGACACAAATCAGCGACCCCTTCCAAAGGTTGACGTGCGCCGGTAGAGGTTTCGGCATGAACTAGAGCTAAAATGGTTGGACGATGAGTTTCTAGGGCTGTTTGGAGTTCATCAAGGTTGAAAACTTGTCCCCAAGGTTTAGTAATGGTTCGTACATCTGCGCCATAACGTCCAGCCATATCTACGAGGCGATTACCAAAGTAACCAGCTACACCAATCAAAACCACATCACCAGGTTCTACAGCATTGGCGATTGTTGCTTCCATTGCGGCTGTTCCCGTACCACTGACTGCAATGGTAAGTGGGTTTTCTGTTTGCCATACATAGCGTAGCAACGACTGAATTTCATCCATGAGTTCGAGAAACGCTGGGTCAAGATGCCCAACTGGTGAGGTATTCATCGCCTGGAGAACTGTGGGATGGGCATTGGAGGGTCCTGGCCCTAACAGTAGACGGGATGGGATTTCTAGGGGTGTGAGTTCCAAGCGCCCAGAGTCGTTGATTGAAATTGTTTGCGTCATAATCTGTCTTGCCTGATGCTCAAGCCTATAGAGTAATTAACTTTTGTGATTTAGAGGCGAAAACCGAGTTTCGCTTAGTTACTAATTTGCCTGCTGATGGAGAGGCTGGCGTTAGTGATGATGAAATTAGGGATATTTAT
>JAHHHS010000013.1 GCA_019359215.1 Nostoc indistinguendum CM1-VF10 | reverse complement strand
AGGATTTGCACCTGGGTCATTAAGCGCTGTAAATAATAATCTTGATTTACGAAATGTTAGTTCTCTAAACAGGTTATTAATGGAACAAGATATAGATTATGGAGGATTTTGGTTTTTTTCTTTTTCTAAAGACCTTGTTGAAAAAATTCAATTGCCGCTGCCCTTATTTATAAAGATAGACGATGTAGAGTTTTGTTTAAGAATTAAAGATTTGGGTAGCAAAATAGTAGCTTTTCCCTCGATAGCTGTGTGGCATCAACCTGCTTCTGCAAAAAATTTAAATTGGGAAACTTATTATTATGCTCGCAATGATTTAATAACTTATGCTATTCATTATTCGATAGAATACATGGTTACAGTTCAGCATTTTACAATAGTAATACTGGAGTCTTTATCAAGGTTTGATTATAATCATGTAGAGATGGTTATAAAATCTTTTGAAGACTATATAAAAGGGCCAGATTTTATTAAAAATACTGAGCCAGAAAACTTACATTTAAACATTATAAAACTTAGTAAAAGCTATAATAACCAAAATGAGATAGATGAATTAGCTGGTATTAAGCTTTTGACTAGGTGGTTTAATGTTGCGGCTAAAAGTAGTATTGAATGGTCATCCATAAGTAGAGAATGGAAAAGTGCTTCAAAGGATATGACATCTACTATATTTTGGCAGCAATACCTTGGGTTAAAGAATTATAGTAATCCTAAATAATTTATGAGAAAACATTATATTCATGGAACCTATGGATGTCAAAAATTTGACATCAAACCTAAAATCACGATTGCTGACCATTTTTTGGGATAGATACCCTGCCATTTTTATATTCCAAAATCTTACAATCCAGAGCGCTTGGCAAAAGACGAGCGATGGCTTAAATTCCAACTTCACCGAGTGCGCGTATCTCATCGTCTGAATGCAAATCTGCACCAAGCTGCATTAGAAAGAACCAATTTTACCGCAGCTAATCTAGAAAATGCCAATTTAGAGGGGACTATTTTAGAGGGCGGCAACAACAATCTTGCAACCTAAGCTCTGCTAAAGGCTGAGTCAATATATGAAGTTGAAGTCGATTTTAGTCTCCAATCGACACGTCGTATTATTCAAGGGATTTTTTGCCTTAAAAACAATTGGCTTTACGGCGTGGAGTGGTGTCCCCCAATTGTGGAAGAAACGACATTGGTTCAAAGCCGATTCATCTGGCTTGCCGATGTTGATTTAGTAGGAAAGATGAGGCTTTAGCAATTCGTGGGGCAAAGCTTCATATCTTACCACGGGGCTATAAATTTGATTTGAAAACCCGCCAACCTATCTTAAATCTGACTTTTCCCGTTAAGTCTCTCTAGCAAGCTGCCACCCCTCACAGAGGTCGTGTAACGTAAACAACTTCTGCTTGCTTGTTCCAGGTTGCAGGTTCGTTGTACCATTTCATTTGCTTTCTCCTAGTTAAAGTTCACTGCGATGAATTTTTTATCTTGTCTAGAATTACCTTTTAACAGCCTGATAAACTCCTACACCTGCTGACTCCAATTGGGCGTTGCCCAAGCAGTAAAATTACGTATTTTAGGTTTATTTTTGAAACAAAATTAATTGCGTGTTGTACTTTTGTGGCTGGCCTTCTGATATCATCCAACGATCGTAAGAGGCGTGGGACAGCCACTCTGCTTGAGGAATCCCTGCTTTGGCAGCACCATGAGCAAGTTGATATGCGCGGCGGAAATGCTCAGGGCAAGTACCATGCTGTAATATCAGTGCTGCATAGTATTGAGCTTCTGGTTTGGTGATCAGTCCTTGACGATCTAGGGAGAGTGCCCGCTTGAGCCTTGCCTGATCCCGACTGGAATCGAAAATCATACGACTTGTTAGACGATCCTGCTGATCTGTCTCGAACATATAGCGCAGTTCGTCACTCGGACTATGAGCTTGAATTGATAGGGCTGGAGGTGCAAATGTAATTAAGTTGGCCATCGCCAGCATGATTACACCTGCCAGCATGGGTACATAACCTAACAGCAGTAACTCTATGACTGATTGTTTTTGTCGCAGGTTGAGAAACACAAGCAGTAAGGTTATGCCAACAAGAACTAAGAATGCCATGAGGATCAGCAGAAACCCAGCTAAACCACCCCAAGGAAAAATCCCACCTACTAAACTTGCTGTGATGAATACAATCACTACCAACAAGCGGATAGTCCTCGGTCTATTAGCCAGTAGCACCCACGTACTGGTTGCCGCCCAAGTACCCAGTACACCCACAAGTCCAGCGCCCCAGTATGGGAACAGTGATGGTATAACGAACTTGGCACATATATATAAAGCTAAACTTGCGATCGCCAACCAACCAGTTAATTTAAGTAATTTGCGAGCCTTAGTTTGCTGACGCACTTCCTCTATCTCCGGGAGATTTTATATTTTTAGGAATTATCCAGTGCCAACCAATGTCCTAAACCCAAGCGATGTATGTTTGTTCATCCCTGACTAAAAAGTTTTACGTTCCAGAAAATAATTAGCTTCAACCTGACGCAAATGCTCAATAACTTGATTTCGTTCAACCCAAGTCTCATACTGATGAAGATTTTTGTCATCCAATCTAGGAGCAGTATCTGCTTCAGGCAAGAAAGGTCTAGCTTGAATTGGCGACGAATAAATAGAATGTTCATAAAGCTTTCAACGCCTGTTTGAATGTTATGACCGAATCATAAGGTCAGGCATCTAATTAAAACTTCCCACGATTGATTCACTCGATTAGCTCACCCGATTGGATGAATCTGTGGAGTGAAATCACCTATTAGCTGATTTGGGGAAAGTGGATAAAATTTGAAGATTCTATATTTTAAATTAGGTTCATCTTGGCTCTTATCCCGGAACAGCAGGGACTTCTCGAAGCAAATCGGGTTCGTTATGTACAAATGTAATTTGCAATGTTCCTACTAGCTCTTTGTCTTTGAGCGTCGAGTCATTAGTAGGTATGAGTTGTTCCAAGCTCTCTTGACTTAAATGCAAACCTGTTTCTTGGAGAAATACAGCCAATTTTTCCAAGTTGGTGCTTGGTACTTCAAAGTTAATGCAGATTAAGATGTTCGAGTATAAGTGAAAATCAGTAATCCAAGCTCCTGCTTGGTTAATCGCTTCACTTACACGAGCAGTCATCCCAATCCGTTCTGCTTTTGTAAACCCATCTAGGCGTAGAAATTTTTGCTCAAACATAAGTTACCTCCCAATTGAATCAGGTTTAATTCTTCAAGAAACTACCATCTGGCTCAAGTCAGCAGGGGTAAAGTGAGAGTGTAATACTTCTCCATCACGAAACTTACCAATTACAGGAATTTTTAAATATCTGGTCATAACAGAAGCCTTTCAAGATGGCTTTGGTTGATAATGTTGTTCAACGCTTGTCTAAATGTCATGACCAAATCATAAAGTCAGGGATTTTATTCTTGCTTCCCACAATCGATTGACTCGTTTGACTCACCCGATTGGGTGAATCGGTTGGGTGAGATAACCTGTTACACCATTTGGGTGGAGCGAGTAAAACATTGTAATTTATATAATCTACAGAAATTAGGATTAAATCGGAAAAAACAAAGCGGAGACGGAAATGCTGTAAAAAATTTTCCATTTTATAGCATTGAGCTGATATTTTTTATTTAAAGATTAAAATCGGGTGTTAATTAATAATGAAAAGCATATCAATATCGTTACCAATTAAAAATTTATGCTCCGATTAATTAATCAGATTATGAGCAAAATTCAACCTAATCCTGTAATTGTTTCGTCAGAATTTTTGGCATGGCGACAGCAATTTCTCCCTGGCCGCATTCGTTTACTCGCTTGGATTATTCTGATTGTTTTGGTAATGGTAACGATTTTTCATCTCACCATTACAATTCCTAGCTTGAATGCTTTAGGTGATCCGAAACTGATATTTGATGCCAACCGGATGCGCCAATATTTAGAAGTGGCAGTTACTCAAATTATAAGTGTTGGTATTGGCTTGTTATTAGCAAAAGATAATGTATTCCAGAAGTCTGCAGAACGAATGTTTATGCTGTTGAGTGGATTAGTGCTGATGCCATCTCAAATCATCGCCACATTGCGAGGACAAGCTAGTTTTGATGGCGAGATGTGGATTTTATTTTATGCGATTCAAGCTATATTAATTCCTGTGCATTGGCGATCGCATTTTATCTCGCAAGTGACTGTGATTGGTTATTTTGCGATCGCGATGCTGTTGGGTTGGCGCGATCCGAATGTGATTGTATCGGCTGCCTATGGTTTGGGCATATTTTATACAATACTAATTTGTTTGGTAGCCGATGTGGGCGTATTTTTATATGAGCGATCGCTGCAACGTGAATTTGAATTACGTCAACAACTACGAGTTTTTCTCCACGCTGTATCTCATGATTTACGCAATCCAGTTATTGGGATGGTCATGACTTTAAAGACTTTTTGGCATCCTGAGCAAGACACAGCGCAGATTCCGCAAGAATTACTCAAGCACATGATTGACAGTGGCGATAGACAAGTTGCTTTAATAAACTCACTGTTAGAAGCACACGAAACTGAAGTACATGGCATTGTGCTACATTGCCAAGGAGTAAAGCTGCATGATTTAGTGCAATCTGTGATTAAAGATTTACAACCCTTTATCCAGCAAGCAAACGCCACAGTAACATATACGATTCCCAATGATTTACCCCCTGTGAATGCCGATGCAGTCCATCTGCGCCGAGTGTATGAAAATTTACTTTTAAATGCACTGCGTTATAATCGTCCGGGGGTAAAGTTGACCTTGAATGCTGTTGTAGGAGAACATCTTAACAACCAAATTCGTTGCACTGTTCAAGATGATGGTGTAGGGATGACACAACATCAGTGCGATCACTTATTTGAACTCTATACCCGTGGTCCTAATAATCGTCAATCACTCGGTTTAGGTTTAGGACTCTATATCTGTCGGCAAATTATCACGGCTCATGGCGGCAAGATTGGGGTGAGCAGTAGTCCAGGTAATGGTGCTACCTTCTGGTTTACTCTACCTATATAGCAGTTTTCAGTTTAATCACGACATCAAGCCCGATCGCAATGCTACTACAGCTGCTTGTACTCGGTCATTCACTAGCAACTTGTTCATAATTCCGCGAACATAAGTTTTGACTGTATGCTCACTCAGATATAAGGCTTTAGCAATTTCTGGATTACTGTAGCCTTCAACGATATAACGCAACACCTCCAATTCCCGTTCTGACAATATTCCAGGAGAAATAGAGTGAGTAGTTTTAGATGCTGGTGTAACAGGTTTGAGTTGCTCAACTACGGTTTTTGCTACTTGAGCATCTAAATATGTAGCTCCTTGATAAACAACATCAATTGCCTTGACTAATTGTTCTGCACTAGTTCCTTTAACACAGTAGCCATCAGCACCACTAGAAAGCGCAGCAACTACCTCCGTTTGCGAGGTATGGGAGGTGAGCATGACAATTTTTACATTAGGTAGAACTTTCTTAATTTCTTGTGTAGCTGCAATTCCATCCAGATGTGGCATTCCCACATCCATCACCACTATATCAGGCTGGAGTGCCATCGCTGCCTCTACACCTAAATACCCATCCTCTGCTATATCCACAATTTCAAGGTGAGCATAAGTGGAGAGTGTATGTTTTAGCCCAATCCGCATCATTGGGTCATCTTCGACAATTAAAATTCGCAGCATTAATCGCTTCAGTTCTTCACTCATAAATGATTCTGTTGATTTTATTAGCGATCATGCCAGATTGTGACGATAACATCTACAAAATGCCCAGTTCGTTACATCTAGCTGCGACCTCTCAAACCGGTTGCGCGATTACCTATGGCGGGACGTAAGCCCATCATATTCAAAGCAAATGATTGAAGGACAGATTGAGAAAATTGATCAATTAATCAATAGACCTCTTGCAGAAATATTTTATGGTATGTTAAAGGGTTTGCCAGTACCTATTTTGAGAGAATATGCAATACGAACAAACCAAAAGCTTAACGGAGGGGGAATTTAAACGCTTGTTTGGGGTAAAGAGACAGACTTTTGATGAAATGGTAGGCGTGATGCGTCAGTACATCAAACTCAAGAAAACTTCCGGTAGCCCAAACTGACAGTTGAGGGATTTAGCGATGATGCGGGCGGTGCTAGTCTTGCCTGCGCCTTTGGGGCCATTAAATAGGTAGGCGGGTGCAATCTTCTGGAGTGCGATCGCCGTCCCTTGCGCGTCTCCTTTAGGAGAAGGCGGGCGTTGCGCGATCGCGGAGTGACTCCCAGGAGGGAGTATCGCATTTATGAGAGTGCGGACGATATGTTCCTGCCCGATTACTTCACTAAGGGTCTGGGGACGGTATTTGAGATGTAGTGGTTGGTACATAATTTTGATGATAAACGGGTGTTTTGTTTACTCCCTACCAGTGTGGTTGGTAGGAAGTTTGATTTTTTAGGCAGTCGCCGCTTCTTTTTTCGTTCGTGGCGATCGTGAGGTTGACTTACCTTTGGTAGTATCTTTCGCTACCACGGATGGCGTTTCTATTTGAGGAGTTTCACTATCGTCTGTTGCCTGTGCCACATTTGTTACTTCTTCAGTACTAGACTCAGTTTGAGTGCTAACTTCTGTTACTTCTTCAGTACCAGGCTCACTTTGAGTGCTGACTTCTGTCTTTGTACTTTGGTTTTGGCTATTTACCTTTTCAAACCCCTGCTTGATTTCTACAGGCATTACCAGATACAACTGATTGAGCAGTCCTCCCATCGGGCAGACAATGAGTGGTTGCGTGGGTTTGTTGCACCCCACCACGATTTCATCGGTACTGATATGCTTAAAAATCTTTAAGGAACGATTGACATGCTCACTGATAACTCGTTGTTGAGCTAACTGACGATTGAAACCCTTGTCTTCCAAGCTTAACTGTCCACCAATATGGCTTCTTTTTCGGGGTTTTCTTTTGGTTTGTTCTGCATATTCTCTCAAAATAGGTACTGACAAAAGGTTTAACATACCATAAATAAAATATTTATGCAAGAGGTCTAGTGAATAGGCTCTCTATTTTCCCTCAAACTCACAATTTTTAGCTTGACTGACCACTAGCAAGATAATTGCGCCACCCGCCATACTGGGAAATATCTTGTGCATCGGGAATCACATAGGATTCACACAAAAATCCTTTGACTGAGGAACCGTCTTCCAGGTCTAAGGTGCCAATCACTAAGGGTGGGGGTACTGCGGCAACAAAAGTACCAAAGTCTTTTGCGCTCAGTTGCCAAACTTCTACTTCAATGCCTACCCCAGAACCATCGAGAACTTTTACTAATCCAGGTTTGGCAGGTTGGGTATTGGCAAGGGCGTAAAAGCGATAGCTAGGGGCGGTTTGGCAGGTTTTTAGTAAGGTGGCATGGCGTTCTTGCAGTTGATAGTTTAAGGGCTGCCCGGTGAGATGAGCACCAACAACAGCAAGAGTAATCATATTGGTGGATACAGTTGTCATGCAGAAATCCTCACAGAAGTTATTTTGCCACAGGTTCCGCCCATGTGATGGTGATAGCGATCGCCCAATTTACACAGTGCTACATCTTGAAATGCTTGCCCTATTAAGGTAATGCCAGTAGGCAAACCATTGGTACGGAAGCCAGAGGGAAGGGCGATCGCGCATAAGTCCATCAAGTTTACAAAATTGGTATAGTAGCCAAGGTTAGTGTTGAGGGCGATCGGGTCTGCTTCTACTTCCGCTTTGGTATAGATAGTCCCAGTGGTAGGTAACGCCAGAATATTGACTTTTTGCCACTGCTGTGCAGCTTCCTGTTTGAGTGCTTCTAGAGCGTAAAAACTCTTGAAAGTATCTACCGCTGTGTAGCGTAAACCATTGCTAATGATTTGACGGACAATAGGATGAATGGCATCAGCTTGAGTTTCAAAGAACGATTGAATAGCAGCGAGTCGTTCTGCTACCCAGGCACCAGAGTAGAGCAAATTAGCAGCTTGGTGAAAGGGCTGAAAATCAATTTCCACAAGATTCCCGCCGATCGCTTTTAACCTCTGTAATCCTTGCTCATACAAATCTGCTGCTGCTGCATCACCGAAGAACTTCAATTGATCTGCCTTGGGTACTCCAAAAGAAAATGATGATGGAATTGCTGCGGTTTGTAGTGGAACTTGGCGGGAATAACTATCGCTGGCATCAAAGCCACTGGCAACTTGCCATAGGATTCGAGCATCCTGGCAATTCAATGTGAAAACGGAAACGCAATCGAGCGAGCGACAGGCAGGCACTACACCGGAAGTACTTAATACACCTCTGGTAGGCTTGAGTCCGACAATGTTGTTAAACGCTGCTGGAACTCGCCCAGAACCTGCTGTATCAGTGCCTAGAGAAAAGCTTACTAACCCCGCCGCAACTGCCACGGCGGAACCAGAACTAGAGCCACCGGAAATATAATCGTCATGGAAAACACTGCTACACGCTCCGAATGGCGATCGCACCCCAACTAACCCCGTGGCAAACTGATCGAGATTGGTTTTGCCAATCAAAATTGCCCCGGCTTGGAGCAAGCGATCAACTACCGTTGCGGTTTTTTCTGGGATGTAGCTGTAGGCTGGACAGGCAGCAGTCGTGGGCATTTTCGCCACATCGATGTTATCTTTCACGGCGAAGGGGATACCGTAGAGGGGCAACTCATCTAAATTGCTGCCAGCGAGAACTTGAGCTTGAGCGATCGCCTCCGCTTGTGGTATTAAATGAATCCAAACAGCATCGTTTCCCCGTGCAGCAATCCGGCGATAAACTTCCTCAATTACTTGGGTTGGTTGCAATTGAGAGGTTCGATAAGCTTTAAGCAACGATGCAATATCTAGGCTGATCGAGTCCGTCATGGTGCTTCTCCTCGGATAATCGCTAATATCTGTCCGGCGGTGACGAGTTGCCCCGGTTCGCAGAGCACTTCTACCACCGTTCCTGGATCATCTGGCAGCAGGGTCATTTCCTGCTTCATTGCTTCCAGCACAATCACACTCGTGTCTTCCGTAATGCGATCGCCTGGTTTAATTAACACCTGCCAGACATTTGCTGTTGTTGGAGCGCTCAGAGCGTAGCAATCATTGGGAATAGTCGTTGCTGCTGCTGGTGGGAGATCGGCTACGAAGATTGTGCTTTCATCTTGGGCTGTAGCTGTCCAGCGATCGCGTTCTTCTCGAAAGGCAATTCGCTGACGCGTTTGGCATGTCGTCACCTCTTGGGCAATTTCTTGCAAAAACTGTTGATAGTCGCCAAATTTAAACGTGGTTTCTTCAACTTTTAGTTTGAACTTGCCTTCAATAAAATCCTCTCGGTGGCGCATTAGCTCTTCGTGATCAACTGGATAAAACCGAATTTGATCGAAAAATCGTAACAGCCAGGGTTTGCCATCTTTAAAATCTACGGTTTGTTTGTAGCGATTCCACATCTGCACGGTGCGTCCGACAAACTGATAGCCACCTGGCCCCTCCATGCCATAAACGCAGAGATATGCACCACCGATGCCGACTGCATTCTCAGGAGTCCAGGTACGGGCTGGATTGTATTTTGTGGTGACGAGGCGATGACGCGGATCGAGCGGGACTGCCACTGGCGCACCGAGATAAACATCCCCTAAGCCCATCACCAAGTAACTCGCATTAAAGAGAATTTCTTTAACCTCTGCGATACTGCCCAGTCCATTAATCCGCCGAATAAATTCAATATTGCTAGGACACCACGGTGCATCTTTTCGCACCGACTGCATATATTTTTCAATGGCTAGTTGAGTAGATTCATCATCCCAGGACAGGGGTAGATGTACAATTCGGGTTGGCACTTCTAGATTAGTAATATCCGGGAGATGAGATTCGATGTTTTGTAATGCGGTAACTAAATTTGATTGCGAAATGATGCGGCTATCGTAGTGAATTTGTAGCGATCGCATTCCCGGCGTTAATTCCAAAACCCCATCAATCGAGTGCGTTTGCAGATGAGTCATCAACTCATGCACCCGGAAACGCAACTTCAAATCCAGTACCAAATCTCCGTATTCAATCAGCAAGTATTTATCACTTGCTTGACGGTAGGTAACGGCAATTTGGTCATCAGTTGCGGGAATTTCTGCCACAATTGCCTGATATTCGGAACCGTCAGCCACCGAAGCCATCGATTCCCCCACTTGCAGCGTTTGGATTTGCCGATCCGACTGCAATTCTTGGTGCAATGCTTGATCAAAGGTAAAGCAACGGAATTGAACCGTGTTCCCCGGTTTGAGTTGCCCAATTTTCCAGAGTTGTGCTGCGGCGATCGTGGCAGGACACACAAAACCCCCCAAACTCGGCCCATCCAAACCTAGGATAATCGGCATATCTCCGGTGAAATCGATTGTACCAATGGCATAGGCATTGTCGTGAATATTGGAAGGATGTAGCCCTGCTTCACCCCCATCTTGCCGCGCCCAGGTTGGTTTTGGCCCAATCAACCGAATTCCGGTTCGCGCCGAGTTGTAATGCACTTCCCAATGAGTACTGAAAAAAGTTTCGATGTCTTCATCCGTGAAGAAATCCGGCGCACCGTGAGGGCCATACAAAACTCCAATTTCCCAATGATTTGAGTAGGTGGGAATCAATTCCGGGGAAATGGGCTGCGGTTGGGACGTAGAGGGATACAATTTCAGGACATCGCCCACCTGTAAGGCTCTGCCGCCATGTCCACCAAACCCACCCAGAGTAAAAGTTGCTTTACTGCCTAAATAATCGGGTACATCAAACCCACCTTGCACGCTAATATATGTGCGGAAACCATTGCCCTGAATACTGCCCAGCCGTAGTGTACTCCCTGCTTTTACCGGAATTGCTGTCCAATAAGGAATCGGCTGTTTATCTAGGGTAGCTTTCATCTGCGCTCCCGTGAGGCAGATCACCGTGTCGCAATTGAAGCGCAAAGCGGGGCCAGTTAGGGTACACTCTAACCCGGCTGCCGATTCAGGATTGCCTAAAATCCGGTTGCCCAACCGAAATGCTAAAGAATCCATTGGACCAGAGGGTGGTACACCGACATTCCAGTAGCCTACTCGTCCAGGATAATCTTGAATGGTGGTCATCGTGCCTGCGACTAGCACATCAATTGTATTCGGGCGATAGGTAAAGCTATTAGTAAACTTCGTAGTGATATTGCCCTGAATAAACGTCGAATCGACAATAATTTGGCGCAGGTATTCCAAGTTGGTTTCAATGCCGTCGATGCGAGATTGGACTAGGGCAGTTTGGAGAGTAGCGATCGCATCTTCTCTTGAGTGTCCATGTACAATTACCTTCGCCAACAATGGATCGTAAAACGGCGAAACTTTTGTGCCAGTGGCAATCCAAGTATCGCAGCGAATGCCAGGAGCAAACTGCACTTGAGTTAACTCACCAGAACTCGGCTGAAAATTTTTATTTGGATCTTCGGCATACACCCGCACCTGAATTGAATGTCCTTGCGGTTGGTACTGGTAGGATGTCAACTCCAGCGACTCGCCCGCTGCCTGACGCACCATCCACTCCACTAAATCCACACCTGTAATAGTTTCTGTGACGCCATGTTCCACCTGTAGGCGGGTATTCACCTCTAAGAAGTAGAACTGTTCGGTATCCACATCGTAGATAAACTCAACCGTACCCGCCGATTGATAGCGAATCTCCTGACCGAGTTTAACGGCAGACTCATACAAGCCCTGCCGCAAACTATCATTAATATTTGGTGCAGGGGCTTCTTCAATCACTTTTTGATTGCGCCGTTGCGTTGAACAATCGCGTTCACCAAGGGCGACGACATTTCCTTCGCCATCACCAAAGATTTGCACTTCGATGTGCCGCGCCTGTTCGATGTATTTTTCTAAAAACACTCCACTCTGGCTAAAGTTATTGCGACTTAACCGTTGCACATTTTCCAACAAGTCTGCCAAAGTGTCTTCACTCCGGCACAACTGCATTCCAATGCCGCCACCCCCTGCGGTACTTTTGATCATCACAGGATAACCAATTTCCGCCGCCGCCTGTTTAACCTGCTGCAAATTGTCTAGCAACAAACTACCGGGGACGAGTGGCACTCCAGCAGCTTGTGCGATCGCTCTTGCTTCATGTTTAAGTCCAAATCGCCGCAGTTGATCAGGTGTGGGGCCAATAAACACAATTCCTGCTGCCGCACAAGCTTCGGCAAATGCCACATTCTCGCTCAAAAAGCCATAGCCGGGATGAATCGCCTCAGCACCAGTTGCTTGTGCTGCCGCCAAAATCGCCTCTGTGCGAAGATAACTCTGAGCCGCCGCAGCTTCTCCAACACACACAGCTTCCCCAGCCGCAGCAACATGGGCAGCATGGGCATCGGCTTGGGAGTAAACTGCAACCGAGGCAATACCGAGGCGATCGAGCGTGCGAATAATCCGGCAAGCAATTTCACCGCGATTGGCAATCAAAACTTTGTTGAACATGAGCGATAAATCAATCAACAACTGAACCAGCAACCAACAAGGACAGGAAACATCCCATTCATTTTTGCAGAAATAGTCTCTAGGGTTCACCCTTGTTCTTTTAGAATTTTGAAAATTCCGAGTTCAAAGGTTTAACTTTCGAGTTCAGAGGTTCAACTTTCGAGTTCAGAGGTTCAACTTCCGAGTTCAGAGGCTCAACTTCCGAGTTCAGAGGTTCAACTTCCGAGTTCAGAGGTTCAACTTCCGAGTTCAGAGGCTCAACTTCCGGGTTCAAAGGTTCAACTTCCGAGTTCAGAGGCTCAACTTCCGGGTTCAAAGGTTCAACTTTCGAGTTCAGAGGCTCAACTTCCGAGTTCAGAGGCTCAACTTCCGAGTTCAGAGGTGCAACTTCCGAGTTCAGAGCTAGTTAAATAAATACAAAACTCTGGTTGAAACAAAAATCCCACCCCTTCAAGGGGTGGGAGCATTAAGCTGCGTCCCAAACAATCAACCTAGCTGGCGTAGGATTGTAAGCATTGCATGGGTTGTTGATTTGCGGACAGTTAGAAATCAACACCATCACATCCATCTCTGCCCGTAGATCGATGATCTTCCCGGCTTCTGAAATACCATCGACAATTTCCAACGTGCCGTCTTCGCTGACGGGAACATTCATATAGAAGTTCACATTGCTGACGAGATCGCGTTTGTTCATCTCATACTTGCTCAGTTCCAGCAAGTAATTTTCGACACAAGCGTGCAGATGCTTCTTGTGCAGCCCATAGCGCACTGAGTTGCTTTCCATACTACACGCCCCACCCAGCGTATCGTGTTTGCCACACTGATCCTGGATGACAGTCATCATCACGTTTCCTTCGTTGGAAATTAACTGAGTGCCTGTAGTAATGAAAATGTTGCCTTGACGGACAATGGTATCGGGAGCGCTATAACGCTCTGAGGTATCATAGGCGTTGTAAAACAGTGTATCAATGGCTTGATTGCCTAGTAAATCGATAATCCGCAAAATTTGCCCTTTTTTGATTATCCTAGACCAAGGCTTACGGGCAGCCAACTCCTGATCATAAATTGCTGTTGCTGGATCGAGTTCAATGGGTAATGTTGTGACCATAATTAGGACTCCTCTTCTATTTTCAGATGCAAAGAAACAGAGATTGTAGGAAACTAACCTACCCAACTACTCCTGAGCAAACAACGCATCAGTGTTAATGAAACCACGAATCACTTGTTCGTTTGCAGTGCAGCACAGATCGTCCGGTGCAGGTGCAGGCGATTTCCAAACAGTAAGTTGAATTGGCTTAGGCTTGTAGACTGTATCGGGGTGCAATACATGGGGACAGTTGGAAATAATCACTAATACATTCATTTCCGCCCGCAAATCAATAAAGCTGCCCGGTTTTTCCTCGCCTGCGACATATTCCAAATCTCCATTCGGACGCACTGCCACCCGGCTAAATAAATTGAGGTTAGGCATTAGGTCTTTGCGGGTTAAACCGCGCTTGCCCAAGGCTTTAAGGAAATTGTTGCGAGAGTTGTTGTAATCGCTTTCGCCATATTTGTTGTAAGGTCCTTCGCCATATTTTGCAGCGTTGCTAGCAGCATTGCTGCAACCACAGATTAGATCGTGATAGCCGGAGGTATCCTCTGTGATGGAGAACAGAATGCGTCCCATGTCAGAGTAAATTACCATGCCCTTTTTCAGGAAGGCGTTGAACTGAATCTTGGCGGTATCTGCTACATTAACCCGCTCGATGGGGCTATCCGCGTTGTAGCAAATCATCGAAACACCGTGAGACCCTTCCAAATCAGTCACACGCAAAGTGTTTCCCCGTTTGATCACGTAATGCCAATACGCACCACCAGGCAGCTTTTCATCGAGCAAAATTAGGCTCGGATCAATTGCCCCCATATTCGGCAGAACAGATGCTTGCACCATAAAATCCTCTTGTTACGGTTGGATGATCAGTTTAGGAATTGCCAAAGGCTCAACCTCTGGAATTGGAGAAACTACTGACTCAAATAACAAAGCCCAGGAGATTTACCAATACAGTCATACTGTCTGGCTCTCCCGGGCTTTTTTCCCGCCGTGTGACCGACTCTTTAAAATCGGCTGCTTCTCTTGGACCAGCCATCACACACTCGGTGCGATCGGAACCCTAGAAGCTCATCCTTATTCAGTTTGCAATTTGAGTTTGCCAAACTTCTACAATATTGTAAACAGAGCGTTTCCTATTTAGGTTAGCATTTTTACACAATATTTGTTCATTATTTTTTTAGCAGGAGTAATCAAAGAAATTTGTATCCTTAACTACTTTTTAACAGCCTTGTGCGGCTAAAAATTATCTGAATCTGCCATTGAAAAGCAATAAAGTGGCAGGCGCGATCACTCTGGGGCAGCATCGCTTTTTTTGAAAAAACCATTCAAATATCAACAAATCCTCACCTTTTATTTGATTATCGTATCATTGAATACAATTTGGAGATTCGCTCGTTGTTAAAGTTGTCGGTGAAAAGAAAAACAAATGCAGGTTTTTAGTATTCTGCTTGTACTAGATAGTAAGTTCTTAAATGAGCAATTGTCTGGAAAATTTAAAAGTTTAATTGAACGCAAAATTTATAGACTTCTAGGGTTCCGGTTTGGGTTAAGCGAATCAAGTGTTGAACTTGTTTCTGGATTAGATACAAATGCTGGTCCAAGAGAAGTCGGTAAGCTAATTGGTTGTGAATTTTGAGCGCCTGACTAGTTTATTACACGGCGGGGGAAAAGCCCGGGAGGAAGTTTTCAGCTATTAAATGCTGAATGATTCTTTCCGGGCTTTGTTATATCAATTCAAGTTTATTGCCCTTTACTTTATTATTTGCAATTGAAAAATATTATTTTGCCTATGAAAAAGCGATCGCTCCTCACAGCTTGCCTGTTATTTTTAGTTGTTATGTCTTTAGCTGTAAGCTGCACAAACCCAGCAGTATATATTAAAACTACCACCGAAGCCGAGGCAGCAGCAGTCGTTAACAGCAAAGCTAGAACGATAAACTTGGGCTTCAGTGCTTGGCCGGGTTGGTTTCCCTGGCAAGTTGCTCAAGAGCAAGGAATTTTTAAAACCAAAAACACAACCGTTAACCTTAAGTGGTTCGATGGCTACCTTGAATCCATTAGCACCCTTGCAGCCGGACAAATTGATGCCAATAGTCAAACCCTTGGTGATACGCTCAGTTCGGTAGCAGGGGGCGCAGATCAAGTCGTGGTGCTAGTCAACGACAACTCGACCGGCAACGATAAAGTGATTGTCGCAGGAGGAATCAACAGCGTTGCAGATTTGCGTGGTAAAAAAGTGGCTGCTGAAGAAGGCACCGTTGATCACTTTTTGCTGTTGCTGGGCATGAAACAAGCTGGCTTAACGCCCCAAGACATTCAGTTTGTGCCTTTGGAAACAGGAAAAGCGGCTGCTGCTTTTGCTGCCGGTCAAGTTGATGCAGTTGCCGTTTTTGCACCGTTTACAACACAGGCGTTGCACCGATCGGGTAGTAAAGAATTGTTCAGTTCCAAAGACTTTCCGGGTGCAATTTCTGATCACCTCGTCGTGTCGCGTAAATTTTTGTATGAACATCCCGAAGAAATTCAGGCACTTGTTGATTCTTGGTTTGCCACGCTCGATTACATCCGGGAAAACCAAGATCGTGCCTACATCATCATGTCAAAACGGGCAGGTGTGCCAGTTGAGGAATACAAACAATATGCCGATGGTACGCGCCTGTTCACGGTGGAAGAAAATCTGAAAGCGTTTCAGCCTGGCAACAACATGGCTTCTTTACTGTATGCTACTGAGCAAATGAGCCAATTTCTGATTGATGTGGGGTTGGCGCAAAACAAACCGAATACAACATTTTTATTTGACGATCGCTTCGTCAAAGCCTATATGCAAAAGCGAGCGAAGCCTGGATAGAACTAGCAAATTCCGTATTTATTGTCTGCCTCAATCCCTCACCCCAAATTTAAACGATGAGCCACAGCACTCCGCCTCGCTCGCTCCAACCATTTACCAAACCAAAAACCATGAAGTCTACGGTTTTTTGGCGGCTGGTCGAAGATATCCCCAAGCCCCTTTATACAGTATTAACCATTACTTCGATTGCCCTGCCACTGTTGCTCTGGTGGGCAGTAACCAGCTTCGGCAACATCGATCCAAAGTTTTTGCCAACGCCAGCAAGAGTTGCAGAAGCAGCAGGGCACTTGTGGATGACACGCGAACTGCTGAAAGATACTGTAGCTAGTCTTTGGCGGGTTGCTGTTGGTTTTTTGTTAGCAGCAAGCTTCTCAATTCCGGTCGGAATTTTGATGGGGAGTTTTCCCAGCATTCGCGCTTTATTAGAGCCGCTGTTTGGTCTAATGCGCTATATGCCTGCACCCGCCTTTATTCCACTGCTGATTCTCTACTTGGGTATTGGTGAAGAACCGAAAATTATGCTGATTTTCATCGGCGTGTTTTTCTTCAATACGCTGATGGTGATGGATACTGTAAAGTTTGTGCCTAAAGAGTTGATTGAAGCAACCTATATGCTGGGTGGCGATCGCTGGGCAACACTAACTCAGGTGATTTTACCGCACGTTCTTCCCGGCATTTTGGATGCCTGCCGGATCAACTTAGCTGCCGCTTGGCAGCTTGTGATTGTGTCAGAACTAATTGCCGCAAACGAAGGATTAGGAAGACGTATCAGCGTTGCTGGCCGATTTTTACGAACCGATGAAATCTTTGTTGGACTAATTGTGATTGGCATCATCGGATTGACATTTGATTTGTTGTTTCAGTATCTGCTTCGCGTCACCTGCAAATGGACAAGTCAGCAGCGATAAACAACTCGATAGAACATTTAACTCACAGAGGCTAAACCAATGTTTTTGCAAGTCAATAAGCTCAACAAACACTTTCCGACTCAATCCGGTACGCTCGTAGTTCTCAAAGATATTAACATGGTAATCGAGCAGGGCGAATTTATTTGCGCGGTT
>JAHHHS010000011.1 GCA_019359215.1 Nostoc indistinguendum CM1-VF10 | reverse complement strand
ACTAATGAAGCCAGATGAGACACCTAATATTGGCATTATCTCTTCATGCTTGTATCCACATAACAGCATTTTTACTGCTGTAGCTCGCTTGATTTCACGCGGCTCTTTATTATTTTTAATAAAATCTCCTAATAATTGCATCCACATCACTACACCTGCATTTAGTTCCACACGTTACTTTTATGCCGTCTCAGTATTTTCTCATGAATGATTCCGGATTGCTATATGCTAAAGCGAATATATATTGATAACTTTCGCGGCTTAGTAAATTTTGAGATGAACTTTGACTCGATTAACCTGTTTCTTGGTGGTAATGGAGCAGGTAAATCAACAGTTTTTGAAGTTTTACGGAAAATTCAAATTTTTATAAGTGGTAACGAAAAAGTAGAAGTAATTTTTAAATCTCATGACTGTACTCGCTGGCAGACTTTACAACTTCAGCGTTTTGAGCTAGAAATTTCTGGAAATGGTGGTAATTATAAATATGAATTTGCTATTAGACATAATCCAGATAAGAGCCATGTTGAATATGAACGGTTATGGTTTAATAATCAACTTTTATTTAAAATTGAAGAAAAGGAATTTCAACTATCTCAAGAAGATGGAAAAATAATAAGATCACCTATTAATGAATCACAGTTTTCAATTTTATCTTTTTTCGTAGGTAATTCAAAGCTTCATTGGTTCAAAAATCGCATTGAGCGATTTATTATTGTCCAAATTATTCCTATTTTGATGGTTGATGGTAGTGAAAATGAAGAAATACAATTGACTTATAGAATGGAGAACTTTGTTTATTGGTATCGCTATATTTCCCAAGACTAGGGTAAAATTGCTGAACTAATGAACGTTTTAAAAAATATATTAGATGGTTTTGTAAGTTTTAAATTTGAAAAATTCGGTGAAAAATATCGAATTCTAAAACTACGATTTTCATCTGTTGAAAATCGGACAAAGATTATTGATTATCGCTTTGGTGAATTATCCGATGGTCAAAAAGTAGTAATTGCTCTGTACACCATTCTTTATTGCACTGAATCTGAAGATTATACACTTTGTATTGATGAGCCAGAAAGTTTTTTGGCTCTGCCGGAAATTCAACCTTGGTTAATTCAGCTTTATGATTTCTGTATTGACGGAAAAATACAAGCTTTACTAATTTCCCATCATCCTGTATTAATTATCTTTTAGCTTCACCCATAGGTTATTGGTTTGAGCGTCAAAGTAATGCACCTGTACGAGTAAAACCAATTAGCAATCAAGAAGCTGAAAATTCAGGATTACCAATTTCAGAACTGATTGCACGGGGCTGGCTTTATGACCCAGAATAGAGTACAGATAGTAATTTTGTGTAAGGATCTACAACAGCAAGTTTTTGCATATCATTTTTTGAAAAAGCGAGGCTTTAATATAAATCCAAAAAACGTCACAATTAGGACTTCGCCAACAGGTAAAGGTGCAGGAGAGCAGTTTGTTAGAAAGTATTATGCAGCAGAGGTTAAAGAATACCGGAGAAAAAACTATCGTTCAGGAATGCTAGTAGTGTTGATTGATGGAGATACGGCGACAGTAAAGGCAACACTGAAAGAATTAGATAATGCACTGATAGAAAATTCACAGGAACTTCGTAAGCCTGATGAAAAAATAGCAATCTTCGTGCCTAAAAGAAATATCGAAACTTGGATACATTATTTACAAACAGGAGAAGTTGTTGAAGAAGAAGGAGAAAAATCTAAATATCCAAAATTCCCTAAAAATGAGGCAATTTGTAAACCCGGTGTTGAACAATTAGCAAACCAGTGTTCTCAAGGGAGTTTAGATGAAAATGCACCGCCATCTCTTCAGGCGGCTTGTGGAGAATTACAAAGAATTTTGCCGTTGTTGGAGTAAATCATGAATGCTGGTTGCTTAACTATTAAAGAACTCACTGATGCAGTAGGAGGCGGTTTAACTCCGCGGATGGTGCGTCATTACCATCAGTTGGGACTGTTACCGCAACCAGTGCGATCGCACAGCAATTACCGTCTCTATACCAAAAAAGATGTTCTCAGGTTGCAACGGATTGTAGCACTGAAGCAGCAAGGGTTTCAGCTAAATCATATCCGCAATATTTTGGAGGTGGAACCAGAAGCGGAAACAACTACAAATCTGATGGCGCAACTTCAGCAGCAATATCGGGCGGTGATGCAACAAATTTCTCAACTGCGACAAACGGCATCAGCGTTAGAAGGATTATTGGGGCGCGATCGCCATTGTCAAATTATGCAGGCGGAAGTTTTAGCACAACTTAAGTTACTCGATGTCGAAACTCAAGCTGGATTGGGGGGATTGGAAAATCTTTGGAGTGGTTTGGATGCAGAAATTCATACGCACTCGGAAGCTTTTTCAGAATCGCTACAACGCTTACTACCTGATTTGTCTCACCGTTCGGAAATTGAACAACACTTAATTTCTCAATTGGTTTTGGCTTGTGGCGATGTCAGTTTGGTGTCCTTTATCAAGTTGAGTCGAGGTGCGATCGCAGCTAGTCGAGAAGCCTTATCTTCAAGCTGTCAAATCGTTGTCGATACTCAAACGGTTGCTGCTGCTTTGGATCAAACTCGATTACTTCACTTGGGATGCCACATTGAAACCTTGATTGATAATCCTCACATTACTACTGCCACAGAAGCAGAAGTTGCTTTTTGGCAGCATCGAGAATGGGGAGAAAAATTGCTGCAAGTTAGTCAGGGTTGCGTGTTGGTAGTTGGTTATGCTCCCTCAGTACTTGTAGAAGTTTGTAAAGCGATAACCAATCAAAAAATTCAGCCTGCATTAGTAATCGGAATGCCCATTGGCTTTAGCCATGCTCCCGCAGCCAAGCGACAACTGATGCAACAAGAGATACCTTTTATTACAGTCGCAGGGACTTTGGGAGGTGGCGCTTTAGCTGCTACTGCCTTAAATGCCTTGGTAGAGTCACTGATTGATAAGCCAGATTGTCATTGTTATCTCAAAAATGTAGTAGATTCTGGTCAAAAGAGGCAGGGGAGCAGGGAGCAGGGAGCAAGGGGGACGGACTGAGATGGAGCTTGTACTCCGCCCCAGATGAACGCTCGCTTAAGGGCGGGGCTTTTCTACGAAACGCTCCGCGAACGTACCCATGTTCCGCTACGCTCCACGCGGAGGGAAAGGGCTTGCTCCCCCTGCTCCCTGCCCCCTTCCCCTGCGCCTCTTCGGTGAATGCTGAAAAATTAGTACTCAGTACTCAGCACTACTGAAAATAATATTGTTAAATAATATTGAATTTGCTACACTTTACCAGTTTTAGTAATTCAATAATTCATAATTGTGGCCATAAGCTACAAACTTGGTATAAGTTGCAATATAAATTAGAACATTTTATAGTAAACAGACTCTAGCAATCAGAGTATAAATTATCATGCTATACAAGCTGTTGCAAAGTATAGATTAATACAAGTGCCTTAAAGAAACTTAGAAGTAAAGATAACTCAGATGTATAATTAGCGCGTCTCCTCCATAATTCTTAAAAAGATCGCGATTTAGGATTGGCAGGCTTTCTATTTTTTACTTTAATAAGGGGCTTATGTGGCAACAAGAAAAAAAAGATATTTCGATAGTTAGACTGGTATTATGGCTTGCCTTAGCTACAACCCCTATGGCAGCAAATTTACTGGTGTCAGAACCCATGCTGGCACAATCTAAACCTGATTCTCCTGCTTTTACACTGTCGCAAACATTGCAAAATGAAACGACAGTAAGGATTGATGGTTCAAGTAGCTTGGGCGCAATTAACCAAAGCTTGAAAGAAAGTTTTGAAAAAGAGTTTTCCGACAAAAAGGTTGAAATTGCTACTAACGGCACTGATACAGCACTGAAAAACTTGCTAGATGGTAAAATCGACATAGTAGCAATGGGGCGTGGGTTAACACCAGAAGAAAAAGCCCAAGGACTAGACCAAGTTCGCTTGTACCGTGAGAAGATTGCGATCGTGGTTGGTGCTGATAATCCTTTCAAGCAAAGCTTAACCAGTAGGCAATTCGCCCGCATTTTCCGAGGACAAATTACAAATTGGTCACAACTGGGAGGGCCTTCAAAGAAGATTCGGTTTATCGATCACCCGAACACGAGTGAGACTCGCAATACTTTTCGCACTTATCCAGCCTTCAAGAATGCCGAATTTGCTACAGGGGCCAATGCTATTCAACTGAGTGAGGATAATACCGCAGAAATCATCAAACAACTGGGCGAAGACGGCATTAGCTATGTCTTGGCTAATCAGGTGTCGAAGTTGCCAGGTGTGCGAGTTCTGCAATTACATCAAGCCTTGCCAGATGATGAGAAATATCCCTTCTCGCAACCTTTAGTTTACGCTTACAAAAAAAATCCGAGTTTAAGCACAGTAGATTTTCTCGGCTTTACCCTTGTACCCTCAGGACAGCAGGCTATAGAACAAGGTAGAACGGCTGAAGCTGAGGCGATCGCAACTAGCGTATTACAACCTGCTGTTACAGCTTCCCCCGATGCCCAGACGACACCTGCTGCTACACCTTCCCCTGATGCAACTACTTCTGCATTTGGCGAACAGCCATTTGTGGCTCCTGCTACTGCACAAACCAGTCCAATTGTAAATAGAGAAGCACCATTTTGGTTGCTCCTACCTTTGTTTCTTGTAACTGTAGCTGCATCGTTTGGATGGTGGATTTGGGGAAAACGCATATCGCCCACAGAGAAAACAGACAATTTACCAGAATCAGATCCTCATCCACCCAATACAGAAGATGGAGAAATGGCGGCGCTCAACGCCAGCACAGATCCCTCCCTTAACGGAGCGATGCATGAAGAACACCCAGTGCAGCAGTTCCAAGAGCCAGAAAGTCCTGAGCGCACTCCTTTCAACATCTATGCTCAAACACAATCTGACCTGACGGAAAATGCTACTCAAGGGACATCAAATTTAGTACAAGAGGGAACTAATGGTACCTCTAACTCCTATGAAGGCACAACATCAGGTGTAGCTAATGGCTCAGAAAATCACAACTTGGGAGCCGCAGCTTTAACCAATGGTGCAGCTCTGGCAACCGGAATCGGGGCGGCTAGCTGGTCTGCTTTTACCAACAAAAAAACAGAAACAGATGCCATTGATGAGACAGTTGAGCTAAACAATTATACGGAGACGAGCAATCCTGAGTCTGATTCTGATGAAATTGCGTGGGACATAGAAGCCCCAGCAGCTGTAGTCAATACTTCATATCCTCACCTGGCTAATATTCCAGAAGAGGCATCTGATGTGGAACTACCTTTATCTGAGGAGACAACCCCACTCACGGAATTACCAGATGTAACCGAAATAACATCTAAATTTGGATATTGGGACACAGAAGTTAGTGAAGATCAGATAGATGACGAACTTCAAGCAGAATTGAACTGGCTAGAGAGTATTACCTCAACTGAAGATATAGACTCAGTAGATGAAGTACCCTTACCAGAGTCTAGTGAAGTGGCAGCCGATGTAGAACCCCCGGCTGCACAAACATCCTCAGTGCCGGATTTCCCAGAATTGCCAGAAGATGTATTGAATGTGGTAGCAGACGCAGCCGAACCCACAGTAGATTTGCCAGAGGAAGAATCTCAAGCAGAGCCTACTGTTGAGGAAAGTATTGCCGAAACTGACTCCACGGATTTTGCTGCTGCTTTAGCAGCAGGTACAGGGATTGGAACCTGGGCTAGTATTTCTGCATTAGATGCCGAAGAACAAACTGATACTACAGTTGACAATATACCCATTGCGGACGAAACAGCAATTGACTCCACAGATTTTGCCACTGTAGCAGCAGGCGCAGGGATTGCAGGCTGGGCTAATATTTCTGCATCAGATGCCAAAGAACAAACTGATACTACGGTTGACAATGTACCCATTACGACCGAAACAGCTATTGACTTAGTAGATGCAGAAGAAGAGAGCAGTATTGTCTTCACACCACATACTTCTACATCGGCTCATGTCTCTTGGGAGATTTCCGAAACCAAGAAAGCAGCACTGCGCCAACAGGGCGGCTCTCAATTGGTAGTGCGGCTGTATGATGTCACCGGAATAGACTTGAGTTATCAAAGTCCCCAGCTTGTCCAGCAGTATGAATGTGAAGAGACAGCACACGATCGCTTTGTAGAAATTCCCATCAGCGATCGCAATTACATAGCTGAAATTGGCTATGTCGCTGATGGCGATGCCTACGGCGGTAAACTACGCTGGTTATTCATCGCCCGTTCAGCAATTGTTCGTGTCTTCAGTCCAGTTCTTGCAGATCCCATAGTTGATGATATGGCGATTGCTGGTAAAACAGATATTAACTGGGATGTAGAAGAAGAGATCAGTGAAGAAGAAAGCAAAATACAGATCACAGCTCGCACTCCTAAGTGGGCTTATGTTTCTTGGTACATTTCCAAGGCTCAGAAAGAAGCACTGCATCAACAGGGCGGCTCTCAATTAGTAGTGCGGCTCTACGATGTAACTGGGATTGACTTGAGTTATCAAAGTCCCCAGCTTGTACAGCAGTATGAATGTGAAGAGGTAGCACGCGATCGCTTTGTGGCCATTCCCGTCAGCGATCGCGACTACATGGTTGAAATTGGCTATATCGCTGATAGCGAGCGTTGGTTACTCATAGCCCGTTCACCTAATGTTCGGGTTTTCAGTCGTTCTCACGAAGATTTTTGGTTTGTGGCAGATGCTGAGTTGATTATTCACGGAGCAACCCAACCAAATACAAGCGTAAACATTAGTGGCCATGCCGTCAAAATCAAACCCGATGGTACCTTCCACCTACGCCTTCCCTTTTCAGATGGTTTAATGGACTATCTCATAACGGTAGCTGCTGATGGGGAATCCACTAAAACTATCCATAAGAAGTTCTCTCAGGAAACTTCAGAAAGCTAGTACCGCAAGGCGGAAGTCAAAAGTCAAAATGATTACACCTTAAACATTTCGTTGATTTGAAATGGGTTGTTTATTTCCGTCGGTTGTACTAGTACTTACGTTTAGGACTTACGCAAAAGCTAATGAAAGTAGCGGTAATTCATGAATTACCGCTACGCAAGAATAAGGTTTTCGGCTACATCTTGCGTAAGTCCTGAAGTTTCTAAAATCTCAATATTTCCAAGATTTGTAATGCATTATTTTAGTAAGTCCTGAAAGATTTTTGGCACTAACTGAACCGTATTGCGTTATGTAGCGGTTCTCGTTTACGTGAGGTACACCCGTAAGGGCACGGCAGTGCCGTGCCCCTACATCTTGCAATATAATCTTGTACCGCATCTGAATGGGAACCGCAATAGACACGCCGAAATAGCAAATGGGTTCGCCGAAATAACAAATGGGTTGGCGTAGACCGCCGTAGGCATCGCCATGATTGCAACAATTTAGCTTTGTCACGCCAGCGTAACGCACAGCAATTCTTTGGTAGATGAAGTTTTTCCGACTTGTGTATACAACGTAGCCTAAAAGGAGAGAATAGGGAGAGGGTTAATTTGCTAAAAGCCTTGCTGTATATAAGTCAATACGCTTGGATTGTAGCAAGATACCGCAGAGTACGAAGTGAAACTGCCTTTACACTTGCGGAAAACACCAAAATGAGAAAGCAAACTGGGGTTTGAGTAAGCCAAAGGTCATTTTACTTGCGAAAAACACCAAAATGAATAAGTTAATAATTGCGTATGAAACGGCTAAATCATTTTCTACTAGCGCTGTTGACTGCGTTTCTATGCATAGCTTTATCCCCTGTTTTGGCAAAACCTCCTGTTGTCTACTCTGCCATGCAAAATTTGCTTGAGCAAGAGAAATGGGGAAAACAAGGAAATGCAGAAAACAGGGAATTGGTGAATGCTCAATCCCCTAGTCCCTACTCCCTACTCACCGTTAAAAGCCAAGCATCCCAAGCGGAAAGTTTAGTGGAGCAGGGAAAAACATTATATGAAACGGGACAATTTACTGAAGCGATCAAAGTTTTGCAACAGGCTGCTGCTGCGTTTACAGCCTCCAGGGATGAATTAAAGGAAGCGATGACACTGAGTAATCTCTGTTTAGCTTATCAGCAACTTGGCTTGTGGGCTGAAGCTGAGAAAGCGATCGCCCAAAGTTTAAAATTATTACACCCAAGGGAAAATACGGACACTTCTGGTGACCAATCGCAAATTCTCGCACAAGCCTTAGATATGCAAGGGCAGTTACAACTGGCACAAGGACAAGCAGAAGCGGCCTTAACTACTTGGCAAAAAGCGGCTGATATTTATGAGAAAATAGGGGACAGGTCTAAATTAACTCGTAACCGCATTAACTCTGCACAAGCTTTGCAAGCTTTAGGGCTTTATCTTCAAGCTAACAAAGTTTTAAACGAAGTACAGCAAACCCTTACAAGCCTTCCAGACTCACTTCTGGTAGCTACAGGATTGCGTAGTCTTGGCAACATTCGCCGAGTTGTCGGAGATTTAAACGTATCACGCTTGGTATTGGGGAAAAGTTTAGAAGTGGCAAAGCGAGTGCAATCTCCAAAAGCGATCGCTGAGGCTCAACTCAGTTTAGGCAACACAGCCCGTGCCCAACAAGACACTGAAGCGGCTTCGCAATACTACCAGGAGGCTGCTGCTGTATCTGTTTCCTCCATCACCCGCATCCAGGCTCACCTCAATTTACTTAGTCTACTTTTAGAGAAAAAGCAAGATCAAGATGCATTGGCATTGTCGTCTCAAATCCAGTCGGAAATTAGCAACTTACCGCCCAGCCGAACCTCAGTATATACTCGGATTAAATTTTCCCAAAATCTCACCCAATTAAAAGAAAAAACTAGCATAGATACCCCCTCATGGCTGAACATTGCCCAGCAATTGTCCACCGCGATCAAGGAGGCGCAAAGCTTACAAGATCGGCGAGCAGAATCTTATGCTATGGGCAGCCTTGGTGAGTTGTATGAAAAAACCAGCCAGTTTTCTGATGCTCAAGAGCTTACCGAGAAAGCTTTATTCATAGCGCAAAGTATTAATGCATCGGATATTGCTTATCAATGGGAATGGCAACTGGGACGCATACTGAAAAAAAAGGGAGATATTAAAGGCGCGATCGCATCCTATAATGTAGCCTACAAGACCCTTCAATCTCTGCGTGGTGATTTAGTAGCCATTAATCCAGATGTTCAATTTTCCTTCCGGGAAAATGTTGAGCCGGTGTATCGAGAGTTAGTTGAATTGCTGTTGCGTTCTGACGTTCGTGTTGGCGCAGCCTCTGGTACAGAAGCGGAACGAAGTTCAGGGAGTATCGCTTCTTTTGGAGACGCTTCTAACGTCGCTACCGCTAATGTTGACGCTCCTTCGCCCTTGGCATCCCCCCTTGAAAAAGGACTCGCTAACACTCCGCGATCGCGATCGCCCCAAGAGAGTATCAATCAAAACAATCTAAAGCTTGCTCGTGATGTAATTGAATCTCTGCAATTGGCAGAACTGGATAACTTCTTTCGGTCAGCTTGTTTAAATCCTAGGCAGGAACTTGATCCAGTAGTTGACAAACAAGACCAACAAGCAGCAGTGATCTATCCAATTATTTTGCCAGACCGCTTAGATATTATCCTCAAGTTGCCTAATCAAAACTTGCACCATTACAAGACTGTAATAGCTCAAGCTGATATAGAAAACACAATAGCAGAACTAAGGAAAAACTTACTAAATGTCACCGCGACTGTTCGAGTTAAGCAGCAGTCCCAACAAATATATGACTGGTTAATTCGCCCTGCACAAGCAGAGTTAACCAAAAATGGGATAAAAACCTTAGTGTTTGTACTAGATGGTGAGTTGCGGAATATTCCGATGGCGGTTTTATACGACAAACAGCAGGAGAAATATCTGGTAGAGAAATATGCGATCGCCTTGACGCCGGGTTTACAACTCCTTGATCCCAAACCTTTGCGACAGGTACAGCTAAATGCTTTAACTGCTGGAGTCAGTGAAAAACGCCCAGTCGAAGGCAGAGAATTTCCCGAATTGCAAAATGTCCCACGAGAATTAAAAGAAATCAAATCTGAGGTATCCAAGAGCGAGGAACTGTTAAATCAACAGTTTACCCAAACAAACCTGCAAAACAAGTTGCAAACAGTTCCCTTCTCTGTGGTTCACCTAGCAACTCACGGTGAATTTAGTTCTAATGCTGAAAACACCTTTATTCTCACCTGGGATAAACTGATTAAGGTTAAAGAATTTGATAATCTACTGCGAGTTAGCGACAAAAACAGGTATAACGACATTCAATTACTTGTCCTCAGTGCTTGCCAAACTGCTGAGGGAGATAAACGAGCAGCTTTAGGATTAGCTGGGATAGCTATGCGGGCGGGGGTACGCAGTACACTAGCAACATTGTGGTCAATAGATGATCGTTCTACCACCGATGTGATGAGTGAGTTCTATCGACAGTTAAAAGCTGGGGTGAATAAAGCCGAGGCACTCCAGCGTGCCCAATTAGCAGTTTTTGCTCACGAAAAAGCTCCATATTTCTGGGCACCTTATGTTTTAGTAGGCAATTGGCTCTAATGTGCTCCAAAAATCCGGTTTCTCTAAACTAATACCAATTTTAAAAAAGAGTGTGACAGATTTAAATCTGGAAACCCACATGAAATCTGGCTTTCTTATTTTTAAATTTTGAATTGGTATAACCTGGTTTTTTAGAAACAAGAAGCAGGAGTAAGCCAGGAACTATGAGGCAAAGCCGTAGGCACATCAGTCGTGAGTACAACTTCACCTTTAGCATTTCTCACCCACCCTTGTGCTTCTACAATCGTTGCTGGACTAGAGCTATTTGCCTGATTTGAAACAGTTGTACTAGAGTAGTTTTCAGCCTTTGGGTTGAGAGTTACCCAATCTAGTTGAACAGCATCAGGAGTCAAGGGTTCGGTTCTAGGGTTGGGTGGTAAGCCACCGCGTCCGGCGATGGTAAAACTGCTTTGATTTTGTGCTGTACGTGCTTGACAGACTTGTGAGACTTGAGTATCGACTAGTACGACTGGTAAGTTGATTAATCCTCGATAGGGGTCAACATTGAGGGTATTGATATCTACAATGCCGCTTAAATCAGGTCTTGTTTGGGAAATTGCCGTAATATCATTTGTCGGAAGTTGACGCGGGTCTGGATCATTAGGGCGCAATCTTTTAAGGTCTTCGCTAGTCAGTGGTGCAATACCGAAAATCTTAGTAGCGTCGATTTTAACTATTCCCCCATTGCCATTGTAGGCATTGGCGGTGATGTCACTGTTTTCATTTGGTTTGGCGACGATGAAGCCGTCAGGGGCATTGATAGTAATATTACCGCCATTTCCACCAGCCCCTTGAGTGCCTGCTGAGGTAGAAACTTCACTGTTTTGGCCCAGTAACAATAAGTCTTGCAAGTTCAGCGTAATATTGCCACCATCACCAGAGTTAGCTTGCCCAATGAGCTTACCTTTCTCATCCAATTTGATAGAACGAGCGGTGATTTCCAAATCACCTGCCCTTTTTGTGCCTTGACTGCTCACAGTTATGTCAGCGTTATTTAAAACATTTAATTCTCCAGCCTTAACTATGATGCTTCCCCCCTGTCCAGTAGACTCAGCAGAAGTGGAAGCTGAAATTCTTGCTCCATTTTGAACAATCAATTGCCCAGTTTCTATCTCTAAGTTTCCGGCATCTCCAGTAGCTGTAGTCCCAACAAATAAGCCGCTTCTACTCGCATCTTTTGTTCCAATGAGTTGGATAAAGTCTGCGGTAACAGACAATGTTCCTCCCCCTCCCTGATTACGAGTATCAGCTGAAATCTGCGCTCCATCTTGAACAATCAACTGCCCAGTTTCAATCTTCAATTCTCCGGCTTTTCCAGTGCCTTGTGTTACAGTAAACAAGCCACTAGCTCCAATTCGCGAGGTTCCAATTAGTTGGATAGAGTCCCTTGCCTTGACAGATAAAGTTCCTCCCCCTCCTGTAGATTGTAAAGAAGTGGAAGCTGAAACCTGCGAACCATCTTGAACAATCAACCGCCCAGTTTCAATCCTTAATTCTCCGGCGGTTCCAGAGCTTGTTGTCTCAGTCAACAGACGGTTTCCTCCCAAGAGTTCTACTGACTCCGATCCGTTTACCACTAATGTTCCTCCTGATTTTGAGACTACGGTATTAACCGCAATCTCTGAACCCTCGAATGTAATACGCCTGCCTTGTACCTGGATACCACCACCGCCTTCACCACTAGCATTTACTGTACTTAGATTGGTAATAGATACATCTGCTCGCGCTACACTATCAGGAAAACTTAAACGGAAATTGTTGTTATCAATATTCAACCTTACCGTTCCTACTCCTGCCAATCCTCCTAATTCGACTCGACCATCTGGAGCGTTCAGTATCGCTCCTTCTAAATTTACATCGCCTCCCAATAGCACTAAACTCTGACTTTCAGGAACGAATAGAATTGCTTCATTAACTTGAATCGGCTTAATAGGCTGAAAGCCAATTTGATTGAATAGAAATGCAGAAGGATTAACTCTCAGCAAGGGGTTAAGCGGATTGACGGGTGAAGTCATGGAAAATTCTCCACCACCCGGAAACTGGATCGCACTAGCTGTTGTTCCGATAAATGAACCGTTAATATTTAATAGGGCATTTTCTCCAAAGATGATGCCGTTGGGATTTATTAAAAAGAGATTAGCTTGAGCCTGAAGTGTTCCCTGGATGTCAGAGGGATTTCCCCCTGTAACTCGCACCAAAATATTGTTGATGTTAGGGGCGTTACGGAAATTGACTGTCTCCTCACTTGAAACACTAAAGTTGCTGAAACTATGGAATAAATTTGTATTACCAACGGTTGTACCCCCTGTAATATTCAAGGTAGTGTCGTCGATTCGCTCCACTTGAGTTCCCACAGAGGGATCAGGAGTCACTTGAGCAAATGTGCGATCGCCTCCTTCTATTCCAATCACACCCACTAGAATCACTAAGCCCAACAACCTTAAGTGACAACCGTTACCAAACCAGCTTCTTAAACTCACAAAACTTGTCTCCTAACCCTTGAAAGTTATTTTATTGCAGCGTAAACTAGCAAAAATCACAGCAAAAACTCGAAGTGGCGGTTTCTGTCGCTCTGGTAGTAACGGTAGCGTACATCTACTTACAGAGAAGCAAGCTACGCAAAAGTCTTGTAGAGAGGAACGAGCATCCGCAGGAGCGTCACTGTTAAAGACAGACATTGCAAAAAGGTAATTGAAAAATCTAATTAGAAGCCTTGAAAACCATACCTGCTATTTTGGCTTTTCTGTCACTGCGTAAATGCTAAATCGTTAGGAAAGTAAAGGTTAGGAGGTAGCCAAGCTAATTGCCGATCCTCATAAAATAGAGCACCAGTGTTTCCGTCATAGCTTAAATAATTAGGAAGTTTGATACCACTACCAAATATTGATAGTCCAGTTTCACCCAGAACTATTTTTGATGGCAAAGCATTAGTTTTAGACTTAGTAACTTTAATATCATTCTCAGAAGATTTAATAGAAGGAAAGGTGTTACTATCCTTGCCACCAGTGAGAATGTCATCACCACCTCCTTTCATTAAGTAGTCTTTACCTGATCTATCTATTAAAATGTCATTGCCTTCATAACCTTTAGAGCTGGAGTTACTTATAACATTAGTAGAAGGGATAATAGGGGTAGTAATTTTAACAATATCGTTATTAAATGAGAAGTCTGTAATTGTATCAATACCACCACCTGAGTAATCCAAGACAAAAGTATCTCTACCACTACCACCAGTGAGAATGTCATTACCACCTCCTCCCACTAAGTAGTCGTTACCCGGCCCACCTATTAGAGTGTCATCGCCTTCATCGCCGTTTATTTGCTCGTTTGCTTGAATCGCAGTTAGATAGTCGTTTCCAGGGGTGCCTTGAATTGCCACGTTCTTTACTCCCGAAGAAATTAGTGTTTCCACTGATAATTTTAACCAGCAATTAGCATTGCAGATGAGATTGGTTAAGAAACAAAATAAGGCGATCGCACCTAGAACATCAATTCCTTAATCAAAGCGCGAATCCCTCGTTTTATACACAGTAGAAGGGGAGTTTGGCTCCCTGCAACATTAGTAGAAAACTCTGCTGGGGAGCTAGATTTTTTATTTATCAATATTATTAATCGAAGCCACTACAACAGTTGTATTCCAGCCAAGGTTACGAGGTAGCAAGCCTAGCTGCTGATTCAAATAAAATAGAGCACCAAGACTTGCAAAAAATAAATTATCCAAAATTATTTCTAGATTTATAGGGGCGCAAGACCTTGCGCCCCGGAGATGGAATGTTTTTTTAACTGTAAGTTCTTAAACTGAAACGGTATAAGCTGGTTTTTTTTTAGAAACAAGAAGCAGGAGTAAGCCAGGAACTATGAGGCAAAGCTGTAGGCACATCAGCCGTGAGTACAACTTCACCTTTAGCATTTCTCACCCACCTTTGTGCTTCTACAATCGTTGCTGAACTAGAGCTATTTGCCTGAGTCGAAACAGTTGTACTAAAGCGGTTTTCAGCTTTTGGATTGAGAGTTACCCAATCTAGTTGAAGTGCATCAGGAGTCAGGGGTTCGGTTCTAGGGTTGGGTGGTAAGCCACCGCGCCCGGCGATGGTAAAACTGCTTTGATTTTGTGCTGTACGTGCTTGACAGACTTGTGAGACTTGAGTATCGACTGGTACGACTGGTAAGTTGATTAATCCTCGATAGGGGTCAACATTGAGGGTATTGATATCTACAATGCCGCTTAAATCAGGTCTTGTTTGGGAAATTGCTGTAATATCATTTGTCGGAAGTTGACGCGGGTCTGGATCATCAGGGCGCAATCTTTTAAGGTCTTCGCTAGTCAGTGGTGCAATACCGAAAATCTTAGTAGCGTTGATTTTAACTATTCCCCCATTGCCATTGTAGGCATTGGCGGTGATATCGCTGTTTTCATTTGGTTTGGCGACGATGAAGCCATTAGGGGCATCGATAGTGATATTACGGCCATTTCCACCCTGTTGATTTGTGCCTGCGGTAGCAGATATCTGGCTGTTGTCGCTTAGTAACAACAAATCTAGGTCGTGGAGTGTAATATCACCCCCATTACCAGATGCGGTTTCAGCAGTAATTTCCCCTTGATTCTCTAAGCGAATGAAACGAGAGCCTACCTGAAGTTTGCCTGCGCTCCCTGACCCTTGAGAGCGAACAAACAAGCCACTGTTAGCAGACTCATCCTCAACAAGGTTCCCATCAATTCCTCGGACAAACCGTTTGAAGGTAGCCCTGCCAGATATAGTCACCCTATCAGTAGCATTAACTGTGATATCACCTGCAAATCCGCTGCTGCCTGTGAAAGCATTAGCAAGGATTTGTCCACCATTAACCGCTTCCACAGTATTCGCGTTCACTGTGATATTGCCAGCATTTCCCTCACCTAGAGTGCGGGCATCACAGAATCGGTGGCGGTTACAGTCAAATTTCCTCCCTGTCCCTCGCCTTTAGTAGAAGTTGATACTCGCGCTCCATTTTGAGAACTTAACCGTGGAGTGGTAATTGTCAAGTTTCCAGCATTTCCAGCACCTTGAGTTTCAGTAAACAAGCCGCTTGTTGTTGTTCCTGCTAGTTCCACAAACTGCCAGGCGCGAACGGTAAGCTCTCCACCCTGTCCCTTGCCGATCACGATTGGCTCTAATCAGACCATCAATGAGAGAAGGAGAATTACCCGTGACACGGCTGATGATATTTTGAATATCTAAAGCGTGGTTGAAGTAAGCCTGACTCCCAGTGGGTACAGAAAACTGCTCAAAACTGTGGAAAAGATTACTTCCAGCTTGAGTTCCTCCTTCAATAATTCTGGTATTACCCTCTAATTTGACAGTGGAATTATTAGGTAAAGTGCTATCAGGCGTAACTTGAGCAAAGGTGCAATCCCAAGCATTGAGGTATGCACCACTAATAGCTAAAGAAATCATTAACCTTAAAAGCCAACACGAAGTGCGTAAGTTTTCAGTCATTTGATGAATTTCCCTTAACAACAGTAATGATCAGGGCTTTTTGTGATATTTGGACAGCACAGATTATAAACTTTTGTGAAGAAATGACACAATTGGCAGAAAAATTTATATAGGAAGTTGGGTTATAAAATAGAGGTGATTTTACCTTTAAGAAAAAACAATTAATTGGATGATTACTATGTATCATTCCTTGAAAATAAAAATCCTGGATTTAGACCATATTGAATCAATTGTTGAGCAGGACATTACAGATATGGAGGCTGAAAAAATTGTCGGAGGAACACTAAGTGTAATTGGGTCTCAAGTAATACAGCATAGGCAACGTACTCCTTTGATTTTGCTGTCTTTAAGTGACTTTAAAAGTCACTTAAAGACGGCAGCCGTTATACCCATGCTCTAACATAAAAATATTCAGATTTTATTTAACCGCAGAGGCACAGAGAAGCCAGTGCGCCCTTGCGGTTCGCCGACTTGTACCCCACCCTAAATGCAGAAACTGTCCTGGCAACATCACGACTGAAGTGGTTCCCGTTAAGTCTGGAGTGGTTTCCGTTAAGTCTGGAGTGGTTCCCGTTAAGTCTGGAGTGGCTCCCGTTAACTCTGGAGTGGCTCCCGTTAACTCTGGAGTGGCTCCCGTTAACTCTGGAGTGGCTCCCGTTAACTCTGGAGTGGCTCCCGTTAACTCTGGAGTGGCTCCCGTTAACTCTGGAGTGGTTCCCGTTAAGTCTGAAGTGCTTCCCGTCACGACTGATACAGCAGATTGCAACAAGCGTGAGGTACAGATAATCGTAGGGGCACAACATGTTGTGCCCCTACCCGTGTACTTCATTTACCTGAAATACGCTGTATCATGTCCGCTTGATTACTTACTAAACCACAAGAACCCTAAAAAGCCAAAGCTACGCTTCGTCTCCCCTCTACGGTGTACACACAAGTCGAAGTAAACTACGTATCTACGCTCTGAGTGCAGGAGTCACTGAAAATTCATTTCTTTAGTTTATCTAAAGTCGCATCTAAGTTATCAAATTACCTTTCTAAGATAGAAGCAGCAACTATAAGTTGCCATACACAACTAAAACCCAACTAACAGCTAGTGGCTGCGGAGAACGTAAAAATGGCTAAAGCGCCAGATTCTTTAGATTTATCTACCTACGATGCTACAGACAAATCCTTAGATCGTGATTGTACAACCTTATCCCGTCACGTCTTACAGCAACTTCAGAGTTTTTCGCCAGATGCACAGGATTTAAGTGCGCTGATGAATCGCATCGCCCTTGCAGGCAAACTAGTTGCTCGCCGCATGAGCCGCGCTGGTTTAATGGAAGGCGTTCTCGGGTTTACTGGGGAAGTTAATGTGCAAGGAGAATCCGTCAAAAAGATGGATGTCTATGCCAATGATGTATTTATCTCAGTTTTTAAGCAAAGCGGCTTAGTCTGTCGTCTAGCTTCTGAGGAAATGGAAAAACCCTACTATATCCCTGAAAATTGCCCCATTGGTCGCTATACCCTGCTGTATGACCCAATTGATGGCTCATCTAACACTGATAATAATCTCAGCTTGGGTTCTATTTTCGCCATTCGCCAACAAGAAGGAACTGATAGCGATGGTAAGGCAACTGACCTCTTGACCAACGGACGTAAGCAGCTTGCTGCTGGATACATCCTGTATGGACCCTGCACGATGCTGGTTTATAGTATAGGTAAGGGCGTTCATTCTTTTGTGCTTGATCCCAGCTTGGGAGAATTTATTCTCACAGAAGAAAATATTCGGATTCCTAACCACGGCTCTGTTTACAGCGTGAACGAGGGGAACTTCTGGCAGTGGGAAGAATCGATTCGAGAATACATCCGCTACGTTCACCGCACAGAAGGCTACAGCGCTCGTTATAGCGGCGCAATGGTGAGCGACATCCACAGAATTTTAGTTCAAGGTGGCGTATTTCTCTACCCAGGCACAATTCAAAACCCAGAAGGTAAATTGCGCTTACTTTATGAAACTGCTCCTCTAGCCTTTTTGATTGAGCAAGCAGGTGGCCGTGCGACTACAGGACTAATGGATATATTGGATGTAGTACCGAAAAAACTACATCAGCGCACACCTTTAATTATTGGTAGCAAAGAAGATGTAGCAAAGGTGGAGTCTTTTATTCAAAACGGACACTAGTGTAAAAAGGCACGGTTTAAAAGAAAACAAAGCTTGTAAATAAAGCTTTTTAAACTTTTTCAATTGATAGGTACTTTTTGCCCTGCTGCACTAGAAGACGGTAACAAGAGGATCAAGGATGCGTCTAGCATCTGGCATTAATTAAAAGTTAATCATGGTGATTTAGGATTGGCAATGCAAAATAGCAGTTCTTGAAGATGTATTAAAGATTATCTCAGCTGGCCGATGCGATAAGTGGTTGGCAACGCCACAATTCAAAAGTAACCATCAATATCTGATGCGTTTTGCCAATTTACTTAGAAACATCACTATACAGGAGTGAAACAAGTTAAAGCTATGTCTACCAATCATCTACTAGAAATTAACCAATACGGTCAAAGTATCTGGATGGATAATTTGAGCCGTGACATTATTCAATCAGGCGAACTCAAAGACATGGTTGAAAACCAAGGTATCTCTGGTATTACCTCTAACCCTGCTATCTTTGAAAAAGCGATCGCAGGTAATGTCATTTATGATGCCGATATTGAAGCCGCAGTTCGCGCTAACTTACCCACAGACAAAATTTACGAATCGCTAGTTTTTGCAGATATCCGTTATGCATGTGATATTTTACGCCCTGTTTATGAAGCCTCGAATAGACTAGATGGTTATGTGAGTATTGAAGTCCCACCAACTATCGCCCATGATACTGAAGCAACAATAACCGAAGCCCGGCGCTATTTCCAAGAGATTGGTCGGGAAAATCTGATGATTAAAATTCCCGGTACAAAACCTGGTTTACCAGCAGTGGAGCAGGTAATAGCCGAAGGGATGAATGTTAATATCACGTTGCTGTTTTCTGTAGAAAGCTACGTAAACACAGCTTGGGCTTATATTCGTGGCTTAGAAAAACGGCTGGCTGAGGGCAAGGACATCAGTAAAATTGCTTCAGTCGCTAGCTTCTTCCTCAGTCGGATTGATAGCAACGTTGACGCCAAAATAGATGCTAAGTTGAAAAAAGGCGTTGATGATATTTCTGTGGAAGCAAAGCTAAGAGCTGTTAAAGGGAAAGTAGCGATCGCTAACGCCAAGATTGCGTACCAAGAATACAAGAAAATTATTGAGAGCGATCGCTGGAAAGCCTTGGCAGAAAAAGGGGCCACAGTACAACGGCTACTTTGGGCTAGTACTAGCACCAAAGACCCCCACTACAACGACGTGATGTATATCGAAGAGTTGATTGGCCGAGATACCGTTAACACCGTACCCCCAGCGACGATTAAAGCTTGTGCCGATCATTGTAACGTAGGTGATCGCTTAGAAACAGATGTCGATAATGCTTACACGCTGATCGAAAACCTCAAAGATCCCGACATCAACGTTGATCTTAATGCCGTAATGGATGAACTGTTAGATGAAGGTATTGACAAGTTCATTCAGCCCTTCCAGTCCTTGATGAACTCTTTAGAAGAGAAGATCAAGGTATTGTCACCAGTGTAAGGGCTGGGGAGTGGGGAGTGGGGAGTGGGGAAGAAGCAGGGGAGCAGGGGGCAGGGAGCAAGGGAGAAGAATTTTCCCCTCTGCCCCCTGCACCCCACCCCTCTGCCTCTTCTCCATGCCCAATGCCCAATGCCCAATGCCCCATGCCCAATCCCAAACCCCTAATCCAAAATCCAAAATTCCTATGGTTAGTCTGCTAGAAAATCCCTTGCGCGTTGGTCTGCAACAACAAGGGATGCCCGAACCCCAGATTATAGTTATCTTTGGCGCTTCTGGTGATCTCACCTGGCGCAAACTAGTGCCAGCACTTTACAAATTGCGGCGAGAACGGCGTATACCGCCAGAAACTACTATTGTCGGCGTAGCACGACGAGAATGGAGCCATGAATACTTCCGTGAACAAATGCAGAAGGGCATGGAAGAGGCACATCCTGATGTCGATTTAGGGGAACTTTGGCAAGACTTCTCTCAAGGTCTGTTCTACAGTCCTGGGGATATCGACAACCCCGAAAGCTACCAGAAACTAAAAACCTTATTGAGTGAATTAGACGAAAAACGGGGCACGCGAGGTAATCGCATGTTCTACCTCTCAGTAGCCCCCTCATTCTTTCCCGAAGCGATTAAGCAGCTAGGAAGCGGCGGGATGCTAGAAGATCCCTACAAACATCGTCTAGTAGTTGAAAAACCCTTTGGTCGGGACTTGGCTTCTGCCCAAAGTCTTAACCAAGTGGTACAAAAATATTGCAAAGAAAACCAAGTATACCGCATCGACCACTACTTAGGTAAAGAAACAGTCCAAAATCTGCTGGTGTTTCGCTTTGCCAATGCAATTTTTGAACCCTTGTGGAATCGTCAATTTGTTGACCACGTGCAAATTACCGTGGCAGAAACCGTGGGAGTGGAAGACCGGGCTGGCTACTATGAAAGTGCCGGCGCACTGCGGGATATGTTGCAAAATCACCTCATGCAACTTTACTGTCTAACGGCGATGGAAGCACCCAACGCAATGGATGCCGATAGCATTCGTACAGAAAAAGTGAAGGTACTCCAAGCTACTCGTTTAGCTGATGTTCACAATCTGTCGCGGTCAGCAGTCCGTGGTCAATACAGTGCTGGCTGGATGAAGGGTCAAGCAGTGCCAGGGTATCGGACAGAACCAGGCGTTGACCCCAACTCCAGCACACCCACCTATGTAGCGATGAAGTTTTTGGTGGATAACTGGCGCTGGAAAGGTGTTCCTTTCTACTTACGGACTGGAAAGCGGATGCCGAAAAAAGTGAGTGAGATTTCAATTCACTTCCGCGAAGTTCCATCTCGGATGTTCCAATCGGCCGCCCAACAGACAAATGCCAATATTTTGACGATGCGGATTCAGCCAAATGAAGGTATTTCCTTGCGTTTTGATGTCAAAATGCCTGGGGCAGAATTCCGCACTCGTTCCGTTGACATGGACTTTAGTTATGGTTCCTTTGGCATCCAAGCAACATCCGATGCCTACGATCGCCTATTCCTTGATTGTATGATGGGCGATCAAACATTGTTTACACGGGCGGATGAAGTAGAAGCAGCTTGGCAGGTAGTAACACCAGCCCTTTCCGTTTGGGATGCACCCGCCGATCCTACTACTATTCCTCAGTACGAAGCCGGTACTTGGGAACCAGCAGAAGCAGAACTCTTAATTAACCAGGATGGCCGTCGCTGGCGCAGACTCTAAATATTAGTCATTAGTCATTAGTCACTAGTAAAAACAAATAACGAATGACAAATGACAAATGACGAAGGACAAATGACGAAGGACAAATGACAACTCAAAACTACTATGGCTCTCCAAGCTTCTACAATTTTTTCACTCCAGGCACCAAAAGATATTTCGCTTAACGAAATAGATGCCGAACTCAATCAAATTTGGCAAAGTTACGGTATTACTGGCGAGGACGGTGGACTTCCTAGTGCTACTAGGGCAACGACATTTACTTTAGTGGTCTACGAACCAGAAGAAACTCAGTATTTGTTGGCTGCTTTGGGATTTTACAACGGTCCAATTGATGGGATTTTGGGGCCACAGATGGTGGCAGCATTGCGGGAAGTGCAAAAGAAATATAAACTCCCAGAAACTGGAACAGCAACACCAGAAACTCTGACTGTATTACGAGAAGAATTCGCTAAAGGTCAGCGAGGTGGTTCTGGAGGAGAACATCCTGCTGCTGGGTTAAGTAGCGGTAGCCCCAGAATTGCCGATGAAATCGCTCTCCGGAACCCCTGCCGCATCATTGCGCTATTTCCCATTGCTGGTGAAGATGAAGGGGTTAAAGCTCAAGTTTCTGCCTACTGCCCCATCCAAAAGCAATCTTCAAGCACACTTATTTGCTGCGAATACATCACTCTTAGTGGTACTGCTGCTGCTTTAGAACGCATCGGTGGTATGATTCCGGCATTGTTGATTGGCGGCTTGCCGAAGTTTCTCTGGTGGAAGGCAACACCAGACCCTAACAACGGTCTATTTAAGCGCCTAGCAGCAATCTGCAATAATGTTATTGTAGATTCTTGCAACTTTAACGAGCCAGAAACTGATTTACTACACCTACAAGAGTTGGTAGAAACGGGTGTACCTTTAGCTGACTTGAACTGGCGTCGCCTCGCATCATGGCAGGAATTGACAGCTGAGGCTTACGACTCACCTAAGCGTCGCGCCGCCCTCAAAGAAATTGACCGCGTTACGATTGATTACGAAAAAGGCAACCCTGCCCAAGCTTTGCTGTTTTTGGGTTGGCTGGCAAGTCGGTTGCAATGGCAGCCAGTTTTTTATGAAAAGGAAAGCGGTGATTACGACATCACTCGCATCCGTTTTATTGCTCAAGAGCAGCGACAAGTAGAAGCAGAGTTAGCAGGAGTTCCAGTTGCTGATGTAGGCGACATTGTTGGTGATTTGATTGCCCTGCGCCTCAGCTCGACAAATTCCCAGGCAGACTGTGGTACAGTTATCTGCTCAGAAACTGGTGGTTGTATGCGGATGGAAACCCACGGTGGCGCTCAATCTGCCGGTCTGTTTCAACAGGTGACTTCACTTTCGGAACAAAAGGCAGAAGCTTTGCTGAGTCAGCAGGTGCAACGCTGGGGTCGCGAGTCACTTTTTGAAGAAAGCCTCGGAGTGACAGCGAATATTTTCAAATCGGCGAATTAATTCAGTCCTAACCCTCTTACCCCCTTCCCGATGCGGGAAGGGGGGAATTTTTTTAATTACTAAAGTGAATGGCAAGGAAAATTTAATTTATAAAATAGTGAAGATTGTTGATTAAAATATTTTGTATCTTTCTTAAAAAGAATTATGAAGTTTGAATTTGATGCTAAAAAAAGTGCAACTAATAAAACTAAACATGGCATTGATTTTATTGAAGCACAGAAACTCTCGTGCTGAAGAGGTAAATATTTATGAAAGCTGAAGAATTTGATGCTAAGTTCGATAATGGAGAAGATATTACGGAGTTTATAGACTTATCTAACGCACATCGCCCACGCTATGAGCAAAAAAGAGTTAATATTGACTTTCCCCTTTGGATGATTGAAGCCTTAGAACATGAAGCCAAGCGTTTAGGAGTTACATCTGATTCTATTATTAAATTATGGCTGGCTGAACGTCTTGATAGAAAAATCATTACTGATTAGCATAAAAGCAATGATTTTCATAAAATAAATATTTTTGTTTGACTTTGATTTAATTTAATCTTACTAAGATAGTCGACTATTTAGTTTAACCAATTAACAATTATCCATGTCTGTAATCATTGCTGGAGAACGTAGTGGGGTGGGCAAGACAACAGTTACGCTCACCCTTTTAGCATCTTTACGTCGTCGCGATCGCCTGGTGCAATCTTTCAAGGTAGGCCCAGACTACATTGATCCGATGTTTCATCAACACGTAACTGGTCGTCCTTGTCGCAATTTAGACCCCGTGTTGACTTCCGAAGCCTACGTTCAGCAATGTTTTGCCCGTCATAGTCAACTGAGCGAATATGCCCTAGTAGAAGGGGTGATGGGGTTATTTGATGGAATTGGGCATGGGCAAGAAAAGCAAAAATCAACAGACTTTGCGAGTACGGCACACATCGCACGGCTTTTGGATTTACCTGTGGTGTTGGTGATTGATTGTAGTCGTTTATCTGGTTCTGTCGCTGCGATCGCTCACGGCTACCAATCTTTTGATCCCCGAATTAAAATAGCTGGGGTAGTATTAAATCGCGTAGGGAGCGATCGCCATCTTTCTCTACTGAAAGATTCTCTTGAACCCTTACAATTACCTATTCTCGGCGTACTGCGCCGTCAAGATAACATCACAATTCCCGATCGCCATTTGGGTTTAGTACCTACAGCAGAACTTCCCGAACTCAATGCTTTAATTAATCGCCTCGCCGATTTAGGAGATACCTGTTTCGATTGGCAACACTTATTACCTTTATTAAAATCAAAACCACTTCCCACCTTTATCCCATCCTCTTTATCCACCTCATTCCCAGTTAGGATTGCTATAGCCCGCGATCGCGCTTTTAATTTTTACTACCAAGACAATCTCGATTTGCTGCAACAACTTGGCGCAGAACTGGTTTTCTGGAGTCCTTTAGAAGATGCTGCAATACCAAAAGATGTGCAGGGAATGTATTTTGGCGGTGGTTTCCCGGAAGTTTTTGCCCAGCAACTAGCAGAAAATACCAGCGTTCGTGATGCAGTGAAAACAGCAATTCTTAGAGGAATGCCGACAGTTGCCGAATGCGGAGGATTGATGTATTTATGTGAGCAAATCATCAATTTTGAGGGTAAATCTTGGTCGATGACAGGAGTTTTACCGACATCTGCTGTCATGGGTGGGCGTTTAACTTTGGGCTATCGTCGTGCAGTAGCTTTGCAAGATAATTTGTTAGTGAAGGCAGGTACAACTGTTTATGGACATGAGTTTCATCGTTCCCATTTAACCTTAACTCCCACTCAGCCCCTATTTGAAACTTCTCGCTACGATTGCGACGAAAATATGGGATGTGAAGGATGGGGTTTACCTGCAAATGTTCATGCTTCTTATGTTCATTTACACTGGGGAGAAAGTATAGAAATTCCCCAACAGTTTCTTAAAAAATGTCGGAAAGTAGCGTCTATAGAAACGTAGATTTAAATATGCCCAGAACCCAATAGGGTGAATTAAAAACTATCAAAACCTGAGTTCGGGATAATGCGACAGATGGGTAGGGGCACAACAATGTTGTGCCCTTACAAATAATTGATGTGTCGCAAACATTATTTGAATCAAGTGAAACAATATTGGAGTGATGCGTTTCCCAGTTATCAAAGATTTATAGAGTGGATACCATCAACATTGATACCTTTATGCGTGTATCTGAAGCATTATTTTGGAACTTGTACGGATATCGGTTTTATCGATTCAACGTGCTTGAAAGTCTGCCATAATCGGCGAATTTCGCGCCACCCTTGTGTTTAAAGGTTTAGCCAATCGTGGCAAGACTTCCGTGGATTGGTTTTTTGGTTTCAAGTTGCATCTTGTCGTCAATGAATTTGGTCAACTCTTAAATGTGATTCTAACTCCCGGTAATATTGATGACCGTCAGCCCGTAGAGGATTTGCTGAGTAGTCTGTCTGGCAAAATTTTCGCTGATAGAGGTTTGGTAACAGCAATCGCAAAGCTTGTGAGAAATCCGGGTGTTACGTATAATGAAAAATAAGAAAAGAACAGTAAAAATACTGTATATTTCTTGTCTAGCACAGTTTAGCCTAAAGCAAAGATATTTTGAGCCAGCAAATAAGACAAATAGTAATTAAAATTACCAGAATTAATTGCAGGCCAAATAAAAAAGTGAACATTTATTTCAATAGGAGCCAATAATGATTCGGGAAACAAACAATCACTCTATGCAAAAACAAGAAAGTAATAGCTCAAAATTAAGTGAGGATGTCTCTGCTAGAAGCTCATTTCATCCTCCAAATATTAAATCAGCAATTGATTGGGAAAAACCAGACTTTGATGAACTTGACTTGTGTATGGAAATTACCACATACATTCTCAATGAGCAATAATTGTAGATACTAAGTTTAATTGCTGAATTAAAACCTCTACCTGCTTTGTGTTTTTATGTTCCTAAAAATTCTTGGTACTGCCGCAGGTGGTGGTTTTCCCCAATGGAATTGTAACTGTCCCAATTGCCAAGCAGTCCGCACAAATTGTGTAGGTGTAAATTGGCTGAACCAGTCATCAATTGCAGTGAGGAAAAACAATCAGCCCTGGTTTTTGGTCAATGCCTCTCCAGATGTACGTCCGCAGTTGGAGAAATTGCGGGAAGGACAACCGTCTACAATTCGGTCAAGCCCGATCGCAGGTGTCTTGTTAACTGATGCAGAGATTGACCATACCACTGGCCTCATTATCCTTAGAGAATCTACAGAAAAGCTGCGCGTCTACGGTACAGAAACAGTACGTAAGGCTCTAACAGAGGGTTATCCCCTGCTATCTACGTTAGCAAGCTATTGTGGTGTGGAATGGTCTGTACTTGAACCTCATGTACCTATAAACTTGGGGTTGAATGGAGCAGATGGTTTGGAAGTGGAAGTATTTCCATTAGCAGCCAAACCACCAAAATATATGCGCCACCAGACAAATTTAAATGGAATTTGGGTTATAGGTTTGACATTTCGCGATCGCACAACTGGCAAAGTTGCTACTTATGCTCCCGGTTTAGCTGAACTTGACGAAAAAATCTTAGAGCGGTTTGAGTCTAGTGACTGCATTTTAGTAGATGGCACTTGCTGGGAAAATGATGAGTTGTTGGCTTTAGGAATATCCAAGTTGCAAGCCCGCGATATGGGACACTTACCCCTTAACACTAGTTTAAAAAGCCTTGCTAAACTGAGCCGTCCTCGGAAAATTCTCGTTCATATCAACAACACTAACCCAATCCTTTTACCTGATTCAGACGAACGCAAAATTGTTGAAGCCGCAGGAATAGAAGTTGGTTACGATGGTCTGACCATCGAATTGTAATTTTGAGGTGCAAAAAAAAGCGTGTTGGAATTAGTTAAAGAACCTCTCCCGTGGACTCAGACAGAACTAGAGGCGGTATTGCGATCGCAACATCGCCGCTATCATCATCTGCATCCATTTCATGCAAGAATGAACAGTGGTGATTTAACGCCAACAGAAGTACGGCGCTGGGTAGCAAATAGATTTTACTATCAAAAAAGTATTCCTCTTAAAGATGCTGCTATCTTGTCAAACTGCGCTGATTTAGAAGTGCGGCGAGAATGGATTCAACGCATCATCGATCATGACGGTCAAGCCGAGGGCGAAGGTGGTATTGAGGCATGGTTAAAACTCGGTAAAGCTGTAGGATTGTCTCGTCAAGAACTTTTAGAAGACCAGCACGTACTGCCAGGAGTTCAATATGCAGTGGATGCTTACGTTAACTTTTGTCGCACTCGACCCTGGATTGAAGCAGTGGCTGCATCGCTGACTGAACTGTTTGGCCCAGATGCAATTCGAGTCCGCTTAGTTGCCTTAGAACAGCATTACCCGTGGATCGATCCTGCTGGATTTGACTACTTCCGGGCCCGTCTTCACCAAGCACCCAGAGATGCTCAATATGCCCTAAAGCAAGTCCTCAAACACTGTAGAACTCGTGAGTCTCAGGAACGAGCAGTACAAGCTTTAGTATTCAAGTGTAATTTGTTGTGGAGCCAGTTAGAGGCGATTGAACAGGGCGATACTAGACCTCAAGAAGGGCATAGAGAATAAATTAAATAGGGGCATGGGCATTGGGTTCTGATTTTGCTAATTACGAATTACGAATTACGAATTAAATGAGTATGAGTACTATAGAGAATCATGCCCAACCGCGCCTAGCTCGCGGTGTGCGTTTACGCTGGGATAACCTGAGAAAACAGCATTGGCTCCTGGTTCCAGAAGGGGCACTAAAATTAAACTCCACAGCAGCAGCAATTCTAGCACTTTGTAACGGTGAGCGAACTCTGAATGCGATCGCAGCAGAGTTGGAGAAACAGTACCAAGGCGAAAATGTGTTAGAAGACGTGTGCCATCTGCTCTCTCGAATTAGTCAACGAGGACTATTAATTGTAGAAGGCACCAGCCAGGAGGCAGAAGTTAGTTTAGGAACTGACAAATAAAAAAATATCCAACTATCTCTTGTGGGGTGGGCGTCTTGCCATTAATGTCAAGTTAAGGCAGAAGCCCAAATGTCAAAGGTATGTTCATCGAATTCGGGCTGTGATTTATTGAATTCGGGCAGCCGTTTATTGAATTCCGTGTGTAGTTTATTGAATTCGGGCAGCCGTTCATCGAATTCGGGGTGTGGTTTATTGAATTCGGGCAGCCGTTTATTAAATTCGGGGTGTGGTTTATTGAATTTGGGCAGCCGTTTATTAAATTCGGGGTGTTGTTTATTATTTTTGTTCAATTTTAATTTTATGACAATTGATAGACCTTTAAGCTTAATAGCAGAATTAACATATCGCTGCCCACTGCGTTGTCCGTACTGCTCCAACCCGCTTAATTATGGCGATAACCAGTATCGTCAAGAACTTTCTACCGAGGATTGGTTGCGAGTGATTCAGCAAGCCTCGGACTTGGGTGTGTTACAGCTTGGCTTAACCGGCGGCGAACCACTGCTACGAAAAGATATAGAATTACTTGTGGCAGCAGCAGCCAAAGCCGAACTATATACTACTTTGATTACTGCTGCTACACTGTTAACTCCAGAACGAGCTACACAGCTGCGTGATGCCGGACTCGATCACGTACAAATTAGTATCCAAGATAGTCGTGCTGCTGAGTCGGACTATATTGCTGGAACTCCCTCTTTTAAGCAAAAACTAGAGGCAGTAAGATTAGTAAAAGCTTTGGGTTTTCCGTTGACACTTAATTTTGTTCTGCATCGGCAAAACCTAGACAGGATTGATGAGATTTTAGAGCTGTGTGAGGTTTTAAAAGCAGACCGAGTTGAATTAGCGAACACTCAGTATTATGGCTGGGCATATCACAACCGTACTGTTTTACTACCCACCCGCCAGCAGCTAGAACGAGCAGATGCCGCAGTGGCATTAGCTAGAAAGCGCAACATCTGCCCAATGGGTATCTTATATGTGCTTCCAGACTACTATGAAGATTATCCCAAACCATGTATGAGTGGCTGGGGTAATCGAGCTTTAGTGATCGCTCCCAATGGCGATGTGTTACCTTGCCAAGCCGCCAGTTCAATTCCAGAACTAGAATTTGCTAACGTCCGTAACCATTCACTAGATTGGATTTGGTTTGAATCATCTGCTTTTAATCGCTTTCGAGGGACAGAATGGATGCCTGAACCTTGCCAAAGTTGCGATCGCCGCCATCTTGATTTTGGTGGTTGCCGTTGTCAAGCGTTACTTCTAACGAACAATGCTGCTGCGAGTGATCCTGTCTGTCATCTGTCATCACACCATCACCTAATTACTACAGTTATAAAGCAGGCAAATCAGGAAAACTTGGATTCACCCCTACCTTTGGTTTATCGTTCCATGCAAATGTAATGGGCTTTCTCGCCGTCTTTTGATATTTTCTGAATAGATTTTTAACCCACGGAGGTGGGTTTTGTCTGTGTAGCCGCGACTTCTAGTCGCCAGGGCTAGTAAAAATTAAACTTTCCAAACATCCTCTAAGATTCATAACAAGAACCTTACAAGGTCAAGCGGTAAATAAATTCATCAGAAAGTTTGCCCTTGATAAACTCTGCATTTCGATTTACTTTGTACAACTTGAACCCAAGTTTTTCGACCACTTTACGGGAGGCAATATTGCACTCGTTCACCGATGCGTGTAGTGTGGATAAACTAAAGCGTTGTTGGGCTTCAGCGATAGCTAAAGAACCGTATATCTTAGCGTATCCCTGGTTCTGGAAACCAACAAATGTCATAAAACCGATTTCTGCATATTGATCATCAAAAATACCTATCTCCACAACACCAACATATTGATTTTGGGGAGTTATCGCAACCCATTTCAACCAGATCATAGTCTCGTTATCGGGTGATTTTTCTAGCGCGGCGAACTTAAATTTTTGCTTAACCTCCATGAAAGTCGGAATTTGATCCTCAAGATATTCGTACAGATGTGGGTTGCTTATACAGGAGTAGAGGATCTCGGCGTGCTGTTCCGTAACCTTTTCTAGGCGCAAGATTACCGCGTCTGCTGCCATGATTTTTCTGATTCTCTTCTATTAGTTTCGTTAGATTTACTTTCGACTGTTCAAGATTGACTTGATTATTAACTCCGCAAAGAAGTCACATTCATATCATCATTCAACTTCCGAATCAGACGGGATAACTCACGAATGATATTCACCGCAATTTCAGGAGTTTCTTCGATCGCATCATAAAGTTGCTCTTGCGTCAGTTCTAAAAATTCGCAAGGTTCCAAAGTCGTTGCGCTAGCAGAACGTGGTTGAGTATCAAATACTGCCATCTCACCAAAGTATTTTCCCTGTTCCACCTCTGCAAGTTGTTTATTGCCGATGTGAACTTTAACTTTTCCTGACACAACAATATAGAGCGATCGCCCTTCTTCTCCCTGGCGAAAGATCGTGTAATTAGCCGGAAATGACAATTCATTCATTACTGAAGTGAGCCGCACAATAAAATCCCGCAATTCCTTAAAAATTGGGACTCGCCGGACAAATAATAAACGGTCAACACTGGTTAGCATAATTACAACTTAAACATTAAATATTACTGTAAATTTTAAGACTTCAGCTAGAGCGCGATTAGTCATATTAACCGATGTTAAACACTAGCCGCTAAGAATATATCAAACCCACCAATTTCTATGTAATGACATTTTTTAAACCAAGTTATCATAGCTTGCGATCGCAACAATAGTAGATAAAGGCACTTCAGCAAAATATTGTTGCTGAAATTGTTCTTCTCTGACAGCAGCTAAAAATCTTGCCACTGCTGCATCGGCAACGTTTTCTGCACTATCGCTTGGATGCCAGGTAATTTGTAAATAATTATCTTCTCGTTTGACTGTGAACCCTAAAGATTTTAAAGCTTTGATGCCTACAAGTAAGGTTTGGTCGCTAATGCCGATTTTCTCTAAAAGTTGGACGCGGGTAACTGGTTGATTAGTGCGGCTAAGATATTTGGCAATTCCGACAAGAGTTAGCCAAATTTGATTAGGTGATTGGTGGTTGGGTTTAGACCAAGCGATCGCTAATTGTTGCTGATTGTAAAGCGATCGCCGCAACCACACGCGTAAATTATCCCAATTCGTGGGACAATCTTCAAGAATCAATGCTGTTAGTGGGGCGTTGAGCCTGTCTTGACTTGTGTTAGCGTAGCAGGCCGTAGCCTTTTCTGAGTGTTCTTGATTTCGCAAGTCTAAAATGAGTGGTGAATGCTGAGTGCTTAGTGCTGAGTTAACATTTGCACGCACGGCAATTAATCTGATTTCATAACGTTTTTTGAAGGTGTTGTAATCTAATTCTGCTATGCAATCACACCTTCCTATGGGCAATTCATCTTTGTAGTGTCCCCACCATATACCAGGAAAAGCACTTCTGCCGGAATCATCTCGAATGTCAAACTCGGTTTTAATGTACTGTACCTTTTTCCCTTGCCAATCCTGCTGATTGCGATGCCAAGCATTTTCAAACCAGCAATTTTGAATTAGCAATTTCGGAACAGGATTACCCATTCCACAAGGTTCTAGCAGTTTCAGTTCTAAAAATAACTCTTTCCCCAAGTCTGCTACTGTTACCGTCAAGTCTGCTTGCACGGTTGGCGTTAGAGTTGTACTACCTAAAGATTGCCGTAACTGCTGATTAATCGCTGCTGTAAATAAAGGAATATTCTCCACCAACAAACTCAAACCTGCTGCAAAGGGATGTCCCCCAAAGCGATGTAACAGATGTGCTTGGTCTTTCACCAGTTGGTATAAATCGACAGAATTCACCGAACGTGCGGAACCACGGGCGAGGGGAGGGGATGAGGGGGATGAGGAGGATGAGGAAGTAAGATTTTCTCCCCCATCTCCTTCCGTACTTAACAAAATAGTCGGGCGACCTGTTTCTTGTGCTACCTGTCCAGCAACTAAGCCCAATACACCCGCAGGCCATTGGGCATCTTCTAGGACTATGACGCTGGTGGTTGATAAGTCTAATTGAGTAAGTTTCTGTGCTACTTGCGCTTGCACATCTTTTTGTAAAGATTTGCGGCGGGTGTTTGCGAGTTCTGTAACTTCGGCTAGTTCGTTACAACGTTTGGTATCCCGGCTAGTTAATAATTCAACGCAAAAACTGGCATCGCCTTGGATGCGGCTGACGGCGTTAATTCTTGGCCCCAAACCAAAGGAAATATCTGTGGGGCGATCGCCATTTTTTTGGCACAATTCTAATAATCGCCCCACCCCCGGACGCCGACGCGCTGCTGCTGGCTGTTGAAAATCTGCTTGCAGTCGTTGAATTCCCGACTGTGCTAAATAGCGACAATCTCCGCTTAACTGCACTAAGTCGGCAATTAATCCTACTGCTACTAAATCTAATAAATCCTCTAACGGATGTTTTGCAATATTCGGCAGACTTTGATATAAGGCTTCAACTAATTTATAAGCTACTGCTACACCAGAAAGATTAAACAGCTGATGTTCCCTTGGCAGATAGCGGGGATTGATAATTGCTGCAACGGGTGGGCGTTCGGCGGGTAAGGTGTGATGGTCTGTAACTATTACATCTATATCTAGTTGTTTAGCATAGATAATTTCTTCAATGTTTGTGCTGCCTGTGTCGCAAGTAACAATTAATTTGCAACCTTGTTTTGCTAGGTTATCAATCTCTTGATTATTAAGTCCGTGTGATTCTTTCAGGCGATTGGGAATGTAGTAAATTAACTGAGTATTTTGTTTAAAAAATTGTCCCAATCCATCCCAAAGTACAGATGTGGCGGTAATACCATCAGCATCAAAGTCTCCCCAAATGGCAATTTTTTCTTTGGTATTATATGCTTGTTGCAACCGTGCGATCGCTAAGTGCATTTCTTGCCCAAACTCAAACGGACTCGCTGGTGGATAAGCTTTGTGATTGATAAAAGCTGTTAATTGTTGATGATCTTTAATTCCCCTTTGCCACAACAATTGCGCTGCATATACTCCACTTGATGCGGGTGTATGTTGTTTCACCGCCTGGATGAACCACTCCGGGGGTTGTTCGGTTGCTGCTATAGTCCATTGCTGTTGTTCTGGCATACTAAAGTTAGGAGTTAGGGGTGAAAAGTTAGAAGTTAAGAGTTTTAATTTATTTAGACAGTTAACAGTCAACCTAACTCTTAACTGTTAAATTGATGATTGCTCCTCAGTTGTTTGAGATTCACCTGCTAGGGGATTGAGGACTACTTTATTGGCAACGCCATCGGGTTTCCGGGCGCGAATTGCTGGACGCGTAGGCGTAGCCCGTCGTAGACATCGCTTGTAACCTGCTCTTTCAGCTTTTTGGTGTTCGTAATCAATCAATCTGCCATAATATTCATGCTTGCTTAAATTCATCGACAAGAAAATATGCTGGCGAGTATTACCAAAACCTTTGCGGTTAAAAAACTTTAAGGCTGAAGTATTGGTGGGATCAGTGTCTACCAGCATGAACCGCGCCCCATCTTCAATCATGCGGGCGACGACTTTATCAACCAACTTGTCTGCTACTCCCCGACGCTGATAGTTCGGACTAACTCCCAACCATAAAATGTATCCATAAGTCCAGGATGCTTTGGTGATGATGGTTCCCAAAATGAATCCTGCTAATTCCCCATCTGTTTCAGCCACAAGACAGTATTCTGGATCGGTGTTGTAAAGTCCAATCACCTCCCATTCATCCCAGGTGCGGTATAAATAAGGATATAAATCGCTGGTAAATAACTCTTCTCCCAAGTGGTAAATAGGAGCAATGTCATCAATTCCTAATTCGCGGACATAAATCGCTTCAGTTTCGTCAAAGCTTGACATAAATTTAGAAATTGTAAATTTATAGCCCTATTGGATTTGACAAACATCGTCTAATGTATAGGGTTGAGTGAGACTTCTTGAATGCTGTCAAAATTTGGCAATGAATCTTTTACTGCTTCTTCAGTAGATTGGATGCGATCGCACCGTTTGGCAAACTGACAATAATCACAGGTTTTCCTACCCTCCACTACTTGAGGAAACTGCTGGTTATTTTGGTAATCTTCTAACCAACGCGTTAACTGACTTAATAGTTGATTAAGTTTGTTTGCTATTTGTTTGTGTTGAACAGTATTGTAATTAAATTTAATATTTTGCGGCTTCCCCTCAGATTGGACAAACCAGTAAGTCATGGAAATATTTTCTGGTAAATAGTCGCTAGTTTCTGCCAATACATACAGATAAAGCCGTGTTTGCCAGTTGGATTCTAACTTGCGTTTATTGGGTGGTTTCGGATAAGTTTTCCAGTCGAGAATTTGCGCTTGTTGGTTATCTGCAATTAATAAATCATAGACAACTGTTAACAAATAATCTTGAACTTGCAGAGTGCGGTAGTGTTCACTCTCACGGAAAGTTTGATTATCAGATGCAGACGTTAAAATTTCTGGGGCTGCATCGGCAAAAGCTAGCATCCAGCTTTGCAGTTTAGCATCTGCTTGCAGGAAACTATCAATTGGCAAACCCATTTCTCGCTGCTGCATTAGCAAGTGAAAACGACTACCCAAAGTTTGCCGTTCTTCTTGTTCTGGATTTGAGGGCGAATTGAGTTTTTCTAGATAGGTATGTTGGAATTTACGCGGACAAGCTTCTAGTAAGTTAAGTTGTCCTTGAGACAGTCGCAGTAGTTGAGTGGGAGTTGACAGCATTCTTCTATTTTAGAAGTAAATTCTAGTCTGCAACTCACCGTTGGTAGGCTATCTGTAAAAAACAGATATTTTTTACCGCCTTCACAGATATAGCAGTTTTGGTTTGAATGCAGGGTACAACATTACTTGTACCCCTACGAGTAGTCTGTATTATATGCAATTGAGAACTGTTATGGCTCTCATGTCTGCTATTTCAACTGTTAACTCCAAGACTCAATAATCATGGCGATCGCAAATAGACAGACTAAGGAAATTGCTATCCTTGCAACCCATATCCAGAGAATTTCGGATAAAAGTATCCCAACTATCATGTCAGCCCTAAAAGTCTGAGACACAACAAAGGCCACTGCAACGCCTAGCAGCGCTAGCAGAAAATACTTAAGTCCTTGGCAAAACCATCTGAACAGCAAATTATCGTTGTCTTTAAGACTGGGTTTCATAGTTTTTTTCCTGTTTTGAAAGTTCAATCTAGGTAGCAGGTAGTGCTTCCCCGACCACACTAAGGAAACAGCTAATACCCACAGCGTTGCTCCCACCAAGTCAAGCTAAACAACAGTCCTACTCAAGAGTTACAGTTGGAATGCTGCGGAATGTGGGCTTGATATTTGCAGATAATGAAAAATTAAGCTCCTTGAATCAATTGCCAAGGCAATCTTGATATTAAAATTAGGCGCTCAATGCCCGTAATCGCACATAATACACACTACGCGCATTGAACCCTCGCAATTCTCCTTTTTAAGAATCGACGTTTTCTGCCTTTACTTATTACTCACAGGACTTACGCAAAATTATGAAATAAACCTAGTTCCCGTTCACGTTGGTGTTCGCGTTATCGTCTCTGAAAGAGAAGCCTCTCGTAGAGAAGCGTAGAAAGAAATTTAATGTTACTGGTAGCGATCCAGGTAAGCTCACTAAGTTACAACAAGTTATCGAATTTGAATATCAAGCATCTTCACTGAATGAGAAACCTTGCAGGGAGCAAATTGGGTCAGGTCAGTTGCCTTTAGTCCCGATGGTCAAACCCTGATTTGTGGTAGCCAAGATGAGACAATTAAGCTTTGGGATGTATTGACAGGTAAGTGTCGAAAAACACTGCGTAGGCGTAGTCCATCGTAGACATCGCTACGACCCTATGAAGGAATGAATATCACCGGGGTAACAGGGTTAACCATAGCGCAGTTAGTGACGCTGAAAGCTTTAGGCGCAGTGGAAGATGCAAAGTAAAAATAAAAGGTAAAAGGATAAACTTTACCTTTGTTTCACCCTTTTACCTTTTTTATATACCTGATGCTTATTTCATGTTAGCCCTTGCGTCCTTCACTGCGGCAAAGAAAAATAATCCTGTGAGTGGAATGCTCAATGCCAGGATAATCGCAGTAGCTGTGAAACCAAAATCTGGCCGTCCGTAGCTGAGTTCAAAAATCGAACCGACAGCTGCGATCGCACTTACACAAGAACCACCCAGAAATAAACCGCTTTTTGGAGTTAAATACACTACTAATCCCCTATGCTATTGGTTTCACCGCTTGATACGAGAAGCCATTCTTAGATAGCTCCTGGGCTAAAGTCAAGGAGTTTTCTACACGGTCTACAAATACCACGCCGTTAAGGTGATCCATCTCGTGCTGAATGCAGCGTCCTAGCAAGTCATTAGCCTTTAATGTCCGGGGACGACCATACTCGTCTTTATAGGCGATTTCCACGACTTCGGGGCGCTTTACGTTTAGATATACGTTGGGAATGCTCAAGCATCCTTCTTCGGCAACACAGATGTCGCGGCTTACCTGTTTGATAGTAGGGTTAATCAACACCAAGGGCTGATTAGCTGCATTTTCTGGTTCCAGATCGATGACAATTAGTTGTTTGTGAATTCCTACTTGGGGTGCAGCCAAACCAATGCCATCTTTGCTGTACATGGTTTGCAGCATTTCGCGCACCATCTGGCGAAGTTCGTCATCTACTTTGGGAACTCGCTTTGCAGCTTGACGCAGCACGCGATCGCCTAAATAATGAAGCTCCAAAGGTGGATTTTTTAACTTTTTTTTCTCTACAGCAATTTCAGAGGGCATGAGTCTTGATGGCTAGTGGTGAAAATTCTTACTACTCTAATTCTATCAAGCTGGGAATTGGGAATTAGGAATTGGGAATTATTAATTACGAATTACGAATTACGAATTATGTTTAAGTCTTTCACCAAACTTGACTACCTGCTCAAAGAAACTTTCCTCGGTTTATTGCGGGGAGGTTGGATGAATTGGGCAGCTGTAAGTACTGTTACGGTGTTACTGTTTTTATTTGACTTGAGTTTGCAAACCTCTTGGCAAGTTGAAAAACTCCTCTATCAGTTCGGTAGCCAGCTAGAAGTTTCAGTTTATCTCGAACCAGATACGCAAGCCGAAACCATTGAGCCACTGATCGCAAAAATGCCAGAGGTAGCGACGATGCAAACCATTACCAAAGAGCAGGCTTGGACTAAGTTAGTTAAGGAAATGAGAATTTCTGATATTGAAGGTGCTACCCAGCAGCTAGGTGAGAATCCTTTGGTTGATGAGATTAAGGTAAAAGTGCGTAATTCTCAAGTTGTACCAACTTTAGCAACGCAACTGGCCAAGTTAACAGGAGTTGAAACGGTGCAGTATGTGGATGAAGCAGTCAAACGCATTGCTCAATTGCACCAAGGTCTGAACTGGATTACTTTAACAATTACGATTATTCTGACTTTAACAGCGATCGCAGTGACTACTACGACAATTCGGCTGATTGTCATGGCGCGACGGCAAGAAATTGAAATTATGCAACTAGTGGGAGCAACTTCCGTTTGGATTTACCTCCCGTTTATTTTACAAGGAATTGCTTTTGGTTTAGTTGGTGGTGCGATCGCTTGGAGTTTTATTTCTGTAATTCAACAGTTTATCGGTAAGTTGCTAGCTAATCAACCTGAGTTTATTCAAGCTATCACCAACGGAGTGCAACTCACTCCAAGAGAAATATTACTATTGCCCCTGATTCTCTTAAGCTTTGGTGCAGCTGTAGGATTAATAGGAAGCTTATTCGCTGTCCGACGTTTTGCCAAAGGTTAATCATTAATCATTGGGCATTGCAAAGGAAAAATTATAAATGACAAATGACAAAACCTTATGAAATCGCAATGGGAATGTTTGCTGCAAAATCTCGGTGTATGGGAAGGGTCATTCACCAATTTTTCTCCTGAAGGTACACTTCTGAACGATACTCCTAGCCATCTTTCCTTAGAAGGTTTGAATAATAACCAAACAGTGCGCTTAACTTTGTGCCGTTCGGGACGAGATGATTTAGTTAAAGAATATAGTTCAGTAGGAGGGGGCTTACTATTTTTTGAAAATGGTTCTTTTTCTGAAGGTTTAATTCAGCTAGGGCCATTTTCCGAATTTGGGGCAGAACTTGCTTTTGTTCATGAAAATCGGCGCTTGCGTCTAGTGCAACTGTTTGATAAGGCTGGCAATCTAAGTAGACTAGTTTTGATTCGAGAACATCTAGCCAGAACCGCAGCAGCAGAACGTCCACCCTTGCAAGTGAATGACTTGTTGGGAGAATGGCAAGGCCAAGCAGTGACAATATATCGAGATTTGCGATCGCCTGATATTTACTCTACAACTTTGAAAATACAACTTGATGATACTGGGCGATTAATTCAAAGTACCTCTTTTGGGGAACGTACAATTACCTCAACTGCTACTATCAAAGGTTCCATCATTCTTTTTGACCAAGATCCCGAAAAGCAAGTACAAGTATTATTGTTACCTGATGGCGCTTCTGCAACTTCTCCCCTCAAGGTGCAATTACGTCAACCATTATTTTTGGAAGCGGGTTGGTTAATCCAGCCAAATATGCGTCAGAGGATGATTCGCAGCTATAACGATAAAGGCGAATGGGTTAGTCTGACATTAGTTACTGAAGAAAAAGTGTAAGGGATTTGAGAGTGCGATCGCTCTATCCATCTTAGAAAGATTATATTGCTTACTCAACCTTCATTTACCATATCTAAAATCTGATTGTATAAGGCTGGAGAGACTCTAAACTCTGATGTAGTAATCAAGGCATCCATCAACGGTTTGACAGCAAGGATAAGATTTTGGTGTTTCGCCTCAATCAAAATACCCAGCAATCCAGTAATCCTCAACCCCAGGCGATTGGCTTCTGCTCGACCTCTACGCTCATCAATCAATAGTAAATCAGCACTCAGTTCTAAGGCAAGAGCGATCGCCTCAGACTCTCCAGCGTCTAATCTGACCTCATATCGAAGGCGTTCAACAATCTCACGGCTTGCAACTTGTCGAACTTCCAGCCAAGAAGCAGTTTTAACTTCAGAGGTTCCCGGAACGGGAGGATCAATATCGGTAAGCTCACAATATACTGCTTCTGGAATGGTAACTTGAGTGTAGAGTTGAGGCAGAAGTTGCAAGTGTTGAATTGCTGCCAAATTTGTGATCGCCGACGTATCGCTGATAACAATCAAAGCCTTCCAAGCTCTCGCAGATTTTTCAAATCCAATTCAAAGTCTTCAACATCGTAGGAGTAGAGAGGGATGTTTCGCTGCTTGAGGAGTTGGCGAAAACTATTAGGTTGCATATCCGCTAGCTGACTGGCATAGCCTATCGTTAAGCGTCCTGTCTGGAATAGGAACAGTGCAATTTCTTGACAAAACTCGCTTGGGGTAAGCTGAGATGCTTGTAGAATTTCGTCTGAGATTACAACACTCATAACAAGGCTAGTTTTCCGATTATTATGTTTAGGGTAGCTTAAGAAAGAAACTTCAGGTGCAGTAGGTTTGTTAAACTGCGATCGCACTTCTACCATAAGAAGTTTTTAAGATTGTAAGTGGAAAAAGATGTTGATTCTCCTAGCGCCAACCTAACCCACATATCTGTTATACCCCTACACTAAATAACACTCACATTGCAACGCTTGCTTTAGTAGCATTTGATATTCTTCATCCTCAACCTGATAAGCCCCAAACCTCTCCAAATGCGGATTCATCATTTGGGCATCGAAAAACACAAATTTTCTCTGGCGCAATCTTTCCACCAACTTTACCATCGCTACCTTAGAACCTTCGGGAATGCGGTAAAACATCGACTCGCCAATGAAAGCACCGCCAATAACAATCCCTAAAATTCCCCCAGCTAATTCGTCACCTTGCCAAGTTTCAAAACTAAAAGCATAACCACTCTGGTGAAGTAGCCAGTAAATCTTTTGTAATTCCGGTGAAATCCAAGTTGTCTCTCTGTCAGCACACCCAGCCACCACAGCTTGAAAGTCCCGATTAATCGCCACACTAAAACGCTCTTGATTCAGGACACGCTGCAAAGACTTGGGGTAGCGAAACCGTTCATCCAAAGGAATAAAAGTCCGATCGCAACTTCCGTACCAACTCAGGCGATCGCACTCATCAGCCATGAGAAAATAGCCTTGTGCATAACCCTCAACAATAGCCGCGATATCATATTCCATAAATAAATATAAAAAAAACACCAGAGAAACGCCATTTGATCCTATCAATCATCCTCCGCGTTCCTCTGCGTTTCCCTCCGCGTCCCTCTGCGTTTAAAATAAAAAAGATGACTCAACCAATTCCACCCATTACCTTACCACCGCCTGAAAACCCTCTACTCGAAGGTGAATGGTTACGAGAACGCTTACAACGGTGGCTAGATACAGAATTTATCCCCGAAGCAGTCAACCAAAACATTGCCCAACGAGCCGCACAGATTTTTGTGCGTCAACGGATGGAAGGAGAAAACGACCTTGGTTCTCTGGTAATTGCCATTGTCACAGAGATGCAGTCGTATGATTTTTCCAATAGCTTCTATGGAGAGTTTGCGATCGCTAACGCCGTCAGCGATCTACTCTTAGAGAGTCTGGGAATTGATAAATGTTGTGGTCAATAATTTTTGTTATTTGTCATTAGTCCTTTGTTATTTACCAATGACTAATGACTCTTAAACTACCAACTAGACTTAACAACTCCAGGCAAAAGACCTTCATGTGCCCATTCGCGCAGCACGTTCCGAGACAACCCAAAATCGCGGTAAACACCTCTAGAACGACCAGTCAACCAACAACGGTTGCGGTGGCGGGTGGGCGCACTATTCCGGGGTAGCTGTTGAATCTTGCGGTGGATTTCCAACTTATCTAGGGGAGATGCTGCACTTTTGAACTCTTCCAAAAGAGCTTCCCGCTTGTCAGCATACTTTTCTATCAACCTAGTGCGCTTTTTCTCGCGCTCAATCATGCTCTTTTTTGCCATTATTCTCGAACTTATTTAAAGACACCGTTCTCTATTCTACAGTTTCTCCATCAATTCTGGGGTTACTTGTGTCGCTTACCCTACAACCACTGGCTTATTAGCAGCAGGGCATAAATCGGCAAGCTCACAAGCAACGCAAATGGGAGAGCGTGCTTTACAAATAGCACGACCGTGATAAATCAGCCGAATTGACCAATTTTCCCAATCAGGCTGTGGCAGTAAAACCATTAAATCTTGCTCAATCCGAACGGGGTCTTTTGCTTCAGTTAAACCCAAACGTTCGCTAAGGCGCTTGACGTGAGTATCTACCGTTACGCCAACATTAATGCCGTAACCATGACCCAAAACTACATTTGCTGTCTTCCGCGCCACACCTGGAAGCTTTAACAACTGTTCCATTTGGTTGGGAACAACAGAGTCAAACTCGTTAACAATCATCCGACAGGCGGCTTGAATGTTCTTGGCTTTATTGCGATAAAACCCTGTTGAACGCACCAAGTTTTCTAATTCTACCAAGTCAGCGATCGCTAAACTAGCAGCATCAGGAAACCGCTCAAGTAAAGCTGGTGTCACTTTATTCACCCGCTCATCAGTACACTGAGCAGAGAGAATAGTTGCCACCAACAATTGTACTGGCGTTGAATAGTTCAAAGAGCAAGTAGCGTCTGGATAAAGACGCTTCAGACGAGCTAAAATTTCTATCGCCCGTTGCTTTTTAGATAACGATTTGCGGGTAATGCTCACTGGAACAATTTTTGTACCCACTCCAATTGGCTAGTTAATTGAGTAGTTTCTTTAACTATCAGAAAAATTCCTAACCCTAAGAGTAACACTAAACCAGTTTGCATTACACCTTCTTGAATGCGAGCCGGAACAGGCTTACCGCCGCGCAAGCCTTCAATCAGCAGGAAAGCCAGTTGTCCGCCATCTAAGGCTGGCAAAGGCAAAATATTGATAATAGCCAAGTTAATGCTGATAATTGCGCCAAAAGACAACAGATTTACAGTATTATCCTCAGCTAATTTTGCACCAATTTTGACAATATTAACTGGCCCAGAAACTTGTCCAGCAGTTTGTTGAAAGTTGGTAATCAACTGTCCAAAACCGCTCAGTGTCCCAACAAATAATTGTTGAAACCTGTTAGCAGCAAGACCGAAAATTTCAAAAGGACTATTAGGACGGCGATAAATTGCTGTAGCATTGGGACTAAGCGCTACACCAACTACACCTTTGCCATCGGCTCCCTCTTTTGGCGTTAATTTTATGGATTGTTGTTGGTTTTCACGCTGAATTTTCAGTTCGATTTGCTGATTTGGATGAGTTTGAATTTCTTTTGTCAACAAAGGAGTTGACTTGTCAGAAGCCGGGAGTTCTTGACCGTTAACAGCCAGAATAATATCTCCTTCCCGAATTCCTGCTTGGTAGGCAACAGATTCTTGATTAACAGGCTGGACAACGACACCAGCTTTATAGTTGAATTCCTTGGGAATGCCAACGATACCTAATTGCAGAACCAGCACCAAATAGGCAAATATTAAATTTGCTATCACTCCAGCACTGATAACGATCGCCCGGTCTAAAATTGGACGATTACGCAGCAGATTTGGGTCATTGGGTGGAACATCGCTATCGGGGTCATCATCGGGAAAGCCCACAAAGCCGCCCAAGGGAAAGGCGCGGACAGCATATTCGGTTTGTGAACCTTGATACTTCAAAAGAACTGGGCCAAAACCCAAAGAAAAGCGGTTAACGAGAATGCCTTGAGAACGGGCTGCAACAAAATGTCCCAACTCGTGTACCAAGATTAAAACAGCCAAAACTGCGATCGCTGCTAAAACTGACATAGAGTAAATTAGTGAAAATATTAAGCTGTAGTTATCTCCATTCTAATTGGGCATTGGGCATTGGACATTGGGTATTAGTCATTGCTCATTGGTCATTGGTAAATAACAAAGGACAAAGGACAAATGACTAATAACCAATCATAATACTTCACGCCCCAAGTAAGGTTGCAGCGCTTCTGGTATCCTCACTGTTCCATCAGGTTGTTGATAATTCTCCAAAATTGCTGCCATTGTCCGTCCCACAGCTAAACCCGAACCATTGAGGGTATGTACAAACTGAGTGCCTTTCTTACCTGTTTCTTTGAAGCGAATATCAGCTCGTCGCGCCTGGAAATCTATAGTATTGGAACAGCTAGAAATTTCGCGGTATTTGCCAGAAGAGGGCAACCAAACCTCTAAATCATAAGTTTTGGTAGAGGCAAATCCCAAATCTCCAGTACTTAAATTTACTACTCGGTAAGGCAACTTCAACGCCTGTAAAATTGCTTCTGCATTTCCTACCAATTTCTCCAGCTCATCAAAAGATGTACTGGGTTCGACAAATTTCACCATTTCCACCTTGTTGAATTGATGGAGGCGAATTAATCCCCGCATATCACGTCCATAGCTACCAGCTTCGCGGCGAAAACAGGGAGTAAAAGCACAGTGGTAGATAGGCAAGTTTTCAGCAGCGAGAATTTCACCCCGGTAGAGATTTGTAACTGGGACTTCAGCCGTAGGAATCAGCCACAAGTCATCATCAGCGCATTTAAAGCTTTCTTCAGCAAACTTGGGTAACTGACCGGTCGCCGTCAAAGACTCGGTATTCACTAACAACGGTGGACTGACTTCCACATAACCCGCTTGAGTATGGAGAGACAGCATAAATTGAATTAATGCCCTCTCTAATGCTGCACCAGCGCCTATCAATGTCACAAAGCGACTTTGGGCAACTTTAACAGCCCGTTCAATATTGAGAATACCTAGCTTTTCGCCGATTTCCCAGTGAGGGAGAATATTCGGATTTTGGGGAATGTATTCATCACCCCAACGGCGCACCTCTACGTTATCTTCCTCATTTTTACCAAGGGGTGTAGAGTCGCTTGGTAAATTGGGAAGTGCCAACACAAGTTGGGCAATTTCAGCTTTGAGGTCTTTTTCTTGGGGTTCCAGTTCGCTCAATGTAGCCTTGACAGAGTTACCTTCATCCCGCAAAGCTTGAATTTCTGGGTCTTGAGGATTAATTCCAGATTTAATCTTTTGCCCAACAATTTTACCAATTTCGTTGCTCCGAGCTTGAAGTTGACTGCGTGTCCCCTCTAGTTCTCGTTGCTGCCGATCTAACTGTAAAATCGGTTCAATGTCGTATTTACCATTACGACTATTCAGTCGTTCTTGAACTAATTGCGGATTTTCCCGTATTTGCTTAATATCCAGCACAGATTTTTCTCAGTTTTTAGCCTAAAATCTTCCTGTCAATACAGTTAACACATAAGCATTTAGCATATAGTAATTTTGGTTGGCTGTGACTGGAAAAACAAAGTTTATTAGAAAAATTCAGTCTTAATCTCTTAATCAAGATTTTACCCTAGCATCACTGCCAGGGCTAAGAAACCATATAATAATTTATTTAGCTAATCATAAACTCTTATTTTGAGTCACTGTCGTTTCAGAAAACTGACCAAGACTCTGACCATTACCACTACCATTATTATCAGTGGCTGCAAACGTCCTTTGAGTAATATTCGGTGGTTCTTTATCGTCTCTGGTTTGTCCAGGTGAAGGTAACCAGTATGCAAGCACACCTGATAAACCACCCCAGTAAAGCGCAATATTTTTATCATCTGCTGGTGAGCCAAGCTTGAAAATGCACAGTCCCAACACGATGCTACTAAAGAAAACCTGTACGCCAAATCTCCATACGTCTTGATTAAATTTCTGTGCTGATTGATTTCTCATGGTGTCATACTTCCAAATAAAGGTACATATCATCCCTGTGCTAGTTTTGGCATCACCAATACAACTTGGCGGAATTCGTAATTATGCTCGTACCCTTACAGGTATCTTGCTTGGCGCAGCGTGCCGCTTTTTTGACTCGCTAACGTAATTCGTAATTCCTATACCGCAAGCGTTCCATTGATTTGAATTACGCAGTGCTGTACTAGCAGTATGTTTTTCAAGGATTATGTAGTTGTCTTCACACCCAGTTTTGCCCGTTTCGGAAAAATATGATCAACTTCAGCACTTATATTAGGGCCGATTAATCCGATTCAGTAGCCATAGTGATGCAATAAGCCCTGCAAAATGTGCTGAAACAGTGTTGGTGTTTGCCTGTACCACAAGCATATCTAGACCGCTAATAATCCGGGTAGGGTCAAAAAATTGGGTAGTTATGGCTTGGGGAGATATGGATCTTGCTACCAGTGTACCAACGATCGCTTGCGCCCCCAAAAGAGTTACCAGTGTTCCCCCTAAATTCAGCCACAGCCCTAAGCGTAATACTTGCACAGTCTCGCTTTTGCGAGGGCGGTTACTGGGATTGGAGGATTCCAATTGCTTGCCAATTCTAGTGTAACGGTAAGCTAAATAAATGCCCCCACCCAAAACAACCAGTCCACAAATTGCTAAAAATACACCAAAGCCAGTCCCAGGATTATTACTAGAACTGCCACTTCTTTGATTAAAGATGGCAAACAGCAACACAATTATGCTAGAAACAACGCCTAGTACTAGCTGAATCCAGAAGCTAATCCAACCTGTAAGGCGAAAAGTTTGGGCAATTGCCCGGAGAGTTGAGGAAGATGATGGAGCATCGGGAGTCTGTGACATACTGATCACTAATGTGCTGGGCGCTTGATTAAAGGACACAGGGACAAGGAGAACTTTGTTGAGAGGTATCACACTCCGCGTCTCTGGCTCTCCTAGAACACCAATTCAGTAATCCTGGAAGAACCTCTCCCTCAACCCTACAAGGGTTGTAAGCTAGGGGGTTACGTTTTTGATTCCTGAATAGATGCTCTAGTCTTTGCGTCTTCTTTGATCAATTTACTATCACATATACCAAATGGGACAAGAGATTATCTTGTCCAACCAATCAGCAATGGTTACTACTTAAATAAATATGTCCACAGGCATAGCAATTTTAATCCAGGCATATTCCTTAGCTTAAGCTTTTAGAATCTGCATTGACAAAATCACTGTAAAACAAAGTGTTTATTAAGTTCTACAGACAAAATAGCATTTTACCTGTAAAATTTCTTCGATGGCATTTTATTGCTTAAGCAGTTCTAACTAGCTCGGCATCACTTAACACCAAGACAGTGACCTTGCCACTGTCTGTTCGCTCCTCACCACACCGTATCGAGCTTGGGTAGGGGTACATTATTTTGTGCCCCTAAAACTCACTAACTCGTCCCACAACTTCACAGGCGTGGGTAATTATTTCGTATTTACGCTTTGGAAATCTATTGCAAGTAGTTTTATATACATTGCTTACTTAGCGGTAGCACTGTATACTGACTACAAGGATTGTAGACCGACCCTAAGGCATTTTTTTAGCCATTCACTAACCATGAAACTTGAGGATATATATCAATTCTTTGAGAATCCTCCGCCAACTTACCTTTGTCAGGAAGTAGCAGTTTGTTACATACTGTCTGTTTTGTTACAAGGTGAATCCTACGGAACCGAGTTGATTGAGCAATTAGAAACTGAATATCCAACCTATAGGCTTTCGGATACCGTACTTTATAGTGCAATCAAATTTCTGGAAGACCAAAGGGCAATCACTGGATATTGGAAGAAACTGGAAGGACGAGGACGCCCTAGGCGGATGTACCAAGTTTCTCCAGAATGGCAAGTTCAAGCGCAAGAGTTAGCTTTTCAATGGCTTGACTACATCAACAGGAAGACAAAGTAACGAATGATTGATAATGAATAAGTCTCCTCCAGTCAAACAGTAACAATTTAGTTATGGATACTGCTATTCTGCCATCTACGTTCCTGCTAACCTTGTTGTTATCGGTTGGGCTGTTTTTCTTTATTCGTGCCTCGACTAAAGACCGCATAGAAACAGCGCAACTGGTATCTGAGCAAGACGAAGCTGCTTTAATGTCTCAATTACAAGAGTATTTTCGCTCACGGTCTTACCGAGTGGCAGAGGTAGACCGAGAACAAAACAAAGTGACTTTTGAAGGTAATGTTCGCCCCAGTTGGTTCTTAGCTATATTTTTAACTCTGCTGGCAGCGACTGGTATTATTTGTCTATCACTAGTCGTGTATCTGCTTTTTCCTAACCTAAGTACCTTTGTTCTGGCTATGGTACTGCTGTCGCCTTTAAGTGGCCTATTTTATTGGAAAAAATCTGGGAGACTTGAGAAGGTGTCGCTCAAAGTAGAAACAACTCAGAGCAAACAAACCCCCTCAAGTAAAATCACTGTAGTTGCCCATCGGGATGAACTCAGCGAGTTACAGAGAACTCTACAGCTCAAGGCTGGGGAATAATTTTTGGTTTTTATGACGATCTATTAACTATGATATGCAGACTTCTGACCTGACCTACTCTTTAGGCAATGGAAAGTAGGAAGGAGGAAATCAAGACTTCTGCTTTGTCAGTTTTCCCCACGACAAAAGTTGTGGGGAAAAATTTAAATTCATTAACTTAAATTTGTTGACAGAGCTTGGTTAACAATTCACGGCATAAGAGCACAACTTCACTAGCGCTTTTGGACGCGCTTGGCTTTATACCCACTCCCTTCTGCTTCGTCAAAATAGCATCAATCCATGCAATATAGCGTGGTTTGAGATAAATTAACTTTCCAACTACCTGGACTAGCCTTAAAAAGCAAATCAACTCCAAACTAAAAAAAGATTAAATTCTGCATAAACTTGGCAATTTTGCCAGTTAATGATAGTCAGGAGCCATATTCAATGCGTAAGATGACCGTTTATGGTTCACCGACTAGCTAAAGCAAGAGGTTCTTGACCTGGCGAGGGTTCTAATACCCTTAAGCTAGGAAACAAGAAATGGTTCTCCTCTACGTATTGAGCACCAAACAGTCCTTTTTCTGCCCAGAAATAACGATCTGTAGTGTGTTCGTTTCGCTTTACGAGTAGCAACGCAGGTGGCAAAATACCTTCAGCTTGAATAAATCTTCTCGCTGCTGTCACAGGTTTTTCTTCGCCACTTTCGATGCTATATTGAGGCACATGTTCCAAAATTCGCCGTCCTTCCTGACGACGACGACTTTTCCTTTTGCGTCTCCTTGCCAATCTATTGTCCTCCTCTTTCAAGCTATAGATTGTAGTGATAGCTACAAAATCCGTCGCCATTATATAAGTTCTAGTTCAAAATATCAATAGGTTTTAGCCTTTTAATGTAAAAAAATTAATACCTTTGAAGATAGATAAAAAAATCCCCCAAGAATATAATCCCTTGGTACAAACCATCACTAAGAAGATTTTAGTTAAGCTTTATTAAATGAGTGAGGTAAACACTAAGTATCTTCTCTTAATCATGCCTCAAAATCTGTAATCTTGAGCAAAAGCTAAAAATGTTAATGTCTGCCAGTTCCGATTTTCTTACTCTGTGTCGAGAGCAAATAGCGTTGCTAACCCAAGGGCTGGGAGCAACTTTAAGTATTGTGTACCTGACACAAGAATTGGTAGAGACTCCTTCAGGTGAGGCCAAACTGATTCCTGTAGTGATTTATCCGGAAATAGCATTATTACCCCCAGGGGAGGAAACTGCTGAGGCGACAGCATATAAGCAACTTCAAGTTGGAAATGTGTTTATATTACCTAATCAACAAAGAAGGTTATTGACAGCAGGATTAGAATCTCCAACCTCGTCGCAGGAGTTTGAGGCGTCTCAACCCCATCTAAAAGAGGAATACCTTTTTAGTGGCAACCAAATTGTTTTACCTCTGGTTTATGAGGGTATGATGATGGGGTTACTGGTAACGGGTAGGCAAGACCGGGCATGGAATGAACAGGAGGAAAGTCAGATTCAACAGATAGCCCAAACATTAGCGATCGCTTGTATTTTAGATCAGCGACGAGCATGGTTTGAGCATGAGTTACATGAGCAACAAATTCTCCAAGAAAAACAGCGAGATTTGCTGGATAACCTGTTACATCAGTTTCGTAACCCATTAACAGCATTACGGACATTTGGCAAACTACTATTGAAACGGCTCAGGCCAGGAGATGCCAACCGAGATGTGGCAACTAGTATTGTGCGAGAAAGCGATCGCCTCCAAGAATTGTTACAACAATTTGATCAAGTAATTGATTTGACAGAGGCAGATTTAGCACCACTACATCTGCCCGGGCATCAAGTATTTGTGGAAGCAACTATCCAAAAAGACGCTAATCCACCGCTATTATTGCCGGGAACAGGAGATAAAGCAGTTGACTGCTCATTAGCAGATATATTAGAACCATTATTAATATCAGCCAAAGCGATCGCCCAAGAGCGAAAGTTAAAACTAATAACTGAAATTCAACAGAATTTACCTTTAGTACGTGCCAACATCAAAGCATTACAAGAGGTTTTAACTAACATCATCGATAATGCATTAAAATATACCCCCGCTGGGGGCAAAATTTTAATTCAGGCGGGGCAAAAAAAGGCTAATTTTCAGGGAATTGTGATCAGTGACAACGGGCCTGGCATTCCACCCGAAGATTTAGAGCATCTTGGAGAACGACATTATCGGGGTGTACAAGCGCAAACAGAAATCCCTGGCACTGGTTTGGGGTTAGCGATCGCAAAACAATTAATAGAGCAAATGCAGGGCGAAATCGAGGTTTTCAGCCCTGCAATCAACTCCAAACTAACTTCACCCGATACGCCGGGAACTACGTTTATTATTTGGTTACCGGAAGTTGGAAGTTAGTTTATTCAGAACAGGTTATCCCGTTTTCCTTTAATCTTTAACGCTGCTCAAAATTCTAACCTTAGATTATTATTTTTAACGATAAAATAGCTAAGTATTTATTCACATTATAGTTAGCATATCATCCAAGCGTATTGTCATATTACCTGACTGGACTTCAACCAGCGAAGAAGTTAACTTATCAAACTCTAGAGATACACCTATCTGGCTATTATTTATTAATTGAGACAGTGTTGGTATTTCTTTAAGCAACTCATCACTAAGATATGATCTAAGAAGGACAGTCTGCATTTCATTGCTATTGATAAAATCAGTAATATTACGCTTGAGTTTTTCAAGATCCTCAAGAAGTAAAGTAATTCGCTCCTTATCTTCTTTACGACTATTATAATAGGAATTCTCACTTTCCTTAATAGTCAGTTTTAGATACATATAAGCAAGAGCATATGTTGTTGAATTTTTATGAAGCTTAAAAGGCTCAAATACCTGAACTAAACTTGGTTCACTAGATTGAAGACTAAAAACCTTTTCATAGTCTTCCATTATTTCATCAACTTTTTTCTCCTTTTTGTCATAAATTACTCGAATATTATCATAAAAACGCTCTGGCGATTCTCCACAAGTAAGTAGGTCAAATAAAATAGCTCCCAAACCAAATAAATCCGTTTGTATACCTTGTCGTTTGTACAATACAATCTGTGTTTTATAATCATTATTAATATTTTTAATAACATCATTATTTCCACTAAGTAAAATACGTATTGATGAGTGTTCATCAAGAGAAATTGAATCAATCCCATACTGTTCTTTATTCTTACTAAAAACTACAAAATCATTATTTCAAATAATTGAATCACGAAGTTTAGGGTCGGTGCTAATCAGCTCAACTTTATGATTTTCGCTATCTACTTGAATATCCACATCACAAATATCAAAATAATCTTTTTGTTCAGGTGAACGGTAGTGACGAGTTCCAAGAGGTAACTCTGCATTAGCTATTGGCAAAGATGCAGTTATTGGATCTCTTTTTGGTAATAGAAAACGTATCGGCCTGAATTACCGTTGCATAACAATCCTGCTGAGTTAGCTGCTAGAACTATGGTGCAGCGACGTAATGTTAGCTACGCCACTCAGACTACTGAGGGTACTAAAGCGATTGATACTTTTATGTCTCTTGTTGCCACTACTCGGAAGTTGGGAATTAGCTTTTTTGAGTATGTGCGCGATGGCATTTCTAAGGCTGGAATAATTCTCCCTCTGGCAACTATTATTCGCTTCCAAGCTTCTCTTCATTCCTTTGGTTGGTCGTGGCAAGCAGAATCATTGCCTACCGCGAATTATTGAGGGGATACCTATTTTTAATAAAACTAATAATTGGTATACAGCAGTCTTTAAACTGGGTATTGGCACTTCAATTGCTAAACAATATTTTCCAAATAGCAACAATACTGTTATCCGTTGGTTTGATGAGATAATTGCTTATTTTGATAATAGGACAACTAGTGGTGGTGTTGAAGGTATCAATAACAAACTCAAACTAATTAAGTGCTCTGCTTATGGATTTAGAAATTTTGAAAACTTCCGAGTAAGATGCTTATTAAGCTGGCATTTTAATTGTTAGTTTAGCATAACAAGTACTGAAGAACCTCGATTGTTTTAATCAATGCCCACTCATTTTCCTGTATAGGAATTAATTTAATGTTATCGATTAGCACTGATTTATCTTCTGGGTTTCCTTTTTTATTCCACCAATTCCTTTGATTAATGATTAAATGTAATCCACTACTGAAAGGAAGATTTTGAATATTTAGTTTGACGTTGTTTCTTGGTTCTATCTTTTGTGGTTCTGGCGTATTACTTGGAAGAAAAGCAATGGATTCATTTATATTCTCTACCGAATTCCCTAAGCTTTTATTATTAGAGTTTTTTGGAGTAATTATAGCTATAGGCTTATTTTTATTACCTATTGTACCGAAATTAAAATTAACAGAGATATTGATATTCTCTGCCATTTTTAAATCCTGAATTTCAATACCTGTAAACTTAACTCCAGGGACAAATCCTTGAAGTAATTCAATAAACTTTAATAAATCTTGATTCATAAGAATTATCTTCTTTCTTTATCACCTGATTAATTTGAGCGGTTGAACGAAAGTACTAAAATTGAAATTATTTTTAATAAACCTTATAAAATTAGTCTTGTCTTACGTCTGGAGCGCTATTATCACTTTCATAAATTAAAAATAGCGTGAAAAAATACTTGCCTAAGTTAAATTTAGTTTAAGCAATTCTATAAAAATCCTGAGTTTGATAAAAAAAACTAGCGTAAGTGCTGCATACGTACAATATACAGCAGTTACGCTAGTCTTACAATTCGACTTTAGACGTACTAATGACTACTTAAACGAAACCAACAAGTTTTGATTGATTGTCATTTGTAGATCGGTATCTGGGTCAATTGCTACTAAGTCAACACTATTTCTACCGAAGAACAAACCAATCAACGCACCGATACCAGCACCACCCAAGACTTCTTCTGTGGCAATGGCGCGATCGCCTGTGACAGCAGATACCGCAGCGGCTGCACCTGCGCCCAATACAGTGTTTTTAACAATTGACCCAGTACTAGTACCCTTGTTGACTCTTTCAGTTTTAGTAATCACTTCAGAGCTAGCGTTCAGTTGATACTCTTGGCCTGTAGTCAAAACCAGTTTTTCGGCAACGAATTGAGAACCACCTGTAGCAGGTTTTAGTTGACCAATAACCTGGCTACCAGCAGGAATCACTACAGATCCTTCTTGTGTAATTACGTTTTGGGATACTGTCAATGTCAAAGGCGCTGTTTCATCCTTTGTAACCAGAATTTTATCTGCCTTGTCATACTTCACAGGGATAGCAGTCCCTTGAGGAATTGTCACAGCTATAGGTGTTGGGGTAGTAGTAGACCCGACAGCGACGACATAGGGCGAGTTAATTGCTGAGGCTTGATTAGAACTAACTAATGCTTGGTAGATAAAAGCTGCTACCTGGGCGCGAGTGGCGGTTGCGGTTGGATTCAGGAACTTCACATTAGGATAGTTCACCACAATTTGCTTTTGAGTTGCTGCTGCGATCGGGCTACGGGCATAGCTAGCGATGTTAGAAGCATCGTTGAAGTATTGCAGAGTGCTTTCGGTATTAGCGCTAGGAGCATACTCTAGACCGTTAGCGAGAGAAACCAAAACCTGCTGGCGGGGAATAGCTTGGTTAGGCTCAAAACGATTGCCAGGATAACCTGATAAGAAACCAATGGTATAGGCTTGCCCAATGGCACTGGATGCCCAATAGTTGCTGGGCACATCAGCAAAATTGATTGCTTGCCGTTGCGGTGCTTTTTGGAAAGCTTTGTTGACCATAGCGGCAAATTGAGCGCGTGTCACAGGTTCTTCAGGACGGAAGCTACCATCAGGAAATCCGGCAATTACACCTCGTTGCGATAATTGTTGAATAAATTGTGCCGCCCAATAGTTAGATGAAACATCAGAAAAACTAGTTTGAGCAAAAGATGGCGAAGCTGTAATGAAAGGCGCTACAGTACCGACTGTGACGCTTAAAGCCATGAGTGCAGCTGTTCCAGATTGCAAACGATTTAAAGTAAACATTAAATTTTAACCTCGGAAAAATTATTTTTTTTACTGTTAATTAATTAGACCCTTATTGAAGTATTAAGTTCCCAATTAATTCTTGCTTTTATAAAATAATTATTGTTAATATCCAAAAAAATAGATAGCAAAAATATAAAATGCCTGTAAACATAGCTAGCAATAGCTAATAGGTAGAATCAGACTATTATCGATGAACGCTATTAAAAAAGTATTTTAAAAAACATGAATACTGTATGAGACGATACAGAAATAGAATAGTTGCTGGAAAATGGATTTTTTAGGTTTAAAAATAAAGGCGATCGCACACTATAGTTGAAGTGGCGATCGCCTATCAGAGATGATTAAAGTCACAACAGACAGTTAATTGCTAGGGGCTGACACGACATAGGGCGAGTTAATTGCTGGGGCTTGATTAGAACTAACTAATGCTTGGTAGATAAAAGCTGCTACCTGAGCGCGAGTAGCGGTTGCGGTTGGATTCAGAGACTTCACATTAGGATAGTTCACCACAATTTGCTTCTTAGTTGCTGCTGCGATCGGGTTACGGGCATAGTTAGCAATCTTAGAGGCATCATTGAAGTACTTCAGAGTACTTTCGGTATTGCCACTGGGAGTATATCCCAGACCGTTAGCAAGAGAAACCAAAACCTGCTGGCGGGGAATAGCTTGGTTAGGCTGAAAGCGATTACTAGGATAACCTGATAAGAAACCAATGCTATAGGCTTGCCGGATGGCACTGGATGCCCAATAGTTGCTGGGCACATCAGTAAAATTGATTGCCTGCCGTTGCTGTGCTTTTTTGAAAGCTTTGTTGACCATAGCGGCAAATTGAGCGCGTGTCACAGGTTCTTCAGGACGGAAGCTACCATCAGGAAATCCAGCAATTACACCTCGCCCTGACAATTGTTGAATAAATTGTGCCGCCCAATAGTTAGATGAAACATCAGAAAAAGATGAAGCATTAGATGAAACATCAGAAGAAGCAGTTTGAGCCAAAGATAGCGGGGAGCATCCCACTCTGATAGGTTTGCTTTGGAAAGTAAAAGTCATTGGCTGACAAACAAAACCTCCCGACTTAGGCTCTACATAAGGTCGTTTTGGCGGATTTTGTTTGTCTAGCCGCGATTTCCAACTGCTAGATATTTTTTTTAAAGTAGGATGCTTACTTAAAAACTCTGAGTCTGCAATAATATCGCGAGGGCCCTTAACACTTACTTTAGAAGCATTGATGTAGAGATTATAGTCATAAACAACGTTTTCAAGTTTATAATTACTGTTAATATTCTTGCTAGGAAAAGCATAGAGAATGTTTCTGAGAATTCTGACATCAGATGAGTTATTAGCAAATATTTGCCCATCTTTAATTTCTGGACTCTGATTATTTAAAATAGCAGTGTTATTTACAATATCAACATGATCGCTTAAAAACGCATGAATACCTGAGCCACCATTATTAAATGTAAGATTGTTTTGAACTAAAGTCCGTCCTTTATATGCACCCAATTTTGAGTTATTACGATTATTTTTTGTAGTATCAATAATAATCCCATTACCGTCAGTGATCTTTCCGACTGCAATCCAAGGGATGTACATACGATTGTTGTAACTCTTGTTGTTGGTTACAAACATTTTGTATCCCCGTTTGTTGTCAAAATTCCAATTGCTCAACATCGAAATGCCACTGCAACCATAAACGCTGTACCAAGCATTATCGAATACCACGTTATTATCTATTGTCACATAGTCTGATTCAATAGTTGCAATGCCTGCTCCTCCACACTTATGCACCTTGTTGTTGATAATGCGTATATGGTGAGTATGACCATTTTTTCGACCATCCACGCTGATGCAGTTTCCATTCGTCAGTGGGTTTAATTTGTTATTTTTCTCCCTCCTCGCATAATCAAGGCTTACATTGGCATTGTTCCCTATCACCTCAAGCCCGTTGATTTCGATATATGAAGCTCCATGTGAAATCAGGATACCATTCCATGTATTGTGCTGAATTTTTGGAAAATGCCCGGGATATGCTTTATACCTAATCCATGCATTTGCAGTACCAGAACGTTTAATACTTAATACAGTCGCAGCTTTGGCTATATTTTTGTATACTCCGTTCATAATCAATACTGTATCGCCAGGATTGGTCAGGTCTGCTGCCTTTTGAATTGTCCTAAAGGCGGATGAAGTAGAGAGTCCCTTATTCGCGTCATTTCCATTACCACTAACATAGTATGTTTTCGGTTTTGAATTCTGGCTAATTAGCTGGCGGCTAGATAGGCTCATTTCCTTGTTAGCCGATACCTGACGGGCATTTTCAACTAAAGATATTTTTATGCTGTCTCCCTGAGCCAAAAGACTTAATACTACGGGAATTGCAAGATATGTGCTTACACTGAAACCTTGAATTACCACAAGTAAAATCTCCTTTTTTTGCCACTATTTAATAAAAATATCAGGATACTAGGTAATTTTGAATCCTCTTTTGGATTGAGAAGAAAATAAAACCGATTTTCCTAGCTTTCTACATAGCTCAATTAAATAAGTATCCCAATAAATATTGATACTGATTAAGACGATATAGAGGTAGAATAGTTGCTGTTAAATATAATTTTTTACTGTTAAAAATGAAGGCGATCGCACTCTATAGTTGAAGTAGCTATCGCCTATCAGAGGTGATTAAAGTCACGACTTGAATTGAATTAAATTTAGTAGCGGGATTGTGGTACTAAATTCAAGTTAGAATTCAGTGTGAGCCTCAAATCTTGTGCGGGTCTAAGAACAAAGGCATTTCCTTGTTTTTTCCGCAACAACACACTTGCTCCCGCACCCGCAGCCCCACCGAGAACAGGTTTTAAATCGTCAATTTTGCGGTTCCCAGTAACTAGTGAACCTAAAAGACCAGCACCCGCACCGATAGCTGCATCAGTTAAAACCTGACCTGTGCTGGGTCCCTGTGAAACTCTTTGAGTTGTGGTGTATGTCCGAGAAGTTGCATTAATGGACTGACGCCGACCATTAGAAAATTCTAATTCTTGAGCTACAAACCGCACGCCTTGTCTTCGGTTATCATCTGTATCTCTTGAATAACTATCTAGGTCAACAGATTCTAGTCGTCCAATTACTTTAGTGCCAGCAGGAATCAAGACATTTCTGTTCCTGTCGATAATGTCATTCGCTATTCTCAGCGTTAAAGATTGACTTTCCCCAGGAGCAATAGTAATTGTCTCTTTCTCATAGGTAACAGGTAAAGCAACCCCAGAAGGAATGGTAACGTTTCCATATTGCCCAATTCTGTCTTGCCCAATTCTGTATTGTGCATTAGCAGGAGCTAAAGTTAATAGTGGGGCAGTGACGCTTGCGGTAACGGCTATTGCCATGAGCGCAGCAGTTCCAGATTTCCATTGATGTAAGCGTGTCATAAGAGGGTTGTCCTTTGTGTATGTGATGTATGTAATGACGAGGGTTCACTGAGTTTGTTTCTGGCTGTTTTGGAACCTGTCTATAAGCGTATTCCGAGGATAAAAGTACTTATTATGATGGGAAGTTTATGCGATCGCAATCGCTCTTTAGAATTTGTATTCTGCTAATGTGCCTTATTAAAATCAGAGGCAAGACAATTATAGGACGCAAAATGAGTATCATTTTGTTCCCAAATGCTGTTTTATTACTTATGTCCACATATCTAAGCCATTGATATAGAGGCGAATGGGCTAACTGCGAACTCTTACTTCCATTTTAGATTGACTTGCTAGGACTTGGGAAATATTTTCACTTTCTTAACGAATGATTTAGCTGTGAGACTGAAAGAGCAACTAAGCTGATGCGCGCTTAAATTGTATAAACACTCTTTAGGTCCTTAACTGTTAACTGTTGACGGTTAACGGTTATCAGTCATCAGCCTTCATGTAAATGTTCAAGTTAAATGCGTAACAGCTTACTATTTTTACCAGTAACCTTGAAATAGTTAGCCCTATCAATTGTTGATGCGATCGCAGCAATTCTTGTGCTGGGTTAAAATTTATTCAATTGCCATCAAGAAAAATAAAATATGGAAGTTTATAGCAGTTCTTAATCGCGGAAAATAATAGAACCAGTTGTGTGCAGGGTTTAACAGACTTGAGTAAACTGGCGTACTGTTTGTAGAGCTTCCCTCAGGTTCAAGAACCGCTATAAACCTCATATTGGAGCAGAAAAATTATCTAGTGTAATTACATCCTTAAGGGCAAACAGGAGCAGATGTTCTAAGACCCAAAGCTCTTATGATTTCTTTTCCAGTAATTTTTTACGAGATATCAGGTATATCCCTACCAGGGATAGACCCACCACTGTTGCAGGTTCAGGTATGGTTTTGGTTTTGATTTTGGCATAAATAGCTGTTGTAGTTGTGGCTGCTTCAAGAGCCTTAATATTTATCTGGTCAACATCTGGATTAAAGCCAGTTAGCTCAAGCGTGTATTCATTACCATCAAAACTAAAACTGCGATTGCTCAAATTTGTGTCTATAAATACAAAGTCTGCATTCTCTTCAGGATCTGTTGCGTTATTAGGTGTATTTACTAGACGCAAGTTAAAGTCAAAAACTTGGCTGGCTCCAACGGGAGGGCTGAAGGATAGATTGAGATTTAGAGGTACAGATTCAACGCTTGTACCTTCATTTACCGTTCCATTAAAGTAAGTTAAATCACCTACTTTGAATGCAGAGTTGATCTCAGTTGAAAATAAATTTCCGTTAAACTTAAGTTGATTTGAGCCTGTTATCGTACACTCACTAGGGCCTGGTAGACACACATTAGGATCACCCCAAGTAAATGTGTTGCTTCCCACACCTGTGTATATGGGATTAATATCGGTGCTTCCTGGAGTAGGTTGACCCCATGTACCACTAGAGATTCCAGAAAAAGTTAGAGCATATACTTGGTCAGAAAAACCAAGTGTTGTGGTCACACCGACAAAAAAACTAGATATAGCAGTCGCAAAAACCAAACTTAATTTCATCATTTAAGTATCCAAATCTCAATACTGGAGCTTTTTTCAATTATGTATCTAGTTTAACTTAGTAAAATTACTTAAAAATACCAACATTTTATTGTATTCTTTATATACTTTTAGTATTTTTCATAAAATATTATTGAAAACTTTACATATTAAGCTAAGTTTATGTAATAGTAAAATATTTTACTAATTTGTTATTACTAAAAGAGTAATTGCAATCGTTACCTTACTTGGTTCCCTGATTAATTGTCAAGCCAATATAAAGTTCCTCTTTTTGAGCGACAAAGACTCATGATATAGAGCAACTAATAACACTTTTGACTTTTGACTTTTGACTTCCGCCTTGCGGTACTAGTGCCAATTGAGAAGTCCTTAATCAGGTTCATCCTCAAGGGTTCTCGGCATATGTTTTATAACTTTGACAAAATCTCTGGCAACAACTGACTAGGAACTTTAGATAAAGCCAAATTTTGTCCCTGTATGCCTAGCTCATTATGAAAAGCACGAATAGTTTTTACCACATAAGTAAAGGTTGTTTGATAAGCCTCTGGTTGTTTGCTCAATCCGTTTAAGGCTTGCAAATGGTTGTCTAAAGATGTTTCTAGGTGTTGAGAACCTGTTGCTTTGTCACCATTAAACGACTTATCTATTACTAGCTGATAATGTGCCAGTCCCAGGTTATTATAAGAGGCTAGCAAATCAAAACTTAAAGGAGTACCGCTAAGTGAGCGAGCCAAATCTATGGCCTCTTCGTAAGCGGTGATACATAGTTGCAGATACTTTTGCCGTGCCTCTTTAGTTGTCTGAGATAGGTTTGCTAGATGCCAGTAAGCAGTACCTAGATTATTTTGTGTAGCAGCGCAGGCGCTAGGAACATTAGCTGGAGTGCGATACTTGAGAGCTTCGCTATATACATCTATAGCTAGCTGAAGATTTTGGGCAGGTTGCTCGTATTGTGCCAGATTCCAACAGGCAGTACCGATGTTGTTTTGAATCATGCCATACTTAAGCGGTTCCTGTTCGGGGTTGTAGTATACAAGTGCTTGGTTGTAAGCTGCGATCGCTTTCTTTAAATGCACAATCGGTTGGTTGTATTGCCCTAGATGCCAGTAAGCAGTACCCAAATTATTCTGGCAAGCCGCATACTTTAATGAGTCCATGTCGGCTGTACGGTAGCTAAGTGCTTCATTGTAAGCTAAAACTGCTTGCTGCCAGTTTTCAGATGGGTGAAAAAAACGAGCTAAATCACCATAAGCCGTCCCCAAATTATTTTGCACACGAGCATAAGTTTCCCGATGCGTCTGGGGTGAGATCATCTTTAACGCCAACTGATAAAATTCTATTGCCTGCTCTATATAAGTTTTTCCTTCCTCAGAATTGGGTGGTGTACGGTATAGCATCCAGTAGAGTGTACCCAAATCATTCAAGATATCTGGAAGTTGTGGTGAGGTTTCGTCATAGCTAATTGCCTCCTGATAGGCAATAATTGCCACCATCAGATTTTCTAGGGTTGAATCTCCTTGTTCAATGCGAAGGCGGTATAAGGTACCCAAGCGATGATAAGCTTCTGCCAGTACCTCCACTGGAACTTGTTTTTCGTGTAATTCTTCAATCTCCAGCAAAATCTGCTGCGGTTGCAAATAATCCTCTGTATCTTGAGCAATATTTGTATTTATTGTTGCTATTACTAGCTCCGTTAACTCGCTACTAATATAAGATAAAGACGACAGCGATTGAGGATTACTCTTACTACCAGAACGATTAGGAGATTCCTGCTGTTGTGGCGCAGCCTTCAATAAATCCGCTATTGGCGGCGAAGCTTCCTGGATTTTGTGTACACCATTCCCTTGTGTTTCTGCCGGAAAATCGGAATTATTCTTAAACTTGAACTCGGTGACTGCGGTTCTGAGTTCTCCTGGGGTAACTGATTCATCTAAAATCGACTGCTCAAGATTCCCTAAATCCAAGCTTTTGGAACTAGAAAAACGTTCTGGATAGCCCGAATTCTGAGTTGCTGGTGTGGGTTCTCCAGCAAACACAAATACACCAGTCCGACAACGCCAAAACTGTGGTGCTGATTGCTTGATAGCAGATAACCAAGGGCGCGGTATCCACAACAGCAAGTTAGATTCTAGGAATCGGCTAGATTCTTGTATAGAGAAATATTGTTCGCTTAAGCGGAGATGGTGCAAAAATAACCGTTGTGTAGCAACTGGTTGTTTGGTGAGATGCTCCACGCCAACAATCTGAAATGCTGGTACTGCAAAAGGTCTTCCAGGGGTATCTTTTGATGCCCCAACAATTGGGGGTGGATAATTTGCCAACCATTGATTTATTTGAATTATGGGATTGGGATCGTTTAAATTTAAACGCAACGTAACTAATCGCGGATAGGCTGGAGTGCTATTTTCCTGGGCATTTGATGGCTGAGATAGCACTTGTCCAATAGGATAAGCCAATCTTGAATGCAAACGACCCGCTATTTGATTTCTTAGGTATAAATTATCACATATTGCTAAAAATAGTTGTCGTCGTAAGCCAAGACTTAGGGCAAGTTTCAAGCGGTGATATACTTGCCGGTTCAAAGCAGAATTATCATTGTGTGCAGTATCATTTACGCTCATGGCAGCTAAAGAGCGAAAACACAGTACATATCACTTTTCTTGGCGTATTTAAGTGGGCTAAACTCATAATAGAAATGATTTTTAAACTAACGCTCTGCTGCTCAGGATAAACCAAGCTTTTCAGGTTTAGTAAAATAAGATAGTATATAATTATACTCTAATTAATCATTCAATTTTAACAAAAAATAAAAAACCAGGCCCCTTTTAAAATCGGAACCTGAAATATAAAGAAAATGAAATATTATTAAAATGTTTTACGATCAACTGCTTTGAGAAACAAAGAAAGCGACTGAAATCAACCCGCCAACCAAAACTGTAGCAGCGATTCCTAGAAAGAGATAAGTTCGCTTTTGCCCTTCCGTGGGAGGTTCTGCTTGATAAATCTTTGGTTCGCGGGCAAAATTATTCAGAAGACCGCCTTCTTCGTTTGTATAGGGCATGAATTGATTCCTTTATCTTGATTGTTCATTTAATGTTACATAAATGCTAGATCCGCTCTTAAACTGCTAGACAAATCGTTACATTATTGGAGGTTGGGGATTGGGGATTAGATATTGGGCATTTTCCTTGTCTCCCTTGTCCGTATATCCCCCATGCCCCATGCCTCATTCCTTAACTAGTAATCGTCCCAGTCAGAGGAGAACTAGGACTGGCGTAGTCTTTGATAGGCATCCTGCCAGCAAGGTATGCCAAACGACCGGCAACTGTTGCTAAATTCATGGCACGAGCCATTGCTGCTGGGTTTGGAGAAAGAGCGATCGCACTATTAATCAACAAAACATCTGCTCCCAATTCCATTGCCTGAGCAGCTTCTGAAGGTGAACCAATACCAGCATCCACCACTACGGGCACATTCGCATTTTCGATGATGATTTGGATGTTGGCGGTTGTTTTTAGCCCTTGTCCAGAACCAATCGGCGATGCCAAAGGCATTACCGTAGCACAGCCTACTTCTTCTAAACGCTTGGCTAACATGGGGTCAGCATTAATATAGGGCAATACAGCAAAACCTTCTTTAACTAGTTGTTCTGCGGCTTGCAGCGTCCCAATCGGATCTGGGAGCAAATACTTAAGGTCAGGTATTACTTCTAACTTGACAAAGTTATTATCTTCCTGCCCTAGCAATTTCGCCATTTCTCGCCCCAAACGGGCCACCCGAATCGCCTCTTCAGCAGTTTGGCAACCTGCGGTATTGGGCAACATCCAAATTTTTGTCCAATCTAAGGCTTCAGCTAAACCTTCATGTCCGGGGGCCTTGGTTTGTACCCGTCGGACTGCCACGGTGACAATCTGGCAATCACTGGCGACGACGCTTTGCTGCATTTCTTCGATGCTGCGATACTTACCAGTTCCAGTCATCAGCCGGGATTGAAAGGTTTTGCCAGCAATAATTAGTGGTGAATCTTGAATGGCGAGTGGTGGCTGCTGTGGCGATATGGCAAGACGATGCCCGTTGGAGAAATTGGCAGAGTGAGTCAGCATTGGGGTAGAGGTAGATGGTTTGGACTGGAAGCGCGAATAGTGAAAATCAGCAAGTAGGGGGTCAGACTTTTGTTCCAAGATCAAATCAGCAATCAATGCAGCTGTTACGGGTGCAAGTAGAATCCCGTTACGGTAATGACCTGTAGCAAGGGTTAAATTTGGACAGTGGCTAGTGCCAAGTATGGGCAGCTCATCAGGGGTGGCTGGGCGAAATCCCCACCAGAATTCTTGGATGGGATAATGTTTTAGCTGGGGATACAACCGGATGGCAGCTTGTAATAATGTTTGAATGCCTTCTGGGGTGTTGTTAGGGGTAAAGCCAACATCTTCGCTGGTTGCGCCAAGAACAAGGCGATCGCGTCTTGGTACAATGTAAATATCCTGCCCAAACAAAACCCGCTTCAAGGGCAATTCCGGCGCAAATTCTGGTATCCGCACACTCAGCATTTGTCCTTTTCTGGGACGCACGGGTACTGGTAACAACTCATTTGACCAAGCACCTGAAGCTAAAACATAGTGCGCGGCGCGAATCATTCCAGCATTGGTTTGCACGCCAACCACTTTTCCTTGCTGCTGTAAAAATGCTTCTACTGTAATGCCGTCTTTGAGTTCAACACCAACAGACTCAGCAACTGTCCACAATACGTGAGCTAGAGCTTTATTATCAACTAGTGCGTCTTCAAGATACCACCAGCCACCAACGACCTCTGCTCCCAATCCTGGCTGATATTGATGAATTGCCTCTTTGTTTAACCAGTAAGCCGGGGAAGAGGCAGGGGGGCAGGGGTAAGGGTGCAGAGGAGAAGAATTTTCCCCCTGCTCCCTGCCCCCTGCTCCCTGCTCCCTGCTCCCTGCTCCCTGCCCTGCCTCTTCAAAGACGGGTGCGAGGATACCGCAGGGCCGGTAGCCAGTATTTAACCCAGTTAATTCTTCTAGTTTGCGCGTCCATTCGGGATATAAAGCACGCGATCGCCAACACAAGGAACGCATTGCCCCATTAGTGATGTTTTCCGCATCTGGTGCCAACATCCCAGCAGCGGCATGGGTAGCGGCAGCCTGAAAGTCACGACAAAACACGGTGACACTTGTCCCGCGCAGTTTTAGTTCAATGGCGATCGCTAAACCAATAACGCCGCCACCAATAATTACAATCTCACTAGTCATTAGTCATTTATTATTAGCTATTTATCATTAGTACATAACTAATAACTCATAACTAAAACTCATAACTTATAACTTGTAACTAAACATGGATGTATCATTACCACAAAGCACGAATAGGTTCGTTGCCTTGATTTACATCAGTGGATGGTGTATCAGTTTGTGAAGTATCTGTATTAACGTCGGTTGTACTGTCAGTATTCTGGGCAACGCTACTCCTGTTGTCAGGTCTTGGGGCTACAATAGTGCGTCTAGGTTGGTTTGTTTCAGTTGTTTCATTTCCTTCAGTTGCAGCTTCATCATTCCTGCTGCCAGCACCGCTATTAACATTGATATTAGCTGGGAGGACTTGTGATTTTCTGTCAGTGGGATTGTTAGCACTTTGTACGCCCATAGGAAAGTTGATGCCTAGTAATGTACCAAGCAGAATGGCTAAACCTCCAGCCATTAAAATTAAGGGTGTCCATCTACCCATCTTGTCTTACTCCTTTTTAACCTTTTGGTGTCCACACTATTCGAGAACCTTGTCCCCAAAATCCATCAAACTTTGTCACTTTCACGTCGCCTAAAACCTGAGTTTGACAGGCTAAACGCAAGTCTGTTGTAGGAGAATGGGGAGCAAGCGAACGCCGTGCTCGATCACGCCAATTCGCTGCTGATACTTCACCCTCTACCTTAACCGCGCAGGTTCCACAACTGCCAATGCCCCGACAGTTTATTACCTTAGCACCGTCATTGTAGAGGTTAATACTATTTTGCAGCAAAATTTTTCGGAGATTGCTTCCCTGCTCGCACTCAATTGTTTTACCTTGAGCTAGTATCTTAGGCATTTTTAAATTGCCAAACTGGCGTTTTGTTGTATATTGACACATTGCCTCGAAAGTTGTCTCGTCGGTCCCAGTTTTATGACCACAAATTCCTCACCTCAACTTTGGCTCTATGACACTACATTACGGGATGGCACTCAGCGCGAGGGGCTATCAGTATCGATAGAAGATAAGTTACGCATTGCCAAGAGACTCGATCAACTGGGAATTCCCTTTATTGAAGGCGGTTGGCCTGGTGCAAATCCCAAGGATGTACAATTCTTCTGGCAACTTCAAGAAGATCCGCTAAAACAAGCTGAAATTGTGGCTTTTTGTTCGACTCGACGCCCCAACACCACTGCCGCAACCGAACTGATGCTACAGGATATTTTGGCTGCGGGAACTCGCTGGGTAACGATTTTTGGCAAGTCTTGGGATTTACATGTCACAGCCAGCCTGAAGACGACATTAGAAGAAAATTTGGCGATGATTCGTGACACCATTGAGTACCTCCGTTCTCAAGGTCGTCGCATTATCTACGATGCCGAACATTGGTTTGATGGTTACAAGCATAATCCAGATTACGCTTTACAGACATTAGAGGCTGCGATCGCATCTGGTGCTGAATGGCTAGTCTTGTGTGATACCAATGGTGGCACTTTACCCCATGAAATTAGCCAAATTGTTCAAGATGTCGTAAAGGTGACTGAGGACTGGAGACTAGGGACTTGGAAAGACTCTTCCCAACCCCCAATCCCTAATCCCCACTCCCCAATCCCTCAAATTGGAATTCATACTCATAACGATTCAGAAATGGCGGTTGCTAACGCAATAGCCGCCGTTATGGCAGGGGCAAAGATGGTACAGGGCACAATTAATGGTTACGGTGAACGTTGCGGTAATGCTAACCTCTGTTCGTTAATTCCTAATTTACAACTGAAAGCGGGTTACAGTTGTATCACAGAAGACCAGCTAACACAACTTACAGAAGCTAGTCGTTTTGTGAGTGAGGTGGTCAACCTTGCGCCAGATGAACACGCTCCCTTTGTGGGACTTTCGGCTTTTGCTCACAAAGGCGGTATTCATGTATCAGCCGTAGAACGTAATCCTTTGACTTACGAACACATTCAGCCGGAACAAGTCGGGAATCATCGCCGCATCGTGATTTCTGAACAGTCTGGACTTAGCAATGTTTTAGCCAAAGCCCGCAGTTTTGGGATTGACTTAGATCACCAAAAGGCAGAAGCCAAGCAAATTCTCCACCGCCTCAAAGATTTAGAGAGTGAAGGATTTCAATTTGAAGCAGCAGAGGCCAGTTTTGCGCTGTTGATGCACGAAGCTTTAGGAGATCGCCAGAAGTTTTTTGAAGTCAAAGGTTTTCAAGTCCACTGTGACTTGATTGAGGGAAAAGAAACTACCAACGCCCTAGCCACAGTCAAACTCGCTGTTGAAGGGAAAAATATTCTGGAGGCGGCGGAAGGTAACGGCCCCGTTGCAGCTTTGGATGCGGCTTTACGAAAGGCTTTGGTAAACTTTTATCCCCAAATAGCAACCTTTGATTTGACAGATTATAAAGTGCGGATTCTCAACGGACATACGGGTACTGCGGCAAAAACCCGTGTGTTGGTAGAATCAGGCAATGGCCGTCAACGCTGGACAACAGTAGGGGTTTCTACCAATATTTTGGAGGCTTCCTATCAAGCTGTGGTGGAGGGCTTGGAATATGGTTTGTTATTGCACTCTCAAGCGGAAGCAGTGGTGAAAGCTTCTAGTTGACAAAAATATGATGTAGTCTAGATTTTAACATTTGCAATGAAAATGGGAGGCGATCGCCTCCCATTTTCGTGTAATTTTGTGCGATCGTAGCTAATAAGCAGATTATTGAACGCTAACTTCCACCCTTGCATATATCAGTAAACCAAAAAGTTTTTTTCCAAAGAGCGATATGAATCGATATACATTGAAATTCCAACCCTTGGATTTACTCAAAAAACTGGCTGATCTGGCAATTCATCCAGAAGGCTGATCATTTTGAGTATATTCATCCTTAGGCTAGTTTTGACGTATCTGATTGAGTTTCTAGTGCCCAGTGCTGATATGGTTAACTTAGTGGCTTCTGTGCCGTAAATGCAAACATAGCAACCCAATTGCCAATTCCAGATATGTTACTCCTATACCTAAAATGCGTAGGCGCACCCCGCCGCAGGCATCGCCAACATTTAGGTGCAGTCCTAGAAAACTAATGCTGCGACAACAACTTCATCATATACAAGATTTTAGGAGAACTTTTCCCAGGATTGGGCAACTAATTGGGTTAACCAGCGACGTTGTTGCTGATCCAACAGGGAATCATCTGCTAGCAACTGAGCGGTTAATTCTTCCAAAGATTGACCCTGAGCACGGACAATTTTAATTACTCCAGCGATCGCACTGGCAACCAGTTCTTCATCAATCGGCTGTTGTCGCAGGGCAACAATTTCCTGGGGACTGTCTGGAATGGGATAATTCATGGCGTGGGTTTACAGAAATACAAAATGTACAATAAATTTGACAAATTATTAAAATTTCTTTACTTAATCTTTACGAAAGTAATAGGGCGGAGTGTACTTTACTTTGTGCCTTCATAAAATCTGTCTTAGTGAGTAGATTGATCGGAGATGTCAGGAAACGATGAGAGAAATCCTTTATTTAGAAGTACCAACTCCAGATATAGCAACTGTGCGTAACTGGTTACAAACAGATTTTGAACCCGGAAATGGAGAAAAAGTGCTTACCTCGGAAGGCTTTCGCCTCCAAATTCCCACTGCAACTACAACTGCTGGGGTAGCTATTTCCGAAAACTTGCCTGCGGAACTTTCGGTATTTGTCTGGTCGGTGCAACGAACTACCTATCTGAAAGTGTTTCGTTGGGCAGAACAGCCTTTTCCCAATGAAGGACAAATCTTGCAACACCTAACCAAGGAAATCAGAAGCCGTTTTCCGCATCATTACCCAGAACCGCCAGCGATTGATTTATCTAAGCAATCGATTTTTGCAGCGCTAGGCTCTGCTTATCCCCTTACCGTCAAGTATTTTCAGAAAATGCCCAACGGTGAATATGACTTAACACGTGCGTATTGGTGGGAACAACGATGGCGCGAAGGAGTACGGAATCCGCAGCAGCCTCGTCAAGTGGTGTTTTCCAGTCAAGGTGGCAGGGGAGCAGGGGGAGTAGGGGAAGATAAGAAAATAATATCTTCCTCATCTCCGACTTACGACATCATCTACATTGGTGGCGCACTAGGCGCGATTCATGCAGCATTGATGGCAAAACTGGGATATAAAGTCCTGCTGGTGGAACGAATGTCCTTTGGGCGAATGAACCGAGAGTGGAATATTTCCCGTGATGAGATTCAAAGTTTGGTTAACCTGGGTTTACTCACCCCCACTGAGTTAGAAACCATCATTGCCAGGGAATACAAAGACGGATTCAATAAGTTTTTTGATGCTAATAATCCATCCAAACTGCGATCGCCTGTCCTCCACACACCTACAGTCCTAAATTTAGGCTTAGATTCCGAAAAATGGCTCCAAATGTGTGGGCAAAAACTGCAAGCAGCAGGCGGTGAAATCTGGGATGAAACAGAGTTTATCCGTGCAGATATTGATATATCACAAGTTACTTTGAAAGTCAAGCACTTACCTAGTCAGGTTGAGAAGCAAGTAAGTGGACGACTGCTAATAGATGCGATGGGGACTGCATCTCCCATCGCTTGGCAATTAAATGGTGGCCGTGCTTTTGATAGTGTATGTCCGACAGTGGGAGCGGCAATTGAGAGCGGATTTGAGCCGCAAGTGTGGGATTCCCAATATGGGGACGTTCTCTACAGTCATGGGGATATCTCGCGGGGAAGGCAGTTAATTTGGGAATTGTTTCCCGGAGCAGGTGATGAACTGACAATTTATTTATTTCATTACCACGAAGTCAATGCTAAAAATCCCGGTTCTTTGCTAGAGATGTACGAGGACTTTTTCACGATTTTGCCAGAGTATCGCAGGTGCGATATGGACAAATTAGTGTGGAAGAAGCCGACATTTGGATATATCCCAGGGCATTTTAGTGTGGGAAGTAGCGATCGCACAGTTGCCTTTGATCGATTGATTGCGATTGGTGATGCCGCATCACTCCAGTCTCCCCTCGTTTTTACTGGTTTTGGTTCGCTAGTTCGCAACTTAGAGCGGTTAACTACGCTGTTGGATACTGCTCTCAAACATGACTTGTTGAGTTTCCGCCACTTGAACCAAATTCGCGCTTACCAAAGCAACGTTTCAGTAACTTGGTTATTTTCCAAAGGCATGATGGTACCCACTGGGAAATTTTTACCGCCCCAACGGATTAACTCCATGCTCAACACCTTCTTTGGACTGTTAGCAGACGAACCCCAAGAAGTAGCAGATAACTTTATCAAAGATAGGTGTGATTGGTTAACCTTTAACCGCCTAGCACTTAAAGCAGCTACAAAAAATCCTGCCTTACTTTTATGGATTTGGGAACTTGCTGGGCCTAGAGATTTAGTGCGATGGCTTGGTAGTTATTTTAACTTCGGTCGTCATGCCCTAATTAGCTCTTTGCTGAGTCCGTGGTTCCCCCGCTTCTTGAACCGGGTAGGTTTTTGGCTAGAACCCCGAAATCCAGGCTTGTGGCTGTGGCTGCTGGCGATTAATTATGCGATTGCTACAGGCAAACCGCGATCGCGCTCTCAAGTAGTAAAAGCCAACCCAGAAGCTATAATACCGAAGTCAGAAGTAAGAATTAGTCATTAGTCATTGGTCATTAGTATTAGACAAATGACTAATGACAACTAACTATTGACTCTTGGGGCGAAAATTCGGCAGTTCCACAGATGCCAATGATTTACGCCCCTTGGGTGGACGCTGGGGATAAACCACAGGTGAAGGTGATGTATCATTGATGTTCTCATCTGATGACTCTGGAGGCAAATTTGTCGCCGACAATTCCAACTGTGTTAATTGTGAAACTTCTGACCAGTAATCTTCGGTTCCTTCACGAAGCGTCTCAATATCAGGTGAAGTAGAGGAAACAGGTAAGTTATTGGTTGGTGAAACCATAGAATCTGTTGTGCAAGAAGTGGAGATAGTTATAGAAGAATTGATTTTTGGTTCCAACTGCTCCTCCTGTGGATTTTCTAATTTCTCATCGTCTTCTAGGATTGTTGCTATCTCCCGGATAGGCGCATCACCCTGATTGCTATCCACATCAGTTTTTGCAGCAGGTGATGATGATGCAGATGCAGATTGAGAGGTAAAAAACATTTGGATTAGACTATCTAATTGCTGATCTAAATTTGATGACTCAGAAGTTGAAACAGCTTCCGGTGTATTTGGAGAATCATCAATCTCTGGAGATGGACCGGGTTCTGCTGGTGTTGGAGTATTTTGCTTAACTGACCAGTTCCAAGAAGATGATGGCGGCGGAGTCGGTTCATTTCTTTGGAATGGGATTGGTGCTGACGGTTCGCCCCAAGAATCATCTAGATTATCCAAGGATTTTGGTTCTCCTGACCAAGGTTGAATCGGCTGGGCGTTAGGAAATAAAGACCGAGCTTTTCTAGAGAATCTTCCTTGTTTACTAGTTATGTCTTTGGGATGTTGTGCAGTATCTTCTAGGGAGTCGTAGCTAGGAACTGATGTATCTAAACATTTTTCTAGAGCTGCTTTAAATTGCAGCGTCTGGCGTTGTTGCCGCATCAATCTAGTACGTAACTCCCGACAAACAGTTTCTGATTGCAATAGCTGCTGAGACTGTTCGCTGTTGTTAGTGTGTAGTAACGTACATTCTCGCTCTAACTGGGCAAGGCGTTGTTGGCTAATTTGTAGCTGTGCTTTATAAGTATCAGTGAAAATTTCCTGGCGTTGAACAGTTTGTACAGCAGTTTCTAATTGTTGAAATAAGGATTTTATCTGATCTTGAGCCGCAGCCAGTTCTTGAACGTGTTGGTTGAGCATCGACTCAGTAACGCTAGAACGCGTTTTCTGCCACTGCAAAACCTTTTCTGACTCAGCTAAATTGTCTTTTAGCTGTTCCACTTGTTCATACAAGTTATTGTTAGCTGCACGCAATTCTTCGTTCAATGCCAGCAGGTTCTGAAATTCTGAGTCAATAAGTGCTTGTTTGCCGCTTTCAGGCTCTGCAACCCAGTCCTGCTGGGTGGTATCTTTTGAAAATTGTGTATCTTCAGCTGGCATCAAAAGTGGCATTTTTTTTACTACCATATTGTCATTAGGCACAACTGAGTAAAAGGGACAACTCGCCTGCTCCGATTGTGGCGAATTAGCAGAATTTAGGGATTCCATCACAGCCCCCTTGTTTGAGGTGTCAGCTTCATTCATCACTCTTGACCCACCTGCTTAAAAATATTCAGCAGTGCTGGCATTAGCATTGCTTATCAATTGTGTCTAATCAGGGTTTGCTCTAGAAGCTAAGTTTAACTCTCTCCAAGCACCAGCAATTAATCATCAATTGGTGTTCCCCATTTTGTATTTAGACTGATGCCGTTATAACACTATGATGCTCTTCCCCGTCAAGAAGAGACGCAAACAAAGGGATTAGGGCCGCCTCTGGAGATGGTCACAGAGGGGAAATCCGATGCTTAAAAACTAAAATGTATTGGCTGAGGAAGTTTTTCATGTAGAAAAACTTCCTCACCACATAAATTATTGTCTATAATCGCATCTACCTTAATACTTAAATTGTAAATGTATTTACAGATACATTTACAATTCGGATATTTTATTACTTAGGATAGATGTTGGTATAAGTATCTCCTGTCTAGTGATAATTTTGTTATTTTGGGCGATCGCTATTTAATCGCTATTTATATATCAGCAAACAACTAAGAGCTTCTGTTAGAAGCGCTGACTCCACAAAAAATTAAAGTATATTTTAATACTTATTGCTAGTGTCTATAAATGTAGATTAATTTATAATATTATTATAATTAAGTATTATCACGGATACGTTTTTAATTGATTTATTAAAATAATTGGAGTAACCGAGTTTTCTAGCAGTAAAAAAGTAAATATAAAGACTATTTAACCACGTAGTAATGTGATTATTGCGTTAGATGAAAGCGTTGTAGCAGTTAGGCTCGTCCCAAAATTCAAACTTTAAAATAGGGGTTCTTAAAGATGACTGATGTACTTGCAATGGGTGAAAACATAAAGCGAGAAGGTTTCCAATTACCATTGATTGCAGAAAATTTTGACAGTTTTTGGGACAAAGAAATCAGACCGTTATTTCTTGCGGGGCTACAAAAAGGGCTATGATGCAGATAGAATAAGCCTCATAGCCCTTTCTCCATAGAGCTTGTTGCGAATGAAGGCTCTTTTTCTTTTACCACAAATTGCTACACTCTTTGCAATATAAGCATTCTAAACCATTTTGTCCCCCCCCAAGCCGTTATTTACAGATGAGTCTCTATCTTTCAAGGTAAAAACTCTTAACGGAAAATATGTCAAGTATATCAACTTGGATAATGGAGCTACAACCACTCCCTTTGCAAGCCTCAAGCAGTATGTGGACGAAATGCTTGACACCTATGGCAGTGTACATCGAGGTTCTGGGCAAAAGTCCATCATCACTACACGAGAGTATGACGCTAGTCGGAACTTCATTCGGGAGTTTGTGGGGTCATCTTTAAACAACTATGTAATTTTTGCAAAGAATACAACAGAAGCAATTAATGGAGCTGCCACACTTTGGGCAAAAAAACCTGGAAAAATCTTAGTTTCTGATATTGAACATTCATCCAACCTGCTGCCTTGGGTTACTAGAGACGAAGTTGTGCAGTACAGAACCCAGACGGACGGAAGTGTAAGTGTTGCAGAAATTGAAGATATCTTTAAGGCACATCAAAATCTTCCCAAAGCAGAGCAAATCAAGTTAGTAACTATTACAGGTGCTTCGACAATTACAGGTTACAAACCCCCGATTTACGAAATTGCAGCTTTAGCACATCGGTATGGTGCTAAGATTTTTGCCGATGTGTGTCAATTGATTCAGCATGAGCGAGTAGATATGCGTGCTGATGATGACCCATGTCATTTAGATTTTGTAGCTTTCTCTGGACACAAGATGTATGCGCCCTATGGAACCGGGGTTTTGCTGGGGCCAAAGGAATTTTTTGACACTATCCACTGAAAATTACAAATCATTACAAGGAGGTAATATAGCTTGAGCGATGAAAACCTCTTTGACCAGGAGAATTATCTACAGGCACGGGTTGATCAGTATATCTGGCAAAAAAGTACAGATGCAGGTATTTCGCGCCAGCGCTTTCTGCAAATACTAGCCACTATGGTTGGTGCAACAGCTATCGGAGGGTTAGCCAAACCTGCGCCTGCTTACAGTCAAGCAGCTGTTAAAACTAAAGGCAGTAAAATACTCAAGCCATTACCACCAGGGTATATCTCTCATAGCAAAGGCACATTAGAGATGAACTGGGAAGCAATGTATGGGCGCGGTTATTTAGTACCAAACGATTGGTTCTATGTTCATAACCGCAGTACACCTCCGCCGTTTGACCCTTCTACATGGCGTTTGCAAATTCATGGAACCGGCGTTTCTGCCCCCTATGAGTTCACTTACGATGAAATCATTGCCATGCCGTCCATCTCGGTCACTTGTGCCATAGAGTGTGCTGCTAATGGTCGGCGCTTTTTTGAAGAGGCTTACAACACACCACTCTCTGGAACACGGTGGAGGCTTGGGGCTATTGGTGTGGCTGAGTGGACTGGTGTACCACTGAGCATATTATTAGAGCGGGCTAAATTAAAGTCCACAGCAAAAGATGTACTTGTTGAGGGTGCAGATGTAGATTCGCTGGACTCTAAGGGGACGAATAAATCCAAGTTCAACAATGTAGTTCCGATTAGCAAGGCATTAGCAGATAACTCGCTCCTTGTCTATGCAATGAACGGAGAACCATTACCTCCAGATCATGGTCAGCCCTGCCGTGCCTTATTTCCTGGTTGGGGAGGAAACGCCAACGTTAAATGGATTGAGCGGATTGAGGTTTCTGAAACACCGATATATACTCAGTGGGTGACGGAGCAGATGGTGCTGATTGGTGCAGATTACCCAGCGATCGCACCGTATAAAGGTAAGCTGATTACCTATCAAAATGTTAAAAGCGCTTTTGAGTTGCCTTGGCCTGCTACGCTTTCGGCTCGAACTCACTTACTGCGTGGGCGTTCTTGGTCTGGGAAAGGAAAGATCGTTCGTGTAGAAGTCAGCCTAGATGGTGGCAAAACTTGGCAATTTGCACGACTGCGAGAACCAAATTTTCCATTTGCATGGGTACGATGGGACATCGAATGGAACCCAGTTCCGGGGGAATATTTTCTCCAGGCTCGTGCTACTGACAATTTAGGTAATACACAACCGAGTACAGTTCCGTGGAATGATTCTGGATTGCTCTACGGAGGTGTTGTTAGCCATCCGGTGACAATAAAGGGATGAGGGAGTTATACGAATTCACAATTCGCAATGACGCTCTCTACGAGACGCTAAAAGCGTAGCTTGCTTCCCTGTAAGGGTACGCGGACTCGCTACCGCTACGCTAACGCAATTAAAAAACTTAGATGCAGCAAAGCTTTCAGGGCTTACATCTGTATCAGATTTTTCGTGAAATGGTATTAGGAGTTAGAAATCAAGTGATTAATGCCCCATGCCCCATGCCCTATGCCCACTCAGCACTATCAGTTCTCTAGAAAAAGACCTATTATATGATTGATTTTAGTTGGTTGATTTTAGTAACTGGGGGCCTAATATCTGGAGTCATAGCTGGACTTTTAGGAATAGGTGGCGGTATTATCACAATTCCTCTTTTAGTCACACTAGGTTATACTCCCGTTCAGGCGATCGCTACTAGTAGCCTTGCGATTGTGATTACTTCAATTTCTGGAAGTTTGCAGAATTGGCGAATGGGCTACTTTGACTTTAAACGAGTAATTTATTTAGGAATTCCAGCTTTTTTAACTACCGGAATAGGTGTATACTTCGCTAATAAAATTCCATCCTACATAATACTATTTACATTTGGTATCATACTGCTTGCTAATATCTATTTGATTGAACTTCGTAAGCAACTGGTTTTCAAGGAAAAAGAGAATACAGCCCCAGTATTTAACCCCTTAATTTCTAAAATTGGGATGTGGCGGTCTTTTAGGCGTTCAAATCAGTACTCGCACATTGCCAAAATTACCAGATTATACTGTGAGTTTAGTACTTCGTATCTTCTTAGGAATACTATCAATTTATATTTTTTGGGAAGCTTGGATAAATTATCAAGTGATACTTTAAAAATCTTCGGATAAATGACAATTTATTACCTTGTTACCATCAAGATTCCCGACTTTTTAAAAAAGTTGGGAATCTAAGCTTTTTCAACGAAGAGGTGTTTCTTGAAGGGAGCATAATGCTTGGGGAAATTATCACTTTCTTCTGCCGTGAAATCAAGGAGGGAACATGGGTTTGAATCCTCATATAAAATATTCCCCCTGCTCCCTGCTCCCTTGCCTCTATTTCAAGGTAGCCAGCGAGGACGAAATCCGGCTAAGGGGAGTTGTTCTGGTCTAATTTCAACGGTTGCAGCATCAGCAATGGGTAACAGAGGCATTAACCACAAGCTACTGGTTGCGATCGCATCTCCATCATCAGTTTTCAAAGTGTTTGGTGGTAATGATGCTGGGGGGTTTGCCTGTGGTACTACTTGGTCAAATAACAAGCCCAAACCGTCAGCAGATAAACTCATTTGCACATTCCGTTGAGCGGGAGGCAGTACTAACAATGGTTTCTGTTGCCCGGTTTTTAGATCAATTGCCACTACATAAGGCTGTTCTATGTATTGTTCCTTGGATACTAGCTGTGTCAGCAAGCAATAGATAGTGGGTGAGGCAATATCAAATTGGCAGCTGAGAATTGAGCCTGTAGTTTTTAATAGTTGTTTCTGCACACCTTGGTTTGTTACTAAAAACAAATCTCGCGTGTAATCTGTATTAAACTTTACCATCGCTGCTTGAGAGCCATCTTTAGAGAAAGCCTGTACCAAACCAAACTGCGGGAGAAAATCTAGGGGTTTACTGGCATCACCTTGCAGTGGTAGGATGGCTGCTCCCTGCCCTTGGGCAACTGCTACGGCTTGACTATCTGGTGTGATCATAAAGTCTCCCCCAGGTTGGCTTTCCAGACGTTTAGGGGTAGGTTTTTCTGCTGAACCGTCACTAGTTGCTGGCATAAACCATAGCCCAAAGTCACCGGGATTAGTTTTATTGCCCCGTTGGATGACAATAGTTTGCCCATCAGGTGATAAGTCAAATTTTAGGTTTTGATAATCTTTACTATCTAAAACCAAGTCAACTCTGCCTGCTGGTTCTACTTCTTGTTCAGATTTACCAGGAACGCCTGTTGTCACTGTGTAGAGTTGGGCTGAAAGTAAGTCTTGGTTGTTAGCAGCGCGAGCAGAAAATAAAATTTTCTCCCCATCAGGAAAGGACTCAAAGTCCATTACTATCAAGTCTTTAGGGGTAAGTAGTCTTTTTTGCTCTTCGGTTAAGTTGTAAAGAACTAATCGTCCCTGTTCTTCTTTCTCGGTTCCTATGTAAAGAATAATGCGATCGCGTGTGCGGAAGCTACCAACAAAGGGCTGTATTACCCGATTTTTGCCTTCTTGCTCCGCAAACTGATCTTTAGCTCCCTGCAACTGCACTTTATAATTCGTGCCATAGGGTGCTGGTGTCACCAGTGTATAAACCATCCGCCGCCCTGCCCAGCTGAATTTACCTGCTAGAGGTGGCTCAATTTTTAAGTTCTCCTCTACGCTTTTTATTTCCATTGGGCGGCTGAAGGTGAGGGTGAAGGAGGTATCTTCTGCCCCAATTTGTTGATTTTGCCAGGTAAAGTCCCGGACACGGGCAGTGATTACATCACCTTGCATTATGATTAACCCAATCAGCACACTCAGCAGTAACATCAGTGCGATCGCTATCCGATCCAGGGGTTGGATAAATGCTTTAGATTTAGTCATTTGTCATTGAGCATTAAGCATTGGGCATTGAGCATGGGGGGGCATTGGGCATCAACAAATAACTAATAACTATAAGGATTCTCCGGTTGAGGAATCTTTTTCAGAGAGGTAGCGGCAATGGTAAGTTGGCGTTTATCTGCCAAATTTTCTGTCACCATTTGCCCTTCAACTTCCAACCAGGTATCAGGGGAGTAACGCTCTTGATTTTCTTGTAGTTTGACGGGTAATCCTACAGGGTAAGCATCTGCTGCACAACAAGTTAAGACAAATCGGGCTAAAAATAAATATTCTTTTCCTATATCTGGCGGGTGGATCACAAATCCCTGCACCTTGACTTTTTGCCCCGTATATGCATCTGGCTCTGGATAGACATTGACAGTGCGTACCCAGTCTACAAGCGATCGCTCTTCTGGACGAACAGTTACCCGAAAGGCTTGGGGTTTGACACGTGTGCTTCCCAATAAATCAGCCGTTACACCCCTTTGGAGTGCTTTGTCACTAGCAAAAACTTGCGGTGTAATGATAAAACCTAGAATTGCTGTAGTCAACAACAAAGCGCTGCCCCAACCAGGGGGAAATAAACTAATATGCTGCATGTTTGACGTAACATCACGGCGACGCCGTTGCCAAAGTTCCTGCATCTTAAAGAAACCAATAATGATGAAGCCGATACCAGCCACAATCACCAACCCAAAGAAATTTGGGTGAATCAATAGGTTCAGCTTGTTAGTTAGCCAATATCTCAACATCAAAATGCCCCAAGCTGTAATTGCTAAGGCATCCAGCCAAGGGAGTAACAAATTTTGGATTTTAGATTTGGGATTTTTGTTAGCCATTAATCAAGAGTCAGGAGTCAACAGTCAAGAGTCAACATTTAAACATTCAATGGACTATTGACTAATGTTTTAAAAAACGTGTAAATTCAGGAAAAGGGTGAACAAAAATGTCAATTGTGCTGCTAAAGCAAATAAGTAAAAAATAGTTTTGGGTTTAAAAATAGATAACATCAAACCAACACTTTTGATGTCAATCATTGGCCCAAACACTAGAAATGCCAACAATGAACCACTGCTAAAGGTTGAGGCAAAAGATAAGGCAAAGAAAGAATCGACTGTAGAACAAATTGACACCACTACTGCTAATATCAGCATGACCACAATTGAGCTAATGGGGCCAGCTCCCAAACCGAGAATTAATTCGCGGGGAGCTAGGACTTGAATAGCAGCAGCGATCGCACTTCCTAAAATCATCACTCCGCCTAATTCTCGCAATTCTTGGATGCTATTATCCACAACTAGGCGCAGTTTATCTGTAAGCGGTTTATTCGGATTAGAAACTACGGTAGTAGCCTGTACCAAATTAGGATCTATCCGCATAGGTATACCTGCTTTTCCTCCTAAGATATAAGTCCCGGATTGTAACAGATTCGGTACTGTTGCTTCCTGTTGTACTTGGTAACGCTTACCACGGCGTTTGGTTTCAGGTTGTGCAGGTGGATTAAACTTCATATACCGAGCGATCGCAGGTTGGACTATGGGATTTAAGTCCTTTTGAAAACTAAAAACAAACCCGATAATTGTGGCAATTGCTAGGGAAAATACAACTCGTAAAACCACTATTTCTGGCTGATCTCGAAATGCTGTCCAAGTTGCCCAAATTACAATTGGGTTAATTGTTGGTGCTGCTAGCAAAAAACCAATTGCAACTGGTGTGGGTACTCCCTGCATTAGGAACCGCCGCGCTACCGGTACATTCCCGCACTCACACACTGGAAATAAAAAGCCGATCATGCTACCAACTAAAGCACCCAGCAACGGATTTTTGGGCATTTTTTCTACTAATTTGCGCTCATCAACAAAAAACAGCAGCAAACTGGAGAATAAAACCCCAAGAAGCAAAAAAGGCATCGCCTCGACTAGCAGACTTAGAAATATTGTAAAACCATTGTTCAGTTGATTCATGGGCGTCGCAGTCAAAAGCGGTTTTTAGTTTTAGGGTTCTGCCTAGTCATTCTATCGAAATGGGGATCAAAAGCAGTTCGGGAAAATTAAACATTATTTAAGTAGCAAGTTGTCTTCCGTTTCAAGTAGCGTTTGAGCCTTATAAACCTTTGCTTCAGCCAAGATAGTGATATTTACCTGAGTGCATTTACTGAAGATGACCATTTCTAAGATTGTCTATATTCAGAAATTGTTCCAACCTAGAGGGCAAGTAGCTGCATAGATGATTTAGAATAATCTATGTTTATACTTACAGTAATTTGCTCGATAAGATATTAACTCGGCTGTATTTTCATCAAGGATTCACAGTTCTTCAACAATTGGGGGTAGGCGCACGCCATCGTAGACATCGCTCTTAGTTGCTAGCAGCATTGATTTTAGCTAGTTTTGGCAAAATTTTATCTAAGCTCTGGTTGATTTTCTACTATAAAAACTCTAAAAATGCAAGATTAAAGTTTAGCAAAGACGGTAAATGATTGGGGAAATTTTCGGCGTTAGCGAGATCGCCTGACTTTCTACATGGCATGAAAAGTCGAGGGATAGCGAATCAAACAACAGGAAAGGGAGCAGGGGTAAAACCCGATAAATAAATTTATTAGCTCTTAAACCCTATTACATTGGGCATGATGAAGAAGACTTGGGGACAAGGAGAATTAGGGACTAGGGGAAAGACTTGTTGCAAGTTCTTACCTCTTCTCACCCTTGTCACCTTCTCTCCCCTGCTTCTGTGCCTCTCTGTCACGAAGCCTCAGAAGGAGCTTCAAAATCCTAGACAAGTATATCCCCGATTTCTTTAAGAAATCAGGGATATAGTCTACTAGTTCAGGATTATTTTGTCCGATCACTGTTAATTAGGTTTTGATGGAGTTCCCCAAATCTTGATTTGTTGATCAAATCCACCACTGGCAAGAATTTGACCATTTGGACTAAAAGCGATCGCACTTACCCAGTCTGTATGTCCACTCAGTGTATTTATTAACTCACCTGTAGTTAAATTCCACAACCTAATGCCATCTCTACCGGCACTAGCAAGGGTTTGTCCATCGGGGTTCATGGCGATCGCATTTACCCAGTTATTATGTCCTGTAAGGGTGCGGACTAATTCTCCAGTATTAATATTCCACAGCTTGACTGTGCGATCGCGGCTTGCACTAACTAATGTTTGTCCATCTGGTGTAAAGATGACAGCGCTAACACCATTAGAATGAGCTGCCAATTCACTAATTAATTGACCAGTACTCAAACTCCACAGCTTGATTACACCCTTATTATCACCGCTAGCCAATGTCTGACCATCAGGACTAATGGCTAGGGTATAAATCAAATTATCAAAACGTACTAGAGTCCCTAAAGGGCGTTGTTGTAGCAAATCCCATATCCGAATTCCATCCAAAGCTCCACTGATGAGAACTTTACTATCAGGAGACACCGCTAAAGATAATACGTTGCTGGTATGTCCTACAAAAGAGCGAGTAAATTTAAAATTTTTCAGGCTCCAGAGGTTAATCGTGTTGTCAGTACTACAGCTAGCGAGGGTTTGACCATCTGGCGAAATCACTAAAGATTCTACGGCTGTTTTGTGTGCTTTGTTAATATCCGCCAACTTTTTGCCGTTTGCTGGATTCCACAGGCGAATTACACCCTCGTTTTCTGCACCTCCACTCACAAGCATTCTGCTATCTGGACTGAAAGCGAGAGATTTAACAGTTCCTTTATGTCCTTTGAGTGTGTAAAGTAGTTGGCCATTAGCAAAGCTGCTGTTAGTTTGATAGTTTGGTGTTACTTCAATAGCAGCATGAGCTTCATGAATATAAAACCCTTTCCAGGTAATCACTGGAAGGGCAACAGCTGCCATAAATGCCAGGATAATATCCGGGCGCAGAAAATTACCCCCACCTCTTCCCTGACTACTCACTCTTTTTCCTCACTTTTATAGATACGGTTACATCAATTTTGCAGAGTTATTACTTAACAAATCTGCACTTCCTAAAGAGGTGGTTTTTTCTTAGAAACGCTTAACATTGGTAAAGGCGCACTAGAAGAACGAGAAGGCAAATAATGTTGCACTATAGGCTCCTCTGGTAGAGGACGACGCTGCTGGAAACGCCACAACTTAAAAGCTAGCGCTATCCCTGTTGTTCCCAAACCAAAAGCGAACAACGACCAGCTATCATTCAATCCGCCAATCAGGGCATCTATAGCACCCATCGTAACCAATACACTGATTAGTGGCTCTTTTCGGTAGGTTGACTTCAAAAAACGAGGTAATACAGCATTCATCACAGCTTGGTTGGTTCCAGTTCAGCTTTTGTGTATATTTACCAAGAATACCTCACCCGTAATTTGCCTATCTCATTTAAGGCAGATACTAATTATAATTTTCTTTAGTAGGGGAGGAAGTGGACTCATTAATCGCCTTGTATATAGTAGTAGACTGTGGCAGAAGTTCGCCTACCTTTATCACCTTGATCTATGGGGTTTTGCTACTTGCCAAGTTTTGTTAATTGACATAGTGGCTGGATTTCCGCCGTACTGTACTAGTTGCAAGTCTATAATATTTCTATAACTAATAAATATTTCGATTTCTCTCTTGCTTACATTCTAGGGCAATAATTTACGAATAAGTCTAATTGAAAGTATCTTGGGCAAAGTACTTCGCTATCAATTGTTAAAGTCGAAACCAACTGGTTGTTCCAGCTGGTTGAAACTCTTTTAATTACTAGCTTACAACTTGTACCTTATGCTTGTGGGTGGCACTACTTCAGACCCAGCCATGATAGTACCCCTTGATTGGTGACGGATTCAATCACCAGCAGCAAAGCGAAGCCAATCATTGCCGCTCGACCATTCAAGCGTTCAGCATATTCGTTAAAGCCAAACTTAGGCTCCTCTAGTTTAGGTGTAATCGTTGGTTGTGTTTGTGTCATTTTTGTGAAACCTTTTTTCGGCAAACGGGACTTGATATTAGACTTCGCAGCAATTGTCTAAGAAGGTGGGGATAAACGCTAAAAGTTAAAGGAATTATTTGCCCTTAACTTTTACCTAGACTTGGTAGCTTATAAGCTGATTGCAGGCTTGAATACCAAGATGACTTGAAAAATTCAGCAAAAGCTTCCTAGTAGGAAGCTATACAATCGCTCTTTTAATAAATTGTTACTATTCTTTATATATTGTATAAATACTGGGGCAATAGTCAAGGGTAAGAGTTTGAGGCTACTCAGATTAAATTGAGAAACTTAGGACACAGATTAACTATCTCTAATACAGCTATCTGTAATAGATCAGTAGCAAGCTTGAAATTCGCAGGCTACAGTTAAACAAAAAAATTATCAGAGGCGATATATGGAAATTGGCGTTCCCAAGGAAAATAAAGATCAAGAATTTCGGGTAGGTTTAAGTCCTTCTAGTGTGCGGGTGCTGCGGGAAAATGGTCATAGCATCTTCGTACAGACGCAAGCAGGTAATGGTGCTGGATTTTCAGATGACGACTACAGAAGTGCTGGAGCCGAAATTGTCCCCACATCAGAAACGGCTTGGAATCGAGAATTGGTTGTTAAAGTCAAAGAGCCGCTAACATCTGAGTATAAATTTTTGCAGAAAGGGCAGATATTATTTACTTATTTACATTTAGCAGCCGATCGCAAATTGACAGAGAATTTAATTGATTGTGGCACAACTGCGATCGCTTACGAAACTGTAGAACAACCTGGTGCTAACAGATTACCCTTGCTTACCCCCATGAGTGTGATTGCCGGTCGGCTTGCAGTACAATTTGGGGCGAGATTCTTAGAACGTCAGCAGGGTGGCAGAGGAGTTCTTTTGGGCGGTGTACCTGGAGTTAAACCAGGCACAGTAGTAATTTTAGGTGGCGGCGTTGTCGGCACAGAAGCAGCTAAAATTGCCGTGGGCATGGGTGCTAGCGTACAGATTTTAGATGTGAGTGTCGAGCGCTTATCTTACTTAGAAACCCTCTTTGGTTCTAGAGTCGAATTGCTCTACAGCAACTCCGCCCATATTGAAGCCGCAGTCATTGAAGCCGATTTGCTCATCGGTGCAGTTTTAGTGTTAGGACGTAGGGCACCAATACTAGTATCCCGCGAATTGGTTAAACAAATGCGTCCTGGTTCTGTAATAGTTGATGTAGCTGTTGATCAAGGCGGTTGTATAGAAACTTTACACCCCACATCCCACACAAATCCGGTATACCTGGAAGAAGGTGTGGTGCATTATGGTGTTCCTAATATGCCAGGAGCAGTACCTTGGACAGCAACCCAAGCACTCAACAACAGTACATTACCTTATGTCGTCCAGTTGGCGAATTTGGGAATTAAGGCACTGGAAGTTAACCCAGCATTAGCTAAGGGTGTGAATGTGCAGAACCATCGCTTAGTGCATCCTGCTGTGCAAGAGGTATTCCCTGATTTGGTAAATTAAGGCGTGCAAGGATTAGGCGATCGCTTATTTTAATAGAGGTAGCGATTGGTAATTAGACTAATTTTCTTGCCAAATGCGCGGATGGGTAGGTGTACAAAATGAGAAGGGGCAAAAATTGCTGTACGCTCCATCTATACAAGACTTTCAGGGCAATGGTACTTTCAAACCATCCGCGCACCTTATGGGAACTGGGTTTCAGCGATTTGCATATTGTTGTATAACTATTCTTTGTGCTATGATTCGTTCATTCGCGCAACTGCACCTTGAAAACCAAATACAGCAGCGCTTTCAGATTCCAGCATTGCAATTCAATAAAATCCCTATTAGGGATTGAAACATTGGATTATCGCTTTTGAAAGCAGAGGTCGATGCCATTGCAATTCAATAAAATCCCTATTAGGGATTGAAACTTTTTGACTCTTTGAAGTGTAAGTTCTAATTCATTTTCAAGGCAATAATTCGTCTACAGCTACACTAAAACCCAGTAATACTTTTTGAGTACTAACCACATCACCAGCTTTAAACCCCAAAACCTGATTATCAGTTATTACAAAAACTAACCGACTTTCAGGAAATACTAGCCAAACTTCCTCGCAACCAGACTGCAAATACTCCTGTGCTTTGAGAAATAATTCTTCAGCTAAATCGGTGGGTAAAACTATTTCAGCAATCAATGGAAAACTCTGTGGCAAGGTGGCAACATCACCAAACTGAGCTACCAATTCAGGCGTAAGATAAGCTACATCAGGACGGCGACCCTGTTTATATGTGCGACAAGGTACTTCAGTGTACACTTTCCCACCTTGCTGATTGGAATTGATGTAACTTCTCCAGTAAAAGTAGATGTTGCCTTGAATTTCGCTATGTTTTAATGTCATCCCTATTTTTTCTACTAGTTGCTCATCTACCCACGCCATCCCCTCTGGAGGATTTGCCATGAAGTCTTCTAATGAGAGGATTTCGGGGACGGTTACAACATCATTTTGTTTAGAGACTAACATTGCGATCGCCCACTTTATTTACGTAGAAAATAATAATTTTAATTGTTTTATTTGACATAGATTTTGTGGTGAAATGCATTTTTTAAAGCATTACCAAATTACCTTGTGCTTCTTCTTCAAGTTCATAACCATTAGCCAATTTTTCAATTGCTTGATCAATCATTGCCAAACCTTGATCTACCTTTTCAACTAAACTTAGCTGTCCTCGAAGTTCGGCAGCACCAACGAAACCTTTAGCATACCAAGTCATGTGCTTACGGGCTTGACGCACACCGCGATCGCCTTTATATTCCCATAAAGCTTGTAAATGATCTCTTGCACATTCCAAGCGCTGAATCGGGGTTGGTGTCGGTAATATCTCCCCAGTTTTCAGGAAGTGATCAATTTCTCCCACCAAAAAGGGATAACCTAAAGTTCCACGGGAACACATTACACCATCAGCGCCAGTTTGTTCTAAACATTTCACCGCCGCTTCAACGGAAAAAATATCTCCATTTCCAATCACGGGTATAGAAAGCACTTCTTTCACACGCGCAATCCATTCCCAACGGGCATTGCCATTGTATCCTTGAGCGCGGGTGCGTCCGTGTACTGTAATCATTTTCGCCCCTGCATCTTCCATCCGCTTGGCAAAGTCGAGAATAGTAATTTCGTTGTCATTCCAGCCAATACGGGTTTTTACTGTCACAGGTACATCAACAGCTTTTACCACTTCCCGTACAATTGCCTCTGCTATTTCTGGTTGCCGCAACAACGAAGAACCACCACCATTTTTAGTGATTTTATTTACCGGACAACCCATATTAATATCTACAGTATCAGCACCTTCTGCAACTGCCTTTACTGCTGCTTCTGTCAGAAAATCTGGACGACAATCAAATAATTGAATGCTAATTGGGCGCTCATTTGGGTCTACCTCCATGATTATGGGTAGCTGCTTGACATAATGCAACCCTGTAGCATTCACCATTTCGGTATACATCATTGAATCTGGCGCATAGCGACGCACAATCCGACGAAACACCATATCTGTCACCCCAGATAGAGGCGATTGAAGAACCCGACTTTTTACCTCAAACGAGCCAATTTTGAGGGGTTGGGAAAGTCTAGCTTGGAGAATGGGAGAGAGCGAAATCATATAAAAAATAACAAATTAAGGGGAATGGAAAATAGCAGGAATATTTAGAAGTATCTGCGATCGGTGCTAATTGTAGGTTACGTATCCTGACTTGAAGGCTGTTTTTGCATTTCTTGCTGAATCTCTTCTAGACTCAAACCTAACTCTTTCGCTGCTTCTTCAAAACTCAATCCCAATCTCAACAACAAAGGTATCATTCTAAACTTTTCTTCATACGCTCCTTCTTGCTTGCCTTCCTGCTTCCCTTCTTGATAAACTCGTGTTTGTTTCAAATCACTTAGCCCAAACATACCTTCAATCTCCTCTCGACTCATTGTCGGAAACTTATAAACCAAAATTGTCTCTATCAATTCTAGTAAGCCAGTGTGGTCTTGGGGGTTTCCCCCATGAACAACTGGCGCACCCGAAGGGTAACTGCCGCCGTTGTGGTTCAATGTTAATTTCTTGCTGGGTTCTGTCTATTAACTGCCTAGCGGATGTAATTGCTGTCTCCTCTTCATCGACCACTAATTTCATCGTAGCAATTCCAACTGGCAGCAATGCAGTTTCACCTAATTCATTAAGATAAATGCGACTGACGCGCTGACTGGTGAAAATTTCACTGTAATTCTTGATATCTGCTGTATCTAGGCTGCGATTGTGATAGATAACTACTCCTCGCCAAGAAAGAATTTTTAGGTTTATTTTGGCGTAAGTATAAATAAATTTCTGAAAGTAAGCGTGAATAAATTTCTGTGTCGGTTTGAAACTGGACTTCAACAAAGTAAATCGGATTTTCTTCCCCTTGTGTTGGAAGAAAAACACCATCTATACGGAATGCAGTTTGCTTGATTTCGATTGAGGAGAATTTATAACCCTCTGCCGTTTGGGGTGGATTACCAATTAATTCAAAAAAGATGCTAGGAAGTTCTTGAAAAAGGCGGTAAAAAATGCTGTCAGTTTTCACGCTTGGTGTATTGCGCTGATTTAAACCGTTAGATTTTACCGTGAAATAGCTAGTAACAGATTATTTAATTAGACTTAATAAAATGAGGAGCAATTTCAGTTATATATATGTTATGTCAATTTGTAGATAGTTTACTACGTCACTCTTTCAATACAAGATTAGACCACAGCAAAAAACCTATCAGTAGCAGTCCCATAAATCCATCCAGCCAAATTAGGCTATGCATGTAAATATGCAATTAAAATGCGTAATAGTTTATTAAGCCGACTACGAAAAGCAATCGGCATAACAAATTCATGATAATTTAGTTGCAATTTAGCCGTTATTTGCACCTTGGGGGGGACGCGAAACAACTTTTTTGGCTAAACCCAAAGTCTGCAAAACTAGAATGCTCCACCAAGTAACATCAATCTCCCACCAAGACAACCCAGATTTCGCCATGTGGGGATAAGTATGATGGTTATTGTGCCATCCTTCTCCATAAGTTACGATGGATACCCACCAAAGATTACGAGCGCCATCATCAGCATCAAAGGTGCGATAACCCCACAGATGTGATGCTGAGTTTACAAACCAGGTTGAATGCCAAAGCAAGACACACCTGAGAAACACTCCATAGAAGACAAAAGACCATCCCCCTAAGGCATAAAGCAGCAGCCCGAAGGGTATTTGCAACAGCAAGAAGTAGCGATCCAGCCAGCGATAAAAGGGTTGTCTTGCTAAGTCAGGAGCATATTTTTTATAGGTGTCATAGTCAAAAAATTCTGGACGCGGGTAGAAAATCCATAGTATATGGCTCCACCAAAATCCTTTTTGGGCAGAATAGGGATCTAGGTCAATATCTTCTGTATGGGCGTGATGCTGGCGGTGTCCACCTACCCAAAAAATTGGCCCACCTTGCAAAGCCAGCGCTCCAATGAGGGCGATCGCATACTCTAACCACTTAGGAACTTGGAAACTCTTATGGCTCAGTAGTCGGTGATATCCCAAGCAAATACCAATGCTCCCGAATAACCAGTGCAGAAACACTAGCAAACCTAATGCTGGCCAGGAGAAAAACCAAGGAGCCAGAAGTGCTAAGGCATGAAATACACCAAAAAATACCACATTTATCCACCTGAGTTGAGGTGAATTGCCTCTCTCAGGAGCGATGGTTTCGCCAACGCCTTTAGCGATCACCCCAAAATTTGCGGTCATAAAAATTCCTGTTGATGAATGATCAAGCGATTTGCTTTTTCTTAGGCATAATCCCACAGAGATTTACCCGCCCTGTATACTAGTTCGTTACAGTAGAGTAAAGCAAGTATCACTTACATTTGTTATGCTAGCAGAAATCTGATATCCGTGCAAGTGCCACTTGCATTATTTTATGTCATCTCAACTCATTTCCACTCGTCAACGCCTAATTCAAGCTGCACTTGAGTTGTTTTCTGCTCAGGGAGTCAGCGCTACCACAACCCGCCAAATTGCTGAAAAAGCCGAAGTTAATGAAGTGACTCTATTTCGGAATTTTGGCAATAAGCATGGACTGCTTTTGGCTGTGCTGGAAGAGTCCGCAGCTTTCAAGGATTTAGGTGAATCGCTGGTGCGGCGGGCAACGCCTCCCGGCAATGTCTACCAAGCTCTGAAAGATTATGCAAGTGACAGCTTGCATGCATTGGAACGAGTGCCAGAGTTCGTCCGGTCTGTGGTGGGTGAAGCCGACCAATTCCCGGCAGAAAACCGCCGCGCACTAGGCAGGGGAGTAACAGAGGCAAACCGCTATGTAGCTCAGTATTTAGCTACTGTAATCCAGCAAGGACACTTAAATACCTACTTACCGGCAGAGAAATTAGCCAGTTTGCTGAATGGGATGATCTTGGGGTATGCCGTAATTGAGTTCACCAGTGAATTTCACGAACTTTGGGAGGATCGTGATGATTTTCTCGAAAATTTGGTGGAGTTGTTTTTACATGGAGCGATGTCATCTTCAGCAGAATCAGCAATAAACTCTTTACAAAGAGGTTTTATTACTACAGAAGTAGCTGATTTGCCTGCTAATTTAGTTCACGAAATTTTGCAACAAGCCAGGAAATTGGGAATACGAGATTATGCCTTGGCTTATCTGTTATTTGGGGCTGGGTTATCTGCCACGGAAATAATTAGTTTGGAGCGATCGCACCAAATCTACGATACTCAAGGGCACTTCCTGCAAATTACAATTCCAGGGTTTGTCCGTCAAGTGCCTGTGAATCAGTGGATTATGGGCAAACGCTACGGCTCTTTTACCAATAATCCCTTAATCAAATGGCTCAAAAGTCGTAAAGATGCTCAAACAGCCATGTTTTTGAATGAAATAGGCAAACCCCTCTCAGAATCAGAGCTTGAGACACGTTGGCAAGTATGGAGTGAGAGACTCTTAACCCCCCAAGGACAAACGCCAGCCATAGCACAAGCACAACAAACCTGGCGTGTAGAAATGTTAATGCGGGGGATCAGCCTGGAAAACCTGATTATTTTAACAGGTTGCGATCGTATGCAATTACAACCCTATGCCCGCCGAGCTAGAGAAAAAGCCGCCCTAGAGCAAGCAACCCGTTTAGATCATAAGCCAGGATAGGGAGATGGGGATTTAGACCCCAACACAAAACAAGCTTTGGCATTGGGGATAGGATCTTAAACCCTAAAAGACAAGCGGTAAGGGACTTCCAAATAAAAAAATATCCCACCTAAGTCATGTTGAGGTACTTTGAAATCGTGTTGGAGTACTTCTAAGTCATGTTGAGGTAATTTGAAATCGTGTTGGAGTATTAGATGATGGGTTTCCTTAGCTCAACCCAACTTAGGCTAAATCTTAGACAACTATTGAAGTATTTACACTACTTTGCTTGTATTCAATTTTTATTTATACGTAAAAAGGTAATTTAGCGATCGCTCGTTTAAAGTCTGACATCACAAAATCGCGTTGCTCCCTTAAGAAGCAGATTGCAGGTTCCTAACGTACAGTCAAACGCTGTTTATGATCTGGCACATACTCTTCACTCATGCGATCGCCTGATAATTTGACAGATCGTCCGTTTCAATTGTGATTATTTGGATACACCCTGTGAACGAGATCACTCCTGAATTCGGCTTCTGTTGTACTGCTGCTGTTCCTCTCTCAAGCATGGATTGATTGAAGAGCGAGCCGATCGGGCAGTAGTCCTCATTAGATGGCCATTCGAGCGGCGACCTCCCCATCCTGCGATCAAGACGGGATTTTGGGTCTTTTCCTAGATTTGCTGGGGGGTTTAGTGTCGGCAGAGGTGTAGGCCATACTTGCTGCCTGTCTGTTGGCAACTGCTGCTCCCTTTGTTTCGACTCTGCCCTTGCAGTAGTTGCAAATATGCAGGAGGCAGTTAATAAGGAAACTCTAGCTAACAAAAAACGATTAAACATAATTTTGTTCAGAGTATATGCTCTTTTCTCTACCATCTAAACGGAAATTACACGATTGTCGCCTCAATGCTAACTTGCTACAGTAAAAAATATGACATAATTTAGGCATAAAAGCGATGACGCTGAAGTGTAAACTCAAGCCAGTACTGGTTCACTCTTTTAGCTGCATTCCTTTAACCCAACGGTGGGGGAGCTGGGGGAGCAGGAGAAGATGAACTATTGATTATTGACCAATGCCCAATGCCCCATGCCCCATGCCCAATTAATTCAATGGCTCCATAATGGCTCTTAAACCGTTGGTATAGAGTGTTTTGAGCATTTCTTTAGCATTATATTCACTGCTAAATACTCCTGCTTGCATAACTCTCTGACCTTGCCAAACTGTGGAAAACGCACCAGGAGCAAGGTATTGCACTAAATCTTTATCCCTATCAGTGAAGAGTGGAACTACCACGCGATAACGAATACCGAACTGTGTCGCAGAGTTACCGCCATAAGGAATACTTGCAGAACTTGTTTGCATATTGCGAGTATTACTAATGGGAATATTGCTATTAGGAACTGGTAAAAGTGCTGAAGCACCTGGAGCAGGACTTTGTAGTATTGGTAATGGCTGTTGTGTTTGATTCCTGATACTTGGAACTGCTGGCTGTGCAACTGAATTTGATGGGTACTTAGGAGCAGTAAACTCAATTGTATTCGGCTCAATCCGCACATAATTTAACTGTCGCGGATCAGGCAGTTCTGCTGGGCTTGAAGTTGCAACTTGAGTATTAGTTGGTTTTTGTCTAGCCAACAAGCTGGTAGGAGTAGGAAATCTGGCAACTTTAGAGGTGGGTTGCTGTTGATTTGATCTAGGCGTGGAAAGCGCTACATTGGCTGGTAACAATGGCAGTGTTTGACTGTTTAATTGTGCAGAAACAGGATTATTTGCGGAAATGCTGTTGCTAGTTTGTCTATTAGTACTTTCAGAGACTTCGGGAGCCGAGAAGGTGATTTCCCCCCTTGGTGGTATTTCTCGTAATACATTGTTGGGAGCCAGAGCAGGTTCAGAAGTTTGGCTTGCTAGTGCTGTTGTACCGTTGATATCTACCTTGCCAGTGATGCGACTACTCACAAGCTTGTTACCAGCAGCAGAAATCACCTGTTTAGCAGCGCTGGCGTTAATGTCGTGGCGGGCATTATTTTGAAATGTATTACCCCCAGGTTCAGATGCACTACCCAAATCTGGCATTGCTTGAGCGATCGCAACTAAACCATCTTCTTTATTATCTTGAATAATATTATTCCGTAAAATCGGGCGGGCCTTTGCTTGCACCACAATTCCCGATCTATTGTTCTGGATTTGATTTCCCATGACTACAGGAGCAGCATTTTGGGCAATATTGATGCCAAAACCCGTTTGGTGAAAGATATTTTCCTTCACTTGGGGACTGGAGTTACCAGCAATTGTCATGCCATTGGCTCCGTTGCGATCAAAAGAATTCTTACTAATAGTAGGTGCAGCATTACCACAGACAGAAATCCCATCTTGGGTACTGCCAGTAAATGTATTTTCTGCGATTACCGGATTACTTGATTCAACCCATAAACCGTAACCACGCCGATTAGGGTTGGTTATCGTTACCCCAGTCAGCAAGGTTTGGTTTGCTCCAACAATTGTGACGTTTTGACCGGCAAAGCTCCGACTCAGGTAATCACCACCTCCCTGAATTACAATGTCCTTACCTTGATTGCTAGGGTTACCTTGAATTGAAATACCCGGTTTCATAATTAAGGGAAATTCTTCTCCTGTATCGGCGCTATAAGTGCCCGTGGAGAGCATAATTACAGTATTGGCCTTAGCTAATCGCAACGCTTGGGTAATAGTTTTCACAGGAGCGGATTCGCTGCCATTGCCTGCACTGTCATCTCCACCATTGGGGTTGACAAACAGCACGTTAGCCTGAGAATTTGTTGTCTCACCCAGAGGTGCTGAATCTGGTGTCGATGGCATCTGAGCAATCGCACTACCCAGGAACGCCATAGTTGCTGCTTCCATACCAACGGTAAAAAATAATACTGAAAAAATAAAAAATAAAAGCTTTGCTGATTTCAGAAACCTCAGCTTTGCAGACATAATATCTACTCTACGGTACTTAGGTAACACACGGCAGTGAATCATATTTAACACAACTCCTCAGAAGTAACAATAACTTCTTATACTCTTAGAGAGTATTATGTCGATAATATTACTCAAATATTTACCGAGTGGCGATTTTTAATACAGGGCAATAAATCCAATTCGCAATTCGCTTTTTCGCCTATTTGCAATTAAACTCAGCCTGACACTAGGAATGTCGACTTAAGCGCAAACCCTTTTAAAACCTTGTTTCCAGCCTATTGCTGGAAATAATTGTTATCGCGAAATACTTGACTAACCTTAGTGCGAAACTGTAGCTTCAAACTACCCTTATCACTGCCATTCGGAACATGAGATAATTCCCGTAACCCTCGATATTACGTTATTTTGCGTGTATTGTGCAAAAATTAAGTAAAAAAAAGCAAATTAATTAACTTATGGTTACTAGGACATATGATAATTCACATTCCGATGAAAGCACTAACGGGGTTGTTGTAATGGTCGAACCATACAGCCAAAAAGAGCAAATACAACAAGTTGTCTACCGCATTTTAGATGCCAATTTAGATCGCGCTCGTGAGGGCTTGCGAATTATCGAGGAATGGTGTCGCTTTGGCTTGAATAATGCCCAGTTGGCTCTGGAATGCAAGCGGCTACGACAAGAGGTAGCTAAATGGCATACCCCAGAATTGCGGGCGGCGCGAGATACACCAGGCGATCCTGGAACTGAGTTAACCCATCCTCAAGAAGAACAACGAGCTAGTATCAAATCGGTGTTGCAAGCTAATTTTTGCCGTATAGAAGAAGCATTGCGGGTGTTGGAAGAATACAGCAAGCTTTATCACTCAAATATGGCTAAAGCTTGCAAGCAGATGCGCTATCAGGTTTATACCCTAGAAAGTAGTTTGATGGGTCATCAGCGCCATCAATTATTGTGGCGATCGCATTTGTATCTTGTTACTTCCCCTAGTGAAAATTTGTTAAACAACGTCGAAGCTGCACTAAAAGGTGGATTAACGCTTCTACAGTACCGCGATAAAACCGCCGATGATTCTTTGCGTCTCGAACAAGCTAGAAAACTCCGGCAGTTATGCCACATCTACGGTGCTTTGTTCATTGTTAACGATCGCGTGGATGTAGCTTTAGCTGTAGATGCTGATGGGGTGCATTTGGGACAACAAGATATGCCCATTGCTGTTGCTCGGCAATTACTCGGTTCGCAGCGTCTGATAGGTCTTTCTACCACAAATAAACAAGAAATGCAAGGAGCAATTGCTGAAGGTGTAGATTATATTGGCGTGGGGCCAGTTTATGAAACTCCCACGAAACTAGGTAAGGTAGCAACAGGTTTAGAATATGTCAGCTATGCTGCTAAAAATTGTTCAATTCCTTGGTTTGCTATTGGGGGAATAGATGCCAATAATATCAATGATGTGATCGATGCAGGAGCCAAACGTGTGGCGGTGGTGCGATCGCTCATGCAAGCTGAACAGCCTACCCTAGTAACACAATATTTGCTTTCCCAACTCAATCGCATTAAACCAGAAATTTAAAAGAGTCATTCGTCCAAAGTGAATAACCAATGCCCAATTCCCCACTCCCCACATTTATGTCTAATGAGATTACGGTTCAGGTAAATGGGGAAACCCATAGCTGCTCATTTGAAACTCTTTTACCCGATTTGCTCCAACAGTTGGCTTTTAACCCGCGCTTGGTGGCTGTAGAGTATAACGGCGAAATTTTACACCGTCAGTTTTGGGCGGAAACAAAAGTGCAATCAGGCGATCGCTTAGAGGTGGTAACTATTGTTGGTGGTGGTTAGTTGATTTGAGCTAGCAAACCCAAATCCTTGAGGCTGCGTCGTGTAATTTCGATGCGGGCGGGTGCATCCTCTGCTTTATCCATATCAAGGGTTGTTGCGAAAAAGTAGACGTTTTTATTTTGCTCTAAATAACCCACGAACCAACCAATATTTGGTTTGGTACTTGTTAACCATCCCGTCTTCCCCCGCAGTGTGTAGTCTGGAGTTTGTTCGCGTACCATAATGTCTTTGACAAGATTTATTGTTCTTTGCGAGAAAGGTAAATCGCCTTGATATAACCGTTGCAAAAACTTAATTTGCTCTTTGGGTGTAATTTGCAATAGCTGCTGTTGTAGCCAAAAACGATCAATGTCTGCGGCTGTGCCAATTTGACGGTTTCCATAACCTACTTTGTTAATAAATTGCTGCATTCGTTCATATCCAGCCCTACGTGCTAGTACTTGATAGAACCAAACAGTTGAATCTTTAAAGGCTTGACGCAAATTCGTATCATGATTCCAGGCATCAATTTCTCGGTGAATTCCATCCCAAGTGAGAACCGCCACATCATCAGGAACTACGCCTGTTTCTAAAGCTACCAGCGCGTTAAAAATTTTGAATGTCGAAGCTGGAGCGATCGCAGTTGCATTACGTTTAGGATTGTGTTCATAAATGCGGTTATTTTTTGAATCGTAAATCAAGATAGAACCTTCACGCCCAAATTCTTGAAAGTGCCGCCCTAAATTTGGTGCTTTAACAATAGGACGTTCAGATGAGATTGAAGCTGGTTGAGCCAGAACATACATTGTCCCAAAGCTAATCACACTAAATACAGTAAGACATCCAATAACTGTGAAGATAAGTGATTTGATTCGGTAACTCCGAAGAAATCGCCCTATGCGAAACAAGATATTTTTCATTACATATTTAATCGAATCACAACTGAGATTCTACACAGCAATCTTGCTCATTTTCAAAACTCTTTATGCCGTACTTTACTGCCATTAGTTTTTGGCGATCGCTCAACGTGAATTCATCTTCCAAAACCGCGTTTCACTCCTCTGGTTTGTAAAGCGATCGATGAAGAGTTCTGCGCTTGGCTAATTCTTTAGCTTTGCGGCCAAGCTGCTCACGTAGTTGCTGGTCTTTGCACAACCGATTGAAAGCTTGAAAAACTTCATAACCAGAATTGGGATTAACGAGTATCCCATTCTCTTCATGCTGAACTGTGTCTAGAACACTGCCTAAGCGAGGGGCAATTACAGGCTTACCGAAGTAACTTGCTTCTAAGTAAACCATACCAAAACCTTCCATATTATTAGGTTTAGCATCTAATAAAGTCAGCATGGCAAATATGTCGCAAGCAGCATAATAACCTGCTAATTCTCGCTCTGGCACGTATCCGGCAAAGTGGACGCGCTTATGTACCCGCAAACGATGCGCCAGAGATTTCAGTTCAGATTCACTTGGCCCTTGACCACAGATTATATAGTGGACATCTACCCCAAAAGTTAGCAATAGTGGGATATTATCAATTACTCGGTCGAAACCTTCATGTTTTACTAGCTTTCCTATGGAGAGAATAACTATTGCTGATTCGGGAATGTTGTACGCCTGACGCATACGAACACGTAAATCATCAAGGCTGCTGGGACTTGCTACATTATTACCAAATTTTTCTGGTCTGATTACTGGGTTAATGACATGGGTAGGAGTATCTAATCGGAAAGCAGTTCTGAGATAGTCTCGTGTATAAGAACTGTTACAAACAATACCTTCGGCTCTATGAAGTGTTAATTTAAATAGCGATCGCAGTACGGGATTATGTAATGTACAAAGAAAATCATTGCCGTGCAGATAGATAAAAAAGCGAATAGGTAGAAAATAGCTCAATAGCAACAGCGAAGGAAAGTCATAGCCGTGGCCCCACTCTATATAACGGTAGTGATAGCGAAAATAGAGTTTGATTGCTAAGACAAATGAGCAGACAATATTGACTAAAGGTTTCAAGATACTTCCCAGAAAGCCACTACGCCAGCATCTAGGATAAAACCAGCGATACACGGGAAACTCTTGACTTTCATCAAATACTTTATCTCCTGAGCAACTAGCCGCCAGCACAATTACTCGTTCTGGATCTTGGAGACAGCGATTATAGATATATTCCCCAATTACAGCTTCTTTCGGCAGAAATATCCGGGATATAACTAGGATATCTGGGTACGCAGCTTTGTCTCTGATTTCGGCTGTTAGTTGAGAAATATGTTCCATAACCAACTTGATAATTTTACTTCAAATAATTTTAAATTTATTTACAATTAGGATTACTTTTAAAACCATAAGTCTTATTTTATTTCTTTTAAAACCAATGTGGTAGACAAATTTGAAGGCTATTTTAGAAGATTAGCCAAGAAAATTATTTTTGATTGTCTTGAGTTTATTTTTGCTGCAAATTTCCCACTAATTGAGAACTTATGTGCATGATGAACAATAAATAAAAGCTAGCACTTGTAGCTAAATTGCTTAGTAAAAAAGTGTTGCGAAAATTACTTACATTCAATAGAATATCCTGAATAGTATAAACTGTTGTGCCAAAATGCCAAAATTTTGGATAAGTATTTGATAGCTACTTAGTGTCTGGCTGCAATTACTGATAAGCATCAAGGCTACTTGTCAGCCTGCTCAGTATACTTAAATAAAGAGCAATAATATGTATTAAATAAGACCTTAATTTTAAAATATCCTCTTAGTCTTCTGACAAAACAAGTAGAGTTAAGTATAAAAAATTAGTCAAAATAATCATTAAAATTAGAATCGTCTGTATAATTTAAGACTCTTGCCTAAAGTGCTAGTCTAAAACGTAGCAACAATTGCCCGTAGGCGTAACCCGTCGTAGACATCGCAACTTTTTATAAAGATGAACATATCTTAAGGTACGGTTCCCCAGCCGAGAAATCCCCCCTGCGCTCGCTGCCTACCCAAGAGAAGACGCGGTAAATTGAATATGTAGCCTTTAAAAGTGAATGCTACGTGAATGCTACAAAGCAAGCTTTTACGGGCTGGCGTTAGCGACAGATTGAAACACTCCTACCAGCATGGGGAGAAATCATAAATAATTCCGTTTTCCAAGCGATTGTATTATGCGTAAAAAACTACAACAAACCATCAAACCACTGTTAAAAACCTTCTTAGCGCTAGGACTGGTGTTAACTTTGGCTTTTAGTCACGCCGATGGAGCATTAGCGGCCCGCAGTGGAGGTCGAATCGGTGGTGGCTCCTTTAGAGTACCTTCTAGCCGCACCTATACACCGCGCACCTATGCACCTCCTGGCGGGGGCGGATACTACCCTGGTGGTGGTTTTGGTGGTGGTTTTGGCTTTCCCTTCCTACTTCCCTTCTGGGGTATTGGGGGAGGATTTGGTGGTCTATTTAGCATCTTAATCTTCTTTGCGATCGCTAATTTCTTATTGCAAAGTTTCCGCCGCGTCTCTGGCGGTGAAACTGAAGAAGTAGGGTACAGCAGTAACTCTCCTGTTTCCGTGACTCGTTTGCAAGTAGGTTTGTTAGCCCAAGCCCGTGAATTGCAAAATGAACTCAACCACATTGCTGAAACTGCTGATACTAACAGCCCAGAGGGGAGAGCAGAAGTTCTACAAGAAGCCAGCCTAGCTTTACTCCGCCATCCCGAATACTTTGTATATGCAGGTGGCGGCACTCAACAAGCCAGTTTAAATTCAGCTGAAGGTCAATTCAATCGCCTATTACTGGCAGAACGCAGCAAGTTTAGCGAAGAAACTCTTTCTAATGTCAACAACCAGCTAAAAGCAGCCCTAGCCAAGGATGCTTTACCTGCGGCTGGTGAACTCGACAACCCTACGCGCCTATTTACCGAAGGCCCTGGTGAATATATCATCGTTACCTTGCTAGCGGCAACATTAGGTAAGTTTGAAATCCCCACAGCGATTAACAGTGCTGATGATTTGCGTCAAGCTTTGCGGCAAATTGGTAGTATCCCCAGCGAAAGACTTTTGGCAATTGAAGTTCTTTGGACTCCGCAAGCTGAAAATGATACCTTGACATCTGATGATGTACTGGCAAATTATCCTGATTTGAGACTTGTTTAATCTTCAACAAGAAAGGCAGAGGGCACAGGGCAGTATTCCTTCTGCCTCCTTTTCAATAATTTCGCGTTCGCGCTAAAACGCTAATACCTAAGTTGGTATCTTAGCGCAACAAATAAGTTCCTCCTTGAGGGCAATAACTAGAAAACCGTTTGTCAATCACAAACGGTTTTTTGTATAACTTAGATATACCAAGACTTACGCACTGAAAACCGAAACCTAGATACCCTATAAAAAAAGGGAAACCCTAAAAGCGCCCTTTTTAAGGGAGTTGGGGGATCTCTTCTGCCTAAGTCCTATTACTTAACTATATTTTAGAAAAACTATTCCTAACCAAGATTTTGGTATATTATCAAAATGCATTATACGTAAAGCGTTATCTTATGCCTAGTGTTGAAGCCGACGAAAACCGAGAGCATCGCATTAAAACAGAGATCATTGTAGATGCTGAAGATAAAGAAGACAGGGCTATGGGTTGGTACTACTACCTTGAGGAGGTTCTGAATTTTCCCTTTATGGCTAAATGGACTAAGAAGGGACGCAAGTCAGCTGCTGCTGAGGAGAAACAAGTCGAAGTACTGGGAATGGCCCCAGATGATGAGTGTTTAAAAGATATGCTTGTAGAAGTAGCTTACATAAATGCTAAGGATGATGATGTATATTCTGCAAAGTTATCTGAAATAACAGCCATTGATGCTGACAGTGAAACTCAAGAAGCGATCGCAGACTGGCTCTATTGGATTGCTAGAGGATATAAGTTTTGAATTCTAGGATAAATACCGAATGACGCGGCAGGGATTGCCAGCAGCGACAACATTCTCAGGTATATCTTTGACAACTACACTGCCAGCACCAATGGTTGTGTTATCACCAATAGTTACACCTGGACAAATAATTGCACTGCCACCAATCCAGACATTGTTACCAATGCTAATTGGGGCAGCTAATTCTCTTCCAGAAAGACGGATTTCTGGCTCTACAAGATGATAAGCAGTATAAATTTGCACATAAGGAGCGCATAAAACATTTTCACCAATGTGAACTGTATTACAGTCTAAAATTACACAGCCATAGTTCATATACAATCTGTCACTAGCGAAAATATTACTGCCATAGTCACAGTGAAAGGGTGGCACAATTAATGTTTTGTGGCCTATCTTTCCAAATAACTCTTGCAAAATTTGCTGCCGTTGCTCTTGCTGTTCTTCAGTTGTAGAATTGTACCTTCGCAACAGACAACTAGCTCGCTTATTTTCGGCAGCTACTTCTGGATCTTCCGCCAGATATAATTCCCCTGCAAGCATTTTCTGCTTTTCGGTTTTTTCCATGATAGATTTATGGGGCTTCTTTTTGCTTAAGCTAATTAACTAAATATCGCATAAGTAGCTTTCCCCTGCCGTTTAGCTCGGTACATAGCAATATCAGCGTCTCGCAGTAGAGTTGCAGGCTCCTCATAATTGCTAAAATTCCAAGTAATACCAATACTAGCTGTAGTAGATAATTGATATCCATTCAGGTTAACTGGCAATCGTAAGGAGTCTTGAATCCGTTTGGCAACATTGGTAGCGTCGGTAATGTCTTTAATATCTTCTAAAACAACAGTAAACTCATCGCCACCAAATCGTGCTACAGTATCGCCACTACGTAAGCACGACTCTAAACGTCTAGCGATCGCTACTAAAAAATCATCCCCTATTCCATGCCCAAAGCGATCGTTAATCTCCTTAAAGCCATCTAAATCCAAAAATAAAACTGCAAAATAATAATCGCTTCTGCGTTTACTACGTTCAATTGTTTGCCTGAGCCGATCTAAAAATAGAACACGATTCGGTAATGCTGTCAGTCCATCATAAAACGCATTACGGATCAGTTGTGCCTCTGTCTCCTTGCGTTTGGTAATGTCTTGAAAAACTAAAACTGTGCCACTAATATTGCCATTGTGATCGCGGATGGGTGCAATATTATCGCCAATCGCTATTTCTTTGCCATCTTTGGTAATAAGTGTACAGTTTTCTGGTAGATTGAAAACTTCATCGGCTTTGATTACATTTGTCGCCAAATTTTCAATTTTTTCTCCTATCTCTTTGTCAACTAACTTAACGACTTCTATTAAATCTTTACCAAACGCTTCACTTTGCTTCCAGCCAGTGATTACTTCTGCTATGGGATTCATCATTTGAATACAACCATTTGCATAAGTTACAATCACTGCACAGCCCATACTGTTAATAATTGCCGTTAGCCTCTGTTTTTCTTCGTATAATATTTTTTTGCTCTGATGTTTATAAAGTGCCATTTCAATTGCAAAATGTAAATCGCTTTCAAGAAATGGTTTGGCTATGTAACTAAAAGACTCACTTAGCTGATTTTTATGTAATGTTTTATATTCAGAGCTATCTGTTAAATATATTATAGGCACATGGAACTGATTCTGGATAATATCCGCTACGTATACACCGTTGATTTTCCCAGCTAGTCCAATATCAATCAATACTAAATGTGGATGAGTTTCTGCTACCTTTTTTATTAATTCTTCACCAGAGTTAGTTATTTCTGAAACGGAATAACCTAATTTTTGTAAACTTTTTTTAATATTTGAGGCTAGGATTTTTTCATCCTCAACAACTAGGATTTGGCGAGCGAACATTTTACAATAACCTGTCTGCTAAGGTTAAGATTTTTATTATGAGTGTTAACTTTAACTAAAAATCATTATCTTATCATAAACAATCTTTAGCTACCGTATCTTATTGCTTGATATAAATACTGACTAATCATCTAATAGCATCATGTTATTAAGCTGTCATAATTTCTGTGCTTATCAAAGCTAATGTTTGATTATTTAATGTAGTTAATATCATGCTATCAACATGAGATATAAATTACCAGCAATCAAAAACCGATTTTTAAAGATACGCAATATTTTTTTGTAAAAAGCTATAAGCGATTATAGTATTTATTTAAAAATTAAGCAAGAAGGACAATTCATTAAATTACTGCATATTAGTTTAATCTAAGTAAGCAAAAAAAATTAACAGAGTGTAACATATGTAATATGATAATAATATCAATTCACTAACTTACTACTAAAAATTAATCATTATCTAGGATTAAGCTGTTTAAAACTGCTTCATCTACAAATAAATTGGAGCGCAAGTTACCGTTTGAAACTGTTTTAAAAGTTTAATTTAGAGTCAAATGGTATTAATTAAAAATATTTATAAATTTTAATTAATACTTAATTATAAATACTGTTATCTGAAAATATGCAAGTTAAATGCTCATTAGCAGATCACATAATTTTTTAGTTTTATGAGAACTATCTGGTGCTGGGGGCGATGGCAAGAAAGGTTATATTTGTCAGATACTTCCACCCTGCACCTAAACCCCCTCTATTTGCTAGGTTATAGATATTGAGAAAAAACGTGTTTTATGGTTTAGTGATTGGACTTACTTTTAGTAAGTTCAATGCTAATTTTGCCACCAAAGTCTGGAATAGGTGCGGCAGGTTTGCTCAGAATGACTTGGACTTGTGTTACACGATCGCATTCTTGGAGAATGGAATCTGCGATCGTTGCTACCAATTTCTCTATCAAAGCAAACTTAGACGTTTTGACCAGATGTTGTATCAAGCTGATGACGCTGCGATAATCTAAAGTGTCTTCGATCGCGTCAGTCTTGGCCGCTGTGGAGATATCCAACCATAACCTCACATCCACCTCAAACCATTGTCCTAGAACCTTTTCTTCTGGCAGATACCCAGTGTAGCCATAGCAGCGAATTCCCGTTAAATAAATGCAGTCCATAAAAGTTTGAGAGCAAATTGGGCATTTTGTAGAAAGTGGAGCAAGTTTGCTTGGAGATTTTCTTCCCCACAAACTCGCGTAGCGGTGTTGGGTTCCATCTCCGCATTTTTCAAACTTTCCCAGATGGATTTTAAATTGAATTTCCCTAAATAAAATCTAAAATTTAAGATTGTTTTATAGCTATGTTTGATTTAATGCCGATCACCTTTAGAAATGTTAATCAAGTTTGGGCTTATATTTTAACAGAGACGCTAAGGCGGTTGGGATTGACGTGTGCCATCATTTGTCCTGGATCGCGCTCTACACCCTTAGCGGTAGCCTTTGCTCAACAAGCACCTGAGATTGAAGCGATTTCCATTCTCGATGAGCGCTCCGCCGCCTTTTTCGCCTTGGGACAAGCTAAAGCAACCGGACGCCCTGTAGTACTACTTTGTACCTCTGGAACAGCAGGAGCAAATTTTTATTCAGCAGTAATCGAAGCCTCATATAGTGGTGTACCACTGTTACTGTTAACTACCGATAGACCGCCAGAATTGCGAGATTGTCACTCTGGTCAAACTGTAGATCAATTGAGATTATATGGAAACTACCCAAATTGGCAAACAGAGTTAGCCTTACCCTCTGCTGATATGGGAATGCTAGCTTACCTGCGGCAAATGGTAATTCATAGCTGGGAAAGGGCGCAAACTCCTACGAAGGGGCCAGTACATTTGAATATTCCCTTTCGCGATCCTTTAGCGCCTCTTCCTGATGGAACTGACTTGAGTTATTTGCAATCACAGTTTCATCCAGAAGACTTTTTCGCAGGAATAGCAAACACCACCCCATTCCCTACTCCCCACTCCCTACTCCCCATCCCCCAACAATGGAAAGAATGCGATCGCGGCATTATTATTGCAGGTGTTGCCCAACCCCAGCAACCACAGGAATATTGTAGAGCGATCGCGCACCTTTCCCAAACTCTCAAATGGCCAGTGCTAGCTGAGGGACTTTCCCCAGTGAGAAATTATGCCGAACTCAACCCTTATTTGATTTCCACTTATGACTTGATTTTGCGAAATCAGCAACTAGCAAAGCAGCTAGCGCCCGAAATGGTTATTCAGGTGGGTGAAATGCCTACAAGTAAAGAACTGCGAACCTGGATAGATGCAACGCAACCGCGACGTTGGGTAATTGACAAGAGTGACCAAAACCTTGACCCTTTGCACGGGAGGACGACGCATTTACGGATATCTGTAGAAGACATCAAGGTAGAGGGGAGAAATTTATCTTTATCCTCAGACTATGGCAAGAAATGGTGTGATGCGGAAGCTAAGGTTAGGTTAGCTGTTGACCAGACGATGGAGAAAATAGATGAAATAATTGAGAGTAAAGCAGCTTGGTTAATTTCTCAGATTTTACCGCCAGGAACGCCTCTGTTTATTGCCAATAGTATGCCTGTGCGGGATGTGGAATATTTCTGGAAACCGAGTAATTTAGGAGTGCGATCGCACTTTAACCGGGGTGCAAATGGCATCGATGGCACATTATCCACAGCTTTAGGAATTGCCCATTGCCAGCAAAGTAGTGTGATGTTAACGGGAGATTTAGCCCTGTTGCATGACACCAATGGTTTTTTAATCCGCAATAAGTTTCTCGGACATCTGACGATTGTGTTAATCAACAACAATGGCGGTGGAATTTTTGAAATGTTACCTATTGCCAAATTTGACCCACCATTTGAAGAGTATTTCGGCACTCCCCAAGATATTGATTTTGCTCAGTTGTGCGCCACTTACAATGTGCAGCATGAATTGATTACTTCTTGGCAACAGTTGCAGCAAAAATTAAACCCACTACCAGATACAGGAATTAGGGTTTTGGAGTTGCAGACAAATCGTAAAAAAGATGCCAAGTGGCGGCAGGATAATTTGAGGAGATTTGCCGCAGATATTTAGTATCTAAGTATCTCGTTAGATATTGCTAAATAGAAGTATGAGATATACCGATTAAGTCAAACACTTGATAATTCTAAATGTTAAGTTTATTCTTGGCATTACAGGCTTTGAGGTTTTAGGTATTTGGTGCTGCCAATATTCTTGTGTTTTACCTTTCATAATTAAAAGGCTACCATGAGTTAAAATTAACTCTAATTTTTTTAATTTTTTATCTAATTTATGCCTAAGTTGGAATTTTCTTTCACCTCCAAAACTGACAGAATAAATAACTGGATATTTCCCTAATTCTGGCTCATCATCAGAATGCCAAGAAACACTGTCTTTGCCATCACGGTAAAGATTGAGAAGAACACTATTAAAGGAAAATTCTGCTATATCTTCAACTCTCTTCTTTATTAATAACAACACTGGTGTCCAAGGCATTGGATTCATTTTAATTTTTGAATATGTATAACATTGTCACTAAATCAATTATCACTTGCTCCGACTGTTGCCGTGCTTGCTCCAGCAAAAATCGCGCCCCTTCAACTGCTTTCGTTTCAGAAGTAACATTTGTCAGCAACATCAAACCCAATCCCAAAGATTGTTGTCGCAAATCCCCCAACTCATCCAGATAAATCCGCTTGACTTGATCACTTTCTAGCAAAGCGCGGTGAATTGTTGGGTTGGAAGGTTCAAGACTGCCAGACCCAAAAATTATTACCCCAAACCAGTCTTCGTAACGGATAGAGTGGCGGTAGAGGAACAAAAATAATTCGCTAAAGAAGCGGTGATATAGGTCTTCATCTTTTTGAAACTGAACTTCTGCAAAAAAGACGGTTTTGGAAACTGCATTAGCCGGAGGTAAAAACACTCCATCAATCCGAAATGCGGTTTCTTTCACTTCAACCGATTCAAACTGGTAATTATCCGCTTCTGGGGGTGGTTCATCTACTAATTCAAACAGCAATCCCGGAAATTGCTTGAACAATTTATAGAAAATGGTGTCACGTCGCATTTTTATTCCTCAACACCCAGACAATTACCAGATTGTAAAGGCTTGAGACACCAATTTTAGCGTAGGCGTAGCCCACCGTAGGTATCGCTTGTCCCTGCGTCCGCGATAAAATTCTCAAGCACAACACCGCATTCCATACCAATGCAAATTAACTGGCAAACTGCCAAAACCTACGAAGATATTCTGTATCAAAAAACTGATGGCATTGCGAAAATCACCATCAACCGTCCCCATAAACGCAATGCCTTCCGTCCTGAAACAGTCTTTGAACTGTACGACGCTTTCTCTAATGCTCGTGAAGATACTACTATTGGTGTTCTCCTCTTTACAGGCTATGGCCCACATACTGATGGCAAATATGCCTTCTGTTCAGGTGGCGATCAAAGTGTGCGGGGACATGCGGGTTATGTGGACGATACTGGCATCCCCCGCTTGAATGTCCTGGACTTACAACGCCTGATTCGTTCGATGCCGAAAGTGGTGATTGCTTTAGTAGCTGGATATGCGATCGGTGGTGGACACGTCCTACACCTAATTTGCGACCTTACCATTGCCGCCGATAACGCCATTTTTGGACAGACTGGCCCAAAAGTCGGCAGTTTCGACGGTGGTTTTGGAGCCAGCTATCTCGCCCGCGTTGTGGGGCAAAAAAAAGCTAGAGAAATTTGGTTTCTCTGCCGTCAATATGATGCACAACAAGCCCTAGAAATGGGCTTAATTAATTGTGTCGTCCCAGTCGAACAACTAGAAGCAGAAGGTATTCAATGGGCGCAGGAGATTTTAGAAAAAAGTCCGATCGCAATTCGGTGTCTCAAAGCCGCGTTCAATGCTGATTGTGATGGACAAGCTGGTTTACAAGAACTTGCTGGCAATGCCACCCTACTCTATTACATGACAGAAGAGGGTTCTGAGGGCAAACAAGCCTTTCTCGAAAAGCGGCCACCAGATTTTCGCTCTTTTCCTTGGCTACCTTAAAACTGCAAAAATCGCACCCTTTAGCGGGGTGCGATTTTTGTATATATCAACTTTTACAGCACTAAAAATTTTAAAAACAAATCTTATTTTAAGCAAACTACAAAATTAGTTCAGTAATAATGGATGACTAAATAACCACTGCTTTAGTCTTTATCTGTTCAGATACAGAGGCAGTTATTTCCTCTACAGGGATAAGAGCAGCATTGTCTAAATTTGAGGCTAAGGAATGAGAAGATGTTAAAACTGGGGCTGCATCTGGCAAACTCCAAGCATCTTCCAAGGTTTCCCAAGAAGGTGCAAAAGGTGGAAGCGCCAAAGAGCAAGCCTTCCAAGTTCCTTGAACTGGCGCTCCCAATTGCTGGCACGTTCCGCCACGGCGACCTTCTGGCTGGTAATGACGGCAATATCTACAGGCAGATGCTAAAAATTTAATGGGTTTCATTTGGATTTATTTTTAATGCCGTTTCCGGCTGAATCTCACCTTTATATTTTGCTTCTATATATAAAGACGTATAAAAGCCAAAAAGCCATTATTTTCTATAGGTTTCAGCGATCCCGACGAAAAAATAAACTTTAGGATATTTTTATATTCTTGTTATATTTTTAAATAATGCTAAGAGCGGTTACCTATGGATTTTGGCTAAAACTTATTAGGGATCAAGACTAGAACCAAAGCTTTTGATTTCTTTAGCCTTTTAACTTCTTCGTTAACAATAGCTTAAGGCATATAATTTCAGATAAATAGTTTGCTTTTATTACTACATTCGGCAGATTTTAACGGCAAAACACATTTTTTCTTAAGAATTAGAACTATTTTATGTGGCAGCAGCAAGCTACTTTAAGATAAATTCTGCTTAATAAATAATCGCTAACTATTTTGCTTTTAATTTAGATCAGGACTGATTACCTTCAAAACTGTTTAGCCGCACAGACAGAACAGACTTCCCAGCGCTGGAGTTCACCGGGTGGGGTGGGAGATTCACATTGGGGACAAAGGGGTAAGCCATGCGATCGCGCTCGCATTATCTTCGCCCAATGCCCAAAAGCAGCATCCACACCCTTGGCGGGTGTAACATCAGGGTGGCTAATCTCATCACCAAGGTAACTGGGATGCTCATGGGGCGAAACCGTTTGTTGTTGTTTTCTCTCCACAGATGGATTTTGCCAGCCAGCAGTAGAGAAGCGAATATCAACCAAAGGCGTTGGCAGCTTTTTATTCAACTTTAAAAGCAAAGACGTGCGACCAAAAGTTAGGTTTTGCGCCCAAGCAGCACTAGAAGTTGCTACCGACAAAACATCGCGTTGAATCGACAATGGTCGAGTATGTGCGGCAACCACTGGCCCAACAACTTCTGCCCAACACTTGAGCAGCCGTTGGAATGGTTGTTCTTGCCATTTAGCCTGCTTTTCGAGAACACCTAAAATATCATTAATTGATTTCAACGACATCGTTAAAAGTTTGAGTGGAGAGTGAGGAAAAGCTAGGGGAGCAGGGAGAGATGAGGGGACAAGGTGACTTGTGAGACTTGCTTGCAACAAGTCTTTCTCCTTGTCCCCAAGTCCTCCTTCCCATGCCCAGTGCCCCATGCCCAATTCCTAATCTATCTATTTAGATAATTTTCGCTACTATTGTCACAAATATATCTAAAGTTAATTCCAGCAATTTACGTTTGAGGCACAGAAGCAATGACTCAAAACCCCCTGAACGGTTCCGATTCCGATACTCAATCGTCTAAAACACCTGGGTTGAAACCGGCACTAGCAGCAGCACTAGCGAGTTTAGAGGTGCCCCTAGATCAAGAGTTAGCTCGATACCGACGCACGCGAACTGGTTTGGTGTCATCAAAGCAGCTGCGTGTTGCAAGTTACATGAGCAGTCAACGGCTGGGGTTGACTGTCATCCCTACAACATTGGGCACAACTCAGTCATCAGTAACGGAAATTAAAACTGAGGTGCCACCTGCGCCTGCATCTGTACCTGTGAATCCTCAAATAACTTCAGCGCCAGCTACGGCAAAAACCCATGTACCACCTCCACCTCCGTCTTCTATAGCTGTGAATCCTCAAAGTAACCCAGCGCCAGCTACGGCAAAAATTGAGGAACTAAATAATCTCAACGTGCCCTCCACCCCCAATTCTGCTAAAACACAAACTCAACTTCCACCACCCCCGCCCAACTTTAGTAGTAGCATCGTACCAGTACTCGTTAAAGATACTAAGAGCGAAAATCTCTTGCAGCCAAATGACATCCTTAAGCACCCAGATGACTATTTAGAATCTAGTGAAGCACTGCTGCGAAGCCTGACAGAAGAACAACCAGAAACTAAAAAACCAAGTAATTATAGTGACAGTCTGCTATCACCTTTGGGTATTGGCTCGATGTTGCTGCTATTGATGGCGAGTCTTACCTTGGGTTATGTAGTATTCAATCCCAAAGGCTTGTCACAATGGAATTTAGGGAAGTTGTTTAACGGAAACTCGTCTCCCTTACCAGAAAATACTGAGAAAGTTGGGAGTAATGTCCAACCTCAGATCCAGTCATCAAAAACATCTATACCCAAGTATCCTAATCTAGCTGCCCAAGAGTTTCCAGAGGTGAGAAGCCCCAATGATCTAGTTGGCTTAACACCCAAAGTCCAACCAACCCTCGCAGTAGTGCCTAATCCAGCCGTTCCTCAAAACCCCGTAAATCCTCAAGCGGCATTGCCTGACCCCAACACAGCCCTAAAACCGACAAATCCGATCGCTTTAGCACCAGTACCAACCGTACAGCCCTTGCCTCCCTTGAATTTGCCTCCCACTTCAACGGCAAAAACCTCGCCTAACCCAATCGCAACTTCACCAGAGCCGGATGCAGAAATGAAACCAGCAACAGATGGGTTCTATCATGTAGTGATAGATAATAAAGACAAAGCTTTAGCCTCAGCACGGGAAATCATTCCCGATGCTTATTTATCACCTAGCAAAGAATTGGTTTATCTGGGTGCTTTTAAGACTAAAGAGCAAGTACAACAACATATAAAATTGTTAGAGGCAAAGGGAATCAAGGCAAGGGTTCAGCAGCCATGAGTTGTAAAAATCTACGATACCATGAGATAACAGTCCTGAGTCATGAGTGCTGAGTCCTGGATCAAGAGTCTTGAGTTAAAAGATTGCTACGCCATTTTGAGGCGACTACTCTGCGTATGTCTTACTAAAGTACATCAGTACGCAGTAGTTTTTCTTTACTCAGCACTCAGCTAGTTGAGGTGTGGCATCCAAATTATACGGTGATGAGTAATTATCAAAACTCATTACTCAGCACTGAATTTCGTGAATGGAGAGCCGACATGGAATTAATCAAGCGTATCCTGCGAGTGATTCGCGCTAATCTCAATAGTTTGATCGGTGGTGCAGAAGATCCAGAAAAGATTCTGGAGCAAACTGTCCTAGAGATGCAAGAAAATTTGGTGCGGTTGCGGCAGGGTGTAGCACAAGCGATCGCTACCCAGAAACGCACTGAACGACAGGCAGCAGCTGCCAACTCTCAAACGGAAGAATGGTATCGCCGCGCCCAATTGGCCCTGCAACAAGGCAACGAACCTCTAGCACGGGAAGCTTTGACTAAGCGCCAAGCCTATAAAGAAACCACTACAGCCCTCTTTTCCCAGATAGAGCAGCAAAACGATATAGTAGCTAGGCTAAAAAAGGATATGCGATCGCTAGAGTTAAAAATTTCCGAGGCGAAAACAAAAAAAGATATGTATATTGCTCGCGCCCGTTCTGCTGAAGCGTCTTCTCGCCTCCAGGAAATGCTTGGCGGAGTTTCTGCCACCAGCAGCCTGAGTGCTTTTGAGCGGATGGAAGAAAAAGTTTTACAGATAGAAGCTCAATCAGAAGCAATAGCTCAACTCAGTAGCGATGACTTGGAAACACAATTTACTTCCTTGGAATCTACTAATAATGTAGATGCCGAATTGGCAGCGATGAAGGTACAGGTTTTAAACGGGGCAGAAAACACACAGCACAACAATCTCCTCACCCAGGAAAATCAGGAGACACAGCCTCCGCAACAGCAGTTACCCAAAACTCAGGACTCTTGAAGAGGTCATTTCCCTCTGCCTCTTAGTTGAAGTTCAGCCAATTACCCCACTTTGGAGATATCTTAACAATTAAGAGCTGTTTGAAGGTACTGATTCAAACCGGAAAGATTACATTGAAATAGGTAGCTATTAAAAAATACAAAAGCTAACTGTCCAGCAAAAAGCGTAAACCACACAAGGAAAAACAAAGTTATGGGATTATTCGATCGCATTAAGCGAGTAGTTAGTTCTAACCTCAACGACCTGGTTAACAAAGCCGAAGACCCCGAAAAAATGCTAGAACAAGCCATCCTGGAAATGCAGGAAGACTTGGTTCAGCTGCGTCAGGGAGTAGCCCAGGCGATCGCCGCCCAAAAACGCAGTGAAAAACAGTATAATGATGCCCAAAATGAAATCAATAAGTGGCAACGCAATGCCCAACTAGCGCTGCAAAAAGGTGATGAGAACTTAGCAAGGCAAGCTCTAGAGCGCAAAAAAACTTATACTGACACCAGTGCCGCCCTCAAAGCTAGTTTGGATACCCAAAGCACTCAAGTTGAAACCCTCAAACGCAACTTAATCCAGCTGGAAAGCAAGATTTCTGAGGCTAAAACCAAGAAGGAAATGCTCAAAGCTCGGATCACTACTGCCAAAGCCCAAGAGCAACTCCAAGGCATGGTACGTGGGATGAATACCAGCAGTGCAATGTCTGCCTTCGAGCGGATGGAAGAAAAAGTCTTGATGCAAGAATCCCGGGCCCAGGCACTAGGAGAGTTAGCAGGTGCAGATTTAGAAACCCAATTTGCCCAGTTGGAAGGTGGTAGCGATGTTGATGATGAGTTGGCAGCTCTAAAAGCGCAAATGCTACCACCCGCCACTCCAGTAACTCAAGCACAACTGCCACCGCAACAAGAAACCACTGCTCCTAAGTCTAATGAGGTGGTTGATGCCGAGTTGGATTCCCTACGCAAGCAATTGGATCAACTGTAAAATTGGTAGAAAACTTATTTGAACCAGTCCCACACCTGTTGGTTGTGGGATTTTACGTCATTAGTCAATAGTCAATAGTCAAAATCACTATGAATTATCGACTATTAACTATTGGCTACTTTGGGATAAAGTATTGTGTGTGCCAACTTTGATCGCCCCCTGATGGAGACTGCAATGAGTAAGGCTGTAATCACCATAACTGATGCTGAGTTTGAAACAGAAGTGTTAAAAGCTGAACAGCCTGTATTAGTTTACTTTTGGGCTTCCTGGTGTGGGCCTTGTCAATTGATGTCGCCCCTGATTAACTCAGCTGCTACCAAATATAGCGATCGCCTCAAAATCGTTAAAATGGAAATTGACCCTAACCCAGTGACTGTTAAACAGTACCAAGTGGAAGGTGTACCAGCCCTCAGATTATTTCAGGGCCAGGAAGTTTTGATATCAACTGAGGGAGTCATCGGCAAAGATAAATTACTCGAACTCTTAGATACGCACTTAAATAGTAATTAGTCATTGGTCATTAGTCATTGCTCATTAGTTACTTAGTACTGAGCATTGCCGTAAAGCCTGCGGCATAGCTACGCTTAGGGCGCACCCTCTCCAAGAGTTGTATTGGACAAAGGACAAAGGACAAATGACAAATGACAAATGACAAAGGACAAATGACTAATATGCAATTTGCAAAGCGTTTACAACCCCTGCAATCTAATGTATTTGCTGATATGGACAGAGCCAAGGCAATCGCTTTGGCATCTGGACAACAAGTAATTGATTTGTCGCTGGGGTCTTCTGATTTACCAACTGAGGCACACGTCATTGAGGCGATCGCCCAGTCTCTCCATGATCGCAGTACCCACGGCTATCTGTTGTTTAACGGTACCTTTGGGTTTCGCGAAGCAGCAGCCAAATGGTACGAACAAAAATTTGGTATCAAAGTCGATCCTCAGACTGAGGTATTACCTCTAATTGGTTCTCAAGAAGGTACAGCCCATTTACCTCTAGCAATACTCAATCCAGGAGATTTTGCACTGTTGCTTGATCCTGGTTATCCCTCCCATGCGGGGGGGGTCTACCTAGCCAGTGGTCAAATCTATTCAATGCCACTACGGGCAGAAAACGCTTTTTTACCAGTGTTTGCTGATATTCCTGCCCCAGTCTTGGCCCAGTCGCGGATGATGGTATTAAGTTATCCTCACAATCCCACTGCTGCGATCGCTCCTTTATCTTTCTTCCAAGAAGCTGTCGCCTTTTGTCAGCAACACAATCTTGCCCTGGTTCACGATTTTCCCTACGTAGACTTGGTATTTCAGGAACCTGGAGAGTGGGCAATGAATTCTTCCCAATACCCAATACCCAATACCCAGTCCCTAGTCCCTTCAATTCTGCAAGCTGATCCAGAGAAAAGCGTCTCGATTGAATTTTTCACTCTTTCCAAGTCCTACAATATGGGCGGCTTCCGTATTGGGTACGCCATCGGTAATGCCCAGTTAATTAACGCTTTACGCCAAGTAAAAGCAGCCGTTGATTTTAATCAGTATCGGGGGATTTTAAATGGTGCGATCGCAGCCCTGACTGGCCCTCAAGCTGGGGTAAAATCTGCTGTCGCTACCTTCCAGCAGCGCCGTGATGCTTTCATCACTGCTTTACACCGCATTGGCTGGAATGTTGCCACTCCCAAAGCCACAATGTACATCTGGGCAAAATTGCCCTCAGCTTGGAGTCAAAACTCCATCGAATTTTGTACCCAGTTAGTCAAACAAACTGGTGTAGCCGCTTCTCCAGGTGCTGGCTTTGGCAAATCCGGCGAAGGGTATGTTCGTTTTGCCTTGGTGCATGAGCCACCTTTGTTAGAAACTGCTGTGGAAAGAATGGCTGAGTTCCTTCATTGAATTTCTTCTTAAACTGAACAGCTACATCAACCTCGGTTAATGAAAAATCAAGAGTTTGAAACCCGCCTGCGCGGGTTTTGACTGTGTAGACATGGTTTCTAACCGCCGATTTCAGGTTAAGTTGACACCAATGACAGACGTGCGCTTTTATTATGTATGTTTTATAACTTACTAAATTCAATAAAATATGTAATTAAACGTATAAAAATATAAAAACATTCGTCATTTTTTCATTGATAATCAGTACTAACTTTACCCAATCAAGTCTCCCCGTTTCTTAAACTGGTTTTGTACGCTCAACTACCAAAGATGGCTAACAATGCAGGTCGCGCTTTTAAGCAGCCGTACTGCTAAAAAGCCTGTAGCCAAAACAGCCAAGCCTATAAGCGGCAGTAGTTTAAAACTTAACTTTCAAACTGGCAGAGACTTGAAAAAATGAAAATGACTTTTCACAAACTTGTAATTGGTGCTTCAATAGCTATTGGCGTGAGCGTTGCCACTACACCAGCACACGCTACATCTTTTAGTTTTAACAACCCAAATGAAATTAAAACTTATACTGGTGGCTCAAATGGTAATTTTATAGCAAATGAGACTGTAGCTGCTTCCCAAGCCCTGAGTGATGGTAATCCTTCCTCTAACGTGGAGCTTTGGTATAGCAGCGAAAACCCAACTTCTAACGTTGGCTTCACCGCCACACAAGGAAACTACAGCGCCACAGTTAGCAGCGTTACTGCTAGTGATTGGAATAGTTTTGGTTCGCAATGGCTGGGTGATTTGTTGAGTGCTTATACTCCATTCCAGTCAGTGTGGAATGGGTTTTCAGCAAATACCCAATTATTAGTAGCAAGTTACTTTCCTTTATTGGGGATGGGAGATCCTAATATTGGTAGCTTCCAATTCGGTCAAAATGGCGGTGTAGAACTGACATTAGTTGGTCACTTGGATGTCAAGACTAAACTCTCAAATACACTTTCTACTAAGCTTACCGAAGCGTGGAATGGAGGAGTTAAATTACTATTTTTAGGTAAAACAAGTTTACCAACCGCTTCAGAAGTTCAAACTAAGATTTCATTACTGAAATCACTACCCACATCGCCTACGCTGCAAAGTCAAATAGCTCAACTGACATCATTCAAAGATGTGCTTACCCTGCAAGCGACATTAAACGCTTACCAAGGTGAAATCGGAGCTAGTGAAATTGCCAAGGTAATTAATGGCAATAACACTTACTACGCCTATAGCTTTAAACCTACTGCATCTGGAATTACAGCCTCTGATGATGGCATATCCTACAGCGGCTATTACACTTGGAACACGCCTGGATATACACCTCCTTCAACTCCAGTACCAGAACCATCAATAATACTAGGTCTACTCGGTGTTGCTGGCGTTTTTGCCACACAACGCAAATTTAAAAAAGTATCTATTTAACGTAAGTTCGACAAGTCTTATTTGACCTCTCCCCCAACCTCTCTCCGTGTCGGAGAGGGGAGCAAAAAGCTGAATTTTTCGTAGCTCCTCCCTTTCCGAAACGGAAAGGGAGGCTGGGAGGGAGAGGTTCATCGAACTCACGTCTATTTAAGATTGGGGATTCAAAACGACAAATAAGTAAGGGAGCTAATGGCTCCCTTTTTTTTATGAATACTTCCTTCTAGCTAGAAGATGATTTAAAATTTTAAGTTAAAAATTTTTAAAACTAAAAATGAATAGGTTGTGAGAGCCTACATCTTTATGCCCTACCAATGTATTTGTAAGAGGGTTTTCATAAAATGGTATTACTTAGCTTCACATCTAGATAAAAACTGTTTTACAAAGGGCAATTACCTTACCGTTATTCCAGTATTGCTTAAAGTGGCTTTACTCATCAAAATTAGACTATTAAAATTTTAAAAGCAGCATTTTATTTAAAAACTATTAAATATAAAAATGATATAAAGAAAATTTTAAGATTTAATTAAGCAGTTATTAATCTTATTATTGTAAATTATAATAGTACAGTTGAATTGAATTAATAACTAACTTTTAGTAGATTACATAAATAAGTTTGTATTGAGTTCACTATTTAAATGCAACACCGTTTTAGTTTATGGTAATAATTGTTGGCTTTTACTTAAGATAATAGGTAGCAATGACAGCACAATTACTCAACATAGATCAGCCATTGCGGTTACACAAGGTTAGACGAGTTTTGCTAGTTGAAGACCATTATCTCAATCGGATGTTGCTGAGTGACTATCTGAGTTACTGTGGGTACGATGTCCAAGGCTTATCAGAAGGCTCTAGTTTTTTCTCAACTATAGATAAATTTGAGCCAGATTTGATTTTATTAGACTTAAAATTACCAGATATTGACGGTTATTCGCTCTTAAAACAAGTCCAGCAAAGACCTGATTTGTCAAAAATACCTATAATTGTGGTTTCAGCCTTCGCTTTTAAAGCAGATCAAGAACTAGCTCTGAGTTTAGGCGCACGTCGCTATTTTGTAAAACCTTTAGAACTGAAGGATCTCATTCTTACAATTGAAGAAGAGTTGTCTTTTAGCCATAGATAAGCTTTTCTGCTGGACGTGCATTTATTCCGCTTTTTGCTCTGCAATAAACTCTTCCACTTCCTCACTAATATGTTGCATAGAACTGCCAATTTTTGAAATTTTATGTTGTACTTGCGCTAACAACAAAACTACTGTTTGCAGTTCATTAAGCGTTTCAGCCATAGCTTCCCGGTACTGGGCTTCAAAGTCTTGCGGATTCATAGTTTAGATATTACTTGAAATTATTATAATTGCTATATTTCTAATCATATTCGTAAATTTAACTTACTAAATCCGTTAAATTGCTTAATGTTATAAGTTTACATAAAAGCCAAAAATATGTTTAATAATAAATATTTGGATAATATTTATATAATTGATGTATTAAAAATATAATTACTTTTAATAATCAAAACATAAGCTTATTTTACTTAATAGAAAAATTATTTATATACAAGAATTAATTTTTAAATAAGAAATCATTGCTAATTTTAAAATCTTAATTATAGATTCAAAAAGCCAAATTTTTATTCTGACAGTAGTAGTCTGCGACTAAGGTCACGGCTAGACAAATTCTCATCTGCTTCAAAGCTCTGACGCTTGCAGCAGAATGTCTAGTAGCGCAAGCCGGAAGTTAAAAGTCAAAAGTATTAGGAAATAAGCTCTTTAGGGCTTTTCAATAGTCTGCTTATTTATGCCGTGCTGTACTAATACACTGTGGCGGAAGTTTGCTTATCTTTATTTAACAAGGGGATTTTGCCTCAAGTCTTGTTAATTGAGATGGTAGCTGGATTTACGCCATGCTTGCTGTACTATCTCAAAAACCGAGCCATCCTGGGGGAAGTGCAGACTAAAAGCCTACCTAATTTACATTTACTTGATAAATACTCTGTTAAATCGGCAGGAAAAAATAATTTTTCTTAAAATAGAGAAAGATTACCTAATTTTGGTTGTGGCAATATCTACTCAAATACTACCACTGGTTAAAGAACCAGAACGACTGGAAAACCGTCTAGCTGAAATTCCACCGGAACCGGGGGTTTATTTCATGCGGGACAGTAGCGATCGCATTATATATATAGGTAAATCACGTAAGTTGCGATCGCGTGTCCGTTCCTATTTCCGGGATGGCTACAACAAGAGTGAACGCATCGCCACGATGGTGAAGTTGGTGACAGAAATTGAATTCATTGTCACTGATACCGAAGCTGAAGCCCTAGCTCTAGAAGCAAATTTGATCAAGCAGCACCAGCCATACTTTAACGTGCTGCTCAAAGATGATAAAAAATATCCCTATCTCTGCATCACTTGGTCAGAAGATTATCCGCGAATTTTTATTACCCGTAAACGTCAATTCGGCAAAGAAAAGGATAAATTTTACGGCCCTTATACTGATGCTGGTCTATTGCGAGAAATTGTCCGCCTGTGTAAGCGGATCTTCCCACAGCGACAACGACCTCAACCACTTTTCAAAGACCGTCCTTGCTTAAATTATGATTTAGGGCGTTGTCCGGGTGTGTGTCAACAGATGATTTCGCCAGAAGAATATCGCAAAATTGTGCAAAAAATAGCGATGGTCTTCCAAGGACGAACTCAGGAACTGATTGATATTTTGACTCAACAGATGAACGCAGCAGCTGAAAACTTAAACTTTGAGTCAGCAGCGCGGATTCGTGACCAAATTTCTGGGTTAAAGTCACTTACAGCCAATCAAAAAGTTTCTTTACCAGATGATACAGTTTCGCGGGATGCGATCGCACTGGCAGCTAACGAAGAATACGCTTGCATTCAACTATTCCAGATTCGCGCTGGGCAATTGGTAGGACGCTTGGCCTTTGTAGCGGATGCTCACGCCGAACCTGGAGCTATTTTACAACGAGCTTTAGAGGAACATTACCAAACTGCTGACTCAGTGGAGATACCTTTAGAAATTTTGGTACAGCATGATTTACCAGATAGCGAAATATTGGCGGATGTCTTAACTCAACGTAAAGGTAAAAAAGTCACAATTTTGACTCCTTTGCGGCAAACTAAGGCAGAATTAATTGAGATGGTAGAGCGAAATGCCCAGTATGAATTGCAAAGAATGCAAAAATTAGGCGATCGCAACGACCAAGCAATGCAAGATTTAGCGGCTATTCTCGATTTACCAGATGTACCCCACCGCATCGAAGGTTATGACATTTCCCATATTCAAGGGTCAAATGCAGTAGCTTCGCAAGTCGTATTTGTCGACGGATTACCCGCCAAACAGCATTATCGCCACTACAAAATTAAAAATCCCACTGTGACGGCGGGACATTCAGATGATTTTGCTAGTCTTGCTGAAGTTATTCAACGGCGGTTCCGTAAGTATGGGGAAGATCCACAGTTGTCACGTTTGGGTAATCCAGATTGGCCTGATTTAATCATGATCGATGGCGGTAAAGGTCAATTATCATCAGTTATCGCCGTTTTGCAAGAGATGAATTTATTAGAAGACTTGCGAGTTGTGAGTCTGGCGAAGCAACGAGAAGAGATTTTTTTACCGGGAGAATCTAAACCCTTAACAACTGATTCAGAACAAGCAGGGGTGCAGTTGTTGCGGCGGTTGCGGGATGAAGCGCACCGATTTGCAGTGACTTTCCATCGTCAGCAACGCAGTGATAAATTGAAGCGATCGCGTTTAGATGAAATTCCTGGCTTAGGACATCATCGACAAAAGCAGCTACTAGGGCATTTTCGCTCAGTTGATTATATTCGGCAAGCTGCACCCACACAACTTGCTGAGGTTCCAGGAATCGGCCCGCGTTTGGCTCAAGAAATTTACGATTATTTCCATCCTTCTTGATATGGCTAAAAAGCATCTGACATAAGTATTTGAAATTTTCAATTATTTAAGTTTTGAATTCCAAAACAGCAGTATTACTCGGCATCTATGCTGTAGTATCGATTCTCAAAGGTTGTCGAATTCTTTTGTGCTTCCTTAAAAAGCCAAAACATCAGGTAGATGCCAAAATATTGCTGTTTTTCTCTTTCGTCATAAGTCACAAATTTTTCAGCCTGTTGATATCGCTCTAACGCTTGCCGAAAGTTTTTTTTGTAACTTTCTCTCCTAATGCTTGAGATAGCAATTGCCATAACGTAGACCCTACATCCTTCTTTATATAATCGAGACAGTAGCCGCGATCGTTGGCAAACTGTTCGTATGTCTGATTTTCAGAAGATGCTTTTAACAAATCACTTTGTAAATCAGTCAAATGTCTGCCAGATGACTTCTTTACCACTTTATCCGCAATAGTTAATAACTCTTGAATGTTCATACTTAAAATTAATCTAATGAATTTTATGCAGATGTTTAATTGTCGAAAACTAAAGGGTTTAAAACACCTTTCATTAAAGTGAATTTACTATGTTGCTGGGGTTCTTTTAGTTGTCGAAAGTGGCGTAAGAGGCTGCACTAAAGCACACGGTTATTTTAAATTGTTAATAGTTGATATAGTTATGCAGTTTAATTTATCAACTTACTTGTGAAGGCGGGGAAAACGAAAGAAGAGAGGTAGAATAATTGGACATTTTTTCAAAAGCCAAATAGGAGTCATATAACATTTATGAATTTGAGATGATCTCAACTCAAGTTTCTCTAAATATTACTAATGGTACAATGGTATTAACTTATTTCTCAGGAAGTTTATTTGATATTTAATAAATTTTCTTTTATTGATTAGTTTTTAAAAAATTTTATTTAAGCTTCATTTTATCTTTAAATTTTTATCATCAAAGCATCCTTTAACCCACAAACCTAAAGGGGCGATCGCTAATATTCACTGTATAAACACTTAGTATTTGCTGCCTGATACTACTTAACAACAGTTAGCTATACTTATAAACACTACATTGCTAACCCGTGTGCAGAAATCACACGCTAAGAGAATCTTGAACGAAAAAAGCTGTTACTTTAGAAGTTCGCTAGTTTTAATGAAACTACTTCACCAGAATTTATCTTAGTAAATCTTGCTAACAAATATTAACTAAATCTTAAGATAGATATTTTGTGACTAAATATACATTAATTTCCGGGTTTTAATTTTTGAATACAAGAATAGCTTTTTTTGTATCCGTCTGAAATGGCTATAAATAAGGCTCTCTCAAGGCATTCCTGATAGGGATCAGTAAATATCTAAACAGCATTTAATTAAAAAACAATTTATGTATCTAAAGTGGGAGGGTAATATCACTGAAATCATAGGATAATATACAAAGATATCAAAAAGTTTTGAAATCTGAAATTTTGTTTAAAATAATTAACAAATATTACAGCAGTTTGTTAAGTTGGGTCGAACCAGAATTTTTACTGGTTTAACTTCTACCTTTCCGAAATAAAAAATAATTACAACCAGGGGTTTTAAAATGCAGATAGTACAAAAAATTTACTGCCCCAATTGTGGCAGCAAAGCTGAACGTTATTATATTTCTGATAGTCAATTAACTCGGACGCAATGCCCAAGTTGTGACTATTTAATGATTAGTTGCACTCGCACTGGCAAAGTCATTGAGGCTTATGCTCCAGGAATTATTGCACACCGCTAGATAAGAAAAATTAAAAATTGGAGAATCTTTTCTCTAATTTTTAATAATAAAGCTATTGCTCAGAAATTTTAAAGACTTTACAAATTGCTTTTCTGTTGTCTGAGTTGTTGCTGTCGTATCTGTTCTTGTAATCTTAATTCTTGCTGTTGTCTAATTTGTTGATCTTGTCTGAGTTGTTGCTGTTGTATTCTTAATTGTTGCTGTCGTGTAAATTCTTGCTGTTGTAGTCTTGTTTCTTGCTGTCGTATTCTGAGTTGTTGCTGGCGTATCAGTTCTTGCCGTTGTTGTGTAAATTCTTGCTGTTGTAATCTCAGTTGCTGTTGTAGTTGTGGTTGCTGAAACTGTTGCCGAAGCAATGTTTCATTCAATTGCTCTTGTGTTTGCTGATTTCGCTCCTCTTGTTGTCGTCTCATTCTTTCTTGAAAAGACTCAGGTAGCTGAGGATTCGTCGGAATCATTTGTGCATAAGCAGGAGAATTAATCCATAAAGCTTTTGCAAGCACAATCAATAATAGCCATGCTTTAACCATTAATAAGCGATTCAACATACAATTATTTCCTCAATTCTTATATGGTTGGGTTTAGCGTCGCTAAACCTTTAAAATGTCAATATCATTACCCTATAGCGAATCTCGGTTGAGTATGATTTTTCACCGTTAGGGCTTGCACGATGCCTCCGCTGGGCTACACTAATGTACTTAATATTCTCCAGTCCATAACCTTTTCTAAATATCAGTACATTCAGAATAGCTTTCTAAATCAAGGTTATATCCAGTGCATTATCTTAATTTTGCATAAAAATACTCTTTTTTAGATATTCAACTTAATTAAATTATACATTCAACTTTTTTACGTGGTTTGCCGCATTTACCTAATTTATCTACCTGCCGTTGGTAGGTTAAAAAAGGTATTTCAGGCGGTTTTTACACCATAGATAAACAGAGATAATTCTCAGGATACATCTACGTTTATCTGCGGTTTCATGTTTATTGATAAAATTGACTGCAAGAGGTTTAATTCTTACTTGCTCTCAGTTGTCCACAAGCAGCATCGGCTTCTAAACCACGAGAATAACGAACACTAACAGCAGTATTTTGCTGCTTAAGGACGTTGACAAATGCTTCAATCCGATCCCGGTTAGGACGTTTGTAGTCTACTTCTTGAATAGGGTTGTAAGGAATCAGATTCACATGACTTTGGAATCCTCGCAGGCGTTTTGACAGTTCTAATGCGTGTTCTGGTAAATCGTTGACACCAGCAAGAAGAACATATTCAAAGGTAACGCGCCGCCCAGTGATTTCTACATATTCCCGACATTCAGCCAATAAATCTTCTAGAGGATAGGCGCGGGCGCTGGGTATGAGTTTTTCTCGTAGTGCTTGGTTGGGTGCGTGAAGACTAACAGCAAGAGTGATTTGCAAATTGTTTTGCGCGAACTGACGAATGCGATCGCGAATACCAACTGTAGAAACTGTAAGCGATCGCTGCCCAATACCAACATCTTGATTCAAAGATTTCAAGGCTGCTAGGACATTCTCAGTATTCAACAATGGTTCACCCAATCCCATAAATACGACATTGCTAACTCGTTGCTGAAAATCTTCTTGCACAGTTAACACCTGATCGACAATTTCGTGCCGTGCTAGGTTGCGCTTGTAGCCTCCTTTACCAGTAGCGCAGAAATCACACCCCATTGGGCAACCAACCTGAGTAGAGACGCAAACTGTTAAACGGGATTTTGGGCCATCTCCCCTTTCTCCGAAGGTGGGGATGCCAACAGTTTCAATAATTTGCTCGTCTGCTAATCGTAAAAGATATTTAACTGTGCCATCGGGAGCCACAGAGCGGTAGTGTAAAGTTGAGCGCCCAATAGGGATTTCAGCTACTTCTTTGCGCCATTGCTTAGAGAAGACAGAAATATCAGCTAGCGATCGCACTCCCTTGTCATAGATCCATTCATGCAGCTGCTTCCCTCTGTAAGCAGGTTGTCCTTGCTGCTGCACCCAAGTGGTTAACTCCGCAAGAGAAGCACCAAGAAGGGGAGGAATTAATTCTGATTTTACTGAGTTATGTAACTCAACTTGAGATACAAGAGGCGTAGCAGACATAAAAAATTAAGATTTGATGTAAGATCTCTATCCTACACCTGCCAGATTAACTTGGTCTTGACTAAAGAAGACGGGGAATTAACCAAATGTTGTGCCGTTCCAGCCCCACATCGCACCCTTAGCGTCTGCAAACTCTATATAAATGCGATTTTTAGGCACACCTAGAGTTTGGTTAATCTGCTGGCAAAAGTCCTGACTCATTGCTGCGGTTTGATCTGGCTTCATTGTGCCAACGCTCTTAATTTCAATGTAGCAAACTGGGTCTGTATTCCCCGCAAAAGTCATGGGAATTTCTGGTTCAAAAGCAGTCATGACGTATGATTCTGGTTTTCCCAAATGTTTCGCTAACTTGGCTGATAGATTTAAAAGCATTGATTCAATTTCAGCTTTTTGAAGAGCAGTTGCAGAAGTTTGCACTTTAATTAATGGCATAGTAACGAATTGGCATTTTGGATTTTATTCACATTGTTAAGTTTACCGAACCCCGAAAGAGATGAGGGAGAAGAAAGAAGAATTAATTACCAATGCTCAATTTTTACTGGTGAGATGAGCGGAATAGATGACTATGTTCGGGATGATATAAACGCGATCGCCCTTTTGCTGCCGAGAGTGCTGGGCTGATGATATAAAGTGTAGTGCGAATTAATTTTTCTTTATGAGTGCAGTCTGCCATTTCATTAAGGGGGACAACCTTGATTTTTTCATCGGACCATCCGATGCGAAAGCAAATTGCAATGGGGGTTTCGGCTGGATAGTGTTCGAGTAGTTTAGCTTGGGCATTTTCGACGTGACGCGCACTTAGATATAAGCAGAGGCTAGCCTGATGTGCTGCAAGAGAGGCTAATTCTTCAGTGGCGGGGACTTCTGTACGTCCACTGATGCGAGTCAAAATGATAGTTTGGACTAAACCGGGGACAGTCAGTTCTACTTTGAGTTTGGCAGCTGCGGCTTGGAAGGCGCTGATACCAGGTATGATTTCAAAAGGAATATTTGCCTCTGCGAGGAGGTGCATTTGCTCGTGGATGGCGCTGTAGAGACTAGGATCGCCAGAATGGAGACGGACTAAAGATTTGTGCTGCGATCGCACCCTATCGATCATGATCGGCAAAATCTCTTCTAAAGTCTGATTCGCAGTTCTAATTATCTCCGCATCTTTTCGGCAAAGTTCTAAAATCTGTTCGGGTACTAAAGAATCAGCAAATAGGATCACATCAGCAACAGCCAGTAGCTTCTGCGCCTTCACCGTTAATAAATCAGGATCTCCAGGACCTGCTCCCACAATATACACAGATGGTTCTATAGCATATAGTGTTTTTTTATAACTCAGGTTTTCTGTATATTCACTTTTAGAAGAACACACGGCAATCCCTCAAAAACTTTTTTGATATTTTCTCAGTATCTTTCCGGATTCACCCTCTTTCCCTAGTAGAGAGTAATGGTAGATGCACCCTGGTTAAGCCCTAGAGAATACTCTGGGGCATTTTTTATTTTTGGGTATTGAGCATTGGGCATTAGTTATTCTTTCTCCCCCTGCTCCCTCATCTTCTCATTCCCTCACTTCCCCATCTCCCTTGGGAGTAGGCACTACATCGGGTAAAGGGCGTTTAAGTAAGTAAAGCCAAGCTAATCCAACTAATCCAAATAAAATTCCTAGACTGCTGACTACTTGTGCTATCCGTAACGGCCCTAGCATCAAGCTATCAGTGCGAAAACCTTCAATCCACAAACGTCCTAAGCTGTACGCTGGCCAGTAAATTAAGAACAGCGTCCCTACCTTCAAACGTGGCTTACCGGATAAAGACCGGAAAAACAACGTTATGAGCAGCGCAAACACCATTAGATCCCAGAGAGACTCGTACAGGAAAGTGGGATGGAAGTAATCGAAACTCGCATACTCTAGAGGACGATGCTCTGGTGGAATATACAGCTTCCAGGGTAAATTTGTCGGATCGCCAAAAGCTTCAGAATTAAAGAAATTGCCCCAACGCCCGATCGCCTGCCCTAAAATCAGTGAAGGCGCTACTAAATCTGCTAGCTGCCAGAAAGAAACCTGCTTGATTTTGGCAAAGATTAACGCAGCTATAACCCCACCAAGAATCGCTCCATGAATAGCAATACCTCCTTCCCAGATAGCAAAGATTTTTCCTGGAGTTGGGGCATATTTTGACCACTCAAAGAAAACGTAATATAGCCGTGCGCTAGGGATTGCCCCAATCAACAACCAAAAGAATAAATCGCCTAGCAACTCAGGATTAACATTACGGCGTTTTGCCAAATGCTGGGAAAGTATGACGCCAATTAATACTGCTGTGGCAATCAATAAGCCATACCAACGGATACTTAGTGGCCCTAATTTCACCAGAATGGGTCCTGGAGAAGTAAATTGAAACGCCAAGGGCAAGGTGGGAAAATCCAGTGCCATGAAAAATTACCTAGAAGAGTTCGTTAACTACCCACGCACTTTGCTAAGTACGGAGTTTCTTGCATCTCGAATACTGGAACTGTACTTAAATCCTGCACAACATTGTGGGGATGTAGGTAAAAAACCAGTATCCATATTTAGGAGTCTAATTCCTAACGCCTAGTTGAGCATAACTTGTACTACCAAAACAATTGAGTTTAGCATCCTTCCCCAAAGCGCAAGATGGTAGATTTGAGTAGGTTAAACAAAACTGCTTCGATATAATCACTTAAACAACTTTGATATATTTAAAATTGTGATTGCTATTTATCCTGGTAGCTTCGACCCCATCACCTTGGGACACCTTGACCTCATACAGCGCGGTAGTCGGCTGTTTGAGCGGGTAATTGTCGCTGTACTGCGGAACCCCAACAAAATGCCACTTTTTAGTGTGGAGCAACGGCTAGATCAGATCCGGCATTCTACACAACATCTACCTAATGTAGATACAGACAGCTTTGATGGTCTTACCGTCAACTATGCCCAAATGCGACAAGCACAAGTTTTGCTTAGGGGTTTACGGGCTGTGTCAGATTTTGAAGTGGAACTGCAAATGGCTCATACCAATAAAACTCTTTCTACTCAAATAGAAACAGTTTTTCTTGCAACCTCAAATGAGTATAGTTTTTTAAGTAGTAGTGTGGTAAAAGAGATTGCAAGGTTTGGTGGCTCTATCGATCATCTCGTTCCCCCACACATTGCCCTAGATATATACCAATGCTACAATCACAACTCTCCAATGTTGAACCCAATCTCAACGGAAGCAATCCCCCCCCTCAAGAATATGTCGGTGGAGAGGGAAGCATAGATATTCAGCAGGAACTCAACCGTCTAGAAGAAATGGTTCTCTCTAGTCTCAGGATTCCGCTGACGGGACGCACTCTCATAGATGAAGAAAAGCTGCTCGATCAGCTTGACTACATCCGGCTTGCTTTACCATCACTGTTTCAAGAAGCAGCGGCTATCCTCGACCAAAAGGATGAAATTCTGTTAGAAGCGGAAGAGTATGGACAGCAGGTTGTTGAGGCCGCGCAAGCAAAAAGAGCGCAAATTTTAGCTGAAAGCGATATTATTCAACAGGCAGAACAAGAAGCTGAACAACTGCGGCGACAAGTGCAGCAAGAGTGTGAGGTAATAATGCAAGAAACCCTCACCGAAATTGACCGTAAGCGGTATGCTTGTCAGCAAGAATTAGACCAAATGCGACAAACTGCGATCGCTCAGGCTCAAGAAATTGAAGATGGTGCTGATGCCTATGCTGATGGCATTTTAGGAAATATCGAGCAGGATCTCAAAGATATGTTGCGAATTGTTACCAACGGACGGCAACAATTGCAAATTGATAACCTTACCCAGCGTAATTCACCTCCTAGTAAGAAAAAATAGAGGTTCTAAGGAGAGATGGGGAAAATTATAGGTTGGGTTTCGCTATTGCTTAACCCAGCAATTTTGATTAACGAAAACTTTTGGTTTTCTATACCTAACTGGTAATAGAAGCAAAACTATCTTTCCACAAAAGTTTCAGTTTAAGCGTTCGCGCAACGGCTTTGCAGGAGTATCACCTTGCGACAAAAAAGGATAAAGTCGAGCTAAGAATATGGTGTTTTTACACAAGACGATTACAAAGTATATGTAAAATCTTCCACCAGCATACCGGGAACTAAACTACCTCCAAGTTGGCGACTATCGTATGTACCTACTTCGGGAATGAATTCTTGAAAATCGGTCAAATCTACTAACTTATCTCCCCAGAAGCGATAGAGACTTTCATCAAAACGTAAATTTTCAATGGGGGCAATGATTTCTCCGTTTTCTACCCAAAAACAAGCATAACGAGTCATACCTGTGATTCTACCAGTTTGGCGATCGCTCCAATTTAAGTAATGCAAATTTGATAGATACAATCCTGTATCCAATCTCGGAAGAATCTGCTCAAATAGTAAATTTCCTGGACTCACTTCTGGCGCACGTAGAGTCTCTGAACCATTAGCACCATTGGCAATTTTTTGATATTCTTTAGCAGTCCGAGAATTCACCAAAGTATTTACCAAACGTCCTTTTTCTATTACAAATAACTCCGGTGCTGCTATTTCTCCTAATTCATTAAATCGTGGCACTAAGCCTTGTTGAAAGTTTTCTTTCAAACTAAATCTTGGGGAAAGTTGTTTTTCTTGACGCGATAAAGCAGCCAAAGCACTATTTCCTTGTTGGATATCAGCTTCGCCGACTGCTCCCCAAGAAAGCATCAGTAAGAAATCTGCAACAGCAGCAGGTGCAAAATATGTTTTATATTGTCCCCGTGACAATTCTTTAGCTGGGCGAGCAAGCAATTCTAGTTGCTTTTTGCCTTCGCTGATTTTGCCTATATAAGCAGATTCATCCCAATCACTCCCTGCAAATGTACCTTTAACTGCTTGTCCAGAGGTGGAAAACAGAGAATAATCTAAGGTAAAAGAATCAGTAGCAAACCAGTGTTTTTGACCGTTGGAATCACCGTAAGCTTTAACTACCACTCCTCCTGCATATATTCCTGTAAAATCTAATTCAGCAACTAGTTCTAGCACAGTTGGTACTACTGCTTCCGCCGCCAATAAATTCCCAGAATGTATTTCTCGACTGGTATTATTTCCTGATGGTAAAACTAGATACGGATCGATGGGTAGTAAAATAAGTTCGTCACGTAGTTCTTGCAAAGCAGTATATGCTAACTGCCAATCTACATCCCAATTTCCAGTAAAGGGAAACTGCCTAACACTGCTGCGCTGATCTGCCATCAAAGTAAGTTCGATCCAACCATCAGCAACACAACCTGTTTGCCGCACTTTCGCATGATTGAAACGAGTAAATTGACTTCTTTCACTGCTGAGTTTCACAGTGAATTGTTCACTTTCGGCTTTTTTAATTAGTAGAGTTTCAATCAGTTGATTAAAGCTGACTTCTAATGCAGATAATTCTTCAATTTTCATAGATATTAAATATTCATAGTGAATAATGAGGAGAAAAAGCTAGGGTGTACGAGTTTTTTAATTCAAATATCCTAAGTAGCTAGGCATAAATAAATTAAAGTTTTTAATAAAAACTTTATTCCTAATAATCTTTGTTTTGAGTGATGAATCGCTCACTACAAACTAAGATTTTATGTTTAATAATGCCTAACTATTTAAGTACCAACTCTTCCCTCCTAACTCTTCCCTCCTAACTTTGTCAACTTCCTCCACCAAAAACTTCTACATTAGCAAATACACAAACAGGTGAACCGTGTCCTACCCAAATAGCTTGATTTGGTTCTCCTTTGCCACAATAAGGAGTACCATACATTTGCCAGTTGTCAGTACCTCCTACTTGGATTAAGCTATGCCAAAATTCTGGTGTTGTTGCCCGATAATTGGGATTACGGAGGGTTTTGGTGAGTTTACCATTTTCAATTAATTTAGCGTACTCGCAACCAAATTGGAATTTGTAGCGGCGATCGTCAATTGACCAAGATCGGTTAGATTCCATATAAACGCCGTGTTCTATCCCAGCAATAATGTCTTCAAAGGTTGCGTTTAGAGGTTCTAAATTTAAGTTACCCATGCGATCAATCGCTGGTCGATTCCATGAGGAAGCACGGGCACAGGCAACTCCTGCTACACCTGCTCTTGCTTGACTCTCTAAACTGCCTATACCTCGTTGGAGTACACCTTCTTTTACCAAAAACTCCCGCGTTGCTACAGCACCCGTATCATCAAAGCCATAGCTGGCAAATTCACCAGGTACGGTAGGATCAAAGGTAATGTTCATCAGTGGCGAACCATATACTAGGTTGCCAAAATCACTTTTATTAACGAAGCTGCCCCCAGCATAGTTACGCTCATCTCCCAAAATTCGGTCAATTTCTAGGGGATGCCCGACACTTTCATGGATTTGCAGCATCATTTGGTCTGGGGCTAAAACTAAGTTGGTGCGGGTGGTTGGGCATTCCTCTGCTGTCAAGAGTTCTACTGCTTGTTCGCCAATTTGCCGCACCCGATACCATAAGTTTTCTTGTTTTAAAAGTTCTAGTCCACCTTGGTAACAGTTTGCCTGAGAGCCGTTGTTGCTGCGCTGCTGTACAACCACCCCATCTTGGGCGGTGGCTCCGTAATGAGTCCCTATAGATAGAGTTTTTTGATAGACTTCTGAGCCGTTGCTGCTAACAAACCAAGACTCTCTCTCAATGGTGCTAGCACTGGCTATGGTTTGCACTATCTTGTCGTTGACTTTCAGTGTTTGGCAAATCCGAACCAGTAAATCGTTGATTTCTCCCGGACTCAAAGCATCTAATGGCTCAAGGAATGGAGACTTATATTCACCAACGACTTTAGGGCGCTCACTTTCCCGGAAGGGATGTATCCACCATTCACTGGCTGCTAATGCTTGTTTATAGGCTGTTTGGGCAGCAGCTTGTAGGGAAGGCAGTTCTAGGGAGTTAGTTGCTGCATAACCCAGACAGCCATTTACTAAAACTTCCAGCATGGCTCCTACAGTGAAGGATTTGCCATTTAGTTGGGGTAAGCCGTCACGGACTGAACGGGTAGTAGAAGTTTCCTTTACGGCTCTAATACCGATCCAATCAGCAGGAATATCGAAACTAGCGATCGCTTTTTTTAGAGTAATCAACATAATAATTTAAAATTTAATTCCGGTGCCAGCGTGTACCATCACGGCTATCAATTAGCGTAATACCTTCTGCTTGGAGTTCGTCACGAATGCGATCGCTTTCGGCAAAATTCTTGCCTTTACGTGCTTCTTGTCTTTGTTGAATTTTCACTTCAATTTCCGCATCGCTTAAAGCTTCTGTTGTAGAAGTTTCTACCTCCGGCTTGGCTTCTAAACCTAAAACTTCAGCTAATGCAACAAGAGTTTGCCATTGACGCTTTAACTCATCAGAAGAAGTTTCGGTTTTCCCTTGATGCACAATAATATTTCCTTCACGGCGCAGTTCTTTGGCTAATTCAAACAGCACTGTTAATCCACCAGGAAAATTAAAGTCGTTATTCACAGTTTCTTGGAAACGTTCAACAGTTTCAGGGAGTAGTGAAGCAGTTTCCATTCCCCATCCTAGTTTTTTGTCGTATTGGTAGCCGAAGAGTAACCCTTCTCTAATGGTGTGCCAACCGTTGGTTGCTGCGGTGATCGCTTCGTCGGTAAAATCTATGGGTGTACGGTATTGAGCAGTCAGTACGAATAACCGCACTGCCATCGGGTCAACTCCTCGATCGAGTAAGTCTCGAATAGTGGTGAAATTGCCCAAAGATTTGGACATTTTTTCACCATCTACCTTCACCATGCCGTTATGCAGCCAGTAACGCGCCAGGGGTTTTCCTGTTACAGCCTCAGATTGGGCAATTTCGTTTTCGTGGTGGGGAAAAATTAAGTCAGCACCACCAGCATGAATATCTATGGTATCACCCAAGCGATCGCGTACCATTGCCGAGCATTCAATGTGCCATCCCGGACGACCTGCGCCCCAAGGTGATTCCCAAGCAGGTTCTCCTGGTTTTGCTGCCTTCCATAAAGCAAAATCGAAGGGGTCTTTCTTTTTCTGGTACTCTGGATCTTCTACGTTTACACGATCACTTTTCCCAGCTTGCATATCTTCTAACTTGCGTCCAGAAAGCTTGCCATACTCAGCAAACTGCCGGACTGCATAATACACATCACCATCAGCAGGGTAAGCAAAACCTTTATTTTCCAACTCATGAATTAACCTTTGAATGCCATTCATCGTATGGGTAGCACGGGGATATTCATCAGCTTCTTTGATTCCCAGCCGCGCCATATCCTCAAAATATGCTTTGATAAAGCGATCGGCTACAGCTTCCATTGATGAATGTTCAACACAGGCTCGATTGAGAATCTTGTCATCAATATCGGTAAAATTTTGGATATATCGGACTTCATAGCCGATAAACTGGAGGTATCGGCGCACAACGTCCCAAACGATGCAAGCTCTGGCATGACCCAAATGGCAGTAATCGTACACCGTCACGCCGCAGTAATACATCTTAACCTTGCCTGGTTCGACTGTTTCAAACGGTTCTTGACGACGGGTGAGGGTATTGTAAAGGGTTAGGGTCATAACAGAGTAATGCTGAAATAAGGAGATACGTAATAATAGGGTAAAGCAGCTGGGATGACAGTCCAGCATCCCTATGCTAGTACGTCACGGCGGAAATCAACATAGTATTGGACAAAATCTCGAAAGCCTAGAAATCAAGGGTTTTTGACTTTTGATTTTTGACTTCCGCCTTGCGGCGCTAGTGTTTTCTGGACTATCTACGCTACATTACTATTTTTTGACTATTTGATAACAGCGCTATGCAATCAGCAGTTACACCCGAATCTTCGGCAATGGATACGCCCAAACAAGGAATGCCAGTAACAATTATTACGGGTTTTCTCGGTAGTGGCAAGACGACTTTACTCAATCATATCCTCAACAACCAACAGGGTTTGAAAACCGCCGTTCTCGTAAATGAATTTGGCGAAATTGGCATCGACAACGAGCTAATTGTTTCCACTGGTGAGAACATGGTCGAGCTAAATAATGGTTGTATTTGCTGCACTATTAATAATGATTTGGTAGATGCAGTTTACAAAGTTTTAGAACGCCAAGAAAATCTAGATTATCTAGTAGTGGAAACAACTGGATTGGCAGACCCGCTACCAGTAGCTTTAACATTTCTGGGCACAGAATTGCGAGATTTAACTCGCTTGGATTCGATTATTACCGTGGTAGACGCGGCGAATTACAGTCTAGATTTATTTAATTCTCAAGCAGCATATAGCCAGATTGCCTATGGTGATGTAATTGTACTGAACAAGACTGATTTGGTTGATGAAGCCACATTGAATGAGTTAGAAACAAAAATTAACGAAGTTAAGGAAGGAGCAAGAATTCTCCGCACCACGCGATCGCAAGTGCCGCTTCCTTTAATTCTTAGTGTTGGTCTGTTTGAGTCTGATAAATATTTTGACACAGTGGTGGATAAATACGACCATCACGATCATGATCATCACGCTCACGATGATCATGACCACTCAACATGCGGTCACGATCACCATGATCATGATCATGATCACCATGACCACCATCATTCTGACCATTTAGAAAATGATGGTTTTACTTCCATCTCTTTCCAAAGTGACAAACCTTTTTCTATTAGGAAGTTTCAGTATTTCTTAGATAACCAGCTACCCTCAAATATCTTCCGAGCTAAGGGGATTATGTGGTTTGACGAAAGTCCAAAACGTCATATTTTCCACCTTTGCGGTAAACGGTTTACTTTGGATGATGATGAATGGAAAGGCCAACTGAAAAACCAAATCGTGCTAATTGGTCAAAATTTAGATCGTGAGGCTTTAATTAGTCAACTCGAAAACTGCATTTGTCTACCTTCAACCTCTCGCGGTAAAGGCTTTGGCAAATAATTAGAGATGCGATTAATCGCGTCTGTACAAAAGTTAAGAGTTTAATATTCGTACTCGTTCCCAGGTTGCACCTGGGAATGCATTTTTAATGGCTCCGCCATCGATTTTGAGCAATGAAAATGAGAGAATAGCGTAGGCATAGCCCGTTGTAGACATCGCTTCCTCACTTCCCTGCATTACCAGTTTCTTCACTTGCCAACTGCTGTATCTGTTCCAGAGATAACCCTGTCACCCTTGCCACTATTTCCACCAAAATTCCCTCTTTGAGCAGATTCATCGCTACACGCCGCACCTCTTCAGCACGACCTTCAGGTAAACCTTCAGCAAGGATAGCTTAATAGGTTACCGATTCCTGCATATGTTCCCTCCGCAGCAATTGTTGAATGATCTCTTTCTCTAATACTAGCCCAGCCAGAATGAACGCTGAGGCTGCAATATTATTCTGGATACGTTGATCGGTAATTTCTGAAATTTCCTGAGCAACTTGCTGTAACGTAGCAGTGCGGTTATTTGTTTGACTTAACGTGAGTTCGACAGAACTAAAAAATAGCAGGAGGCAATGCAGGTAAGTCTTTTGGGTAAATGTCAATAGATGGTTTTTTGGGCAAATAGGTATAAGCAGTAAGCCCTGCCATCAAATTAACCA
>JAHHHS010000010.1 GCA_019359215.1 Nostoc indistinguendum CM1-VF10 | reverse complement strand
AAACACTCTGCTATTCTAAATCAGTGGATATGCTTAAACATTCAATTCGATTGTTACTTCATTATTTGAAATATAAAAAAATACCCGTGTTTGCCTGATTCATCCCGCATTTATGCAACGCCAAAAATCTATGTTTTCTTTTTTGGCGATCGCACGCACGGCTTGAGTATAACCTTCTAAGTCTTCTTGCGAGTCAGGAACTGTGTAAAAGGCAGCCACAGAGTTAGAAAATCGATAACCACTGAACCAGTATTTGTCAAGATCAAATAAAATGACTCGATGCCCAGCAGCGTGAAACGATCGCGCCAGCTGAAGGGTTTTGGTCATTCTACCACCACCGATCAAGATATTTTTAGGATTCTCGTTCGATACCACAAGATTAGCATCCGATCTGCTGAAAAAATTCCACAGCAGCGATGCAAGTACGACGGTACAGTTAAAGGGAAATGCGATCGCCAGTAATGCAAGTGTGCCCAAGTTTTGGAATATGGCAAAAATCTGCTCCCTCATAGTTGTAATTGTGAAATGATAGTGGAACCTTTGGGTGGTGGCGAGTCAGAAGTTAAGTGACTCAACAAAATTCTTCAAGGGCGGCTAATAAACTGCTAACGGCTTCTTTCCGCATCCTCTCTCTTTTTAAAGGTAAATGTAGAATATTTATTCTTTATCTTTTAGATGGGGATTACCTAGAGTACAAATAGGTGTTACATACGCACTTGAAGTCATTAGATTTTCAGCAAGCGTGTATCAGGTCAATGTTTTGCGTTGTTATAAACTGTATGGCATCTGATAGAGGCATCGGTTTAGCAACAGCAATATCTTCTGGACTGAGAGAGGAAGGAAATCGCCACTGGCCATCGAGTGTGATGTATGCAATTAGAAAGTCATAGAGCGATGGATTTGCCGTAGCTACCAGACAACTTTGGGCGTAATTGCGTGACAACTCACAGTAAAAATGATTGTATGCAGATCCAACTAAATGAAGGATGCGAAGTACTGGCATGATTCATATTCCTAAATACCGTTGTATTTTATACAACAACTGCGATCGCAAAAAAATAGCTTGAGGGGAGATGAGGAAGCAAGCGAAAAATTATTCTTTTGAAGTCTAAGCCAAGGCTTAGACTTCTCTGCTCATCTCCTCATCTCTCGATTACACAACGCGTCTAATCAGGGTTATACCATCTCGGATGGGTAAGAGAACTTGCTCTACACGAGGATCGCCGGCAACAATACGGTTGAACTGCGCGATCGCTTCACCGTTGGCGGTGCGTTGTTCGGGTGGTAAGTAAACTTGTCCCTGCAACAAAGTGTTATCCACACAGATTAAGCCGTCGGGAGCCAGTAAGTTACTATCCAAAATGGTCTGGAAGTACTTTACATACTCTTTTTTATCCGCATCGATGAAGATCAGATCAAATACTTCTTTTCTCGCAGCCAGCTTGTAGAGTGTCTCTAGGGCTGGTGCTACTTCCACAACGATTTTGTCGCCGTGGGGAGACTCACTAAAGCAACGAACAGCAAATTGAGCAACATAGGGATCTACTTCGCAACCTATAAGTTGCCCATCACTTGGTAATGCTTCTGCCATTGCTAAGGCTGAATACCCTGTGAACATTCCTACTTCTAGAATGCGCTTTGCCTTGGTCATGTGAACAAACATTTTTAATGTCTGTCCTTCAAGATGTCCTGAGAGCATCTCCTGCTCTAGTTGACGCACTGTTTCACCATCACTGAAGCGCTTGCTCCAGTCTTCAATGCTTGTTTTTTGCGCCAATGCTGTCAATGCGCTCGATTCGGGCGTAGTGTAATCATCCAAGTAGGGATCTAAACCCGCCGCTAATTGAACTCCCTGCCGCAAAGAATCTAATATCTCTACGGGAATGTTGTTCTCTTCTGCCAATTTGAGGGTTTGCTGTAGCTGGGCTACTAAGATACTGTGTGGCGTTATCGGCCTAGCTGTTTCTCGTCCTAAAACACTCGTCATATTTTCACACCCCTACTAGCTTGGCTTCTTGACTTTCAATGTATGCGTCAACACCTTTTCCGCCACGAGGGTATTTAGCACAAAGACGTTTGTGTTCAGCTAAAGCAGCATCAAGTTCTTCACGAGTTAGATCGTTGGCAAAGAAGCACTCACCAATCGGACAAGGCATGGCTGCGCGTTGTTTGCCATCTCGTGTCAAGCTTATAGACTGGGTAGCATCCCAGAGCAAATCTCCATCTAGTAGAGGATGATCGAGTGATAAACCTATACGACTCATCAAGTCTAGGATGCGATCGCGCTCTCCTGTTGGAATATAGCCCCGTTGTGCTGCAATGGTTGCAGACAAAGCCATATCTATATTGACCGCATGACCATGATATAGGGGTATCTGAGGTGCTAATTCTAGGGTAGGACTCCAAGTGTGACCGTAGGCAATGACGCGATCGAGGTCTATTTCATGTAAGTTAGGCGTCTCTAACTCCAACATGGTTTTGATTGCCTCATAGTTGACTTTATGGGCAATCTCTTTAATTTCCGGTGTAGCATTCACATGTCCAAAGTGAGTGGAAAGCAGTTCTTCGCCATATTCGTATAGCAGTTCAAAGACTTCGGAGTTAGAAACTACAGCAATTTTCACCAACTCTGCCATCCCATTACGAACTTGAGACGTTGGCAAGGTTTTCAAAAATGAGAAATCTAGGATTACTTTCAAAGGTGCATGATATGCTCCCAAGCGATTTTTCAACTTGCGATGATTAACTGCTACCTTAATCGCTACACCTGCATCAATCAAACCAATTAACGTGGTAGGAATGCGAATATAGTTGCTCTTGCGACGGTAAGAAGCGCAAGCAAACCCAGCCACATCAGTAACTAAACCACCACCGACGACTAAGACTGGTTCTTTACGAACTAAGCCAAAATCCGAAAAAGCGTCAACAATTTTTTCAAACGTTGCAAGGGTTTTAGCTGGCTCTGTAATCATGATCGGAAATACTGTCAGTTCAATGTTATAGTGTCTAAAATATGACCTGATCTGATCGCCATAAAGTTCATGGACATTGGCATCAATTACAGTCAGACAGCGGCCAAATTTTGCATAGCTATCTGCTATTTCTCTGTTTTGAGTATCAAATGCACCGTTCACATAGACAAGACTAAAATCGATTTTTTCGTAACCTTGCACGTGAAACGCAGCTTCGGTAGCTTCAAAGGATGCTTGAACTTTATTCATGTGTGTTGACCTTATTCCAGTTAAAAAATTGTGAGATTTCGGTAATAATTCCGATTTACCCTAATGTATGCCAGCAAGAAATAATGATCTTTATCGTTTGAGATTAAAGACATAACTAAAAGAGCTTTCAAGAAAAAAGATTACTTATATTTCTGACTAGCAATGTTATTAAACAACACCATTCATTGGAGTAAATTCTGTAGGTGGGCTAGTCTCTAATTTAAGATAGCCTCTAAACTGGTCAACTAGTCCCACTAGCAAGATTTTGCCATAATACTTGCATTCTTTCTTTCGGGATTATTGACTTTACTGAGGAGAGGAAAATTTATCTTAATTGAGATTTATTCCACTATGTTTGTTTACTTGTTAGTGGCTTTCCAACTGTACGATTCCGCAAAAATTCTAGCCTAAAAAACTGATTGTATCGTTGATACCCAAGCTTAAATTTGAGATTAGAACCCTGATTAATTGTTAGTTTGCTGTTTTTTAGCATTAGTCTCAAACCTTATATCGCTAAACTCGCTATATTCTATTTACTTCAGAATAACAGTGGACTTTACTTTTAGGAAGTTTATCTGAATTTTTATTAACTCCATTATGTTTGTCTCTATCAACTTTCAACCATTAAACTTTGCAAAAGTCCCATCTTAGTAAAGTAATCATATTGTTTCTCTCCAGGCTGAATTTGAGATTACAGGCATGATTAATTCTCCGCTAACTATTTTTTAGCATTAGTCTCAAACCATAAAATGGTTAAAAACAAATATGACTTACTACACTCTATTTATTTCAAAGTGGCAGTAAAAGTCTTTTTTCATTCAATCAAGTTACTGCTCAGTATTGAAGATACCTACCTTGGTAACTCCTAAAAATTCAGAATTTAAAAATATCTGAGTTATTAGTAACAAAAGTTTAACTTTTTTTAAGGAACGGTTGTGTTTTCAAAGTTTCTAAGTTTGCTTGAATTACCTTTAAAGTTCTAAATTAAGCTATTTCAGCCTAATTTAGCAAATAATTTCCCATTCGGTAAATTAAAATTACAACACAAATCCTAACATTAGAACAATAAAAATCATAACATATGTAAATAGATTTAAGTCAATCCACCATACGAAGTGCACTGGATAACAATACTTTTTTAAGAAAGTATGTCTAAAGATAGATATTCTATACAGAAAATGTAATTAACTTGTTTGAACGTGATATGTTGAAAAATTTATTTGAAAATTAATCTTGTTTATAATCAAAATCTCTACTAGACTGCCTCTTGAGCAAATAATACGATCAAAGACAACTTGGTAAGCTAATCGTCATTTAAATTGCACCATTTTCATGGTAATAAAGCTGCAAACCCTCTCCCTTGCTCCCTGCCCCCTGCGATCTCAATGTGCAAATTAAATGCTTAACAGCTTATTACTCATGTCTGCGTATAAAACAGACAGTGTTCAGTAAACCATAAACTTTTAAAAACCAGCATGAGAAGGCAGGAGGTAGCTATGCTGGAGGCTCAGTTGGTAAACCCCATAAATAAATTTAGGGGTTTTAAACAATTTAGTTGACATATATTGAAATTTTCTCATCGGCTTACTGAAGCCACAGTGGATGTTTCAAAATGCAGAAGGCTGTAACAAATTAAGGATTTTGGCAATCTGTATCTGTATCAATTTAAACCTCAACCTATAATTCATCATTCTAGTTGCCGCGATCGCTTAGTTACTTTCAATATAAAAAATTGAGTATTTCTAACAGGGAAAATTTATTTAAATTAATTTTAAAAAATCTTAATATTTCTCAATCCAAGTTAAAAAATCTTGGGATTGAGTTAATAATGTAAGAGCGATCGCTTTGTAAAGGTTAGTTGATATTTCTTGTCAAACTGCTGGTGAAGTTACAAACTAAGAAATACAACACACGCAATTATTTTATGACTGCTATTTCTAGCCTTGAATTCAAACGACCAATTTGGCAAACCGCTATCATATTGACTTTGGGCTTTTGGCTCAGTGCTAGTTTAGTTTTAGACTGGGTAATTATGCCTAGCCTTTATCTTTCCGGCATGATGAGCCAAGCTGGTTTTACGACAGCAGGCTATACGATTTTTTGGAATTTCAATCGGATGGAATTATTATCTGCTGCTGTCGTTCTGACTGGTGCACTAGCTTTGTGCAAAACCCGATATCACTGGCGGGTTGGCAGTATTGTTTTATCAGTATTGCTGCTAACAATAGCTATGCTTGACACCTATTTTTTAACTCCGCAGATGTGCGCTATAGGAGTCCAACTCAACCTATTTGAAGCTCCTACTGCTATTCCATCAACAATGAATTTACTACACGGCAGTTATTGGATGCTGGAAATAGTTAAGCTGGTGGCTGGTGGCACACTTTTAAGCTGGTGCTGGCGGGAGCAATTTTAAGTAGATGGAGAAGTATAACGGTGAGAATGTCCACTTTTAAATCTCACGTCAAAGACGCAAAGAATTTCTTTGCGTCTTTTTGCTACATATAGGTTATGGGTTAATGAATGCGATGTCTACAGTGGTTACTGAGCTTTGCCGTACCCCTACGGGGAAGCTACGCGCAGCCTCTGTCTGCGACACGCTGTGCGTTTGCGTAGCATCCCGCAGGGAACGTACAGAAGTGCAGACTACGCTTAGGTGAACAATGTTGTATTTATATTTGTGATTTTTAAAACTTGAGATTTTTCGGGCAGATTGATACTATAAAATGATTCACTTCTTTTTAAGTGTAATTCAAAAATATACAAAATTATCTTTTACTGTACATTATCAGCCTTTCCGGATATCCGATCAAATAAATACTGAAAGATAATATTAATTAGTTTTCATGTTTCCTTTACTGATTTATCATGAAGTTTATATGTTTTTGCTAACTTTTTTTGAAAATTATAGTAATCTGAATTTTAGTGGTTACTTACTTGTTATCTACCATCTAGCTGAAAAGAGCTATATTGCAGGTATGTATTACTAATCAAGAATTTCGCTGTAAGTTCTTGAATTTGTCACTCCAAATTGTGCAGGATGACTATTTAGTTCCACACAGCAGCTCCACACAGCATTAGAACCCGTTTCCAGTAATTATGAAGAGATTCCATTCTGCTGATATCGTCGCCTGTGCATCTCACCACACACCATCATGGCGGCAATTACCAGCTAACTCATCCTTGGTCGGAGGTTACCATTCTTCTTGTGCAAGTGAAAATTTTGCTCAATCCCAACTCTAAGAATTGCTCTACAATCACAAACCTAAGTAAGGCATTGATTTTGTGATGCTTAGTGTCTAATAATACTTACTTTCTTTAAGAAGTTCCTATCCAGAATAAACTTTTGGAAAAGTACCCGACGACTTTCGTCATAGCTACAAAAAACTGACTTTTCGCGCTATATGAAAATATCAACGTGAAACCAAATTCCTAGCCCGTAGCCCTTGTACCTCTCAAAAGCAGGGGAAAGGAATGGAAGTGAGGTTTTCCAGATAAGAATAAAAAGTCAGCTATAAAAACATAGTCCGTCAGTACGGACTGAATGCTCAAAAGCCTTGAGGAGAGAGGCATTTTGGTCTACGTCACAATAGATTTTGGTCGCTTTTGACTTTAGCATCAGGCGCAAAACAACTTAGGCAAGAAAACTAAAGTATCTACAATTTTAGGCTGCTAAGTACGGATAACGATGATCTTTTTGTGACTGATGGGCGAGAGCCAATGGTCTGTGCCTGGCACTTGAGTTACTGTTAGATTAGCTAGATTAGCGAAAGATACAGAAAACCAATCTAATTTTTGAAATACTATATCCTGGCAACCAGTCGGGCAATTTTGCTATTGGGCAAGAACATGGATTGGTTTAGTTGTAATTGGTGCTTTATAGCTTAACAGAGATTGGTGAATTAAGAGTTGGGGGGTGGGAATCTCTGTACTAACTCAAATGTGACCGTTATATTTATCTGAATAGTACTTTCAACAAAGTCGTGGTGAATTCTGAAAAGATAATTCACTAATTTTACTTACAAATGTTTGTTAATTTTATTTCAGAGCCATCCGAATGAAGACACTTCCGATTAGTAGATACAGATTTTTCCAAAAGCTCCAGCCTTTATCTCTGTTGAAAAAAATCACTGGTAAGTCGGTTACGGGTTGTTTGCAGGTGTTTAGCAAATCAGGCTCTTGGTCAATATATGTGGATGAGGGGAAACTAATTTATGCCTGCTACTCAGAGAAAATGTTTGAGCCGCTTTATAGAAATTTGCAACGCTTGAGTCAGCAAATTTCCACTATCCCTCACGGAATCCACGAGCAGTTGCGGGCGATATTTGAAACTGGTATTGAAAATCAGGCAATACCGAACCCAGACTATCTGGCTATTTGTTGGCTAGTCAATCAGAAATATATCAGTCCATCTCAAGCGGCGATACTGATAGAGCAATTGGCGCTAGAAATTCTAGAGTCATTTCTGAACTTAGACGAGGGGAGTTATGAATTTATTCCTGAAAGCTTTCTGGATGATATGCCAAAGTTTTGTCATCTGAATCTCCGCTTACTAGTTGAAAGATGTCAAACACCGCAAAGCGTTGGCGTTCGCGTTAGCGTCTCTGAAAAAGAAGCCTCTGTCTGCGACACGCTGCGCGAACGTAGAGAAGCAGCTTATCGTCAGACATCAACAACTTCTCAATCGCACCCCTCACAATTGTTCAAAATAAATGAGCTGAAACCTAATGCCAAAACTACATCGAAGTCGTCTATAACAAACGGCTATAAACCACCAGTTTACTCTATTAATACTAATGAACATAGGGGTCACCGGATCACCCAATCTCCTGTTGACAAAAAAATCTACACAATCTTTTGTATTGATGATAGCCCGACGGTATTGGATACTATTAAGAGTTATCTAGATGAACAAACATTTTCTTTTGTGGGAGTCACCGATTCTTTAAAAGCTTTAATGCAGATTGTTCATACTAAACCCGACATCATTTTGTTGGATATCTCAATGCCTAATTTAGATGGATACGAACTCTGCTCTTTGCTGCGTAAACACTCAAACTTTAAAAATATACCTGTAATTATGGTGTCAGGAAAAGTAGGATTTTTAGATAGAGCTAAAGCTAAGATAGTAAGAGCATCAGGCTATTTAACTAAGCCTTTTACTCAAGGAGATTTACTAAAAGTAATCTTTCAACATATTGTTTAATTTTCTAATATTAAGAAATAACTCCACAAAACTCAACATTTTTTTATATCTAAGGTTGAGTATTACCTAGATGGCTACCATTTTAGTTAGATAACATTGTCTGGGTAAATCAGAATTAGTTAGTCATTGTATTATAATATTATTAATGCAACTAGTACCGCAAGGCAAAAGCAAAAAGTCAAAAGTATTATGGAATAAGCTGTTTATGCCTTTTCAATAGTCTGCTTATTTCCGCCACCCTGTACTAGTGCAAGATAAGCTATATAAAAATATTAAAAGTAAAGCCAGATACAATTATTAGTGATGTAGTAATACCAAGAATGAGTGGATTTGAATTGTGTCGCTTCATCAAAACAAATTCGACTAATCAACAAGACCTATTGTAATTTTTGGTAGCAACAATCAGGCAATTCATCGCTTATGGACAAAAACCAAGGTGCTGATGCCTATAGAACTAAGCCAAATACGCCTGCTCTGCTACTGAGTGTTATTTAATCGCTTGAAGCATAAATTGCTCCCTACAAACTTTTTTTTGGGTAGAATAGACCACTTTAGTAGCTCTGAAGAAGTGGTATCTCCCCTAATATTTCCAAAAGCGATCGCTCCATAACTTCACTGACAAATTTATTACCTTGTAAGTTGAGGTGAATGTGGTCGTGATACAAGGCTTGTGGGTTGGTAGTTGAATTGAATATCGGTAAAAAGTCTATATAGTTAATTTGTTGTGCTTTAGTAAAATCGTTCAAGCGCTGGCGTGCTTTAATTTCGTAATCGCGGGGGCCTGGTTCGCCAACTTCTCGCAGTAAGGGAGTCATGACTAGTAAAAATTGGCTGTTGGTTTGGCGAGTCAGGGCTTGAATTTTGCCGATCGCCTCCAGATTAATCCCTACGCGATCGCCTGCTTCATTTTGCACTGCTTTGATTTCGGGAATTGGCTGTTGCTTGGCGATATAACGTTGCCACACTTCCACCAATGCTAGAGGAGGTTTACTATCGGGATAGTTGCGATCGCGTCCTACTGGTAAAGAAGTGGCAGGAGTAGCAAACAAATCATCGGTATTAATTAATAACACTACTGCTTGCGAGTTGAAATTGCCAAACTTCTGTAAATAAGCTAACTCGTTCCTTGGCCCCCAAGAGTTAGCTGAAGCATTTAGCACTTCTACTTCCTGATAATTACTATTAGTGGATGATGCCAGAGAACGCATCATCATGGTGGATATTGTATTAGTCTGATCTGTCCACCAGCCACCATTAGCAATAGAATCCCCTAACAGTAAAATTCGCAGTCCAGAAGGTGCAGGTGTCTTTTTAATCGGACTACTTCGCATAGAATACTCATTAATTTCAATGCGATTACCAAAACGACGGGTACGCTGACTAGGAGCCAATAAATAACCAATCTGCTCATCGCCAATATAAATCAAAGGATTACCAAAGCCAAAGAGCGATCGCAGCCCAATCTCGACTACCACAAACAATCCCACAACCACCGCCAAAATTACGATTAGCGTCACTTTCACCTACCCACACCCTCTAATACTGAGTTACTTTTCAACGATAGTAACTGACGCATTGGGCATTGGAAAGAGGCACACAGGCAGGGTACATAAGGTAAAACTTTTCTCCCCAGCTAAAAGAACTCCAAAAAATAAATTATTCAATTTCTGAACTTCACTAAGCCGTTGCGCCTACAAGTTGCACCATTTTTATTGTCAATAAAAGCTGGAAACCCTCTCCCCTGCTCCCTGATCTTAAAATTTTTTTATTTGGAAGTCCCTAACAGATCCTCTGCTTCTTCCCCACTACCCAGGCATCTGACTAAGCGGATTAATATGTATTGGAACGTGTTTAATAAGCTTTAAAACAGCAATTATAATGCTGTTAACTGTCTATTTAATGGTTTAACAAAATTTTGATATACTTTGCTAATCCTGCCTAAGACTATAGCAGCCTTTTATAGTGATATAATTTTTTATTATAATATTACTAAATTTACAATTGTCATCATTTTATCAATTAAATAATTTGGCAAAAAAAAATTCGCGAAAGTTTTTTAGGGAGTAGGGTAGGATGATCAAAATAGTCACACGCAAATATTTAGGCAAACAAAATGTCTATGATATTGGGGTTGAGCATGACCATAATTTTGCGATCAGAAATGGCTTAATAGCTTCTAATTGTTTCAATAAATCCCATTCGACTGCCTATGGTTATGTAACTTATCAAACAGCATATTTAAAAGCTAATTACCCATTGGAATATATGGCGGCACTGTTAACGGCTAACAGTGGCGATACCGATAAAGTACAGAGATATATTACTAACTGTACAAATATGGGTATTTCCATAGATCCGCCAGATATTAACCGTTCTGGTGTTGATTTTACGCCAACAGCAGGAAAGATTCTGTTTGGATTTTCGGCGGTGCGTAACGTGGGACAGAGTGCGATCGCTTGTATTTTGGAGGCCAGGAATGAGACAGGAGAGTTTAAATCCCTTGCTGATTTTTGCGATCGCGTGGATTTACGTGCTGTTAACCGCCGGACTCTGGAATCGCTAATCTACTGTGGAGCATTTGACAAAATTGAATCCAACCGTCAACAGTTAATTAACGACTTAGAATTAGTGTATGATTGGGCACAATCTCGCGCTAAAGACAGAGCTAGCGGTCAAGGAAATCTCTTAGATTTATTAGGCGACGGATTTTCTTCTAATCCCAATAAAAGAGCAAATAATGCCTTTGAAACTGCTCCCAAATCTAAACCTGTAATGGATTTGCCGCCACAAAAAAAGTTGCAGATGGAGAAGGAATTATTAGGCTTTTATGTATCAGATCATCCCCTGAAATCGTTACGGCAAATAGCACCACTTTTGACTCCTATTAACCTTTCGCAACTGGGAGAGCAAAGAGAAGAAACCAGGCTTTGTGCAGTTGTCATGTTAAATAACGTCAAAAAAGTGGTTACTAAAAAAGGTGATCAAATGGCAATTTTGCAAATAGAAGACCTCACTACACAATCGGAAGCTGTAGTCTTTCCCAAAACCTATGAACGCATTAGTTCTCTACTCCAAGTTGACACTAGATTAATTATTTGGGGAAAAGTAGATCGACGCGACGAGCAAACTCAATTTATTCTTGAAGATGCAGAACCAGTGGAAACAGTACAAATGGTAATGGTGGAATTAAATCCCCAGCAAGCAGGTAACATCGAAGAATTACATCGCTTGAAAACAATTTTGCAAGAACAGTCAGGAGACAAAGAGAAGGCAAAAATGCCAGTGATCGGAATTATACAAACTGAAAATTCTCGGAAACTTGTTCGCTTGGGTTGGCAATTTTGCGTTCAAGATTCTAGAATAACCGTTCAAGCTTTGCAAAATGCCAGTTTTGCTGCTCATATCAAATCGCTGACTAGTAGCTAAAGTCAGAAATCAAAAGTTTACTAATACTGAAAAGCAGCTTAAATATCAGTTGTGCTGAATTGTCAACAGTAAATTGGCTTACATACCTAGAACTGTAATAGTTTTTTAGTCACTTGTGCGGATGATGATTTCCTTTAGGGAGTGGTATCTTTTTATGCTAAGACCCTTAAGGCTGCGACCGGGGGAAGGAGTTAGAACTTGATGATCGTGAACGAGCTACATAAATTTGTTTCATACTGTAAAATCATTCAACCCCAAACTCAGGAGGACATTCAAAAATTTTTTGAAGGAGTTATCTTATTTCCTTATGATAAGGAACTTCTATTGCAAGCTTATTTATTTCTGAATATTAAAGACTTGTTTCCCTCGTGCGCTGAATTACTGTTATTTGAAAAATCTCCAATTTCAGATTATACAGATTTAGGAAAGTGTGATTTTGTCTACCGGACTTTTAAAGGTAGCCTGTTTTTAATTGAAACTAAGTTTATTGATACAGAAGCAACAGGAGCAACAGAAAGAAAAAGAAGAAATAAACACCGAAACAAGGTATTTGAGCAAGTTATTACTTTGAAAGGTCGGTTTAGTGAATATTGGAATATGAGGTTAGATCAATTAGAATGCGGGGTTTTCACAACAGATGCAGAAGTTGCTTGGCGAGGAAATGGTGTGAACGTCACATCTAAATCAATATCTATAGATCATCTGGAAAAATGGCGAAGAAGCTATCACAGTAGTGAAAAATTTTTATCTCATCAAGATGGGTCAAAGCTTGAGAGGAAGGTTAATTTGAAAGGTTGAGCTAATACCAAAGTATGATTTTCACGGTGGTTTGCCCCCGTAACCTTGTGCGCTTTTGTACACTTTATGGAGTGATGCCTGCGGCGGGCTATTCGGCGTTGCAAGTCCGAGTTTAAAGCTGCCTATTTGATGAAATAGAACAGTGTCTACATGATAAAAATGCTCAAAAATATGTGGCAAATCAGTGGCAAGAATGCCAATGCCTTTGCCTTTCCTTTAACCTAAATTACCGCTCAGTGGTGATGGACAAACGTCCCTTGCTGACTCGTCTGAGTCATTGTTTTTATGGAGTACTACTGAAATCAGAAAGCTCAGGAATTAGTATTTTCGTCGGGAGCTTCAAACTTGTAACCATAGCCCCTCACAGTCTTAATAAACTCTGGTATGCTAGCATCGACTTCCATCTTCTTGCGAAGCTGACCTATATGCACATCAACTACCCGACCATCTCCCACGTAGTCGCAACCCCAGATTTTTTGGATTAGCTGCGGGCGACTCCAAGCCTGATTAGGATGACTTGCTAAAAAATGTAAGATATTAAATTCTAACGCTGTTAAAGCAAGAGGTTTATCGTTAAGTGTTACCTCCCGACCCTCTGGGTTAATTACTAGCTGCTTAAAAATGATCCGTTGTGTTGGGGAGGGGTTGATGTAGCGTATCCGTCTCAAAAGAGCTTCTACTCTAACTTCAACTTCTGCAAGACTAAACGGTTTAGTCATGAAATCATCAGCACCTGCGCTTAAGATTTTTATTTTATCAGCCTCGTCAGTCCTACTAGTCAGTATCAGCACTAAAACATTAGTACGGCTCTGCATTTCTTGGCAGAGGCTATAACCATTAAGATCCGGTAAATTCCAATCCAGAATCACTAAAGCTGGGTTGAATTGCTCAAACAACGATAAGGCAGTCTTACCATCTGCTGCGGATTCTATTTGATATTTCCGACTTAAAAAACGATAGACGAGATTTCGGACGCTGAAGTCGTCATCGACAATCAGAATTTTGGGAGTAGTACCGGAAACCATAACCATAATGCTGCCTATTGTAGATTGGGCGATTCGTTGTGCCAGTTTTGCTTTACCTATTTCTATTGAGAGTGTATTCACGCGCATCTGTACTGAGTAAGATCGCTATTGTAGTACTTGTGTACAATTTATCTTCCATGAAGTTTATCAAAACTTCAGCCATTGTAATGCTAATAAATTGTATAAGTCTTGTATAATTTTGAATTTATCTGGTAAAATATGCTAAATTTTATCCTGAAAATAAGTATAATTAAAGACCATTTTTATAACCACAAATAGTCTAGAGAAACATCAGACGCCACGGCATTTGCTACAATTTTGCAAAAACAAAACAGTTTCTGATTAATTAGATATCCACAAAAGCTTACAAATAGACTATAACAAGCCAAGGCCTGAGAGAATCGCCAGAAGGTATTAAGAGTAACAAAAATAAGCTTTAACAGATAAAACTCAGAGTCAGTATAAATTAGCAACAGCTTATCAACCACTTTCCAAATTATTTGTAGGTGAACGATTCCCCGCTCTTGTTTTGTGCAAATTTGCTAATAGCTAAGGTTGTGTTAGCAAAAAGGTTGCTGATTTACCTGAAGATGTGGCATTTAAGCTAACTATTAAAGTGTTATTGTTAGCGATCGCAGAGATTGAAAAGGTATGTCATTCCTGTACTAATGGCTAATTATTTTAATTTTATTCACAATATGCTTGAGTAATGAAATATTACAAACATCAGCTTAAAATATATTTAATTTAAATTAATAAAAAACTACTTTCAATAGTCTAATCTGGCATAATTCGCAATGCATTAAATGGTAGAAAAAAATTTAATTAGCTATCTATCTCAGGAGAGATTTTGAGCAAATTCAGCCCAGAGAAAGAGCAATTAAATACATATAGTCCGTTAAATTGCTATCAATATCGTCAGTCAGGAATAATTATGGTTAACAATTTAGTAGGCGGCATTATTCCCCCACAGCCACCAGTAGAACCACAGTCTGATGTTCATACATTGAAATCTCGCCTAGAATGGGGCGAACCAGCTTTTACAATCCTAGATGTGCGTGATCGCAACACCTTCAACGAAGGTCACATTCTGGGAGCGATGGCGATGCCAATAAATGAATTGGTAGAGCGTGCAGTACCTTCTTTGGATAAAAGCCGTGATATTTACGTTTACGGTGCTAATGAAGAAGAATCTGCCCAAGCCGCACAGCAACTGCGTTCTAATGGATTTGAGCATGTCTCTCAACTCAAAGGTGGTCTTGCCGCATGGAAGGCTATCGGTGGCCCAACAGAAGGCATTATTGAATCAAAAACTCCCCCAGGTGCAGATGACTACAATGTTGTAGATCGGCTAAAAAATCACCAAGAAAATCAGCCAAAGGGAGGCCCTAGCGCGACAGAAGCCATTAAAAAAGGAGCTAGTGACCTCAAGGATAATATTCAAGAGGGAGCCAGTAATCTGAAGGAAGGCATTCAAGAGGGAGTCAATAATGTCAAAGAAGGCATTAGTGAATCTAACGCTCCTAAAGGCACTGACGATTCCAATATTGGATCGTAAACGAAAAATAACTTAGAAAATTAGCAATAGACCTCTTGCATAATTAAGAATAAAAAGCCCACTCTACCTTTGACTTACATTAAAGTCTCCCCTCTTTGCTTGCGGGAGAAGGTTAGGGGTAGGGTGTTAGAAAATTTGCCAAGAGGTCTAATCTTGATTTTTCATGAGCAGAAATGTCACAAGTCAGAAGTAAAAGACAGAATATTCTCTCTTGTAATGCTTCTTAATATTCCAGAACAAAAGATTTATTGTTTGATCAGTGTTCAAACAAATCTTTAAATTGCAACAAATCCAGGGAAACTATCGTTGGCAGAAATTCAAAACATTCTTGAGCAATTTCCCAACGTTCTTCTCGTTTGAGCATTTCTGTTAACTTTTGCTGCACACTAAGTAAGTAGCGCACATCATTGGCAGCATAACTCAATTGAGCTTCAGATAAACTAGCGGCGTTACCCCAATCAGAACTTTGAGAGCTTTTATCCAGTTCTACTTGTTCTAACTCTTGCACCACATCTTTAAGTCCGTGGCGATTTGTGTAAGTACGGGCTAACTTACTAGCAATTTTAGTACAAAAAATAGGTTTAACCTGAATCCCCAGATTGGCTCGCAAAGTGGCAAGGTCAAAACGAGCAAAGTGAAACACTTTTACGACATTCGCTGCTTCTAAGAGCTTTTTCAAGTTTGGGGCATCAGCTTGTCCTTTGGCTATGCGGATTGCAGCCACTTTCCCGAATTCGTTGCACAGCTGGACAAGACACAAGCGATCGCGTTGTGGCAATAATCCCATCGTTTCTGTATCAACTGCGATCGCTGTAGATTCTAAATACTGTCCAAGGGCTGCGTCACTGAGGTCGCGATCGCTCACCTGAAAATCTTGTAATGTCATGAATTGTTCAAAAATAATTGTAGTGTCCAACAGATAAAAGTCTTAGACACTACATTATTGTGCAAAACAATCAGAAATTAAATCTACCTAGCGCGAAAGAAAAGCTGTGTAAGGTAAACTTCACCTTGATTATTAGTAGCAACCCCAATTCCAGTGAGGTTGTAATTTCCTTTAAGGTTCTTTAGATGTCCCGGACTTTTAATCCAACCAGTAACAGCTTCGTCTACAGGATTACTATATCCCCGATTGAAAGCAACATTTTCCGCCGCACTGTTGTAGCGAAGAGGAATAGCTTTAACTCGCCGTTCAAATCCCTGATGGCTAAATGGGGTTTTACCTTTAGCCATATTTTGACTATGAATTCTTGCCTGTCGAGTAATATTTGCATTTAGGGTCAACTTTGGCAGTCCTTTAGAAGCCCGATATCGATTAATTTCTTCAAAAACGGATTTTTCTAGTTCCGTAGTTTTAAAAGTAGGAGTCGATATTGCAACCTGACTGGAAAAAAGCGACAATAGCTTATTACGGGTGGATGTATTCGCAGAAGAATGATTTGGTACCGGAACAGTCGTTAATCCACTAGCAAGGACAAGCGCACTTAAAGCGATGCCAAAAGCAGTTTGTCGGAACATGGAGAATTGCGTAATGTGTAGAGATATAAGACTTATACTCTACCCTATTGTTCCGACGATATATACTACGATACTATTAAGGATTGATGAATTTTTGTAATATGGCTACATTCTTGTATAGTAATTACAAAAATCCTTTCCAATTGTCAATACTCCAATAGGTCAGCTTCATGAAATCACAGTTATTTTTGCTGATAATTTAAGATTTTCATGAATTAGTAAAAAATAATGTAGTATTCAGCAAATAAATGTCATTGAAACTACATAAATCCGATTTGATTTTTGAAAAAATCTAAATAGACGTAAAGTGCGTTACGCTACGGGATAACATACCCTACGTCTATTTTAAAAATCAAATATAAGTCTATACATTATTCAACATATAGCAAAAGTTTTGCCAACAGACTCGAGTCTGGGACATTTGAGAAAAAAACCTAAATACCACATCTATCAGCGAAGGAAAATTTGTGTGAAGTAGATTTCGCCTTTACTGTTGCTAGCGACACCAATCCCTGTCTTTTCAAAATTACCTTTGATATTGGCTAGATGCCCTGGACTTTTGAGCCAGCCTTGAAAAGCTATTGTGGCAGGGTTATTATATCCCTGATTGTAAGCAACATTTTCACCAGCTGCTCTGTAGGCAATACCGATTGCCTTAACACGTTGTGAAAATCCCGTATGTCCAAAGGAAACTTTAGCTTTAGCCATGTTCTGACTATGAATCCTAGCCCGATTATCGCTGGCAGAATTGCGAGTTAGCTTTGGTAGCTTTTGAGAAGCTCTGTAGTTATTAATTTGGTTGAAAATCGACTTTTCTAAAGCAGCAGCGTCAATGTTAGATGCTGCAATATAAACAGTATCACTTAATATATGTGAAGACTGCGGTGTAAAAGTGGGATTTGTTACAGGAGTAGCGATCGCTCCACTACTGAGAATAATAGTGCCTAAACCAAGGCTGTAGATTGTTGTTTTAATCATCTGCTGAAACTAACTGAAACTCTAGCTCCAGACAGTTTAATCAAGCTAATATCAATCTTACAACTTGGTTATAGGTCTATATACCTCTGTTTATGGGATTTTATCTTCAAAAACTATTAGTTAACGTTTAAACTCACAGTTTTACGAAAGATTTTTGTATTTATCGAAAGTTGCCATCTACCATAAGTAGTGTTTTTTGTATATAACCCACTTTTCATAGTTTTCGGATGGTGCGTTAGCAAGTCAGACGCTCCTACGTCGCTAACGCAACGCTATCGAGCGTCGGGAACCTCTGCAACGCACTGACTCCCCTACGTATGTTTCAAAAATCAAATATGAGTCCTATAAATTGTTCAACATATAGCAAAAGCTTTGCCAACAGACTGAAGTCTGGGAAATTTGAGAAAAAACCTAAATACCACATCTATCAGCGAAGGAAAATTTGTGTGAAGTAGATTTCGCCTTTACTGTTGCTAGCAACACCAATCCCCGTCTTTTCAAAATTACCTTTGATATTGGCTAGATGCCCTGGACTTTTGAGCCAACCTTGAACAGCTTGCGTAGCAGGATCACTATATCCCTGGTTGTAAGCTACATTTTCGGCAGCTGAACTGTAAGAAATGCCGATTGCCTTAACACGTTGTGAAAATCCCGTATGTCCAAAGGAAACTTTACCATTAGCCATGTTCTGACTGTGAATCCTCGCTTGATTATCGATGGCAGAATTCCGAGTCAGCGCTGGTAGCCCTTGGGAAACTCTGTAGTTATTAATTTGGTTGAAAATCGACTGTTCTAGAGCAGCATTGTTGCTAGATGCTGCTACTTGAATAGTATTATTTGATACGGGTTCAGGATTAGGCGTACAAGTTGAATTTGTTACAGGAGTAGCGATCGCTGCACCACTGATAAGGATAGTTCCTAAATTTACGATGTATATTATTGGCTTCATCATTTATTTAAGTAAACTTTTAGACAATGTAACCAACTAATATCAGTGTGGCAAACTGCTTATAAGTCCATATATCTCTATTTATGCCGTTTTCAGTTCAAAAACTAACAAACAACGTTTAAATGCACGATTTTATTGTAAAATCTTGCTGTTTAGTAAAAAATTGCCTTTTACTATTAGTATGGTTTGTTATATAGCCTAGATTCCGTACTTAAGTATTTATATAGTGTAATTACTATATTATTTAATATATTTAGTTATAAATTATACTTTTTTAACTTCAAAATTCAGCCATATTACTGGCATTAAGTATATTTTGCAGCTTTATTTGTGTCTATAAAACCAGTAAAAACCGTTTATAAAAGTTGAGAGCGCAGAATGTAGGATATAAATTGCACGGATTTCTTCAGCTAAATATTTGCGTGATTTCAACTAGCCTTAGTTAAAGGTTTCTAACTCTTCTTGCACCACGCGCAACACCCGTGCAAGATATTCCGCACGCCACTGTTCCCGCTCTTTAATTACCTGGGCATGTGGCTCGTAAGCCTCAATCTCAGTAGTCGACAAAATATCTTTAATTGCTAGCAACCGTTCAATGGTGTCTAACCGCTCATGCAGTCAAAGCCATAACGATCGCCAACAATTTATCGATTTGCGGATTATCTAAGTAAACAGGTCGTTTACCCTTAGCTAATGTGCATTCTCAAACTTTGCACAAAATTTCGGCGTGCCAACTCGCCGTGAGTAGGTTATTGCTTTTCCCCAAAAATTTATGTATATTTACGCGTCATTTAAGAACTTGGCTACTGTTTGTACATCCTTATCGCCGCGTCCAGAGCAGTTAATTACAATCCGGGGGCTGTCGGTTAGTTGGGGGCATAGGGTTTCGAGGTAGGCGATCGCATGGGCTGTTTCTAATGCTGGAATAATCCCCTCCAACTTCGACAATCGTTGGAATGCCTCCAAAGCCTCTGCATCGGTCACACTATAGTATTCGGCGCGACCAGTATCCTTCAAATAGCTATGTTCTGGGCCCACACCGGGATAATCTAAGCCTGCACTAATTGAGTGTGCCTCAATGATTTGCCCATCCTGATCTTGCAGAAGATAGCTCATGGCTCCGTGCAATACACCAACTCGTCCTTTTGTCAAAGTTGCTGCGTGTTTTTCAGTATTAACACCTTCTCCTGCGGCCTCAATCCCAATGAACCGGATAGAAGACTCATTAATAAACTCATAGAAGAGTCCCATCGCATTGGAACCACCACCGACACAAGCCAAGAGAATATCAGGTAATACACCCCACTTTTCCATTGCTTGGGCGCGAGTTTCTTGGCCGATTACTGCATGGAAATCACGTACCATCATCGGGTAAGGATGGGGGCCTGCTACTGAACCGAGAATGTAGTGAGTTGTTTCCACATTTGTCACCCAATCGCGAATTGCTTCAGAAGTGGCATCTTTCAGGGTTCCAGTTCCCGCTTCTACCGGACGCACTTCTGCCCCCATCAACCGCATTCTGAACACATTTAAAGCTTGACGTTCCATATCATGAACGCCCATGTAAATTACGCATTCCAGCCCAAAACGAGCGCAAACTGTAGCTGTGGCAACACCGTGTTGTCCAGCACCCGTTTCGGCAATAATCCGTTGCTTACCCATGCGCTTTGCCAACAATACCTGACCAAGGGCATTGTTAATTTTATGAGCGCCAGTATGATTTAAATCCTCGCGTTTTAAATAAATTTGTGGCCCTGTGCGATCGGGCCGGGCATAATGAGCAGTCAGGCGTTCAGCGAAATATAATGGTGTGGCACGTCCTACATAGTCCCGTAACAACTGCTGTAGTTCTGCTTGAAAACCAGGGTCATTGCGGTATTGCTGATAAGCTGTTTCTAGCTCAGTAAGAGCAGGCATCAGCGTTTCAGGTACATACTTACCGCCGAAACGTCCGAAGCGACCTAGTGTATCGGGAACTTGAGCAGTTGAATTTGGAGATAGGGGAGTAGTAGTCACAAGCTATTTTGATGAGGGGAATGACTTAATTATTATAGAAAGTATGGGGCATATCTGGGGTATATCTGGGGACTGGAGACTAGGGAAGAGTTTTCTCAATTCTCAATCTCTCCTAATGGATTTGTGATGTTAGCCTAGAATTTAATATCGCAACAGAATGGTTGCGTAGAAGTTTCCACTGCCTTTGAAATTTTTCTTAAACATTGATTTTATGTCTTCTTCCAATTCTAAATCTTCTGACAAAAGCTTTGTCTACCGCGAATTTGGCAACGACAACTCTGCCGCCACAGAAAGACCAATTCCAGAACTGCCCGCACAACAACAAAATCTTAAAGTACAAGCTTCCCGCAAAGGACGCAAAGGGAAAACCGTCACAGTGATTAGTGGTTTTCAAGCCAAACCAGAAACCTTGGCAGATTTGGTGAAGCAGTTAAAAACCCAGTGCGGCACAGGTGGGACAGTTAAAGATAACGAAATTGAAATTCAGGGCGAACACAAGCAGAAAATCGTCGAGATTTTAACCAAACTAGGTTACAAAGCTAAAATTAGCGGTGGCTAATCTTAAGTGCGGTTTACCGCATCTTAAGGATGATCTAGATTAAGAGAGGGAATGTTATCTTTGAGAGGTACAAATATGCTTGAGCAATGGTGAATCACTTTGCTAACAAGCTGTTTTTGTGAGATGAATAGGAGGTTTAAATGGATTTAGTTCGAATTTTGTGCGCCATTTTTGTGCCGCCTCTAGGAGTTTTTTTACAAGTAGGCTTTGGTGTAGACTTTTGGATTAATATAGTTTTGACACTTTTTGGTTACATTCCTGGGATTATTCACGCAGTATGGATAATTGCTAAGAAATAATTCTTCGTAGAGGTAGTTTGGGTGTACCAATCTCGGCAGGGGCAATTTATGAACTGCCTCTACAAAAAGATTATAGATTAGATATCTGCAAAGTCTTCAACAAGAATTCAGCAAAAGTCTTCTGAATTGTGCGTTATTGTTCAGAACTTTGATGGAAATATCAAAAGACTGTAGCGAAAAAGTCACTATTTGTTTTACTTAAAATCAATAAAATACTCTAAAGATACAATAAATCATATATATTTCCCAAGTATAACTTTTTGTAATAGAAAATACCAAATTAACTCTCATTTTTTAACATACTATAAAGTCTAAACTCTAAAAGCAAAGGGCAGATGTGCAATTGCCATTGCACAGTTGAGACATTCAAATCTTTAATCAACCCAGTGCTTATATCTAGTACCCAGCCATGAACCATAGGCGCTTTTCGCTCATAGAGTACCTGACGCATGATGGAAGTTTGGTAAAGATTTTTTACTTGCGCTACAACATTGATTTCTGCCAAACGATTCAGACGTTCTTCTCTTGTTGGCAAGGCATCGATTTCTTCTTGTTTCTGTAAATACAGTTCCCGAATCGGATTTACCCAGTTATCAAGAATTCCGATGGTTCTTCCTTCTAAAGCCGCCTTAATTCCTCCGCAATCGTAGTGACCACAAACGATAATATGTTCCACTTTAAGATGTAAAATTGCGTATTCTAAAACCGCTAAAAAGTTTATATCCGTTAGAGAAATTTGATTGGCAATATTACGATGTACAAATAATTCTCCTGGTTCTGTACGGGTAAACCTTGTTAATGCCAGACGACTATCAGAACACCCAATGTATAAAAAAGGTGGTATTTGTCCGCTAGATAATTCTTGAAAGTAAGTTGGGTCTAAAGCTAGTTTCTCCGTAACCCAAGCTTGATTATTTCTGAGGATTTCGTCAATGCTGTTATATTTCATCTTTCGTCAAATTCGAGAGATAATCTCATCAATATTTTAGCTGATCTACAGTTTCCTATAATTCAATATGAACTTTTTCCAAGCTAAAATTTTTACAAAGATGACAATTTTATCTACAGCATTAATAAAATTCTTGTATAAATTGGAAACAAGGAAGTTAGGATTTAGAGAAAAAATTAACTATGTATAACTTTATAAAAGTATCTAAATAATGTAAGATTTTTATCAACTAAAATCTAAGCAATTCAGACTGACTAACGATTTCAAATCATCTACTGGCATTTATAAATATTTTTGCAAAGCAGAGAAAGCACTGTAACCAGAATCATTTTAAATCACAACCCAAACTGTGCATTTGAGTCAAGCAAGTGCGGCGGAAGTTATGAATACTAGACTCTTAAATACACAGAGGCATTTTCTGACGGTGGTAACCTAAGTTAACAAATATGCAAAATTTGAGGTTGAGATATGAAGTTATCAGCTTCAATCGGGCGCAACAACTTTGTTATCCTGATGATGGTTGATTGACCAACGGTGATCAACAGTCATAGATGAAAACTCGCAAATTTCTTCTAGCCGTTTTTGCTGCACGGCAGCTTTACGTAGAGTAATAATTAGTTGGTTTACCTGATGCCGTAAATCTGGATTATCATTTACGGCTAACATGGTTTGTCTTTCTAAAAGTTGAAGTATAAGTTCGTAGTGAATAGGAGAAGGTAAAGGAATTTGCTCCATGAAGTTAATTTTTGATTTCATATTTGAGATTTTGTACTAATCAAAGTTTGTCTCTTATCAATAAATTGTTACATAAGAAATAACTAGTTGCTTATGGCTTTGATTTGATTAGCAATAAAGATTTGGCAAAGATATGATGATATTTGATGGCAATATGCTGCGTGTCTACGCATAGTGTGCCCAATTGCCCAACTATTATATGCAGTTAGTTGCCCTGTGCTAAGGGGCGTAGGGGAGGTGTTTATTTCAAAAATTCTTTGGTAATATATGGGCGATCGCAGCGCCGGGATCTGGTTGTTTTACCAAAGATTCCCCAATGAGTACAGCCGATGCACCTGCTGTAAGCACCAAACTCAAATCATCTGGGTTATGTAGTCCTGACTCGCTGACAACAAGGATGTTTTTCTCCTGCAATTGGCTACCCCTTGCATCTAAAAGTTGGCAAGTAGTTTGCAGGTCAACAGAGAAATCTTCCAAATTGCGATTATTGATTCCTACTAAGGAAACCCCATCTAAAGCTAAGACACGGTCAAGTTCTTCCAAGCTATGGACTTCAATCAAGGCTGCCATTTTCAGGTTGTTAGCGATTTTAAGGAAGTATTTCAAATCTTGATCGCTCAGGATAGCCGCAATCAACAAAATAGCATCTGCACCCTGAACCCGTGCTAAGTATATCTGATAAGCATAAATGATAAACTCTTTGCATAGTAGAGGCAAATCTACAGCAGCCCGAACCTTGGCCAAGTTCTCAAAACTGCCTTGAAAGAACTTGACATCTGTCAGCACAGACAGACAACTAGCACCACCTTGCTGATAAGAAAGGGCGATCGCTACTGGATCAAAATCTTCTCGTAAAACACCTTTGCTTGGTGAAGCTTTTTTAACTTCTGCAATCAATGCTGGTTTAGTCTTACCTTGGCGCAAGGCGGCGACAAAATCACGGGTTGGCGGTGCAGTCAGTACTCGCTTCCGTAATTCTTGCAAAGGAAGTTTTTCCCGCATTTGGTCATATTCTACTTCTTTCTGCCAGACAATTTCCTCCAAGATGTGGTTTGGTGCTGCATCAGGCACGATAGCTTGATAACGCAATATCGATACATCAATAGCTGGGTTAGGTGAACGACGGCGGATTTGCATAATTTGTCATTGGTCATTGGTCATTGGTCATTGGTCATTGGTCATTTGTTATTGGTCATTTGTCCTTGTTTATTGACAAAGGACAAATGACAGAGGACAAATAACTAAATGGCTCGTTTATAAGCTTCGTCTAGCACTTCCGAAAGTGTCGGGTGCGCGTGAACTAGATGTGCGAGACTTTGGACGGATTGACGGTTTGCGATCGCAGCTGACGCTTCGTGAATTAAGTCTGAGGCGTGCAGTCCGAAAATGTGAACACCTAAGACTTCTCCGGTGTCTTTGCGATATATTACCTTGGCAATACCATCGGCTTCATTTTCTGCCAACGCTTTGGAATTCCCTTTGAAGTAACTCCGACTTGTGCCGATTTCAAAGCCTTCGGTTTTTCCCAACTCCTTAGCTGCGGTTTCTGTTAAACCCACATAGCTGACTTCTGGGTGGGTAAACGCCGCCGCCGGGATGCTGCGATAGTCTACTATTCTTTCCCTCCCAACTATATTTTCTACCGCGATGATGCCTTGGGCAGAAGCCGCATGTGCCAACATCATCTTTCCATTAGCGTCGCCAATTGCCCACACATTTGGTACTACTTCACCAGATGATAGTACTGCCATGCGATCGTCAACTGGGATAAAATTCCGCCGATCCAGTTCTATACCCACAGACTCCAAACCAAGATTTTTGGTCGCCGGGATGCGTCCTGTAGCCACCAAACAAGCATCTACTTCGATGACATCTACATCTTCTTTGGTTTTGAAATCTGCTAATTCAATTACCACTGGTGAACCGGGGATGACTTTTTTAGCGTATATCCCTACTTTCGTTTCAATATCGCGGGGAGTAATCAGTACCCGTTCGGCAAGTTTAGCAATGTCTCGGTCAAATCCTGGCATTAACTGATCTAGGGCTTCAATCAAGGTGATTTCACAACCCAAAGCTGAGTAAACATCAGAAAATTCTAAGCCGATGTAACCACTGCCAATAATCGCCACCCAGTCTGGTAACGACTCCAACTTAACGCCTTGGTCACTGGTAAAGACAGTTTTGCCGTCTACTTCAATCCCTGGAGGCACAAAAGGAATTGAACCAGGAGAAAGGATAATGTCTTTGGCTGTGATGGTTTTTTCGCCACCGTCTCCGGTAACAGAGACTTTTTGCGCCCCAGCGATTTTTCCCCAACCGTTGATAATATCGACTTTTAGACGTTTGAGGCTGTTGGTTAAGTCGCCTTGAATTTTTGAGACGAGATTATTAGCATGATTAGCGATCGCTTGGCGATCGAATTCCACGTTACCAATTTGAATTCCCAGCGATTTGAGGTGATGGGCATCGCGTAACTCCCGCACACGCCCAGATGCCGCCAGCAGCGCTTTAGAAGGAATACAACCCCGATTAACACAGGTTCCTCCCATATCAGCAGCTTCAATAATCGCTGTTTTTAAACCACAACTTACGGCGTGTAAGGCTGCGCCATGTCCGCCTACACCAGCGCCGATAATGACTAAATCGTAATCAAATCCTTGACTCACGTTAGGTTCCCCGTCTGCTTCGCCTATTTATTCTCAACTTGACCGACAATCAGCGCAACCCCTTTAACAGTTATCAATTATCAGTTGTCCGTTTCGTTGCTGGGTTTAAGCCCCCAGCATACAGTTATCAGTGAACACTGGAAACTGGTAACTGATTTAAATCCCCTGCCATCCGCCTGATAACTATTTTTTGATTTAACGTTCAGGTGTTGCTAACTTCAATTATGATTCACTAACTTCTGGCGAAAAGATGGATGTTTTCAGTAATTATAGTCAAATCTAGATACTTGTTTTTTTTTATACTCTAAAGGGAATGGGGAAAGAGGTAATTTTTAATTTTGCCCCTTGCCCTCTGCCTTTTGTGCCCAATGACAAATGACCAATGATAAATGTACTTTACAGCGCCATCGCCTAACACCTAAGCTGGATTTAGGATTTATCCAAAAGATTTACGCAGGCGATCGCTCGATGTCTATTCCCCAAATTACTGAATTTACTATCCGCCGTCATGCTAACGCTAAATCTTTCCAGAGGGGCGAGGCATACTATGAGGCTGGTGCTGTCAATGCTATTATCCAACGCGGTCATATCCTTCAGGCTGAAGTTGCAGGGACTGAAGCAAGACCTTATCATGTCAATCTCAGTTTCGATAGCAGTGGGTTAATCTCAGCAAACTGCACCTGTGCCTACAACTTTGATGGGTGGTGCAAACACATTGTAGCGACGATGCTCGTCTGTGCGCGTAACTCAGAATATATTGAGCAACGCCCTACCTTAGAACAACTACTCGATCGCTTGGATTATATCCAAACCCAAAGATTGCTGCAAGAGTTGGTAAATGAAAACCCACCACTAATTGAGGTGATTGATCGTCATATAGGTTGGATGACGAATCCTATTGTCGAACAAACAACCAAAAAACCTCTGCGCCGCATTACAATCGATCAGGCTCTTTTTCGGCGGCAAGTCCGGCAGATTCTTCGGGATACTGTGCGCTACTTTGAGGAGGGGTGTGAAGAAGACCCGATTGGCGATGAATTGCTGAGTGTGGTGCAAATTGCGGTAGATTTTAGCGAACGGGGAGAGGGTGAAAATGCGATCGCTATTTTAGAAGCGATTACCTCTACGTGTGCGGAAAATTGGGATGATGTTGCAGAATATGGTGCTGAAAACGATGAAGTGGTCGAAGAATTGAATAATGCTTGGTGTGAAGCAATTCTTACAGCCGAACTCACCCCAGAAGAAAAAGTTGATATTCAAATAAATTTGGAAGCCTGGCAAGATGAGTGGAATGCTGATTTTGGACTAGTTATGGAAGCTTTACGCCAAGGTTGGGATTATCCACCACTGGTGCAAGTTCTCGAAGGTAATATTACCGAAAGGGGAGCTTGGGAAGAAGACGTACCAGACTATGCAGATGATTTGGCACTAATTCGGCTAAAAATCCTCGAACGTCAGGAACGTTACCAAGAATACTTGTATTTAGCAGAAGCTGAAGGGCAAACGCAGCAGTATCTAACAATGTTGGGGCGTTTGGGCAGAGTAGAAGAAGCAATTGATGCTGCTCAAACCCAGATGAACTCAACCGAAGAGGCTTTTGCCCTAGCGAAAACACTTAGCGGACAGGGGGCATTACAGCAAGCACTAGATATAGCCCAGAGTGGATTACATTTACCAGGTAATTGTCAGCACGAATTAGGAATTTGGACAAGTGATTTAGCTGTTGAGTTGGGAAATAATGAAGCTGCTTTATTAGCAATCAAGGCGGCTTTTCAAGTCAAGCCCTCCTTTTTTGACTACGAAAGGATGGCAGAATTGGCTGGGGAAAACTGGGAAAGTATTAAAACAGACCTGCTGAGAATTGTTCGTACTTGTAGTAGTTGGGGAACAGAATCAGCCAAGGTAGATATATTTTTGCATGAGGGGCTAATTGATGATGCAATTGCGATCACTAATGAACTCACTTCTGATTATTCAGAGTTAATTTACCGAGTCATGGATGCTGCTATCCCTCATAATCCTAGTTGGGTGATTGCTAATGCTCGTCGCCGTGCCGAAAAGATTATGGATGCAGGTAAAGCCGAATATTACTACTATGCAGTTGAATGGTTAAAGAAGGCACGTAATGCCTACTTGCAATCTGGGAAGAAAGCTGAGTGGTTAAGCTATCGGGAAAACTTGATGCAAACCCACGCTCGTAAACGTAAATTGATGGGAATGTTTCAGCAAAGGGATATGGAGTAACCCTAAACCATACATAACAATTCAAAAATAAAACCGAAGTTTGCCTACCTTTAACAAGAGGATTTTGCCCCAAGTCTTGTTAATTGAGGTAGTAAGTGGATTTACGCCGTGCTGTACTAGGTCTATTTCTTTCGCAACAATAGATAATTCCAACATATCTGCTTACTTATGGAGTTCAAAGACCATCAAGGCTTTTAAGTCTGCAATCACCAAATGATTTAGCTTTTAAATTGAGATTTACTCAAGATATTAACTTTAGCGACACAAGATGAAGTAAGATTCACATCTGAAGGAGTCGCCGTATAATCCTATAGTTTCTGACAAAAAATAATCCAGTGCGATGATTAATAAATATCCTCAGAATCTTATAGTGTCCTGCTTACCACTGAGTATGCTTCTATTACTCAGCAGCATATCTTCTAGTCCACTGAAAGCTCAGGCTGTTGATACTACACAATTACCAACTAGTAATTTCATCCTGTCACAACAGCTCCCATCACCACAGGATGTCCAACCACCTGTATCTCCGCCACTTCCACCACCACAGGATGTGCAACCATCCGTACCTCCGCCGCTTCCACCACCTGAAGTACCACAACCACTCCCCCCACCAGCAGAACTATTTCCCCCCTCTGTGCCAACTCCCACACCTGAGGAACCACTCCCTGGCAACTTTCCTCAAACTATTGTTGTTGAACGATTTGAAGTTGTTGGTAGCACAGTCTTCAGTCCCGAAGAGTTAGCCCGCGCCACTGCTGAATTTACCAAACGACCGATCTCGCTGACTGAAGTCTATCAAGCACGTTCTAAAATTACTGATTTATACGTCCAAAATGGTTACATTACTTCTGGTGCTTATATTCCGCCCCAAACAATCCAATCCGGTGTTGTAAAAATTCAGGTGGTCGAAGGTAAATTAGAAGATATCCAGATAACTGGGAATCGGCGGTTGAATGCAAATTATGTCCGCAGCCGACTAGCAATAGCTACATCAGCACCTCTGAATCGGCAGCGTCTACTAGAGGCACTGCAACTTTTGCAACTTAATCCTTTGATTCAAAACGTCTCTGCTGAACTCTCAGCAGGATCGCGCAGTGGTGTGAGTCTCTTAGAAGTCAAGATCAGCGAGGCAAAAACCTTTAGTAGCCAAATAGTTCTTGATAATGGGCGATCGCCCAGTGTTGGCAGTTTCCGACGCGGATTAAGATTGAATGAAGCCAACTTACTCGGATTGGCAGATGCTCTGAGTCTAGGCTACACCAATACTGATGGTAGTAACTCCTTTGACGCTAGTTACACATTGCCTCTCAATCCCCGCAATGGAACCCTCACCTTGAACTATGGCACTACGTCGAGTAATGTCATTGAACCTGGTTTCACCATTTTAGATATCGAATCGGCATCTCGCTATTACGAACTGACATTCCGCCAGCCCATAGTTCAAACTCCCACACAAGAATTCGCTCTTGGGTTGACAGCTTCCCGACGCGAAAGTGATATCTCATGGATACTAGACAGAGAAAGGGGAGAAAGGGTTCCCGCTCCGCAACTTTCGCCTGGATCTGATGAACAGGGACGCACCAGGGTATCTGCGTTGCGATTTTTTCAAGAATGGATTTCTCGTAACAGCCGTGAAGTTATCGCCCTACGCTCTCAATTTAATTTGGGGATAGATGTGTTGAATCCCACGATTAATCAAGATCTTCCCGATAGCCGTTTTTTTGCTTGGCAAGGGCAAGCGCAGTGGGCACGCCTTTTAGCTCCTGAAACTTTATTTTTACTTCGTTTAAATACGCAACTCGCATCTACAACACTTTTGCCTATAGAGCAAATTGCCTTAGGTGGGCAGGATAGCGTTCGAGGCTACCGTCAAGATTACCTGCTGACGGATAATGCCACTTTTGTTTCTGCGGAAGTTCAAGTACCGATTCTGCGCTTACCCCAGATAAATAGCACGTTACAGGTTGTGCCCTTTGTGGATTTTGGTGTTGGCTGGAACAGTTCAGGTAGAGAGAATCCCGACCCTAATACTCTAGCTGCTGTTGGTCTGGGGTTGCGTTGGTCACAGGGCGATCGCTTCACCTTTCGTCTTGACTGGGGTATTCCTTTAGTATCTGTTGACTCGAATGATCGAACATTACAAGAAAACGGACTATATTTTAGTTTATTCTATAATCCTTTTTAGAATTTAAGGGTTCATTCTCCTTCCCTCCCCTTCTCTACGATAAGCTGCGCCAACCGGGGTTTCTACTCCATTAAAGCAACTAGCGTGCGATTTCAAATCCTTAGATATTTTTTCCCCAGTGGGATGCACCCAATTAATTTAATTCCTGCCGTTGCTCTAATCTATTTTGCAAATTTTCGTGAAACAAAACTAGTTGACTGATTAAAAAATAAAAATCAGACCATTATTTATTTCATTCGGAGTTTGCTCACCGCTCAGAATAAAAATCCGCAATACCATCTATTCTATTCAGTGTTTGATTTTATTCTGGGTATCCTAAATAAAGACAAGTTAGATGATATAGAGAAAGGAGCAAAAGGCTAGTACCGCAAGGCGGAAGTCAAAAGTTAAAAATCAAAAGTCAAAAAGCTTATTATATAGGCTTCTGAGTGATTTAAAATGGTCTGTTTATTTACGCCGACCTGTACTAGTTTGCACCCTCATACCCATTTTGGAATTATAGACGGTGACAAATTTGATTGAACGAATTTTCTTATAAGTCCAGACTTTCAGGTTCCACTCCTGGGAGTAGTATTTTTCAGACTAAAACATAAAAATATGAGAATTTAAGGAACAGCCATGTTAGTAAATGAGCGGGAAAAAATACGCCATCTGTTGGTCATTCAAGACCTACAAGGGCAGCGAACTGTCCCTTTACAAGAGACTACTTATTCTCTGGGGCGGCATCCCGCCAACACTATTATCTTGTCTTCCCGGTCAGTATCAATGCAACATGCAATTTTATTGCGAGTAACTGTTCCAGAGACTGACCAATATGGCTTTCAGATTATTGATGGCAACTATAAGGGGAAAGGAAGTACTAATGGCTTATTTGTCAATGGCGCTAAATGCTTCTCTCATAATCTCAGAAGTGGAGATATCATTGCTTTTGGCAGTAATCAAGCTCAAGCTAAATATTATGCCATTTCCAACATTTCAGAACAAGCATTTTCTGAATCTTGTGATGTAGAAGACCTATCCGGTTTTTTAACAGAGCAAGCCAGTCCTGCCAATCCTTTTCAAACCCTAGCTATTGATCCTAGCTTTGAAGCAGCGAGTGAGTCTGCCCTAGCTCGCCTAGCATCCTTCCCTGAACTCATCCCCAATCCAATTATTGAGATGGATTTGGAGGGAACAGTTACTTATCTCAATCCAGCCGCAGCTCTCAAGTTTCCCAAGCTTAGGGAAGTTGGGACGAAACACCCGATTTTAACAGGACTCCTAAGTACAGTTAAGAATCTCGAAAAAAATTCTTTTGTGCGGGAGGTGGAAGTAGGTGCAGAAGTTTTTGAACAATCTGTTCTCTACCTTCCTGAAAGTGATTTAATTAGAACTTTTATTACTAGGGATATTACAGAGCAAAAACAAGCCACAGCCGAATTGCGTCAGCGCGATCGCTTGCTACAAGCAGTTGCAGAAGCTGCCAATTATTTGCTAGGCGAAATGAATTACAAAACCGGTATTGATCGAGCTCTTGCTGTACTGGGTGAAGCTGCCAAGGCAGATCGAGCCTATCTCTTTCAAAACCATCCCCATCCTACTACAGGGGAAATAGCAGTCAGCCTACGGTTTGAATGGACGCACTCTTTTATTCAATCTACGCACCACCATTGGCAGAATCAGCCTTATCAAGATTCTGGATTAGCCCGTTGGTACACTGTTCTTTCTAGCGGCCAATCGATTAGCGGACTCACCCAACAATTTCCTGCCGCCGAACAAGAATTCCTAATTAGAGATGGCATTCAGTCTCTTCTCTTAGTGCCTCTCAGGTTGGAGAATGAGTGCTGGGGTTACCTTGGCTTGGCAGACTGCACCTTTGAGCGTCACTGGTCAAAGCACGAAGAATCTACCCTTTTGACAATGGCCGCCAGTATTATTGGGACGCAGCAGCGTCAGCAAGTAGAAGAAAAGATTCGCTATCAAGCCCTTCATGACATCCTGACAGGGTTGCCCAATCGCCTACTATTTAATGAGCTACTTAGTAAAACTCTGCCCAACGCCAGTCGGAATGGTGAAAGTTTAGCTGTGATCTTCCTCGACCTGGATCGCTTTAAGGGTATTAATGACACTCTGGGGCACACTCTAGGAGACCAATTGTTACAAAGCGTCGCTCAAAGATTAAAAGACTCACTCAGAAGCGGAGATACCATAGCGCGTTGGGGAGGTGATGAGTTCACGATCTTACTCCCGCGAGTTAATGATATTGAAGAGGTAACCCAGGTGGCGCATAGAATCTTACAAGCTTTAGAGGATGCCTTCAATCTGCAAGGGCATGAACTTTATGTGACTGCCAGCCTCGGTATTGCATTGTTTGATAACAACAGTCCTGACGCCGAAACACTAATCCAGCACGCAGATGCCGCTTTATACTACGCCAAAGACAAAGGACGGAATAACTACCAATTTTACAGTGTTTCTCTGAGCGCCAAGAATCCTGAACTTCTGACTTTAGAAAAGAGCTTGCGCTATGCCCTAGAACGTGAAGAATTTACGGTGTACTATCAGCCTCGTGTGAATATCGCCACAGAAGAAATTACTGGTATGGAGGCTCTGTTGCGTTGGCAGCACCCAGAAATGGGATTGGTTGCACCGAGTGTCTTCATTCCCCTAGCCGAAGAGAGTGGATTAATTGTTCCCATCGGCGAATGGGTGCTGCGGACAGCGTGTAGCCAAAATAAAACCTGGCAAGATGCAGGATTGTCACCCATGACGATCGCTGTTAATCTTTCTCTTAAGCAGTTCCGCCAACCTAAATTGGTAGAGACTGTAGCCACAGTTTTAAAAGAAACGGGGCTGGAGTCACGCTTTTTAGAATTAGAAATTACCGAAACCACAGTCATTGAGGATTTGGACTTTACCAGAACGGTGTTAAAAAATCTACAGCAGATGGGTGTTTACATCTCCATTGATGACTTTGGTACAGGTCATTCCTCGCTCTCGCGCCTACAGCTTTTACCACTCCACAATCTGAAAATAGATAAATCTTTTATTCATGATTTGACTTTGGATGTCAAAGTAGCTCATATTATCAAGGCCATAGTTATCTTGGGACAAAGCTTGGGATTGAAGTTGACAGCAGAGGGGGTAGAAAAAGAAGAGGAATTGGATTTCCTGAAATCTATCAATTGTGAGGATGTACAAGGCTTTTTATTCTACCGACCGCTTTCTGCCCAGAAGGCAACAGAAATTCTTGAAAGTAAACGACCAACACTCTAGTACTCGATCAACCCGATAAGGAAAAACTGTTTGTACGAGTGAGGATACAATAGCATTCATTGTCTTGCTGCAAAGTTTTTTCGTCTTATGCTGCCAGTCATCTATTCCGACGAATTTTTAGACCACAAGACTGGAAAATACCATCCCGAAAAACCAGAACGTTTAAGTGCGATCGCTACTGCCCTAAAAGCAGCGACATTCGCAGATAGAATTGCCTGGCGATCGCCTACACCAGCATCAGAACAGCCATCGCTGATGTCTGTGTTGGTTAGAGCACATAGCCCAGCCTATATCAAAAAACTTTGGCAAATCGCTTCTAGTGGCGGCGGTCCTTTGGATGGAGATACGCCAGTTTCCCCTCGCAGTTATGATGTGGCATTGTTGGCAGTTAGTGCATGGTTGGATGGAGTTGAGGCTGTGTTAAAGTCGGCTAATCCAGCTTTTGTACTAGCGCGTCCCCCAGGACATCATGCAGAAAGTGATGCGGGAATGGGCTTTTGCCTATTTTCTAATGCAGCGATCGCAGCTTTATTTGCCCTCGAACAACCCGGAATTAACCGCGTCGCCATCCTCGATTGGGATGTGCATCACGGTAATGGGACTCAGGCGATCGTTGAAACTGAAGCACGCATCGCCTACTGTTCGCTACATCAGTACCCATGCTATCCCGGTACTGGGAGAGCGACAGAACGCGGCTTTCATAATAATGTATTAAATTTACCTGTACGCCCTGGTAGTGATATTGCAGTATATCAACCACTATTTGAAAAACAAGTAATACCGTTTTTAGCCGATTTTCAAGCTGATTTGCTGATTGTAAGTGCTGGTTATGATGGCAATGCCGCAGATCCTTTGGCAAATATTAATTTGCAGCCAGAAGACTATGGTTTATTTACTGATTATTGTCTAGGGATAACTCGTAAAATTTTGTTTGGCTTAGAAGGTGGTTATGACTTTGATTCTCTTTCTCAATCAGTTGTAGCGACAATTGAACATTGTTTACTTTAGGGACTTTCTTCTTTTTTTAGGTAAAATCTCTGAATTCGTAATTGAGTCACTTTTGTATATGCACTGAGATCATAGTAATCCTATTTGATTTGTAGCTCAGATTCCCGGTTTCTCTGAGAAACCGGGAATCTTCTTGTATATTTTCTTTAGATTTCACAGCATAGTCCGTAAAAATAAGCAATTTTTAGATATTTATTATCATGATTATTTGTGAGTTAGTTGACCAGTTTAACAACTGTCTTTACGTAAATCTAGGGTGACACAACTTTTGCTTTAAACTCAAACTAAGTAATTTCTTTTACAAGGCTTTCTATAATTCATCAAATCTTCAGAAAGAAAAAGTTTAAAATGTGTTCTTAAAGAGCTAAAGTTTTGTTAAGATGCAATTGCTAGCAGTTTCTCGGCGAAATTCACCTGTCGGTGTGTGGAGAAATAAAAAGTACTAGCAACACAAAATTCAAAAGGTGAAGCAATGACCACCTACATTTTTTTCGATGAAGCCCTACGGATGCTGACCAACGCTTATTTGATATCAGTAGTCCTGTTAATAGCAGGCTCTGGTATAGGTTTGGCGGTAATTGAAACAATAGAAAAGACAGGAGAACGCTAAGTTTACAAATGGCAGTGTAGCTCTTGCCAAAAACCATTGGCTGCAAGTGTTCGCCGTGAAGAAATCCTGGGAACACTAAAGCATGAAAGTCTCACTGCGTTGCAGCTTTACCTGGAAATCCACCAAACATACAGGTAACTGTAGCGCCATTGAGACTCTAACAAGGAGTTACTACAATGGATCTATTCGACGCTGTGTTGGGCACAGAAAACCAAACCCAAACAGCACTCAATCCAGCAGAAGCTTTTGCTGTCATTATTTTGGTGGCAACAGCGTCAGACGGTTACCTTTCTGTTGAACAGGCAAATTATCTCACTTTTGTGCTGTCTCGGATGAAACTTTTTAAAAGTTATCCCCATGAGATGATGAACAAGCTGTTTGAGAAAATATTGGGCATTCTCCAAGGGGATGGCTTTAATAGTTTATTTAATGCAGCAAAAGATTCTCTATCTCAAGACTTGCGGGAATCGGCCTTTGCGGTTGCCACCGATTTAGTCTTAGCTGAAGGCATCGTAGCTGAAGAAGAAAAAAACTTCTTAAATGATTTATATCAAGCTTTAGGCCTTTCTAGTGAAATAGCTATACAAATTGTGCAAGTAAGCGTAATTAAAAACCGGGGATAAGGCGATAAAAGATATGCTTAATTAAATTATATAAATAGCTTATAAACAACGTGTGCCAAAGAAGCTGAACTTCTTTGGCACTATTTTTGGTGTTATTGTGACTAGCCTTAGATTCGCATCTTTGTCGATAAGTCGTAAATCTTGTTGTTCAATGCAGTATTGTGTCATAATTCGAGTTTCTAATTTTGAACTTTAAATTGTAAATTACCTATGCGTTGTTCTGCCACCCTAACCCAACTGGTTGAAATTCTTTTGCCCAGTCCTATAAACTTATCTGAAACTGCTTTAACACAAGTCAGTTGCGGTATACAAACAGATAGCCGTACCCTGAAGCCAGGTGAAGTATTTTTAGCTTTGCGAGGCGATAAGTTTGATGGACATGAATTTGTGCAAACTGCGATCGCCAAGGGTGCTTTAGCTGCAATTGTAGATTTTGAATACGAAAACCCTGGTTTTCCGGTATTGCAGGTAAAAGACACTCTCAAAGCATATCAGCAAATCGGTAGATGGTGGCGCGATCGCTTTAACATTCCTGTAATTGGCGTAACAGGTTCTGTAGGTAAAACTACTACTAAAGAATTAATTGCGGCAGTTTTGGCAACAAAGGGACGAGTTCACAAAACTTATGAAAATTACAACAACGAAATTGGTGTCCCGAAAACTCTCCTACAACTTGGTGCAGAAGATGACTACGCCGTGATTGAAATGGCGATGCGGGGTAGGGGACAAATTGCTGAACTGACACAAATAGCGCGTCCAACAATTGGAGTGATTACCAATGTGGGGACGGCACATATTGAATTATTAGGTTCTGAAGAAGCGATCGCTGAGGCAAAATGTGAGTTATTAGCCGAAATGTCTGCTGATAGTGTGGCAATTCTCAACCACGACAATCCTTTATTAATGGCCACAGCAGCAAAATTTTGGCACGGAGAAGTTTTAACTTACGGCTTTTCTGGTGGGGATATCCAAGGGCAATTAATTGATAACGACACTGTAGAAGTTGCCGGAATCCAACTACCTTTACCTTTACCTGGTCGTCACAATGCGACTAATTTCTTGGCAGCTTTAGCGGTGGCAAAGGTGTTGGGGATCAATTGGGCAAGCCTGAAAGCAGGTGTGATGGTAGATATGCCTACAGGGCGATCGCAGCAGTTTACCTTACCCAACGATGTGGTAATCTTAGATGAAACTTATAATGCTGCACCAGAAGCTATGATCGCAGCATTGCAATTATTGTCAGATACACCCGGAAAACGGAAGATTGCTGTATTGGGTGCAATGAAAGAATTAGGAGAGCGATCGCAGCAGTTGCACCAACAAGTGGGAGAAACAGTGCGAAAATTGAATTTAGACGGGTTGTTGGTTTTGGTAGATGGAAAAGATGCCGAAGCGATTGCCCTTAGTGCTGAGGGTATCCCATCTGAGTGCTTTGCAACTCATGGTGATTTGGTAGCTAGGTTAAAGACATTTGTGCAAACAGGCGATCGTTTACTATTCAAAGCCGCCCATTCCGTGGGGCTAGATCAAGTAGTCAGTCAATTACGTGCAGAATTTACCAAATGAATCTACCGCTACAAACCCAACGTCATTTAAATTTTGGATTTTAAATTTTTCAATCCAAAATCCAAAATTTAAAATCTAAGGTGATGCGCGCCTAAATTGTATAAACAGTCTTTACGGTCGTTAACTGTTAACTGTTGACGGTTATCAGTCATCATCCTTTATGTAAATGTTCAAGTTAAATGTGTAACAGCTTAAAATTCAGTCACCATCTTTATGTTGTGGAGAGTAGGTGTGAATTTCAGGCGTTGTTAGAAAGGCTAGGACTGTTACTGTAGCGTCTTTGAAAAAGAATTGCTGCCAAATTAGTCACTAAACAGGTGATTGCTAACCACAGCAAGATATAAGTAGGAGCCATCACCACGCCAATCATGAACCAAGTATATACGTGCAATATCATTACAGAAGCGAAAAAGCTAGCAATTCCAGCAGATTGCCACACTTGATGCGATGGACGACGTAAGGCTACCAGGCTTATGGTTAAAATTGTGACAAGCAAGTTCGCTGGTACGAGAAACGCACAAATACTTATGCAGTTGCCACGAGAAAACTCAGCTAAAGTGTTTAAATCGAGCATTAATTTGTTGAGATAGGTGTTAGCTTTTTAAGACTTTAATTTATTTTATTTTAAAATAACGAAATAATATATATTAACAAATGAGTGAGTAATCACATTGTAAATATAACATAATTTAAACTATTGAGTTGCGTTTTGATACTCCCAATAGTTAGTTAATTATAAAGATTTTGGAGAAGTAGGGTGGAAAACACCCACCCTAGCTAAATTAACCCGGTAAAATCACGGTATCGATAACGTGTACCACACCATTATCAGCTTCGATATCTGCTGCTAAAACCGTGGCATTTTTCACTTCAAAACCATCAGAAGAATGAATTTTAATAGGTGAACCTTCCACAGAATTAACCGTACCGAGTTCTGCCAAATCACCCCTTAGCAGCTTTCCTGGAACGACATGATACTTTAATATCCGCGTTAGCTGGGGAATATTCTGTAACAGAGTTTGGATAGTTCCCGGCGGTAACTTGGCAAAAGCATCGTCATTTGGTGCAAAGACAGTGAACGGGCCAGGACTTTTTAATGTTTCAACTAAACCAGCAGCTTGTACAGCGGCCACCAGGGTTTTGAAAGACTCAGCCGTAACTGCAATATCAACAATATCAGCCATATATCTTGCCTAAATCTCTGCAAAAGATTTTAAAGGATAATAAACCTATTTGAAGTTTTATTAAATAGTGAGTGGGGAAGAAGCAAGGGGGCAGGGGGCAGGGAGATTAGGAGAACAAGCCAATTCCCAATTCCCATTAATTCCGATTAGCTTTCCAGTTTGCTAGATCGGTTAAAGAGCGATCGCGGTAACGTCCATAACGCTCCTGCTTACTTTTGATTTTCGCACCCAGTTCGGGAAAAATGCCAAAGTTGGGCGGCATTGGTTGGAAATGCTTCGGTGAAGCGGAACTAATAAATTCCAATAACGCACCCATCATTGTTGTTGGTGGTAAAACCAAAGCTTCTTTACCCAAGGCTAGCCGCGCTGCATTAATTCCCGCCAAGCAGCCACCCGCAGCCGCAGCAGTGTAGCCTTCAGTACCAATCAACTGTCCAGCAGCTAACAATGTTGGACGCTCTTTAAATTGCAGAGTAGGATGCATTAGCTGGGGAGCATTAATAAAAGTATTGCGGTGCATCACTCCCAATCGGACAAACTCTGCCTTTTCCAAACCCGGAATTAACTGAAATATTCGCTTTTGCTCACCCCAGCGCAGGTTAGTTTGGAATCCTACCATATTCCACAGTTGGCCGGCTTTATCTTCTTGTCGTAACTGCACCACAGCATAAGGACGTTCCCCGGTGCGATTATCTGACAATCCCACTGGTTTTAGGGGGCCGTAGCGCATGGTGTCTTCCCCACGCTGTGCTAGTTCTTCAATAGGTAAACAAGCTTCAAAAAATTTCGCCGTTTCCCGTTCAAAACCTTTGAGTTCTGTTTGTTCTGCTTTACAAAGTTCTTCTCTAAAGTGCAAATACTGCTCTTTATTCATTGGGCAGTTCAGATAAGCGGCTTCACCTTTGTCATAACGTGATGCCATAAAGGCAATATCACGGTTAATCGATTCTCCCATAATGATTGGACTAGCTGCATCGAAAAAGCTCAGGTATTCCATCCCGGTAAAGCGTTGCAAATCTTGGGCTAAGTCGGGACTCGTTAAAGGTCCAGTTGCCAAAACCACAATCCCTTCAGGAATCGCAGACACTTCACCCCGGCGAAATTCAATTAAAGGATGGCTGGCTAAAGTTTGAGTCAAGTCTTGGCCAAATTGTCCCCTGTCTACTGCCAGCGCCCCACCAGCGGGTACGGCGTGTTCATCAGCTTTCGAGATGACAATAGAACCGAGTTGGCGTAATTCTTCGTGCAATAATCCAGCTGCGCGATCGCTTGCCATTGCTCCGAAGGAATTACTACACACTAATTCTGCCAAATGTTCTGTATGATGAGCAGGGCTGAAGCGTTTTGGACGCATTTCATGGAGAATTACCGGGACTCCAGCTTGGGCTATTTGCCAAGCTGCTTCAGTTCCAGCTAGTCCACCTCCAATTACTTGTATCGGTTGTTGTTCCATAGTTAAATTTTTAGTTCCTAATATTATAAGTATTTATCAGCATCATAGAAGTAAAAATCAATAAAAGAGATAAACTTATGATTACTTCTATAAATAGAACATCAGCGATTATAAATTATCCGTATCGATTCCTTTTTCTTTGAGTTTAGCTAGCAATTCTTGATAGCGATCGCGCTCTTTTTCTAATTCTTTTAAAGCCGCTTCCTTTGCTTGGTGTTCTTGTTCCCGTAACTGGTCAATTTCTACGGGTGACAAAAACTTTTGTCCGGTGGGAGAAATAATTTCCAGCGTATCCGGTGTTAATGTAAAACGGATTCCCAAACGCGGACTTACCCAGTCACTCTTCAATAACTTCAAAACTATCCCCAGAACGCAGCAAGCCATTTAAATCGTTTTTAGCTGGATCATAAATATAATATTCTTCCACGCCGTAACGCTGGTAAAACTGCAATTTTTTAGTCATTTCTTTGAGGGTATTACCTGGTGAGAGAATTTCAAATACTACCTGTGGGGGTATATTATCTTCATCCCACTGTAAATAAGAACCCCGTTTTCCTTTTGGTCTGCCAAAAATCACCATTGTATCAGGTGCTTGTTTAATATTCGGGCTTTCTTTAACTGGATACCAAAACAAATCTCCGGCGATAAATACATCAGTTTGCGATGCAAATAGGATTTCTAAATTTTCTTTGATTTTGACAATCCATGCAAATTGTTCTGTATTATCTGCCATTGGCTGTCCGTCGCTTTCCGGGTAGATGACTTTGATGGTGATTCCTGGTGTAACTTGTTGTACCATTGCTGCACCTCCAAGTATGGGGTTTCTAGCTGATATTTGTAGTTAAGATAGCGATCGCGTTAATCTAAAATGCTTAGATGCAAAAAGGCTTGTCGCTAAACATCGCTTGTCTGAATTTATTCATTTAGAGGGCTTTGCTGTAGTGCTTGCTGGACTTGTGCAACATCCAAATCTAACGCCTGTGATATCTGTTCCACACTTAAACCTAATGCTAGCAGTTTAGGTACAGCTTCTAACTTTGCCTCAAAACGACCTTCTTGTTTGCCTTCTTCTTTGCCTTCTTGTTTAGCTTCTTGATAAACCCGTGTTTGCTTCAATTCACTTAACCCAAACATTGCTTCTATCTCCTCTCGACTTATGTTAGGCAATTTATAAATTAAGATTGTCTCTATTAATTCTAGTAATTGTTTTTGTGGTAGTTGCAAATTTACCGCTTGTTTAGTACGGTTAATTAGTTCTCTGGCGGTAGTAATAGTTGTATCTTCATTTTCAATTACTAATTTTAGGGTAGCAATACCTATTGGTAGTGATGCAGCTTCGCCTAATTCATCCAAGTAAATTATACTAATACGATTGCTGTTGAAGAATTCGTGGCAATCTCGTCGTTCACCAGTATCTATATTTCTTCTGGAATAAATCACCACTCCTCGCCAAGAATTTTTAGATTTATTTTGCCGTAAATAGAGAAATACTTCTGAAACTAGGCGCAAATAAATATCTAAATCTGCTTGAAATTGAACTTCGACGAAATAAATGGGATTTTCTTCGTTTTGAGTGGGAAGAAATACACCATCTATTCTAAAGGCAGTTTGTTTGATTTCAACTGAAGAAAATTGATAGGTATTTGCAGTTTCAGGAGGATTACCAATCAGTTCAAAGAAGATACTGGGAAATTCTTGAAATAAACGATAAAAGATGCTGTCAGTTTTCACTCTAGATGTTAAGGCACAATTTTGAACTTCAGCAATTTTATAATGTGCTGCTCTCTGATTGCATAAATTATCCCAGATGGGAAACTAGCTATTTGGCAGCTTCTTGTATTTTTTGATTGTAAATTCCATACTTATGGAAATTTCCGATCGCGCACTTCTACAGCATAATCTTGCACAGCTTTAGTAATCGTTTCCCGCAAGTTTGTATAAACTTTGGCGAATGGTGGATGCTTCTCGGTAAGTCCAATTACATCTGAGGTAACTAAAACCTGTCCATCGCAGTGAGTTCCTGCACCGATACCAATTGTAGGAATTGTGAGTTTTTGTGTAATCTGCATTGCCAAATCTGCGGGGATATGCTCTAAAACAAGAGAAAATACACCAGCTTGTTCCAGAGCGATCGCTTCAAGTAAAATTCTCTCACTCGCTTCTTGGGTTTTCCCTTGTTGTCGTAAACCCAGTTGATGTATTGATTGCGGTGTCAAACCTACATGACCCATTACCGGAATTCCAGCTTCTACCAAATGAGCAATAGTTTCTGCGATCGCTGGATAGCCACCTTCCAATTTCACCGCTTGAGCGCCCGTTTCCTTGAGTACCCGCCCAGCTGAGTGCATCGCTTGCTGGAGACTTTCTTGATACGTCAAAAATGGTAAATCTACAACAACTAATGCGCGTTTAACCCCACGGCGCACAGATTTGGCGTGGTATATCATCTCATCCAAAGTTATCGGCAGTGTTGTTTCATACCCTAGAACTACTGCCATAGAGTCACCCACAAGGATTAAGTCTACACCAGCTGCATCGAGGAGTTGAGCGATCGCATAATCCCAGGCGGTCAACGCCACAATTGTACGTCCTTGGTGTTTCCATTGAATTAATTGCTGGGTAGTAATTGCCATTTTTTTAGTGTTGAGTGCTGAATTAGAAGTGCTGAGTTAGGAGTGATGAGTTAGGAGTAAATAGTTCAGGATTTAATTTAATTCATAACTTCTAATTCCTAACTCTTAACTCTTAACTCCTAACTTGTTACTTCACGGCGCGACTGAAAGCAATATGGGGTTTTGCACTGTCGGTTTTAGGCATTAACCAAGCTAGACCTTCACTAGTGCCGATCCATAATTTATTGGCGATGTCAGGTGCAAGGGCAAGAACCCGACTAGAAGGAAGTCCAGCAACTTCTGCATCTAACACAGCTCCTGTATTTGGATTTAATCGTAACAAACCATTGTTAGTCCCAACCCAGACACTACCATCTTTAGCAAAACGTACCGCCGTCACATCACGCCCACGCAGGCGAGTTACAGACCGCACTACTGCACCAGTTTTTGGGTTAATAACTAGTAAATTATTTGGCATTCCTGCCCAAATTAATCCTTCTGGACTGATAGCTAAAGCTTGGACAGTCGTCCCTGGTAAATTGGCTATCCGCTTCATAATCGCAGCACTAGCAGTATTTACCCGCACCAATCCATCAAGTGTACCAACCCACAGTTGACCTTCAGCATCTAAAGTCATGGTGTTGGCGCTGACACCAGGCAGATTTTTTAATGTTGTCATAATCAAGCCTTGGTCGGGACTAATTAGGGCTAAACCGCTATCGGTTCCAGTCCACAAATAACCCCGTTTGTCAACTAACAATGACAACACCCGTTTAGAAGGCAAAAATAAATTCTGCGCGGTGATTTCGCTAGTACGGGGGTCTACTCGGAACAGTCCATCATAACTTCCTACCCACAAACGTCCTACTTTGTCTTGGGCTAAAGCACCAATGGCAACATTTGGTAAACTAACACGAGAAATAACCTTGCCAGTTTTAGGATCAATCCGCGATAGTCCCCGCCAAGAACCTACCCAAAGATTGTCAGTAATATCTCCCAGTAAGTTACCGACACGATAATCAGTTTTTGGCGAATTTTCTTGCACCCCTCGCTCATTGGGCAAAGGTTCTACTCGCGGTGGCGGTGCAGAAGATGGGTAAGCAGGAGTTAGATCGGATGAATTAATATCAGGGGTTTTTTGTGCCCATCCTATACTTGGCAAAGCTATCAACCCCAGCAAGATAGAAGTAGTCAATAAACTAGTACGCTTGCAAAACAATACCACGGTGACATTTCCTTTGGAGACAGTACCCATAGCCGTTACCTAAACTGGCTTTGGGTTAGTTTCAGTGTTCCCCTAGCCAGGATTTTTTAAACGTCATCTGGAATTTTCCTAAAATTTTATAGGGATTGGGCATTGGGCATTAGGGAAATACTTCTTAATAACTCTTAACTCCTAACTCCTCGCTCCCAAAAGCTTCTATACAGTTATTGATGACACCTTGTAAAGGATCTGTAACAAAATGTTAAATCTTTATGTAATAACAAAATTAAATATATAAGTTAAAAACTTTCAAAGAATAACTTATCGAATTATTGATATATTGTGGAATAAGTTACAAATTACGTGGTGTGCAATTTTTTATCTTTACGCTCACGACTCTGCTAAATCTCTGTCAAGTAAATTCTTTTCTGGTATCTTTTCCATCAACGGAAAAGATATAGGGAGTGTAGAGGCGGGAATGTGTGCCAGCCAGCCCAATCCCCTGAATACCCCGATTTGTAGGGGAATTATCTAAATAAAGCCGCAAAAAGCGGAATTTTTGGTGAAATTGAGAAGGTTTAGTTAGGTGCGAAGAAGAGGTAAAAAAGAATTTTGATTCGTAGGAAGAGGAAACAGTAGAAGCGCTAGGTCGTGTACTCATAGAATGGGATAACACTGGTGAGGAGGGCTACCACCACTACCAAAGTGTCAGCCGCAAAAAAAACTGCTAACCTTTGCCAAAAACAACCCTTAACAAAAATTTTTACCGTTCTTTTCCCCGATGAAGGGGGAAAAAATCGGGTGAGGGGAAGTTGCACAAAACGTGATTTGATAATTAACAAGAGTGATTTCAGGGAAGGATAAAATATGTCTTACGCTCAAACGAAGACTCAGAGCAAGTCTGGGTATCAAGCCGGGGTTAAAGATTACAGACTAACTTATTACACACCCGATTACACACCAAAAGATACCGATCTTCTAGCTGCGTTCCGCATGACACCCCAGCCTGGTGTTCCTCCCGAAGAAGCAGGTGCGGCTGTAGCGGCTGAGTCTTCCACAGGTACTTGGACAACTGTGTGGACAGACTTGCTCACCGACCTTGATCGCTACAAAGGTCGTTGCTACGATATCGAACCAGTTCCCGGTGAAGACAACCAGTACATCTGCTACGTTGCCTATCCTTTGGACTTGTTTGAAGAAGGTTCTGTAACCAACGTTTTGACCTCAATTGTAGGTAACGTATTTGGTTTCAAAGCTCTGCGGGCACTGCGTCTAGAAGATATTCGCTTTCCTGTTGCTTACATTAAGACCTTCCAAGGGCCTCCTCACGGTATTCAAGTTGAGCGCGACAAGTTAAACAAATACGGTCGTCCTTTGCTGGGTTGTACTATTAAGCCTAAATTGGGTCTTTCTGCTAAGAACTACGGACGCGCTGTATACGAGTGTTTGCGCGGTGGTTTGGACTTCACCAAAGACGACGAAAACATCAACTCCGCACCATTCCAAAGATGGCGCGATCGCTTCTTGTTTGTAGCTGAAGCTATCAACAAAGCTCAAGCAGAAACTGGTGAAATTAAAGGTCACTACCTAAACGTTACCGCTCCTACCTGCGAAGAAATGCTGAAACGGGCTGAGTACGCAAAAGAACTCAAAATGCCCATCATCATGCATGACTACCTAACCGCAGGTTTCACCGCCAACACCACATTGGCTCGTTGGTGCCGTGATAACGGTATTCTGTTGCACATTCACCGTGCTATGCACGCTGTAATCGACCGTCAAAAGAACCACGGTATCCACTTCCGTGTATTGGCTAAAGCCCTACGTTTGTCTGGTGGTGACCACATCCACACCGGTACCGTAGTTGGTAAGTTGGAAGGTGAGCGCGGCATCACAATGGGCTTCGTTGACCTATTGCGTGAAAACTACATTGAGCAAGACAAGTCTCGTGGTATTTACTTTACCCAAGACTGGGCTTCTCTACCTGGTGTAATGGCAGTTGCTTCTGGTGGTATCCACGTATGGCACATGCCCGCGCTGGTAGAAATCTTTGGTGATGACTCCGTACTACAATTTGGTGGTGGTACTCTGGGACATCCTTGGGGTAACGCTCCTGGTGCAACCGCTAACCGCGTCGCCTTGGAAGCCGTTGTTCAAGCTCGTAACGAAGGCCGCAACTTGGCTCGTGAAGGTAACGATATCATCCGCGAAGCTGCCAAGTGGTCTCCTGAACTAGCTGTTGCTTGCGAACTGTGGAAAGAAATCAAGTTCGAGTTTGAAGCAATGGATACCGTCTGATCTGAGTTAACGGTTAAGAGTTAAGAGTTAAGAGTTAGGATTTGCATTAATTCATAACTCATAACTCATAACTCATAACTCTTTAGGGCTGGGGTCAAGCATGAATCTTAAGCAAATTGCGAAGGACACAGCCAAGACTCTCCAAAGTTACCTGACTTATCAGGCTTTAAGGACAGTACTGGCACAGCTAGGCGAAACAAATCCTCCACTAGCACTTTGGTTGCATAACTTTTCCACTGACAAAATTCAGGATGGTGAAGCATACATTGAGCAATTGTTCCGAGAAAAGCCAGATTTGGCATTGCGGATCATGACTGTCAGAGAACATATTGCGGAGGAAGTTGCTGATTTTTTACCAGAAATGGTTCGCAGTGGCATTCAACAAGGCAACATGGAAAAGCGTCGCCAGCATCTAGAACGCATCACACGAATAGACACATCTAACCCCAGTCTGCAACCAGAACAGCAAGCAACTTCAGATCCGAATTTGGATAACTTATCTAATTAGTTCGGTCAACCTAGTAGTCAAAATCGCAACCCATTATCAAAAAGCTATGCAAACTTTACCAAAAGAGCGTCGTTACGAAACCCTTTCTTATCTGCCACCCCTGACTGACGCTCAAATTGCCAAGCAGATCCAGTACATTTTGAATCAAGGTTACATTCCAGCGATCGAGTTTAACGAAACTTCTGAGCCTACAGAATTATATTGGACAATGTGGAAGTTGCCTTTGTTCGGTGCTAAATCCACTCAAGAAGTATTGAGCGAAGTTCAAGGATGCCGTTCTCAATTCAACACCAGCTTTATCCGCGTTGTGGGTTTTGATAACATCAAGCAGTGCCAAGTTCTCAGCTTTCTTGTTCACAAACCTAACAAAACCAACAGATACTAAAGCTAGCCAGCTTTAAGTAATTAGTTTATCCCCATAGGAGAGGTAGAATTATCTGCCTCTCCTATTTATTAAATTTGTTTTGAAACGCAGAGTAGCAGAGAATAACTCGGTGTCCCTTTGCGTAAACCTCTGCTTTTTTTAAAATATAATAAATGGAATTACAGCATCTGCAGGAAGCAAGAATTTGCTTTGTTGGTGACTCTTTTGTTAATGGTACTGGCGATCAAGAATGTCTTGGTTGGACAGGGAGAGTATGTGCTAATGCTAATAAAAAAGGTTATGACATTACTTACTATAATTTAGGAATTAGGCGTGATACGAGTACTGATATATCAAAGCGTTGGTTACAGGAAGTATCACTTCGTTTACCCAAAGAATATGATGGCAGAGTTGTATTTTCTTTTGGATTGAATGATACAACATTAGAAAATGGTAAAACTCGCGTGGATTTGGCAGATTCGCTCAAAAATACCCATGAAATTTTAAGTGAAGCTCAAAAGTTATATCCTGTTTTGATGATTGGGCCTGCACCATACGCAGAACAAGAAGATCCTCAAAGAAAGCAGAGAACTACAGATTTATCTAAGCAATATGCTTTAATTTGTAAAGAATTAAATGTACCTTATTTAGACGTTTTTCCAATATTAGGAAAATCAAATATCTGGATTAATGAAGCAAGAGCTAATGATGGTGTTCATCCAAGAGCAGCCGGTTATACAGAGTTTGCCCAAATAGTAGAAAATTGGGACGCTTGGTTAAATTGGTTTCCTCTGACTTAATCAAACATTCAAAGTTAGGATAGTGGTAGCACCTAATTTTGATATCCAAAGGTAGTAACTATGCAACAAATTACTCTAGCTGAAGCATCTCAAAACTTACCCGACTTAATTGAAGCAGCACTCGGAGGTGAGGAAATTATCATTATCAAAGATAATCAACCTTTGGTGAAATTAACTCCTGTGTCGCCACTTAAACACCGCCGTCAACCTGGAAGCGCAAAGGGTTTAATTACAATATCTGATGACTTTGATGCACCACTCGAAGAGTTTAAGGAATATATGGAATGAGATTCCTGCTGGATACACATACTTTTATTTGGTATGTGACAGATAATTCAAGACTTAGTAATCAAGTAGTAGAATTAATCAATAATGAGAATAATGAAATTTTACTAAGTATCACTAGTCTATGGGAAATAGCTATTAAGCAGAATTTAGGCAAGCTTAGTTTCAATCAGCCATTTGAGATATTCATAATACAGCAACTCAACCTGAACGATTTTAGGTTACTCGATATCAAAATTAGCCATGTTGCTGTTGTTGCCACACTACCCTTACATCACCGTGATCCATTTGACCGAATTTTAATTGCACAATCGGTAGTAGAAAATATACCATTACTGAGTGTCGATAAAATTTTTGATGCACATCCAATAAGACCTGTATGGTAAATAGCGTTGCTTTTCTACCAAAAGATAAATAAACAGTCACCACCAAAAAAACTTAACATTACTTTAAGCAGTGCTAGGCAAAAATAATTTTATGGGTTACTACATCGCTCCTCGGTTTCTGGACAAACTGGCTGTTCACATCACTAAAAACTTTCTAAAGCTTCCTGGCGTGCGAGTCCCGGTGATTTTGGGTATTCACGGACGCAAAGGAGAAGGCAAAACATTTCAATGTCAATTAGTCTTCGAGAAAATGGGTATCGAAGTGACTAACATATCTGGCGGGGAGTTGGAAAGTCCAGATGCAGGAGATCCGGCGCGGTTGATTCGGCTGCGCTATCGAGAAACAGCAGAACTGATCAAAGTACGCGGCAAAATGTGTGTACTAATGATTAACGATTTAGATGCAGGTGCTGGACGCTTTGATGAAGGCACTCAATATACTGTAAATACGCAGTTGGTGAATGCCACACTGATGAATATTGCTGATAATCCTACAGATGTGCAGTTGCCTGGAAGCTATGATTCCACGCCTTTACATCGTGTACCCATTATTGTCACAGGTAATGATTTTTCTACTCTCTATGCACCGTTAATTCGGGATGGACGGATGGAGAAATTCTACTGGGAACCAGACAGAGACGACAAAGTGGGAATTGTCAAAGGGATTTTTGAACCGGATGGACTGTCACAAAAGGAAGTTGAACAGCTAGTTGATACATTTGTCAATCAGTCCATTGACTTTTTTAGCGCTTTGCGATCGCGCATTTATGACGAACAAATCCGCAACTACATCCATCAAGTAGGTTTTGAGCAAGTATCCTTGAATATCGTTAACAGCGTTGAAGGGCCACCAGAATTTAAAAAGCCAGATTTCAGGCTGTCTCACTTAATCGAGTCTGGTAATTTCCTCGTTGGTGAACAAAAACGGGTGGAAAATTCCCATTTGGTTGATGATTACAACCGACTCAATCGAGGTAGAAATTCTCAATCTGCACAACCTGCTGCTGTAACACCAATTAATCAGCCATCAAGCAATGGTGCAACTCAAGAAGCAAAAACTAATGGATTCCAGAAACAAGAAGTATCAAGTCCACATTTGACTCTAGAGACACAAGAACAGATTCGGCAATTATTATCTCAAGGTTACAAAATTAGTATTGAACACGTAGATGAGCGCCGTTTCCGCACAGGTTCTTGGCAAAGCTGTGTTCATAGCCACATTGATGCCGAGTCTGATGCAATCTCAAACTTGGAAGCAACTTTGGCAGAATATAGCGGTGAGTATATCCGCTTAGTAGGAATTGATACAAAGGCCAAGCGGCGGGTTTTGGAGACAATTATTCATCGTCCGCATGGGAAAAATTAGGAGTAGATAAATGAGAAAGAGCGATCGCACTAAAATTACCAAGAGCGATCGCTTTTGTCAATTCCTAAACAACTAGAAAAAATATGCTTCTTCAATTGGATAACTGAATCCTTACCCTTTAATTACAGGTAGGAGCTGAAGCCGAGTTCACCCTTGTTAAATCGCCAGTAAATACTGCTGTGTATTGATAAGGTGATGAACCAGAGCAATTCATAGGATTTGTATTAGCCCCACGGGGAATCCACCATGACTGTGCTTGCACAGTCAAATTTGTGCCATTCCATGATAGGTTTTGGACAAGTAGAGAGTTAGTTTTTCCATCAGTTGGCTTTTTGGAAGTTAAAAATGTTGCATAATTAACCTCGCCATTGTCTGGATTGATCCGGGCTATAACTGCAACTTTTGGCCCGCCTCCGTTACCATAACTAGTCAACCAACGCCCAGTTGCAAAGCGGCGAAAGTCATTACCAGTCTGACTACCGGTGGAAGAGTAAACGCCATATAAAACATTGCCCCCATCCCAATACAATCCGTAACCTCTACCATCGTCATTTGTTGTTTCGTAATCAGTTCTACACCATGATTTGATGCCACTATTAAAACGGATTGTCACAGGATTTTGGTTAGTAGATGATACTTGCTGATAACCAATGTAAACGGCTGAACTTCCATATAATACTCTAGGCCCATTTTTAGCTTTTATTGTCGCTTCACTATCATTGCAACTGAATGTTACAGCATTACCGATAGATGAATTTACCGTTTGGGCAAACGCTGGCGGAGCTTTTTGCGTGATTAATAAATCAGCTAATAATACTACAGACAAAGAGAAATGCGCCAAATACTTCTGCAATTGGTGAGAATAAATCATGATAAAAATCTGCCGATAAATTGCCAGGGAAAACACCGTAACACTATAAACTCTAATCAAAAATTAGACAAGGAAAATCTTTGAAATTCCCAAATAACAGTACTTTAAACATCATTAAAAATGAGGCTATCTTACAAAATGCATAATTTTATATGCATGGTATTGCATGATATTAGCTGTATATAAACCTTCCTTATCAAAGAGCATCAGGAATAGAAGAAATTGCGATCGCAGCAGCCGATAACAAATGTTTTAATAAACAAGTGGGGTTTGCTCATCCTCGATGTACTCTTGCTAAAAAGGTTATTCACCAATGCTTTCTGCCTCTTGCCCTGCTATACCAGACGGTTTTAGCAGTTCTTATTTGAGACTTCTCCTGCACCAGATTGAGGCGGCTTAAGCTGCTTTTGTGGACACCGCTATCACAGATACCACCCGCAATTTAATCTTTCATGCCGTTTTGGCTATGCTTAAAAGCAATGTTTTTTATCGAATTTTAGATTTTAGATTTTAGATTTTGGATTGAAAAAGTCAAAATTAAAAAATGCTTATTTTTGCGCGTCTTGTAAGAGTTGCCTCAGAATTTAAATGCGAGCAAAATTATACTATCCAAAATCGAAGATTATTTATTCAGAGCAACTATCTGAAGTCATTGGGTCAATCTAAAATATAAAAAACGAAATTTTTGACTATTGCTTTCAGCCCAGTTGAACTTAATTCAGCTTTTTCTAGAATACTGATGTACGTTTTCAACGGGACATAAATATATTCCTTAGAAAGTGTTCTATAAATAGTTTGGCTTAGTAAGGCTGTTTTCTGGTTCAGTAAAATTAGTGAATAATTTTATTTTTTAAAAAGTTAATATATAAATCTGGGTAATTTCTCTTAATTCAGGTATGGTATATGCTTTTTTGAATAATTACTTTGACATTAATTATGATGTTGCGATGTTGCTGATAATGGCTTCTGATTGAAATACATACACGCATAGCAGCTTGTAATCAGCAGTTTATGTACAAGGCGCACTTTCAGGATGGAAAAAAGCTCGATTTTTTATTGTTCTCTCGTTCCCATGTGGAGCATAGGAACAGGAAGTGACTTTCCACGGAATGTGGGAAGTCAGCTACGCCTAAGCGTTAATACAGTTCCGTTAAGCCTAATACTCTTTGCCAAAGTCAATTTTTTAACGTAGACGCAAAGCGACTTGCCGCAGGCTAACGCCTTCTCTGCGAGAGGCTTCCGCCAACGCGCAGCGTTCCGCAGGGATGGGATGTTTTTTTAACTGGAAGTCCCTAATTTCTGCGCTTGTGTGAGCCTGGCTGTATTTCTAACCAATCAATGCAGATTTCCGATAACCAAATATTTCAAACACCGTGAGGAGTTTTCTAGTTTTAGATGACAATCGTGTGAGCTAATGGTCTGAAGTCATGGCAGTCGGTGCAACTACTGTTTCTAAACTCTAACCGGAACGCTCATATCCAGAAGCTCTATAAATGTTGCTTTAATACGTCTAAGCGTGAACAATTCCAATAATCGACATGAGAGACAATCAAACCATTCGAGTTGAGACTTAATTCACTCCAACCAGGAATAGAAATCCGTGGCTTCCAGGGAAGAGGAGTATTCCAACTGAGTGTCCACTCAGTTTTTATTGTGTCTCCTAAACGTTGAATATTATGTAAGTCCATCTTGGGATCTAAAAACCAAGTTTGGATGAAATTAATCATTTTTTTGTAACGTTTAACGCCATGAAATTTATTCAGTGGGTCTTGAAAATAAACGTCTGGGGCGTAAATGCTGTAAGTTTGATTTTCTGGGAATCTTTGATAGTCTTCTTTGAGGATTTCAATGATATCCATGTGAATAAATATATGTGTAAATTACTTTAATATGTAAACTGGGCGCGGATAAGAATTACTATTAAAAATTGAAATCAACCTTCATTCCATAATTTTTCTAACTGACGCCGCCAAGCAGCTAAAACTTCTTCTCGCGCCTCTGAAGTCTGGTTTATTTCACCCAATAATCCTTCGGCGTAAAAGCGTTCCAAGCTTTGCATAGTAGCTTGCAGAGATTGTCCTTGCTGCTTTGCTGCTTCAATAATTTGCCGGATACGACTTTCGATTAGTCTATTAAAAACATCATTTAATCCAGCCTCATGGAGAGATACAAGTCGATTAATTGCATTGGACAAATCTGCACTCACTAAACTGCCAGTGTTATGTTGAAATACTCCCCAAATTACCCCTTCATACAAAGCGTAACGTACTTCTTGAGTCTCATCAAAGTTGGCTTCTAAGAACTGTCCTAAAAATGGTTGGGCTTCTTGGATAGGCACAATAGGCAGTAAAACTCGCAGCCAAGTATTATCTTCGGAAAGCAGCACTAACAGCCGAAAAGTAGAAGTATCTATTTGCCAAGATCCAGCAGCGATCTCTACGACGGGCTGCACCAAAGCATCAACAGCAGATGTGCCAAATAATTCTGTTAGCGTACTCGCAATTTCTTCAGGTGTCATAAGTTTTTGTTAGCTATAGCCTCTAGATTAGCGCAGAGATGCATCACCTTATTTCATTAAAACGCTGTGCTGCTTGCTGGACAACTTCCATCGGTAAAGATTTCAATTATTCTAAAGGCGTAGTGGGGGCGCACAGCTAGGTGTACGCCCCCACGAATGAATGTATTCCACTGAATTGAAATATCTAAATTATCGAATTGCTCAAAAATACAATCCCGATCGCACAGAAAGCAAAGCCAGTAATACTAATTTTCCAGGGTAAAATTCGGTTGATTTCTCCCATACCCATTGCACTACCAATTTCTCTGGCACTCATGGCAACCGTAAACAGAGTTAAGATAATGCCTAGTATATAGGCAATTAATGGCATCGTTCCTGCGTCAATAATAGATTGAGCATCGGCGTAACCCTGAAATAAACCAGCACTAACGCCTACCAAAGCAAGTACTATAAAGTTTGGCTGATTTGGCAGCATCAGCATAGTACCAAAAACAATGGTAGAAATGGCGATGGCTATTTCTGTGCCTGGTAAATTTAGCTGAAATGAATGAATTACAATCCCCAAGATTGCTGCTAAGACAAAACATTCAGCGATCGCAGCACCACGAACAAACACAGATGAGAGTAAGCCAATAGCAACAATACCAACTAAACAATCCAAGCCAATTACTGGATCTGCTAGTCCCCAAATAAAGCCTTCCCAGCAGTTAGAGATGGTGTGATCAACCGATGTTCCACTCAATGAACTCAGTAAGCTAATTAAAATTAGAACTGCGATCGCTCCAATATGGCGATGCATTAATTTCAAGGTGTAAAATTCCCCCCAAGCACGGGATTGTGATAATTGAGTTTTGAACATTACCATCTGCCAAATTAGTTTTTTCGGTAATTTATACTACCCATACACACAAAAAAACTAACGTGATTACCACGTTAGATTACACTAGCTTTATGAAGTTATGTAAAGCTACAGTTATTGCAAACCTTTTCTCTGATAACAAGCTGCGTAGTCTCTCTAGAAGTTGCCCGTCGCAGACATCGCCCCCAAAACACTTTATCCAAACTTCTTTGAAACTATACAAAAGCCTGTCCTTATATCTCTCTGACGATGTCTTCAACCAAATTTTGAACTATTTCAGCATCTGTTTCACTTAAACTTTCCAATTCAACTGTGTTGCCCTCTTCTGGGGTATTAAATTGACTACTGTATATACGACGACTTAACCCTACCAAACTTCCTTTGTAAAATGTTTTATAAAAAAATATACATGCTGCTAAATATGAGCCAATAGGGCTAGGGTGGCTTTGATCTGGATTATAAAGGTTCAATTTCGGATTTGCTTCCTGAACTTTTTGCCAAACTATTCCAACAGGTGCAACTTTGGCTTTCAGTTTTTTAGCAATTGCCATGTATGAATCGGTCAATATCTGTTGCGTTTCTGGTTGATTTTGCTTTGCCCAAGTTAAGTAGAAAACTGTTTGAGAATTCACTCGCTTGATTTCGGCATCAAACAGATTAGCGTACTTGTACATTTCCTTGGGATTGGTAATCGGTAAGGTACTTTGCTCTTGGAGTACTACGTAGTCCCATTGTTTCGCTCTCAATAGCCTGAGTGCTTTACCACGTTTCCAATGGCTTTTGAGGGTAGCTCCACCGACCACAACCATTTCAGTTTCGAGCGTTCTAGTTTCTTTTGCCGACTCAGCCAACTGTTGTGTTAACCAAGGAAGATCATTGACATAGGTATAGCTGTTGCCAATAAATAAAACCCTGATTGTCTGCTGTTCAGTTACTTGAAAGGTATTTGCCTCAGTTGGCTTCTCTTTGAGCCAAAACAAAGCAATCATCAAAAAGAGGAATAAACATACATATACTATCTTTGTGATTATCATACCTAAGACTTTTGCAGCATAACTTATTATTGAACAAGCTTTTTTATAAAACAGCTCTAATTTTGACCAATTTGTATAGGTTGAATAGAACACAAGCTTTACTTAAGCTAAAGCTTATCTTAACTTAACTCTTTTAAAAAGAAGACTAATCTAGAAAATACCTTCATTGCAAGAGAGAATGAAATTTCTTAAATTGCTACTACTTAGTATTGCTCTCATCTCCTTTGTATGGATTAATCCACTGCAAGCTAGTCCAATAGCTCAATTGCCAACTCCTGTACCTTTAGTTCCAGAACGTGAAACAACATCTCTGAAAAATTCCCAGGATGTATTGACTGTTGCAACTTTTAATGTTGAGAATTTAGACCCGAAAGATCGACGCTTTGATAATATTGCCAAAATTATTCTCAATAATTTGAATGCACCAGATGTCATTAGTTTAATTGAAGTTCAGGATAACAACGGGCCAACCAATGATGACGTTGTGAATGCAAACCAGACTTACCAAAAACTAGTTGCTGCGCTCGAAAATATCGGTAGTCCAGCATACGATTTTGTTGATATTCCGCCCCGCGACGATCAAGATGGTGGAGAACCTGGAGGCAATATCCGTGTCGGTTTATTCGTTTCGACCCAGCCGGATAACTCTAGCAAAACTGCCCAGAAGAGGCGGTTCATTAGATGCTGTGGCTATTACTCAAAGTTCAAATGGTCTTGACCTCTCACTTAACCCAGGTCGCATTGACCCCACGAACAATGCTTTCGAGCAAAGCCGTAAGCCACTTGTGACAGAGTTTATATTTAACGAGCAAAAACTGTTTATTATTGCGAATCACTTTGTTTCTAAGCTTGGAGGTTCTCCCAGCGATGCTCAACGGGTCAAGCAAGCGCAAATCGTTAATGAATTCGTAGCGCAATTACTAGAAGTTGACCCGCAAGCCAAAGTAATTGTACTGGGTGACTTAAACGATTTACCAGATTCTCTACCTTTGAATACCTTGAAAGGTAACATTCTGGAAAATCTGACGGAGCGTTTGCCTCTTAATGATCAGTTTACTTTCAAATTCCGTGGAAATCCTCAACTTATTGACCATTTGTTGGTCAGTGAAAATCTTTCTCGTATTGCTCAACCGGAAATTGACATTGTGCATGTCAATGTTGGCTTTAGTAGACCTGTCAGCGACCACGACCCCGTGATTGCAGCGTTTACATTACCTGCTAACCAATCCACCTCTGACACCATCCCTCCCGTTAGCCAACCCACTCCGGCGAGTGATTCGGCAATTATATTGCCTCAATTAGCCAAATTTGGTCTAGTTGACGAACTAGCTAAGGAGTATACGCCGAGCAAAATCTTGAATTACGATCGCGCAAGAGACGAAATGTTTGGCATTATTGATAACCGAGCAGGTATTGTGACAGATATTTATGCCAGTTACCCAATTCGTTTAACTGGCAATGGCGATCCTAGTCAGGAAGCTGACAAATTAGGACTGAATACGGAACATGTTTGGCCACAGAGTAAAGGAGCTGATAAAGGTAATTCCCGAAGTGACCTTCACCATCTATTTCCTGCACGAGAAGATGTTAATAGTGAGCGAGGCAATAAACCCTTCGACGATATAGCCGACACAATAATAACTAAGAGATGGTATCGAAATGATACTGTTCAATCTACAATTCCTAGTAGTGCAATTGACGAGTTTAGCGAATCAGGATCTGCCAAATTTGAGCCGAGAGAGAAAGTAAAAGGGGATATAGCTAGGGCAATGTTCTACTTTTACACTATCTATCGGAATCAGGCTGAGAGCGTAGACCGAAATTACTTTCAGAATCAGCGTCAGACTTTGTGTAAATGGAATCAGCAAGACCTACCTGATATTACTGAAACAGAACGCAGTCATGCGATCGCAAAATTTCAAGGTAATGACAATCCATTTGTATTAGATGCCACATTAGCAGAACGGGTATACTGTAATTCCTAAAAGTTATCTTAATTGAACTCTATTATTAGTGAAAGTAATTAATAGAGTTTATTACTTGTTTAGCACTAACTAGGATTTTTTGAAATCTTCAGTTTTTGTCTACAGTCCAAAACTTAACTAAAAGCTATTTGAAGTTTCTTCACTGCTTTTTGAATTAATCGATTACTTTTGGTCACAATACTAAGCTGTTTTAGCTGTTGCGGTCTTTTGTGGTTCCTTAAGAAAACGATAGTATAAAAACTCATCTCTGTAACAAATTTTAACATCTTCTCCTTGAGATAAATGGGCAAAATCACTAGAAGAATAATTCATGTAGTGAATGCAATGAATTGGTTTTAATTCATCTTGGTTGTACAGGACATTATCAATATTTACAAAGGGGTCTGAGTTAGCACAGTTACCTGTTCTGTCTTGACCATTAGGGCTGAGGGTAAAATTAAATAAAGGAAAATTTGATTTCCATGTCAAATAATTAAATAATTAAATTTTGTACTAGTGCAGTAATTCTTCAACCTGATGCTGGCTCCACAAAGTTCTGTATAGACCCTGTTGTTGCACCAGTTCTAAGTGATTGCCTATCTGAACAATTTTTCCTTTTTCCATCACAAAAATTCGGTCAGCAGCAGCTGCCGCCGATAATTGGTGGGTAATGAAAATTACTGTTTTGCGTACACTACCACCAGAGAGATTTCTGAGGATTTGCGTGGCTGTTTGATTATCCACACTAGAGAGGGCATCATCTAAAATTAGCACTGGAGCATTGACCAGCATCGCCCTAGCTAAGGCAGTACGTTGTCGTTGACCGCCAGAAAGCGTAATACCGCGTTCACCAACAAGAGTCTCATATTGCTGGGGAAAATTGTTAATTTCTGATTCAATTTGGGCAAGTTTAGCAACAGATTCTATCTGCTCTTGTTCGCTAATTGGGTCACCGTAACGGATATTATTTTTGATTGTAGTACTAAATAAAAAGCTATCCTGAGGAACGTAGGCGATCGCACCTCGCAAATCCGCCAAAGCTATCTTAGTAATATCCAGCCCATCTAAAAACAATTGTCCTGATTCAATATCCAACAAGCGCGGCAAAGCATTCGCTAAAGTGGATTTTCCCGAACCAATTGCCCCAACAATGGCCACGGTTTCTCCAGGAGCAATGGTAAAGTTAACATTTTCTAGAGATGGAGTCGTGGAACCAGGGTAAGTATAGGTGAGATTTTTAGCTGTCACTTCCCCTTTAAGTTCAGCCACTGGTAAATGTATGGCATCGGCTTTGTCTTGGATTTTCGGTGTAACAGAGAGAATAGATTCAAGGCGATCAATACTAACTTCACCCCGTTGGTAAGCCGTAATTGTGAATCCTAAAATGGCTGTGGGGAAAACTAGACGCTCTACATAAATTAACAATGCTAAAAAGTCGCCAACCTGAAGTGTTCCAGAGGACATCCGCGCCGCCCCTAGCCAGATGATTACCAACGAGCTGATATTGGCTAGCCCGCCAATTAGCGGAAATAGTGTATTTCGGATTTTTGCCAGTTCCAGGTTAGCATTCAATAGCTGCTGATTTTTCTTGGCGAACGCTCGACGCTCGTTTGCTTCTTGGGCGTAGATTTTAATTAAGGCAATGCCACTGATATCCTCTTGGATGAGTTCGCTGATCTCAGAGAGTTGCTCTTGGACTGCTGCTTGTTGTTTGCGTAAGCGATCGCTAAACAGACTCACTAACAAGAGCATAAAAGGATACACCGCCAGAGAGGCTAGTGTCAGATCCACACTAATCGCCAGCATTACTGGCAACGTCAGAGTGTAGGCAAACACCGTATTTGCCAAACTCAAGACTGCAAAACCCAACAATCGCTTGATATTGTCCACATCACTGGTAGCCCGATTAATCAAATCGCCAGCACTGTTACTAGCAAAATAAGCTGGCTCCAGCTTGAGTAAGTGTTCAAAAATCCGTTGTTTCAGGTCAAATTCCACCTGACGCCCCACCCCAAACAGCCAAATGCGGGATGCCATCCGCATTAGCCACATTGCCGAACTGAGCAAAATAATAATTACTACGTAATGTAGTATTTCATCCCAGTTGAAGGTTGTCGACAGTTTATCAACACCACCACGAATCAACCAAGGGATATAAACGCCCAGTGCATTGACAGAAAATAAAGCGAGAATCCCTAAGGACGCCTCTCGCCAATGGGGTCGTAGGTAAGCACTGAGTTTAGCGATTCGTCGAAATTTTGCCATTAAAGCAATTTTGCTACTTTATCATCCTAGATTAACTGCTAGTCGAAGCAGACAGCTATGTAGAGGAAATATCACTTGTAAATTCACAAGAAACAATTCAGAAGTCAGGAGCCAAAATTCAGTATTTAATTCTGTGCGACTGCCGTTAGCAGAGCGCTAGCTACGGACGAGCGTCACTTGTTCGCTCTTAGCTTTCTTGCAGGGTAGATGAATAAACGGGTTTAAGTCCCCCACTAAATTTTCCCACTAAATTTTAAATTTGGTGGTCTTCCCTACGGCATGCTATGCGAACAATCAGTGGCGGGTTAAATCTCTCACTGATAGCGCAGCGTTAACGAGTCAGACGCTTCTACGTCGCTAACGCAACGCTTACGAGCGTCTTGCATTCTGTATTCAGAATTCTGAATTCTGACTTCTCTTTTAGTTTGTTACCTCTGAACACGCATGAACCTGTAAACTTCAGCGAGATAACTTTCCCAAGTTCTTGTTGTCAATAGTAACGTTTCGGCATTCGGTACAAAGTCTTCAAGTCTTAAACCGCGTGTGCGAATATCTTGAGGATTTCCTTGTAATAGGTAGGGAGGCACTCTCAGATTATAAGAAACAATGCTATCCCCCATCACATCTGAGATTTTCGCTGTGGTGGTTTGTTGCCCTAATGCCACTAGTGTCCCAGATGTTAGTGTAACATTTGCTACATAGATTTCACCTGCCATTGCTAGAGGTGCGCGATAAAGGAAATAGGCGACTGCTGGTGTACTTGCTAACAGCAAAATCGTCAGTGCCCAACCTATCAAGTATCCTCCTGGTTTGTCTATTCCGCCTCCTTTGATTCTCTGAGCTGCAAAAATCATCATTAAAACAGAGGCTCCTAGAGGTCTGAGTGGAAAAGACAGCATCCTCCATAACGATGCCACAGCTGGTTCATTGGGGTTAAGAAATGATAGAGCTACGATTACCAAGATAACGACTAGGATTAATCGCCCTACAAAACTTCCAGAGGGATAAAATCGCTGGAACAGAGAATATACGATAGTGCCAATCAGCAGCCACAGCAGTACTCGGCTTAACAATAGAAACATAGATTAACTCTCAAATTTTCTGGTGCAGTGAGCCAATGTGGTGGTAAGACAGTCCTTCTTGCTTAGGATTTCCACGCCACTTCTCTTGTTTAGAGAAAAAGTGGCTCCCCAAGAGGAAATGTCGTGCATGGTTTCCCTGCATAAAACAACTAGCGACTTCTTAGCTTTAGCGACGCTAGGAGCGTCACCCGTAAGGGTCAACCTAGAGGTTTCGGGAAATGAATTTATTTTATTGCCAAATTGTAATCGCACTGTTTGACTTAAAATACCTCAAACCTCACACCCAATGACTACCGTCGTAGTGATTTTAGTGCAATTTTTTGACACTGCGTCTATTATTTATATTTTTCCAGAAGAGTAATATAGTACCGGTAAACTAAATCAATCGAGTAATCGACTCAAAAGGAAAAACTATGTCGCCTGGAAAGCCTACCATTTTGGTTACGGGGGGAGCTGGATATATTGGTTCTCATACGGTGCTTGCCCTGAAACAAGCGGGTTATAACGTTGTCATACTTGATAATCTGGTCTATGGGCATCGTGATTTGGTAGAAAAAGTTTTACAGGTAGAACTGATAGTAGGGGATACAGGCGATCGCGCCTTGCTAGATCATCTATTTAAAACCCGCGATATTGCTGCTGTGATGCACTTTTCTGCCTATGCCTACGTAGGAGAATCAGTGACTGACCCAGCTAAATATTACCGCAATAACGTTGTTGGTACTTTAACCCTGTTAGAAGCGATGTTGACGGCATCTGTGAAGAAATTTGTCTTTTCTTCTACCTGTGCTACCTACGGGGTACCAGAATTTGTACCTATTCCAGAAAACCATCCCCAAAATCCGATTAATCCCTATGGCGCTACAAAACTAATGGTAGAGCGGATTCTTTCTGATTTTGATGTTGCTTACGGTTTTAAATCAGTGCGTTTCCGCTATTTTAATGCTGCTGGTGCTAATCCCAGTGGGTTACTCGGCGAGGATCACAACCCAGAAACCCATTTGATTCCCTTGGTGCTGATGGCAGCTTTAGGCAAACGAGAATCCATCTCAATTTTCGGCACTGATTACCCTACGCCCGATGGTACTTGTATTCGCGATTATATTCACGTTAACGACTTAGCAGATGCCCATATTTTAGGATTGGAATATTTATTGAAAGGTGACGATAGCGAAGTTTTCAATTTGGGTAATGGTAGCGGCTTCTCCGTCAGAGAAGTAATTGCAGCTGCCGAACAAGTTACAGGAACTTCGATAGCAGTACAAGAACGCGATCGCCGTCCTGGTGATCCCCCAATTCTCATTGGCAGTGGCGAGAAAGCTAGAACAATTTTAGGCTGGCAACCTCAGTATCCATCCATTAAAGATATTGTTGCTCATGCGTGGCAGTGGCATCAACAGCGACACAAGTAGGCAGGGGAGGCAGAGGAGGAAAGAGAGATTATTAAGCAATTTCTCTTCCCCTGCTCCCTCACCCTCATCTCCCTTCTTACTCTCCACTCCCTTTCATGCTTCGCAGTACGACAACTAAGATGCCGATAAATCCGAGGATTGGCAGTGCGATCGCCCAAAATGGTAATTGTTGAGATCCACCCTCTACTAAATCACCATTGACATCTCGTAGGTTTCGGGTATTTTGTGTAGATCCGCCTGCTACAGTAACTTCAAATTTGAACTGAAATGGTTTGAATCTTGCCCCAGAGATTGGTTTACCATTTAGTTGCAACTGATAAATCCCTGGCTTGGGAAAGGTAATATCCGCACCTGGAATGCCTTGATAACGTTCAGCTGCTACAGGTTCTAACTGTGGTTCTAAAAGAGGTGGCTCTCCAGCTGCGTATGGTTGGGCATAAACAGCCAACTGACAATTGCACTGTGACAGGGGAATCACCCTTCCACCTCTGCGGGTAAGTGCAAACCAGGCTTGGCTTGGTTCTCCAGCACGAGGATTATCATTTGGTTCAATGTGGAGAGTGCCGCCAACATCTCCAGATATCTCCACTTTATGAGCTAAAGCAGGGTCAAGATTAGCTATTGGTATAACTAAAAAACTCAGGAATAATAAATACTTTATTGTTCCTTGATTCCAGAAAATGCCTTTGAGCAGGTAAGACCTTTGTTTTTGGCTTGTTGGGATGGAGCCAGAAAATAAGGATGATTTACCGCGATTTGGTTGGGGAGACATAAAACTTTTCTAAGGCTAACTTTGACCAAAAAAAGCGCGATGCCTACGGCAAGGGCTTCGCCCAACGCACTAACAAGACACCGATAGTAACAATTACCATCAGTACTGCCGCTAATTTATTTCCCCAAGTTGATTGCAAGGAACCCAGGTAATGGGAACCAATCAACACAGCATGAATGGCACTCAAGAGCAAGGCTGGCACACCCAATAGATGAATCTGTCGCCAACGCTTGCCCAAAGATTTTTGCAACGATTCCCAACTCGTAAAAGCGGCGGGGGACATTAATATCAATGCTACAGCACCCGCAGCCATACCCCACTGAAATTCTGGCGGTAGGAAAGAAAAGGCGGCAAAATTCCATTGCAATGAGTGTTCTATCATGTGGACGGTGTGAACCACAGAAAGCACAAAAGATCCCACCCCCAAGGCTCGACGGTAACGCAGTGGTGCAGCCCATAAACCACTAATGGGACGCGCAATTAGCGCCAAAATTAAGCAGATTAACGCGGCGTGTCCGGTGTAATCTACCATTGTGTCACCAGTTCGCAACAAGGTGATAATGCCAATGGTGAGTGTCACCCAACCGCCTAATCGAAACAATTGACTGCGCCTGTCTTTACTTACCAAAGATGTAGAAACGCCTACACCTAGCATAGTGGGCAGGGTTCCCAGTCCAAAAGCGAGCATAGTTGCTCCACCCATCCATAAATTGCCAGTTTCAGCAGCTTTAATTTGGGCAGCATACAGGAAACCACAGGGCATTAAACCCCAAGTCATTCCCAAAAGCATTGGTGTCCACCATCTGGTTTTTAAGGAAAGTTTAACCATTCCTCTGCTGAGGCGATCGTGTAAACTACCTTGTAATAAGGGGTGTAATACGGGAATGCGCGGCAGTAAATCGGGTTTTACTTGTCCTAAGCCAAACCAAATCAGCATTACGCCAGTTAAAATTGCCATCCAACGCCGGAAGCCGCTACCAACACCTGCTAGCTGTCCACCTTGCAGCAATACCGAACCTAGCGCCCCAATGCCAGCACCGACTAGAGCATAGCTCAACATCCGCCCCAGATTTAGCAGGATATGAAATTTTAATTGCTGTTGCCAAGTGTCGGACTTTTCTAAGGTTAATGTGCGTCCTAATGAAGCTGTGTGTGGAACTTTCGGCTGATGAGACAGAGAAAACGCCACTGTTAGGGGACCACACATCCCAAAGCAATGCCCAAAACTCCCTAGGAACCCCAGGATTGAGATTAGCAACAAATCTACCATAAAAAAATTCCTGAGTTCTGAGCCATGAATCCTGAGTGTAGGAATAAAGATTTTGAAGAATTAAGAAGAAATTGTTTTCTCTTCTTTTTTGCTTAGTACTCAGTACTTAGCACTCCTCTAGTGGGGCACTATAAATGAAGTTGCGATCGCTGTCAAAAGACAAACCGTCAAACTTGATGTTTACTTTTAGGAAAAAATGTAAACACTCATAAAACTCCCTATATGCGCGTAAATCCTAAACTACTGTTTTTAAAGTATAATATAAGACTAAGCTTAACCATGACTAAGCTTAACCATGAAATTTAAGTAATGTATAATTTTAATATATAAAGTAGCATCTACTTAAAAAGCTCTGTCTATTGTTTCGATTAGTATCTTAATAGTATTGAAAAACTTCTTTGAACTAGATAATTTTCAACTAAACAATCTAACTAAAGTGACCTGACCTAATTAGATGAGGTATATTGAACTTAGAATAAATAGATTAAAGCCATAATCACTGGCTTTCTTTATCATGCAAACCTTGAGACTTCGTAAGATCAAAAACAAATTGATACCATCTTTCCAAAGTCTAAAATTTAGACGTAGTAAGAATGGGGTATTTTTCGTTGTGAAACATTCTCGGAATCCTCAAACCACACCTGACAAGTCTGAATTTGAAAAGGCTATGGAAGCTTATCAAAAAGTAAGCAGTAAGTATAGGAATGCACTTCGTGAGCTAGCTCAGTGAATGATATTTTTTGGTTGAGTGAGGCAGTCATTAAAGCTATGCACGAAGAATAACTAGCAGAACACGGTGGACTTCCAGGTATAAGAGATAAAAATCTGCTTTTAGCTAGTTTAGATAGACCTAAAAATTTATTTGCTTATGGCGAACCTACACCAACTATTTTTGAGTTAGCGGCAGCTTATGCTTTTGCATTTGTAAAAAATCATGCATTTATAGATGGTAACAAAAGGGTCACTTTCGTTTCGATGGCTACTTTTCTTATATTGAATGGGTATTCTTTAGAAGTGCCAGAAGAAGAAGTTGTATTAATGATAAAAAGACTTTCAACTGATCAAGAGACTCAAAACTCAATAGCAGATTGGATTAAAGAAAATTCTATTAAAATAGACAATTAAGCTGATTGCAAACTAACTTTGCAGGTTTATCTAAGAATTTAAGGAACCAAAATACTAAACCCTTCCTAGCAATCCTGAAAAGTTATGCCTGGGAATTTGCGCTACCCTAAGTCTGGAAGCCAAGGATAAATCACATGAGAAAATGGATTTGGCTGATGCTGTTGGTGCTGATGGCAGTTGCCGTGGTAGGTAGTAGGGGTAACAAGTTTTTTGAACAGCGTCCGTCGCCAGCAATTGTTGAGCGCACTCCAGTGGAAACACCCCAACCACAGCCAGAATCAAAGGAAGTTGAAAGTGCGCTGCAAGTGTCAACTGACAAACTGTTAACCCATATCCAAAAGTTGAATTTTCAGCGCTACACAACGAAAGAGCGATCGCTTACTCGCACTTATATCACAACTGAACTCACAAAATTAGGCTGGAAGCCCAAATTGGAAAAGTTCTCTGAAGGTGTGAATATTTTTGCTGAACGTGTAGGAACTAACAAAGCCTCTAAAGCAATTCTCGTGGGAGCGCATTACGACACTGTTGCTTTATCCCCTGGTGCTGATGATAATGCCAGTGGTGTAGCCGTAATGCTGGAAATAGCCCGCTTGCTTGGTTCCCGCCCTACACCACGAACGTTACAGCTAGCTTTTTTTGACCAAGAAGAAGCAGGACTTTTGGGTAGTCAGGCTTTCGTTAGCAAGACAGCACGCTTACAAAATTTAGGCGGAGCGATCGTCATGGATATGGTAGGTTATGCATGTTACACTACTGGTTGTCAAAAATATCCTGCGGGGTTGCCAGTTACGCCAATTAGCGACAAGGGCGACTTTTTGGTAGTAGTCGGTGATACAGAACATTTGCCTTTGCTGAGTGCGTTTCAAAAACCACAGATGCTCCCCTCAACCTCTCTGGATAAAGAGAAATCAAATCTGCCATCAGTTTTAACATTACCAATTCCTTTTAAAGGTTTACTAACACCAGACACCTTACGCAGCGACCATGCACCATTTTGGTATCAGGGTGTGGGCGCTGTGCTAGTGACAGATACCGCAAATTTACGTACTCCACACTATCATCAACCTAGCGATGTTCCAGTGACTATCGAGCGATCGTTTTTCACAGGAGCAGCACAGATTGTAGTCAATGCTACTATTGACTTGTTAGAGAAAAACGAGGTTTTAGAAACTCGACCACCAAGCTGACCGAATAATTGGTAATTCGTAATTAAACAATAAATGACTAATTCCGCGTAGCAGTACTAGCCTTTAGTTCAGGAAAAGTCAACGTCCAATTTTTTTTATCATTAATCTGAAAGTACAAACCTTGGAGAATTAGCCGCAGAGCCGTTCGAGTTCTAATAGGCTTTTTTACCAGATAATTTCCTGGTTCAGCAAAGATCCCATTAAAGTTTTGTTTATGACCAAATTGTTTTGAACAGTAACTGCCAGCACCTTTTACTGTTAATACAAAAAATGGAGCTTTTTCGTATTCATCAGGAATCCTAAAGATTCCATATACATTGTGACGACCACGCCACGGCTGAACAATAACTTTAGTAGCATTTACTTGAAATTTTGTAGTTTTTGATGCTAAAAAAGTTTTAAAATTGCAATCAGAATCATTCACAGGCCACCACAGTGTAATAACACTCAGAGAGAGCAGCAAAATCAAGATATAGCGGAGTTTGCGATGCATAGAGCCAAGAGAAATTGTTGATGCTGCTGGTAGAATTTAATGGGTAATGATAATGCGGCTACAGCAGTAATAACTATTCCCCTGCAACACGTTATGAAGGGCAAATACAGAACATTAAGCGGTCGGTTAAACTTACTGTCAAAAAAATGCAGTCAAGGCATCAGCCTAAACAAAGTTCAGATTGTAGATGCGTAGTTTACCGCCGCAGGCATCGCTTGCCCTCTTTTAGTAGGTCCTTTACAGTATTAAACCTAGCCGAGAAACAATCAGGCTTTTGTGGCTGTTAACACTGATTTATGCTCAAATTTTTAACTGTGATGAATTCTACAATTTGTTGCTTTTGTTATGTTTTTGATGAACTTTAATCGGATCAACAGATGCTTTGAGGAGATCAGCGCGTAGACGTAGCCTGTCGTAGACATCGCTATCAAGTTCAGGAAAAAATCTACTTTTATTTATAGGCAATTAATAGGGTAGTCAAATACACAAATATTGGTTATATTCCCGTAATAAAGGATTGGTATAAATGTTTATGGAAAGAAATTGGGGAAGTCTTAAGGCAGTTGCGGGTTTCTTTGGCGCGATTGTGCTTACACAGTTCGGGGCAAATACTTCGGCTATTGCGGCTGACACCGTTGTTGTGCGTTTGGGTTTATTTACAGAAACCATCACCCTTGCTGAGTTGCGAAAGGCTGCAAAAACTGGGGAATTGCCTGGGAGTTTGCAGCCTTACGCTAAAGGATTATCTGAACAACAACGCCGCTTCTTCTTGGGGGCGCTGGGCATGAATATACCGATGAATGTTGTTACCATTAATAGATTAGTTAATACCCAGATTGGCACAACTATTCTCAATGACTTTGCTACAGCCTTAGCCCGAGAAGACAATGCTGGGGTGCAAGCACTCAGAGCAGGGTTGGTATTAGGTTCTACTGCACCGCAGGGACTTTCTATACTGAGCTTTATCGCTGCTTATCCAAGTAAACGCCTAGAAATTAATTTGCCACAGGCTTTTATAGTTGCAGGGAGTTTTAATACAGCTTTTTGGCGTACCCAGCAATTTATGCTAGCCATTGCTCCCCAACTTGACACTATAACACCGCAGCCCGGAACATCGCAGATTGCTTTCCCTTTTGATCCCAGCCAACCAGGAAACGCTGAAGTAAAAATACTCAAATTAAGCCTGAAAGACCAAAAGCGCGACCGGAAAATTCCAGTTGATGTTTACTGGTCAACTGCTGCAAATACCAATAAACCCGTTATTGTTTTTTCTCATGGCTTCGGGTCAGTCCGCACTGACTTGCGTTACCTGGCAGAACATTTAGCATCCCACGGCTTTGTAGTAGCAGCTTTAGAACATCCTGGTAGTAATGAGGCGAATACTAACTTAGCATTACAAGGTAAAAGCAGAGTTGTGAAGCCTCAAGAGTTTTTGCATCGTCCTCAAGATATTAGTTTCGTTCTCGACGAATTAGAAAAGCTCAACCAAACAGGGAATAACCCGCTTACTGGGAAACTTACAACCACAAACGCGATGGTTGTTGGCTATTCTTTTGGTGGTGGTACAGCTTTAACGCTTGCTGGAGCCGAATTACAACTGGAACGACTCAAAAAACGCTGCAAAAATAATTTGGCTATCTTAAGTCTGGGAGAAGGTATGCAGTGTATTGCTCAAGAACTACCAGAAAATAGCTATCAGCTGCGGGATACTAGAATCAAACAGGCGATCGCTCTCAATCCTACAACTTCTCAGATTTTTGGCGAAACTGGGTTAACTAAGGTGCAAATTCCTACCCTAGTGTTAGCAGGTTCCGCAGATAAAACCACCCCAGCTTTAACTGAACAGATTGTGGGATTTGACAAAATCCCATCCTCCAAATGGCTAGTTGGTATAGTTGGGGGTACTCATCTGAGTGTAAAAGACCCTAGCACCACTTTGGATCAGATAGGAAAACCAAATACACCAATTAGCGGCGGTGAAGTTGTGGGTGAACAAGCAGCAGATGTTCGCAAGTACGTTAAAGCTATAGCTTTAGCCTTTGCTTTCCAGATGACTCCAGAAGCTAAAAATTACGCTGTTTTTCTGACATCAGATTATGCCCAGTTTGCTTCGACTGCGGCATTTCCATTTCGCCTAATTACGCAGATTCCTCCTGATGCTATGAGGATAGTGAAAGAATTTGTTGAGAAGTAAACGACTTCCAATTAAAAAAATATCCAATTTTGTGACTACCTTGCTTAAGAGTAGCGGTATCTACGATGTACACACAAGTCGGAAAAACTCGATTTCTATTGTTCTCTTCTCGTTCGTATGCATAGCATAAAAATGTCTGTTAGGGGCTACTACCTCTCATAGATAATTGACTACTAAACTTAGTACTGACACCGCCCCGTTTTTTCTTAAAGTTCGGATTTTTGGCGCAACCAGCCCATAAGTTACTAAATGTCTGTTGCAGATGTCTAACCCCTTATTAAACTGATACTAGCTGCTTCTTAAATACATTGTGCTTTATATATTAAGTTGGATGCAGCTTAGAAAATTGGGCTGAATCTGTAATACCTTAGATAGATTAAATTATAATAACTTGATATTAAATGTTTAGTTGATGTTAACTCTATACTGAATTTTTACAGTAAAAATAACTATTTACACATAAACTTTATAATATTTTTATTAAAAATAATAGAAGCTTAATAGTGTAAAAAAATAGAAGCATTTATGTATAGTACATATGCATTACTCCCAGAATTAAAAACAAATTAACAGCAACTTGCTTGGCGCAAAAATGTTTTTGTGTATTTATTGATGTAAAATTCTTTAAATTCGCAAAGATGTTAGAGCAATTTTCTCTGCTAAAGCTACAGATTAACCCAAAATAATAAAATTCAAAACTTGTTTTCTTTCCCTAGATAATAAAGTAAGTAGTTTTAGACAGATCATATAGTAAAAGTAATTTTGGATTCAGAATTAGACAATTACTCTATTTCACTCAAGCTCATGGAACTTTATACAATTCTTGAAATCGAAAAACTCCAGCAAAATGAGGACCTTCCTTACTTGATTGAAATTATGGAGTGGGTAAAAAACTTTTTAGGAAGACCTCATCCTAACTTAGGAAGGCCCGGCGTAGTTTGCCCTTTTGTACCTCACTCTGTCAGGTCAAACAGTATTCGTCTGGCAGTTATTCGTACAAAAGATTTGTATCCAGAGCAATTAGAAGAAGTTGTTGGACGCTATCGAGATATCTTTCTTGAGATGGATGTTGAAGAGCAAGAATTAGCAATAAACAGAGCTTTTTTACTTATCTTTCCTGATATCCATATAGAAGATGCTTCTAAGCTAGTAGATAGTGTCCAACAAAAACTTAAACCTTTATTTGTTGAGTCAGGGCTGATGATAGGAGAATTTCATAAACGTAATGAAACTCCTGGTCTGCACAACCCAGACTTTCGTCCACTTCGTAGCCCTATCCCCTTGTTGGCTATCCGGTTTATGGTTGAAGCTGACCTCCCCTTTCTTCAGAGTCCGGCTGATCCATACTTACGTATTCGATATCTAGAAGCTTATTTAAAGTGTTTCGGTCATAAATTTACAGATGAAACAAAGTTTAAAAATGCTCTTCAAGCATTAGCTTTAGCGAAAGAACAAACAGCTATTTTCACTTAACGCCACGTTGTAGTGGCATAGCAATGCTTGTGTATGTCAACTTCAGCTAAAACTCATTTAATACTAAAGCCTAATGGTAATATAGCGCTCATTTGAATGAGGACAGGGCATTGCCGTGTCCTTACGAGTATCTGTGTTCATCTGTGGTTCATTATTTTTTCTGTCCCTTACCCATGTGGGAACTGCTATATCAGCGATCGCAATTTCAAATCCCTACTTTTATGCAATTGGTAAGCGGATGCGTTACAATCAGGCATTGAAAATACAGGGTTGATACTCTGTACAAGTATCCGCAGACATAGCTGTTGCCATAAAACTAGAAATTAATCAGAGTCGGTAAATATTGATAAAACTGGTAATGTGATTGAGTATGGGGTTGCTCGACTCCGGAGCGATCGCATAGAGTTGGTTTTTGAATAGGTAAGTAAAATGGCGAAAGAAATAGAGCGGAAATATTTAGTGAAAGGAGATAGCTGGAGAGGATTAGCCGAAGGTAGTGTATATCGTCAAGGATACATTGCTACACAAGATAAAGCGGCTGTACGTATACGTATAGCAGGAGAAAAAAGTTATTTGACCATTAAAGGCCCCAATGTCAAATATTCGAGATTAGAGTTTGAGTATCCTATTCCTGTTAAAGATGCTCAAGAAATACTTGAGGCATTATGTGAACGTCCCTTTATAGAAAAAATCAGATATAAAATAGAGTCGGGTGGTTTGATTTGGGAGATAGATGAGTTTGATGGTGTTAATAAAGGATTAATATTAGCAGAAGTTGAACTCAGTTATGAAAATCAACAGATTGAACTACCAAGCTGGATTGGACAAGAAGTTTCTGATGACTCCAGATATTTCAACAACAATTTAGTAAAACATCCTTTTTCAGAATGGTAATTCCCGCGGAATCAAAAGTCTATGAATTCTGCAATTATTTACAAAAGTTTATAATTATTAAGTACAGCTTCTTAAGCCTTGGCGTAGTGAAAAAGCAGAAAGGACACAGATCTAGCCTCTGTTTTAAATTCCATGATTCGGAATAGTCAAAGCACGTCATAACACTTTAGTTTGGAAGACATAAGTAGCTTTTTTTGGATATAAAACATTTTAATAAAAAAACATAAGTCATTGAGTTATGCGTAAAAAATAAGTTTAAAACCCTTGATTCTATAGATTTAATCTCAGAAACTTGAAATTGAGTTAGACAAGACACCACTAATTCAACATCAATCTGAAATAAAGGAAAAGGAGAAAAAGATGAAAGTCAATCAGCAGGAACAACTCTTAACTGAATTAGACTCTGTGTTGGAAGAAATTTCCGATGACAATTCTGCTTCTCTAACAGGAGGGGCCAGATCAACCTTTTCAGCCATAATTCCTACAGAAGGACAAGGGTTTTCCCAACCATACACCACGACTAGTCAATTCAATGACATTTCAATTCGATTGAATCAGAATATCGGTTCCGCCATAAAAGTTAAAGCCGTGCGTGCCGATAACCTACGTGATATAAGTACTTTCGCAAGGACGATTCCTCCAAACTCTGCCGGAAAGCTGATCACTGTTGCGGCAAATGTGCGTGATGGAGTCCCCTTCGAGCTCGAATTTTTAATTCTGGGGTCAAATCTCCCCACGTTCGTATCAGGACCGATCACCTTTTAGCAGGATGGTTTTAGCTTTTCGCCGTTAGTCTCGTCCGACTTTTGCATTGAGGAATTTAGTTAAAGCGGTCATTTCTACTACTCATTTTTGAGTTAGGTCAGGCGGTCAGGTTGTGTTACAAAAAAATTTTAAACACCATTTGTAGTAATACGACAGTTTGTAACTTCATTGCATCTAGGTTTTTGAAAATTTTTGCAACACAATCTTTAATACACTGAAAGCCAGATCCAGTCAGGGCGATCGCTACTTTTATCTTGATCGCCTTCCTCTTCAATCAAAAACATAAGTCCTTTAATTATGCAAATAAAATCACTTTTAAACTCTTGACTCTATAGATTTAATGTCAGAAGCTTTAAGTGGGATTAGACAACTTTTCACTAATTCCATTTCAACATCAATCTGAAATCAAAGAAACTGGTTTTAGCTATTGCTTAATCAATTCTTGCAGAAGAATTCATACTTTAATAGGAGAAAAACAATGTTAAACACCGACAAAGCAATTTGTACTTTTGATCAACAACTATTTACAGAATTAACTCTTGAAGAAGGAGCCGTCATCGAAGGTGGTGCAGATTTAGAACTTTATAATGGCGACAAATTTAGGGGTAAGATACTGGCTACGAACAAAAGTCGCCGGAATGTAGGTGATACTGCAAATGATCTAACTACCTCAGCTATAGTTAAGCGTGGTACATGGCTGTTATGGACAGGCGCAAATTACACAGGAACGTCTAGGCGGGTAGGAGTAGGAAAGTATCCGAATCTTTTCTTTGACATAGGCTTGCCTAACGATTCGATCTCATCGGTTCAGCGTGTAAAATAATCCCGTAGAGAACCGAAACCGTGCAGCACGGTGGGACTGAAACTTTAATTGGTCTACCCAGATTTTTCTTAGTTTTCCAAACTAATTAGGTTGACCTACTTATTCATTTTTGAGTTGAGTCAACACCTCTAACATTTTGAAAACTAGCTCTGGTCGGGGTGAAAGCCCCGACTCACTTTCTCCTATGCGTAAGTTCTAAGTATGAAATACCAAAGTGTACTTCAACACAGTGAAGAAGACTGTGGTGCTGCCTGTCTTGCTACTATTGCCAAACACTACGGACGCACCTTTGCCATTAGTCGAATGCGGGAAGTAGTTGGTACAGGATCGCGGGGAACCAGCCTGCTGGGTTTGAGGCGGGGTGCAGAAACTCTAGGATTTAATACACGTCAAGTCAAAGCCTCGATGCAACTGCTTGACCAATTGCATAAAGCCCCTCTACCCGCCATCATTCACTGGAAAGGCTACCACTGGGTCGTTTTATACGGGCAAAAGGGGAAAAAATATGTAATTGCTGACCCTGGTGTAGGCATCCGCTATCTCACCCGCGAGGAGTTGCTTGAAGGATGGGGTAATGGCATCATGCTGCTGCTAACGCCAGACGACAGCCGCTTTTATCAGCAATCAGATGATAAGATTGGCGGCTTTGGGCGTTATCTGATGCGGGTTTTGCCCTATCGCGCTATTCTCATTCAAGCGATCGCAATTAACATCGTCATCGGATTGCTTTCCCTTGTTTCTCCCTTAATGATGCAATTGCTCACCGATGACGTACTTGTGCGGGGAGATACCCAACTGCTAGCCGTCGTGGCGATTGGCGCGATCGCTATGAGTTTATTTAGCAGTGCGATCGGTTTGGTACAATCTCACCTAATTGGTCACTTTGGTCAACGTCTGCAATTAGGACTGATTCTAGAATACGGACGACAACTGTTGCGTTTGCCCCTCTCGTACTTTGAAGGACGACGCAGTGGGGAAGTAGTCAGCCGGATTGCCGATGTGAATCACATCAACGAGCTAGTTTCTCAAATTGTCCTCGGTTTACCCAGCCAATTTTTTATCGCCTTGGTTTCCTTGGGCTTCATGCTCTTTTACAGTTGGGGATTGACTTTGGCTTCCCTGGCTGCCTTTATGATTGTCACCCTCGTCAACCTGCTTTTTCTCCCGGCTTTGCGCCAGAAAACCCGTCAGGCGATTGTGTTGGGTACAGAAAACCAAGGCTTTCTCGTTGAAACTTTTCGCGGTGTCCAAGTGCTAAAAACTACCCAAGGCACTCCCCAAGCTTGGCAAGAGTATCAGGCAAATTATGGTCGGCTTGCTAACTTGGGCTGGAGTACGATGAAGCTGGGGCTTTACAGTGGCACAATTACTAATATTATTTCTACTTTTACTAGTATTGCCTTACTGTGGTTAGGCTCATACTTGGTAATTAATCGCACTTTGAGCATTGGTCAGTTGCTAGCATTTACTGGTATGAGTGGCAACTTTCTCGGCTTTTTGGGTTCAGTTATCGGCTTAATTGATGAGTTTATCACAGCCCAGATTGTCATCCAACGCCTGACGGAGGTGATTGATGCTACCCCAGAAGACGACAAAGACGAGAAAAAGCCTTGGGCAGAACTTAAGGGCAATATAGATATTACTTGCACCAACCTTAATTTCCACCACGCAGGTAGAGTTGACTTGCTGCAAGATTTTTCGCTGATTATCCCTGGCGGTCAAGTCATTGGCCTAATTGGTAAATCCGGCTGTGGTAAAAGCACCCTTGCCAAACTACTTGCTGGTTTATATTCCCTCCAATCTGGCAATATTCGCTATGGCATCTATAATCAGCAAGACCTCTCGATGGAATGTCTGCGTCAACAGGTGGTGCTAGTACCTCAAGAACCTCACTTCTGGAGTCGCTCAATTATTGAAAACTTCCGCTTCAGCTATCCTCAAATCGCCTTTGAACAAATTGTGCAAGCTTGCGAGATTGCTGGTGCAGATGAGTTTATTAGTAAATTGCCCGATAAGTATCAAACTGTTTTAGGCGAATTTGGCGCGAATCTTTCTGGTGGACAACGACAGAGATTAGCGATCGCTAGAGCTATAGTTACTGATCCACCAGTATTAATTTTAGATGAATCCACTGGCGCTCTCGACCCAGTGAGTGAAGCCCAACTGCTAGATAGACTGCTATCCCATCGGCTGGGCAAAACCACAATTATGATTAGCCACCGCCCCAAAGTTATTGGGCGGGCTGATTGGATTGTACTGCTAGAAGAAGGGCGTTTGAAAATCCAAGGCACTCCAGAGGCTCTGCGCCATCAAACTGGTGAACACTTAGACTTTTTAGACGGTGTTAACCCATTTACAAATGGTTTAGTGCCTAAATCCTCTAACTCTAACGGTAAATTCAGCACAATCATTAACTAAAATAGCATGATTAGCCATTCCAACTCAGACTACTTGCCCCCAATTCAAGACAACGAGTTTCTCCCACCACTTGGTCGTTGGACTACTTGGGGCGGACTAGTTCTTGTCTGTGCTGTGGGGTTAGGCGTTCCACTCGCCTCTGTTACTAAATATAAAGTAACCGTTAAAGGACAAGCTGTTGTCCGCCCTGCTGGTGAATTGCGGATTGTTCAAGCTGCTACGGAAGGTCAGGTGACGCGGGTTTTTGTTACAGAAAATCAAGTTGTCAAAAAAGGGGATGTCATTGCCACCATTGACAACTCAAAGCTACAAACTAAAAAGAGCCAACTCGAAAGTAACATTGGGCAAAGTCGTTTACAACTCTTTCAAATTAATGCCCAGATTAACGCCATTAATAGCCAGGTTTTAGCTGAAACTGAGCGCCTAAACCGGGTGATTGCAGGTGCTGAAGCTGAATTAAGCGATCGCAGCCGGAACTATCAAGATAAACTTATTACTACCGCTACTGATGTCGAAGAAGCGGATGCCAATGTCAAAGCCACGGATGCTATTCTGAAAGCAGCCCAGTCAAAGCGAAATCGCTATGAGACTGTAGCCAAAGCCGGAGCTTTGTCTCAAGATCAATTTGAGGAAGCACAACTAGCTGTTCGCCAGCAAGAACAAGCTCTTCAGGCAGCTAAAGCCAAATTGCAAAATGTCCAAACTGCCCTCAATCCCAGTAATGCACAAGTAGCGATCGCTTATAATCGCATTGCCCAAGAAAAAGCTACCGGGAAAGCCAGCATTGCTACTTTAGATAAAGAACGCCTTGCCCTAATCCAGCAACGAATTGAAATCCAAAAACAATTAGAGCGCGACAAGAGCGAACTCCAACAAGTAAATATCGACCTCAGCCAGACTATAATTACTGCCACAGCAGACGGGATCGTTTCTAAATTAAACCTGCGAAACTCTGGTCAAACTGTGCCTGCTGGAGAGCAGATTGCCCAAATTGTCCCCAGTGATGCTCCCTTGGAGGTTAAGGCAGCAGTAGCACTTCAGGATAAAAATAAGTTGAAACAAGGTCAAACAGTACAGATGCGAGTTTCTGCCTGTCCTTATCCAGACTACGGGACTCTTAAAGGCAAGGTTAAGACGATTTCCCCAGATGCGATCGCACCTGTTGGGAATGCTGCTAACGCCAGCGCCGCAACATCTGACAGCCAAAAGATGGCAGCCGTTGGTTTGTTCTATGGGGTAACAATTGAGCCAGAAAGCCTTTCTCTAGGTAGAGAAAAACACCAATGTGCTATCCAATTGGGAATGGAGGGTACAGTCGATATTATTTCTAAAGAAGAGACTGTGATGCAATTCTTTCTAAGAAAGGCAAGGTTGATTGCAGACATTTAGCGCGTTGGCGTAGCTCGCCGCAGGCATCGCCGCGTAACTATTCGTAATTATTTCTAGCAATCCTATCGTGGGTTTTCTATCTATCCTTATAAGAGGGTGTAGTTTACTTGCTAGTTATTTAAGGGTTGCAATGTCTAGAATGAAGCGAACTAGGCAGCATTGGTGCTGGAAATTAGCACTGGGAAGTTGGTTACTGATGGGTAGTGCGATCGGCGAAGCTGTATTGCAGACATTCGCTTTCTCTTTTAATTGCGCTTTTGCCCAAATTACCCCCGATAGCACTCTACCCAATAATTCGAGGGTTACAACACAAGACAACATCAGTACCATTGAAGGGGGAACCCAAGCTGGAAGAAACTTGTTCCATAGTTTTGGGCAGTTTTCTGTCCCCACTGGCGGCACTGCTTTCTTTAATAATGCTGCGGATATTCAAAATATCATCAGTCGAGTAACGGGTGGGTCAGCTTCTAATATTGATGGCTTAATTCGTACTAATCCCACGGCAAACCTGTTTCTAATTAATCCCAATGGAATTATTTTTGGGAAAAATGCCAGCTTAAATGTTGGTGGTTCGTTTGTAGCGACTACAGCCAATCGGATTGGATTTGGCAATTTAGGTTTTTTCAGTGCTACTAATCCAGAAGCGCCTTCATTGTTGCTAACGGTCAACCCTTCCGCTTTGTTATTTAATCAAATTGCAGCAGCGCCGATTCAAAATAACTCACAAGCACTAGGAGCAGAATTAGACCCGTCAAAAAATTTTACTCCTGAAGGTCTACGTGTTCCAGATGGTAAAAGTTTGCTGCTTGTAGGTGGCAACGTTAGCATGAATGGCGGCGGATTGTTTGCTTTTGGTGGTCGAGTTGAGTTGGGAGGATTAGGAGAACCTGGAACTGTGGGAATTGATTTGAATGGCAACAATTTGAGTTTGAATTTTCCTGATAGTGTATTACGAGCAAATGTGTCTCTTAATGGTGTTAATGTAAATGTACGCGCAGCCAGTGGCGGGAGTATCGCCATCAACGCCAGAAACTTAGAGATTTTACGAGGAAGTCAACTGCGGGCAGGAATAGGACGCGGGCTAGGGGGATCTGACGTAAAAGCCGGAGATATTGTAATTAATGCCACAGAGACATTCACCATTGCCGATGCTGACAGTTTTGTTTCTAATGCGGTGACAGTTGGCGCAAAAGGCAAGGGAGGTGATGTCCAAATATCGGCGGGGTCGCTGTCTGTTAGCGGTGGTGCTCAACTGTATGCTGGCACTTACGGGCAAGGAGATGCAGGTAGCGTGACTATTAATGTTCGTGATACAGCCTCCTTTGATGGAGAAAACCAGGAAGCTCGTAGCTTGAACAGTGGTGCATCTAGCAAAGTGGAATTGTCTGGCATCGGTAAGGGGGGTAATGTCAATCTCCAAGCAAGGTCACTCAGATTAACCAATGGTGCTGTATTAGAAGCCAGTACCGTAGGAGAGGGAAATGCGGGTGCTGTAAATATTCACGCCCGTGATATTGTCATTCATGGGCAAAGTACCCTATTAGAAAGTAGTGGTGTATACAGCCGGGTTGAAACAGCATATCAACCTAAGTACCACCAAGGTGTGGGTCAGGGAGGTAATATCAATATCACAGCCGATTCGCTTTCTGTCACCAATGGTGCTGTCATAACTACCAGTACTCTTGGGCAGGGGGATGCAGGAAACGTGTTCATCAATGCCCGCGATATTGTCTTTGACGGGATGGGTAGATTCGATGAAAATAAAAAAATCAGACAATCCAGTGCTGCTACGAGCGCTGTTAGAGATATTGGCGTGGGTCAGGGGGGCAGTGTAAATGTTACAGCTGATTCGCTAAAAGTAAGTAATGGGGCTTCTTTAAGTACCAGTACCTTGGGGCAGGGAAATGCGGGAAACGTGTTCATTAACGCCCGCAATATTGTCTTGGATGGATTAGGCTCATATTTGAATGAAGTGCAACCGTATTTCTTACATCGAGAAAATCTAGATTTATTATTAATTCGCCGTGGCAGTAGAATTTCTACAACCGCAGGCATTGAAAACCAGGGTGGAGACGGTGGAAACATCACTATCAATGCTCCTCATGGCTTCATTATTGCCTTCCCCAATGAAAATAGTGATATTACTGCTAATGCTTTCATAGGTAAGGGAGGGAACGTTCAAATCAGCGCTTTTGGTGTTTACGGCACTCAATTTCGAGACAAAGAAAACCCACAAACAAGCGATATCACTGCTAGTTCCCAGTTTGGCATTAACGGCACTGTAGAACTGAACACGCCGGATATTGACCCCAACAGTGGCTTAGTCAATTTGCCAGCCGTACCAGTTGATACCCAAGTAGCACAGGGCTGTACCGCAGGTAGCGCTGTAGCTAAGAGCAGTTTTACAATAACTGGACGCGGTGGCTTACCGCCTAATCCGGGTGAAGCCCTCAACGCTGACGCAGTGCAGGTAGGTTTGGTGACTCTCAACCCAGAAGTAGGTACCTCTACTCCAGCAATTTCCACAAATCCCATGAATTCAACACCAACTCGCATAGTAGAAGCTACTGGTTGGGTAATGGCTGCTAATGGCGATGTAATTCTCACTAGTGCATCCACTGTCACTCCTCATTCTTCTTGGCAGAGGACAGCCGATTGCCGTGCCTTTAATCAACGCCAGCCAGGTTGAGCAACTTACACTGTCTATTTTTAGTAAAAACGCGGTGCAAAGAGGGTAAAAACATGGCAAGAAAAAAATCTAGATTACGGAAAATCAAACGCTTTTTAAGTGTACTGCTGCTTTTGGCTATGTTCTTAGGCGCGGGGTTATTGCCCCCTACTTTCGCATATGTAACTGCGGAAAACTCTAATCTTCAAAAGTTGTCTTATGCCCAGAGTTTGGTGGAACAGGGCAGTAAATTTTATGAAGCCGAACGGTTTGCTGAAGCTGCTACTTCTTGGCAACAGTCTATCTCTGCATTCAAAGCTAATGAAGATGAATTGAGGCAAGCGATCGCACTGGGTAATTTATCATTAGCTTATCAGCAATTGGGACAGTGGTCAGAGGCAGAAGGTGCGATCGCTCAAAGTCTCAACTTATTACAAACTGCTCAAAATATAGACACCAAAGACTCCTCGCAAATTCTAGCCCAAGTCCTAGATATCAAAGGTCGCCTGCAATTGGCTCAAAGCAAAGCTGAAGATGCCCTAGATACTTGGCGAGTCTCACTTGATATTTATACCAAAATCGGCGATGAAAGGGCAGTTATTCAAAATCGGATTAACCAAGCGCAAGCTTTGCAAACTTTAGGATTTTATCGGCAAGCCGAGAAAACGTTAAGAGAAAGTACCCAGATTCTCCAAAGTCAACCCAACTCATCTGTTAAAGTCGCAGCTTTGCATAGTCTCGGCAATGTGGTGCAAGTTACAGGTGATTTAGAAACATCTCGGCAGATATTGCAGCAAAGTTTAGAAATAGCTTCATCGTTGCAAGATTTAGAAGCGATCGCTGATATTCTCCTCAGTCTGGGTAATACAGCTCGTGTCCAGCAAGACACGCAAACAGCGATAAAATATTATCAACAAACTATCAAAACTGCAACCTCACCCACTACACGCATCCAAGCTCAAGCCAATCAACTCAGACTACTGCTGAAAACTGAGCAATTGTCAGCTTTCCAAACATTGTCCTCTGAAATTAAAACTCAGCTTAACGACTTACCCGTTACTCGGACAGCAATTTCTGCCCGCATTAACTTTGCCCAAAGTCTAATGCAATTCCGAAAAAAGACCGCCGCAGACAATCCCTCATGGTTGGACATTGCCCAATTACTGGCAACTGCTATTGAGCAAGCAAAAAGTTTGCAAGATAAACGCACACAATCTTATGCTATTGGTGTTTTAGGTCAAGTGTACGAACAAACTCAACAGTTGTCTGATGCCCAAAACCTCACCCAACAAGCCTTGCTCATCGCTCAAGCTATCGATGCTAAAGACATTGGCTATCAATGGCAATGGCAACTGGGACGTTTGCTTAAAACTAAGGGAGATACAAAAGGAGCAGTAGCAGCTTACACAGAAGCAGTTAATAACCTCCAAGCTCTCCGCAGTGATTTAGTTGCTGTCAATTCTGCGGTAAAATTTTCCTTTCGAGAAGAAGTTGAACCAGTTTATCGGGAGTTGGTTGATTTACTTTTGCAATCTCAGGGTAACTCCCAAGTTAGCTCAGAAAATATCGAAAAAGCCAGCAATACAATCGAGTTACTCCAAATAGCAGAACTAGAAAACTTCTTTCGCAACAACTGTTTGAATGCTCAAATCCTTAATCCAAAAAAAGATCCAAAAGCAGCAATTATTTATCCATTTATTTTGCCAGACCGATTAGAAGTCATCCTCCAGTTGCCTCAACAGCGTTGGTTGCACTACAGTACCCCTGTAGTTGAAAAAGAAGTGGAAACTACTTTAGCGCAACTACAGGAAAATTTACCCAAACCACACACGCTGCGACAGGTTCAGTCTTTATCCCAGAAGGTTTACAAATGGCTGATTCAACCTGCTGAAGCTGCCTTAGCTGAAAGTAACACTCCTACTTTGGTGTTTGTGCTGGATGGTTGGTTGCGAAATATTCCGATGGCAGCTCTCTACGATGGCAAACAGTATCTAGTTGAGAAATTTAACATTGCACTCACCCCCAGTCTGCAACTGATTGAACCCAAAACATCACAGAAGGAATTCAAGGCAATAGCCGCAGGATTGAGTGAAGCGAGTTCGGGATTTTCTGCACTACCCAACGTCAAACTTGAATTAGAACAAATCCGCTCTCAAGTCCCTAGCAGCATCCTCCTGAATCAAGAATTTACCAGCGAAGCTTTGCAAAACCGGATTAATTCTCTACCTTTCCCTATCGTTCATCTTGCAACTCATGGTCAGTTTAGCTCCAAAGCTGAGGAGACATTTATTGTTGCTTGGGATGAGCGTATTTATGTGAAAAAGTTAAATGAGTTAGTGCGAACACTAGAGCAAAATAGACCCGAAGCGATTGAATTGCTCATTCTTAGTGCCTGTCAAACAGCAGCCGGGGACGAACAAGCTGCACTAGGAATTGCTGGTGTCGCTTTTCAGGCAGGAGCACGCAGTACGATCGCTTCTTTGTGGAACTTGGATGATGAGTCTACTGCTGTGTTGATGAATCGATTTTACCAAGAGTTAGACAACAAAAACCTGACTAAAGCTGAAGTACTCCGTCACGCCCAGCTAGCTCTTTTGCAAAATCCCAAATACAAACGTCCCAGGTTTTGGGCCCCCTATGTTCTTTTGGGTAATTGGCTTTGAGCCATCACCACCTGAAGTGGTGGGATTCAGCCTAGAGTTGGAGTTAACTTTTTGTCCATTTACTTAGGCAGATGCGATCGAATCAACTGACAATTCGATTGTATCGACTGACAATGCCATTGCATTGGCTGACGTTTAATAATGCTGCGGATATTCAGAATATTATCAGTCGGGTAACAGGTGGATCAGTCTCTAAGATTGATGGGTTAATTTACGCTAATGGCACAGCCAATCTGTTTTTGATAAATCCCAATGGGATTATTTTTGGTCAGAATGCTCGATTAAATGTTGGTGGTTCTTTTGTTGCGACTACAGCTAATGGGATCGCATTTGGCAATCAAGGTTTTTTCAGTGCTTCAAATCCCGAAAGTTCTTCATCTCTGTTAACGGTCAATCCTTCCGCCTTACTATTTAATCAAATCAAAACTGCATCTATCCAAAATGACTCAGTTGCTCGCTCCGGTTTTAATCCATCCTTTGAATTTATAGCAACGGGTTTACTCGTACCAGATGGCAAGAGCTTGCTGTTGGTAGGCGGTGATATCAATATGGATGGTGGAGGATTGTACGCTTTTGGTGGGCGAGTCGAGTTAGGTGGGCTAGCAGGTGCAGGAACAGTTGGGTTGAATGGGGATGCTAATAATCTGAGCTTGAGTTTTCCCGATAGTGTAGAAAAAAGTGATGTAACACTAAGCAATGGCGCTTTTGTATATGTGGCTGCTGGTGATGGTGGTAGTATCGCGGTTAATGCCCGAAATTTAGAGATGACAGGAGAGAGCTACCTCTTAGCAGGCATAGAGAGTGGGCTGGGTTCTGATAATAGTAAGGCAGGAAATATTGAGGTTAATACAAGTGGAGCAATAAATCTTAGCAATGACAGTTTAATTGCTAATTATGTACAAGCACGAACAAGTGGACAGGGAGGTGATGTCAATATCAATGCTAACACTTTGCGAGTTCAGGGTGGGGCACAGGTGAGTGCTGCTACTGATGGTGCGGGCAAGGGTGGAAATTTGACCGTTGATGCCCAAGATATCCAGTTGATTGGTACAAGTGCCGATGGGCGGCTTCCCAGTAACTTGAGTGCTTCTACACAGTCAAACTCAACAGGGGATGCGGGTGATTTGAGGATTAAAGCTAATACCTTACTAGTGCGAGATGGGGCACAGGTGAGGGCTGTTACTGAAGGTGCGGGCAAGGAGGGAAATTTGACCGTTGATGCTCAAGATGTGCAGTTGATTGGTACAAGCGCCGATAGGCGGCTTCCCAGTGGCTTGTTTTCCGCAAGGCTAAACTTAACAGGGGATGCAGGTGATTTGACGATTAAAGCTAATACCTTACTAGTGCGAGATGGGGCACAGGTGAATGCTGCTACTTATGGTGCGGGCAAGGGGGGAAATTTGACTGTTAATGCCCAAGATATCCAGTTGATTGGTACAACTGCCGATGGTCAGTTTGGTAGTGCCTTGGGTGTTTCCGCAGAGGCAAACTCAACAGGGAATGCGGGTGATTTGACAATTAACACTAATACCTTACTAGTGCGAGATGGGGCACAGGTGGGTGCTGTTACATTTGGTAAGGGCAAGGGTGGAAATTTGACAGTTAATGCCCAAGACGTGCAACTGATTGGTATAAGCGCTGATGGGCGGATTGGCAGTACCTTGAGTGCTTCTACACAGTCCAACTCAACAGGGGATGCGGGAGATTTGACAATTAAAACTAATACCTTGCTAGTGCGAGATGGGGCAGTGGTAAATACTGGTACATTTGGTGCGGGCAAGGGGGAAACTTGACAGTTGATGCCCAAGACGTGCAACTGATTGGTACAAGCGCCGTTGGGCGGGTTGCCAGTGGCTTATTTGCTTCCGCAGAGCGAAACTCAACAGGGGATGCAGGTGATTTGACGATTAAAACTAATGCCTTGCTAATGCGAGATGGGGCACAGGTAAGTGTTGCTACTGATGGTACGGGCAAGGGTGGAAATTTGACCGTTGATGCCCAAGATATCCAGTTGATTGGTATTAGCGCTGATGGGTGGGTTGCCAGTGGCTTGAGTGCTTCTACAGAGCGAAACTCAACAGGGGATGCGGGTGATTTGACTATTAAAACTAATGCCTTACTAGTACGAGATGGAGCTGAAATAACCGTGCAGAGTTTGGGAACAGGAACCGCAGGTATCATGACATTAAATTCTCCCTCCATCCGTTTAGATAATAATGCCTTACTTATCGGGAACACACAAAGTGCTAGAGTTAACCCGAATAGGGAGCAAGCGACAATTAACATTAACTCAGAAAATTTAATAATCAGTCGCAATAGCAACATCAGAACCAACGCCAGGGGCGAAAACGTCATCGGCGGCAACATTAACATTGACACCGATTTTCTCATTGGTTTTGAAAATAGTGATATCAGCGCCAATTCTGCTAACTTCCTTGGAGGAAATGTGCGAATCAATGCCCAAGGTATCTTTGGTATACAATTCCGAGATGTGGCATCTGACAAAACAAATGATATCACCGCAACAGGAGCAAGTTCCGAGTTAAGTGGTAATGTAGAAATCAACACACCTGATGTAGACCCTAACAGTGGCTTAGTCAACCTGCCAACAATACCAGTTGATACCCAAGTAGCACAGACTTGTCAAGCTGGTGGAAATTTAGCTAAGAGCAGTTTTACAATCACCGGACGTGGTGGCTTGCCACCTAATCCAGGTGAAGCTCTTAACACTGATGCAGTGCAGGTAGATTTGATTACTCTCAATCCAAACAACGATCACCCTGATCGCTCCTCTGTTCCCAGCAAAATAACTACCCCCGCACCAGAACCCATCATAGAAGCTACTGGTTTGGCGCTAAACGAAAAAGGGGAAGTCGTGCTGACAGCAAATCTTCCCACCACTACGCCCCATAATCCTTGGTTAAAGCCTGCATCTTGCAGAGTAAGTTAAAACAATTCGCACTCTTGCTTCGCCCCGCTACGCTAACGCAATTACGTTTTGTAACGGTGATAACGACAAGATGTAGCCGGGGATTTAAAGCCGCCAAAGTTTGTTAATATTAGAGACTTCAATTGGACGCAATGCGATCGCATCGACTTACAATGCCATTGTTTCAACTGACAATTCAATTGTATTGGCTGACAATGGCATTGTTTTGACTAACAATTCGATTGTATCGACTGACAATGCCATTGTATCGACCAACAATTCGATTGTATCGGCTGACAAGAGAAACTTAAACGCAGGGTTAGAAGAACTTCTGCGGTTATTCCCTAATCAAAAAAGTTCGTGAAGCATAGTTCCAGGCATTAAGGAAACAATATCATGTTTCAACCTTTAATTGAGCCGATAACCTTTGAAGAGTTTATAGAGTGGAAAACAGAAAATGGCAGATATGAATTACATAAAGGAGTCATAGTTGAAATGCAACCAACAGGCGACCATGAGTTGGTCAGAGCATTTTTAATTAGAGAACTTAACTTTGAAATTCGCAGATTAAATCTAGCTTATTCAATCCCTAGCCAAGCGTTAGTTAAAGCAGTAGATAAAAAATCCGGTTATATTCCTGATGTCTTAGTATTGAACCTGACTAATTTAGCGAATGAACCACTTTGGAAAAAGTCATCTACTGTTTCTCAAGCAGAATCAATTCCATTAATAGTGGAAGTGGTCAGTACCAACTGGCGTGATGACTATTTTCTCAAATTTGGTGAGTACGAAGAAATGGGGATTTTTGAATATTGGATTGTTGACTATGCTGCTCTAGGTGGAAAGCGGTTTATTGGGAATCCTAAACAGCCGACGCTATCAGTTTACACTCTAGTTGAAGGAGAGTATCAAATTACTCAGTTTCGAGGAAATAACCGCATTGAATCACTTACTTTTCCAGAGTTAGATTTAACTGCTCAACAAGTTTTTCAAGCTGCTTTGGAAGAAGCTTAACCAAAAACATATACTTTTAAAGGAAACTCTGCAATTTTTAGATTGACTTTTGATATAAAGCATATCGCATCGACTGACAATTCGATTGTATCGGCTGACAATGCCATTGTCTCGACTAACAATGCGATTGTATCGGCTGACAATGCCCAGCTAACCTGTTTCTAATTAATCCCAATGGAATTGTATTTGGTCAGAATGCTCAATTAAATGTTGGTGGTTCTTTTGTTGCGAGTACAGCGAATGCACTGCAATTTGGAAATCGAGGATTTTTTAGCGCTAGTGAGCAAAATATCCCTTCACCGTTGTTGACTATTAATCCTTCAGCATTGCTGTTTAATCAGATTAATCAAAACGCAGCGATTCAAAATAGCTCAGTTGCACCCGCAGGAAAAGATCCAGCAGGTTTAAACGCATTTGGTTTACGAGTACCAGATGGTAAAAGTTTACTGCTGGCGGGTGGGAATGTCAGCATGGATGGGGGACGATTAAATGCTTTTGGTGGACGAGTTGAGTTAGGAGGGTTGGGCGAACCTGGTACTGTAGCGCTGGGTGTAGATGGCGATAATCTCAGCTTAATATTTCCTGATAGTGTTGCACGAGCTTCGGTATCCCTCACCAATCAAGCAGGTATATATGTAACTGGGGCCGGTGGGGGTAATATTGCAATTAATGCCAGGAATCTAGAAATATTAGGAGGAAGTATTTTAAGCGGTGGTATTGGACAAGGTTTGGGGACACCTGAAACTGTCGCGGGAGATATTACGCTTAATGCTACCGGGCCAATCAAAGTGGCTGATGAGAGCCTAGTTCTTAATGATGTGCGTTTGGGGTCACTTGGCAATGGGGGTAATATTACTATTGACTCCGGTTCTTTGTCGTTAGGCGATCGCGCTCAACTTAGTGCCTCAACATTTGGACAAGGTAATGCAGGAAATGTGACAGTGCGGGCACAAGATGCTGTTTCTCTTGCAGATAGTGCTGAAATTTCCAGCAAGGTGTTAGCGGGAGGTGTAGGTAAAGGTGGCAATATCGACATCAATGCTGCAACACTATCGCTAAAAGATGGCGCTCAACTGCTAACCTCTACTGAACAAGAATCTGGAACAGCGCCAGCAGGACGGGGGGATGCAGGGAATGTCAATGTTAATGTTACTAGCATTGTTGATATTGCTGGGGAGAAAAACGGTATTCGGAGTGGGATTCACAGCAGAGTGGAAACGGGGACAGTTGGCAATGTAGGTAACATTACTATCAATTCTGGTTCATTGTCTCTAAGTGATGACGCTCGACTTCCTGCCTCAACATTTGGGGAAGGGAATGCAGGAAATGTGACAGTACGGGTACAAGATGCTGTTGACATTGCAAATAGTGCTATTTCCATCTCGGTGGGTGAAGGGGGTGTAGGTAAAGGTGGCAATATCGATATAAATGCTGCAAGCCTCTGGCTAAATGACGCTTTTCTTTCTACCTCAACTTCAGGAGTTGGGAATGCAGGGAATGTGACACTACGGGTACAAGATACTGTTGACATTGCAGATAGTGCTACAATTTTCACCACGGTGTCAGCGGGAGGTGTAGGTAAAGCTGGCAATATCGACATCAATGCTGCAAGCCTCCGGCTAAAAGATGGCGCTCAACTGGTAACCTCTACTAAAGAAGAATCTCCAACAGCGCCAGCAGGACGGGGGGATGCAGGTAACATTACTATCGATTCTGGTTCCTTCTCTCTAAGTGATGACGCTCGACTTATTGCCTCAACTTCGGGACAAGGGAATGCAGGAAATGTGACAGTGCGGGTACGAGATGCTGTTTCTCTTGCAGATAGTGATATTGAGAGCACGGTGGGTGAAGGGGGTGTAGGTCAAGGTGGCAATATCGACATCAATGCTGCAAGCCTCTGGCTAAAAGATGGCGCTGATCTTGCTACCTCAACTTCAGGAGTTGGGAATGCAGGGAATGTGACAGTGCAAGCACAAGATGCTGTTTCTCTTGCAGATAATGCTGAAATTTCCAGCACGGTGTCAGAGGGAGGTGTAGGTAAAGGTGGCAATATCGACATTAATGCTGCAAACCTCTGGCTAAAAGATGGCTCTCAACTGGTAACCTCTACTGAAGAAGCATCTGGAACAGCGCTAGCAGGACGGGGGGATGCGGGGAATGTCAATGTGAATGTTACAGGTATTGTTAATTTTGAAGTAGTCATTTCCAGTACCTAGATCAATGTTGATACCGCCACCGCCACCGCCGCCATTGCCGCCAAAATCATCATAAGGAAAAGGAGGCGGATTCCCGTCGTTACCTCCACGACCTCCAATACCCTTGCCGATAATAGCGTCGTCGCCCGACCCAGCATTCAGATTGCCATTATTGCTGATGCCGATTCCAGCACCGCCTTTGCTGCCATTGAAGTTCTTACCGATAGCACCATCACCGCCTTTACCGCCAGTACCGTTGCCTTTAATGGTGTCTTTTCCTGAGCCTGTATAAATGAAACCTCCAGTTAAAATATCAATCCCAATTGCTGGAAATTTATTTAAATCTTCCCCTACTATTGTGTCCGAACCAGCAGTGCCTGTGAAATTGGGTGGAACCGTAAATCTAGGCATAATCAAAATCCTCTAAATTTAGATTAGTACTGAGCTTCTACACATTAGGACGCAATGCGAACGCATCAACTAACAATGCCATTGCATCGGCTTACAAGGTTATTGCATCAACTGACAATTCGATTGTATCGACTTACAATGTGATCGCATCAACTAACAATGCCATTGCATCAACTGACAATTCGATCGCATCGACTTACAATGTCATTGCATCACCTTACAATGTAATTGTATTGACTTACAATGCAATCGCATCGGCTTACATAATTTACAGCAGTTTGCATGTTTTTAGACTACACTCTTGATTCCTCTGTGCGTCTGGAGCGGCTTTGCGTGAGATAAAAAAGATGTGGTACATTTACCCCAAAATAGCTGTAAAAGGCTCCTGTTAGCTTTAGAGTTGTAATGGGCATATTAAATGTATACTTTATTACGGTATACATATATGCCTACCCAAGATACAACACGCTGTTTGCCTCCTCAATCAATTAGTCAAGATATTACTTCATTGCACGGTTTTCAAACCATCAGTACATACAATACAACCCGTGCTGATGCCTCTGCTGCAAACTTACAACAAGCTTATCAAACTATGTTGAGTTTTCAACAAGCCGAAATCGAGAAACTAACTTTATACCGTGCTGCTGCTGATGCTGCGCGATTAGCAGAATGGGAATTTCACAATGCTGTATTAGCTATGAAAGAAGTTGTGCGCGGGCAATATGGGTCAGACAGCGATCAAGCTCAAGCAGTTGGACTGAAGAAAAAATCAGAGCGCAAGCGTTCTAACCGTAAAAAGTCAGTTGCGGTTGCAAGTTAATCAACTCAACCATTGAGTCAGTGTAGAGCATCGCTGACTTTTCTCCAAAAGCGATCGCTCTTCACTGCTAATTCTGGCGTTGCATAGTTGCGGGATTTATTGCGAATTGCGAATTGCGAATTGCGAATTGCGAATTGGATTTATGCAACGCCCTAATTCTCAAGATTGCAGCACTCTACTTTTGGTTCAGTTGCAAAATCATTCAAACCAATAGCTTGCAACAGCGCCGTCCAAGAAGTATCCTGCGAATTGGTGCGACGCAATTCAGTAGCAGCACTCAGCGCTTCATACCAAATACCATTAGCTGCATAAAGATTTACTTGCTGGCTTGGTGTTGCTTTTTCCAATTGAGTTTTCAAAGTAGGTTTTAGTTGCTCCCGTTTTACATAGCCTTCAACATTAGCAATAATTTGGTTATCCTTCTGACAGTAGATGTTAAAATACCATCGGTATTGCTTGCCAATCTCTAAAGGTGCTGCTTTTGATGGCAAGCGAAGGTCTACTATTCCTGGTGTCCCCGTTAAAGAAGTTTTGTAAGTAGTCTGATTTTGTGCTTCATCTTCTAGGACAAACTCTCCAGATGCAAAGTCTGATGCATAAGGAACATAGAATACGAAACTAGGATGCTCTCTGATCGTTGTTCCAAACACCAATTCTGAGTTTGAATAAACAGGCACTAAAGCTGTAAGCCGTTTTTGAGAAGAAGCCAGAGGTTTATTGATATCCTGACCACAACCACGGCTACCTGCTTCTGCTCGCTTACCTGGTTCCCCGATGTCTTTTGGTGGAGGCGGTGCAGCAAAAATTAATGATGGGTTTAATTCTACATTAGGATTTGCAGACTGTGCCTGCACACCTATAGAGCTAAGGAATGTTAAACTAACGGCGAGGAAAACTTGAATCTTTTGCATAGATAATTTCATTTTTATTTATACCTCGAGTTGTAAAAATCAGTTGTCACTGCTTTGTTGTGAAAATAGGTAAATTGCCACTGTGCCGCCACTAGCCACTAAAATCAAAGCTGACGGAACTAGCGGAACCCAAATCCCTTGGTAAAAAAGAATTAAGCAAAAAACGTATAAGAGCGCAAGTATACCTCCTCCCGCCAATACTAAATATAGTTTTGACCGATCGCTTGGTGCGATCGCCTGTAATCCGGCATAGCCAATTGCACCTCCAACCACTGAGCAACTCCAAATCCACAAAACTTCGCCCCAAACGGGCAAAACTGATATCAAAGGTCGCCCATCCATAGCCGCACTCACCAGCTGACTGACCATTTGTGCTTGCAGAACCACCCCTGGTATTTCTTCGGAAAAACCCTGCCCAGTCATGTAGGGGGTAGGAATATAATCACGAAAGCTTTGGGCAGTAGTACCAATGAGAACAATTCGGTCTTTGACTTGTTCAGCGTTGACTTTATCCCTAAGAACATCTGTGAGTGTGACTTTAGGAGCAATTTCTCCAGGAGAATTTTGGAAAGAGCGGTAATTGAGCAATATTTGGTAGCCGCCTGTATCTGCTTGTTGATAGCCACCCATCTGAGGCTGCAACCGCTTAAAAACAACCTTGCCTAACTGCAAATCCCCAAAATTAGTGTATTTGGCAGAAATGCCTTTTGCCTGCAAGTAGTGGAATGCTAGTTGGGCACTAAGGGCGTAGCGTGCAGTACAAGGGGAGGTTACGTCTGCTGGTTGCATTGCCAATAAATGACGACGCAGAACGTGGTCTGAGTCTGGGATAATATCACTAAATCCTTGGCGTTCTGGCGGAACCCCCAAAGGAGGTGAAATTCCCGGACGGTCTTTTGTAAGTTCTTGAACTTTGCAAATTGTAAAAAGCCTGTCATCTGTTTTCAACCTAGTCGCCAAAGAAGCTTGGTTGCGTTGTGATGGCTGATCGTGATAAATATCCAAGCCAATGGCTTTGGGTTGGAACTGTGCAAGTTTTTCCAAAACCCTAGCTAGTGCTAGCTCCGATAGCGACCCTCTTCTTTCCTTTTGTTCTGGTAACTGAAAATCTTCTTCGGTAACAGTGACTATCAACAGGCGCGGATCTTGCTTTTCTTGGGGACGCGATCGCATCAATTGATCATAAGCTTGTAACTCCCATGTTTGCAATCTTCCCATTTGCCGGACTCCTAGCACGCTGATGGTGAGCATCACGCTCATTAGCAATCCCCTTATCAGTAGGCTGTTGGATTTAATTCGGGGCTTTGGCCAAGTTATCGGCGTAGCAGCAGGATTTTCACAAATTATCGGTAACCAACTTGCCCCTGGAAATTTGTCCTCTAATCCTTGCAGTTTTTCTCTGGCAGTGCGAACTGCAACATATAAAGATGCGCCTAAAGAAAAAGCTGCCAGAAAATGCCTTAAAAATGCTTGCGCCACCAGATCAGGCACAGGTTCCCGCATGACAATGATTTGGGGAATATGTAAATCTTGTAGTTCTCGCGCTAATCCCAATCCATCACAAGAGTTGAAAATCGCCAATTGTAACCCATTGGTGACGGCATTTGTTAGGGCATATTTCAGATCTGCAATTGTTAAACTATCCTTGTCATTAATATAGATGCGACCAGTTTCACCCTCGCTTCTACTATGACCAGCGAAAAATAAAATGTTCCAAGGTTGGTTCCACAGCTGATCGTTGATCTGATTACGTTGGGGCTGTGTCAAAAAGGTTGTGGCAGCATTGGGCAATTTTTTTAATAATTCGCAGTCTTTGTCCACATCAATACCTGCTGTATTGCCCAAAATCGCTAATATTTTTATTTTCTGTCTGTAGATAGATGTCTGTAATACAGTTACTTGTTCTGACTCTGGAATACTCAAAGCTATTTCGGCTTTGGGGTAATCGTCCTCAACCAAATCCCATATATGCCAAGGAAGTTTCTGTAGCTGCATAGAGTAAGTGCGAATCAGCACTCGCACCTCATCATTGGGCTTTACGTGTATAGACAATTTTTCCCGAATCCGACAAAATGACTCTGACTTTAGCCAGTGATTTAAGTGCGATCGCAATTCACAAGCTTTATTTTGACAGTCATCACGCCGCTGGGTAATAGAACCATCGTAAATAATTGTTTTGGCTTTGATGCGGCCATTTCCTAAACTACAATAAGTTGACCGCCACTCGTCAATTGCTTTAGCTATTTCTAGATTCGGAGGTAAATAACCAAAGGTTTCTATGCTGGGGCGTTTGCCATCTTCTCCAATCTCCAGTGTCACCCGCACCCCTAACTCCAAATCGCCATCTAGCTTCAGAACAACTAACTTTCCCATTTGCAGCACCCCTATTGTTTTTCGCTTCAGATGAGAAAACTTTCTATAACGTTAATATCCCCTAATACCAATTTAATACTGAAACGTTCTCCCACATCGCCACTAAACTGCAATTGAATATTCTTGTTAGTGCTTCTAGTTTGCGCTTCCATAATAGATTTTTCCTCTGCTTCTTCAAAATCAAGCACCATCAGTTGGAGATTTGGTGGCAGATAACTTTCTTGGGATGTAGGATGCACTTCTACGATAATGTCTATTTCCTGCTCCTTCTCTTGAATGAAAGCAACTACTAGAATTACGCCTTGAATAGTTTCTGTTTTTCCTAAATCAATCAGCTTACCTCTGCTAATAAAAGAATTATTAGCTCCTCTTAAACTCCAATCTAGATTAGCTATTTGATGATCAAAAAAAGTTTTAACTTCTTGCCAACCACCCTCAGAAATATTCTCTAACCATTGTTTTAATTTAACTAAAGTCTTATTAGAAGTGAGTGATTGAGAAGCTAATTCAGCTTGCTTCACTTGAGTAAGTTCTTCTAAATACTCTAGTAGATTGTCCAAAGGCTGCAATTGGTTAATTAGTAAAAAATCAGTTTGCACCTGCCTGACAAATCCCAGCAGCGTCGCTTCTCGAAATGATTTCTTTATCTGCACAGCCACATAGCCAATTCGATTTGAATGTACTTCAGGCGGTACGTAAACAAATTGTGCATCTTCCAACACAGGGCGGCATTCTAATGCTCCCAAATTTTTCAGCGACAAATCAGCTACATCCATAAGTGTCTGCTGTAAAGGGTTCCAATCACTCTTGTCTAAGTCTGTCTCAAATCCCATGTATTGTAGATAAGAATTTACGAAAGACACAGACAAAGTATTGAGATAAACTTGTTCAGCTTTTTTTTGCGTGGCTTGTTGCCTACGTAACTTTTCTGCTCGATGTCTTCCATCTGGCGGTATAGGCCCTGTAAATGTTGTTAAAATATCTGCAATTTTGTCCATATTTTTTGACCAAATGCTTAAATTTTAGGAAGTATTAAATACATAAATATTCTTGAAGTTTATCAGTAAACTTTTTCAGACATCGTTGGTAGAAACTATGTAGAGATGTGATTCCAATGCCCCATTCTGCCGAAATATCTTTCCAAGGAATTCCAGAACATCTTCTTTTAGCTATAGCTTGAAAATTTGCTTCTGGATGGCCTTTTATGTGTTCTTTGCAAAAAATCAGATCCGGGTCAGATTCTATACATTCTATTATTTGTTCAGATAAAGACATAGATTTAGATTGAAGTGATGGTATATTTTCCAGATGAGAGTCTTCGAGATTTATTTCATTTCCTTTGCCGATAACTTTGGGGATAGCTTGTGGAAAAAAGCGTTTACTTAATAGCATATTTACCCAGGTTATAACTTCACCGCGTTCTGGATCATACTTATTAATATTGTCATCTTGACAAAGATATAAAAATAGATTTTGTACTGCCTCATCATAAATATCTTCATAAATTAGTTGAAATTGACCCCTATAAGGATGAACAAGCCTACCCGACTGCCAAATGGCATTCATCAGCCGTGTTAAAGCTACTCGCTGTTCTTTGGTCGCGTGTGGGTGTTGCTGGGCTTTGAGAGCTAATTCTTTAAGTTGTACATCTAGTTGTTTTCTCCAGTCGTTAGTCATAAAAGACCTCAAATTCAAACGCACCAACTTGCGAATCTGTATATATCTCACGTATAGATTGCGATTTTTACACAAACTAGCCACAATCTTTACAAAACTTTTCGCTCAGACATTAAACAAATCGTGTGAGAGGAAGTCTGAAAAGTTTTTTTTATACATCGAACCTTTAGAGATACCCCCTGCTCCCCTGCCCTAAATGCGTACCCTTTGGGGATCTTGCTACGCATAGCGTCCCGCAGGGATGGGATATTTTTTTAGTTGGAAGTCCCTAAAAAGTTAGAAGGCTGAACAAGTAGTTTGAAAACACGCCCTAACCCCTTCTGTTTCTCGAATAATCATTCTCCATTTTGTGGCATAAATTTAGTAAATACGGGTGATATGTATATAGCAGCATTGATCGATCACTAGAAATTAACTTATGAATAACTCCACCTATCAGCTAGACGATTTCGCTTTAACATTGCCAATTTCCCAATCAGCTCGCGTAACTGCCCAGCAATTTGCTAACCAGCAGCCAAATTCTGAAAAAGCAGAGCAAGTTCGGCTGAATACTCTGGCTGTATGGGTGGTAAATGACTACTTAGAAATGATGGATATTCCTACTGACCTGCAAGCTAGTGACAGCTGGAATCCCATCATGCGGCTCTGTGGGAATGTAGCTGACTTAGAGGTTCCCTCAATTGGTCGTCTGGAGTGTCGTCCTGTCCATCTGCATCAGCAGGTATGTTCCATTCCTCCAGAAACCTGGGAAGAACGAGTTGGTTATTTAGTAATTCAATTTGATGAATCACTCCAAGAAGCGAGGCTGCTTGGTTTTATCCCTAGTGTCGCAACTGAAACGCTGCCTTTAGCACAACTACAACCATTGGAAGCCTTTATCGACCACCTAGATCAACTGCGCCAATCACCAGTTAGTTCACTGGTGAATTTAAGTCAGTGGTTTGCTGGTATATTTGAAACAGGTTGGCAGACGATTGAATCCCTGTGGAATGTGCCAGAACTCAGACCAAATTATGCTTTTCGCAGTCCTGAAACTTTGCAACTAAATGCCCTTAACCAACCAGAATCAATTACTAAACGTGCAAAACTGATTGATTTGGGTATCCAAATTCTCAACCAACCCGTCATGTTGATTGTGGAAATCAGCCCAGAAAAAGATCAGCAAACCAGTATTCATCTCCAATTGCACGCCACTGGGAATCAAATCTACTTACCGCTAGGAGTTCATCTCACTGTTTTAGATAGTTCGGGAACAGTATTTCTAGATGCTCAATCTAGAAAACTAGACAACTACATTCAGTTGCAGTTTCGCGGCGAACCAACAGAGCAATTTAGCGTTAGGGTAGCCATAAATGATACTAGCATTACCGAACATTTTCGGATTTAAAGCATCTAGCTATTTTCTCTTTGTGTCGGTAATTTATTAAGTGGTAATTGGTTAATTAAAAATTAAAAATTAAAGATTCAAGCCGACTTTTGGAGATTTTGAAAAAAGTCTGTAAAAGCTTGGGGAGCTTGTTATGAGACATTAGAACAGGGCATGGTTTTGCACAGGGGGATAGCACAGTCATGGGTAAGTTAGTGATTCTAAAATTCGGAGAGGGTAGTTTTGAGCAAGGGTTTGCTGTCACCCTCCAAATTGGTGAAGAACACGAGCGGGCTGCAACAGAAATTACGGGTAAGCTACCTCCATTTCCTGAAATGCCACTCTACTATAGTCATTGGCAGTCTAGTTATCGGCAGATAGGCAATCGTTATCGTCTTTATGCTGACAAAATGCAGGTGACGAATGTATCAATGGTTCAAGACTGCGAAAACGCTTCCCATATTTTGCGGGCCCGCTTTAATACCTGGCTGCGAGCAGAGGAATTTCGCCCTTTGAGGGAAAAATGGTTAGAAAGATTGTCGTCCACAGAAGAAGTGCGGGTAATTTTGCAAACAGAAAATAGCCAATTGCAGCTATTACCTTGGCATCTGTGGGATTTATTAGAACGCTACCCCAAGGCTGAAATCGCCCTTTCTTCACCATCCTACGATCGCATTCAAAAACCACGCACTTTAAATAAATTAGTCAACATTTTGGCAATTGTGGGCAATAGTCAGGGGATTGACACCCAGGCTGATCAAGCTTTACTGCAACAATGTAGTAATGCAGAGGTTACCTTTCTAGTAGAACCACAACGGAAAGAATTGACTGACCATCTTTGGGGAAAAAACTGGGATATTCTCTTTTTTGCTGGGCACAGTTCCAGTAACAAAAATGGCGAAAGCGGACGAATTTACCTGAATAAAACTGATAGCCTCACCATTGGCGAGCTAAAGTATGCTCTCAGGAAAGCCATTGAAAATGGTTTGCAACTAGCTATATTTAACTCCTGTGATGGATTGGGATTGGCGCGAGAACTGGCTGATTTGCAAATCCCTCAGATGATCATCATGCGTGAACCTGTCCCAGACCAGGTTGCCAAGGAATTCTTAAAGTATTTTCTTGAAGGTTTTGCCAGTGGTGAGTCTTTATACCAAGCGGTACGCCAAGCACGGGAACGGTTGCAAGGGCTTGAAGATCAATTTCCTTGTGCAACTTGGCTACCAATGATTTGCCAAAATCCAGCGCAGCTTCCACCCAGTTGGGATGAATTAAAGTCTACAAAAACTGAAGATATACCAAATTTAGCTGTGTCTACCAAACGCAGATTGGCAATAACTTTGTTATCCAGTTTGGCGATTACAGGCTTCGTTTGTGGGATGAGATTGCTGGGATTGCTGGAAAATCCAGAAATTCAAGCATTTGACCAGATGATGCGATCGCGCCCTGCGGAGAAACTTGATCCCCAACTGTTCATAATCACAATTGACGATGAGGATCTGGCAATTCAACGAAAAAATGACGAGTCCTTGATTGGAGCTTCTATTTCCGAAAAATCTCTCAACAAACTCCTGGCAAAACTCAATCAGTACCAACCCCGGGCGATCGGTTTGGATATCTACCGGGATTTTAAGGCTAAAGAACCAGATTTAATTAATCGTCTTGAAAAAACTCAGAACTTGATTGGTGTATGTAAGGGGAGCGATGGCACAGTAAATATCCCAGGCAATCAGCCGCCGCCAGAAATCCCTAAAACAAATCTGGGATTCAGTGACTTTATTCATGATCGTGATGGAGTTATCCGTCGGCATCTCCTGTTCATGAACCAAGAGGCAACATCGTTGTGTCCTGCTTCCTTTGCATTCAGTCTACAATTGGCCTCTCTCTATCTGCGCCCTTCAGGAATTGAACCAAAGTTCACCCCTGAAGGGAATTTGCAGCTGGGTAAAACTATTTTTCCCAACCTGAAATCTCGTACTGGCGGCTATCAAAGTATTGATGCTAATGGCGGTCAAATCTTGCTCAACTACCGTTCCTCAAAACAAATAGCCGAACAGGTGAAGCTAAATCAATTTTTATCTAGTCCGATTAACCCTAGTGCTATCAAAGACAAAATTGTTTTGATTGGTGTGACAGCAAAGGGGGATTCCCCAGACACCTGGCCTACACCCTATGGCGTTCCTTTAGATGAGCAAATGCCAGGAGTGTTAGTACAAGCGCATATGGTCAGCCAGATCCTTGGTGCAGTCCAAAATGGGCGGCCGTTGCTGCGGGTTTGGTCACTGTGGGCTGAGATGTCCTGGATTTGGGGATGGTCTTTGGTAGGGGGAGTCCTGGCTTGGCGAAAGCTTTCGTTGCCTTGGTTAGCATTGGCAGTCAGTATTACCTCTAGTGTTCTATATATAGTTTGCTTTAGTCTGTTAATTTCCGGTGCTTGGGTGCCTTTTGTACCTTCGGCTTTGTCGTTGGTTCTTATGGTTGCCTTGATGTCAATTTATAATTCAAAAACAAAAGTTCGGGTGGCGAGTGGGGAATAGGGCAATATGCTTGGCTTAAAAAAATTTATCTGTTAAAGCAGGCAGGGGAAGAAGTATCTGATAGTTGTAAGCTGTTAAGCACATTCAGATCGCAGAGGGGCAGGGAGCAGGGAGCAAGGGAGAGGGCTTGCAGCTTTTATTACCATGAAAATGGTGCAATTTAAATGACGATTAGCTTATTGGACAGAAGAATTTGGATAAGGGAACTCCAAAAAATAAATTATCCAATTTTTGGAATCAAAACGATTTTTTCTCCCCCTGCTCCCTGCCCCCTGCTCCCGGTCATTGAGCGTAGTCGTACCCCTTTGGGGATCTTGCTACGCGCAGCGTCTCGCAGAGAAGTGCTGCCTCCCCTGCCTCAAGAGCTTGCCCCAATTCATCGCACTATTCTGCAACGCCAATTTTTGGAGTTCACTAAGGAATAGGAAAAGACTTTTTTATTAAATTTTTAGATAACCAGCAGATAATCCCAAAAGGTTTGTATACTTACAGGTTTCTATGACGTCAAATTTACAATCGATAAAACTGTTTTTAGTAGTAGCTTTTAGCTGTACCAGTTTACTAGCTAGCCTGACTCCAGTACTGGCAAAACCAATTGGTTCTTCACCTAGCGATGCCTACAACGGGCTACGCCTACGCTCTGATGCTAAAACGACCCTTGCTCAAGCCAAAACCTTTAATCAACCTCCAATTCCAGCTGGTCGCCCTCCTGGAGGTCGGGTTCGTGGTGGAGCGAAGCGCGGGCAGGTGGCTGGATGTCCAGCTACTAAACCTGATCTGACTGCTTTAGTGCACTTTACCGAAGAAGCTAACTCAGTAATCAATGTCTGGGGACAGACAGCGGTAGAACGTCCTAGTTGGTTTTTCTATGTGCCGTATACCAAAGATTCACCCTATGAAGTTGAATTTGTACTGCAAGATCAGGACGATAACGAGATTTACCGAAAAGCGATCGCTCTACCAGATAAACCGGGAGTCATCAACGTTTCTCTGCCTACCACTGCTCCTGCTTTGGCACTAAACAAACAATATCGCTGGTTTTTCACCATTAACTGTAACCAGGAAAAGACTTCTCCCCCGACTTTTGTCGAAGGGGTAATACAACGAGTTCAATTGAATCCAGCCGTTCTCAAAGAGCTGGAAACGACAGAACCTCTAAAACGCTATGTTATCTATGCCCAAAACGGGATATGGTACGAGGCACTGACCATACTGGCCCAACTGCGCGATCAAAATCCCAAAGATGCAGCACTGCCAGCAGAGTGGCGGAATTTGTTAGGCAGCATCCGCTTAGATGATATTGCAGGAGAACCGATTTTCTTGGGGAAACCTTAGCCTAAAAAACACTAATCTTCTTTTTGCAAGATATCATCATCAACTCGTCGCTCCCGATTAATGTCGGGACTTTCTGCTGTCCAATTCTTATCTACTCCAGGGGATTCAGAAACTATTACCAACTCAGTCTCTTTTCTATGGTTATTCCCCCATTCATCCAAAACATCTTTGATCAGTACTTCTTGCAACCAAATCTTAGCGACAACAGTCAGGGGTAGCGCCAGAAATAATCCTAAAAAGCCAAAGAAAGTGACGAAAAATAGTTGGGCAATTAAGGTTACGGCTGGCAGCAACGAAACTTGCTGTGCCATTACAATTGGCGTGATGAAATTACTCTCAACCTGTTGAATCACAAGGTAGAGAATTAAGACAGCAATAACTTTCCAGGGATCATCCAATAAAGCGATCGCCATTGCTGGGATTACACTAATTGTCGGCCCCAGATTGGGAATTAAGTTCAAAAATCCTGCCAAAATCGCTAAAGCTAGTGCTGCCTTTATACCCAAAATTGATAAGCCAATCAGACTCATCAGCGCAACTACAAACATGGCAATGAAAGCGCCTGTAATCCATCCCTGCAAAGAGACTTCGCACTTATCTAAAATCCCATCTACCCGCCGCCGATAAAACGAAGGGAAAAGCCGCACAAAGACTTTGCGGTAAGCCACGGGATCGGCTAGTATCATTCCTGTTAAAACTAACACTAGCAAAATCTTGAGGACGGCTTCCAAAGAGCCAGATACAAAAGCAAAGGAGTTTCCTAGTACCCGATTGACAAAGGGCTGCGCTTGTTGGATGAGGCTGTTGATATCTGGGATATAGGGAACCAACTGGTTAGGGATACGAGTTCTCAGGGCGTCAAGCCAACTATTAAAGCGCCCAAACCCTTTAGGAACCTGATAGGTTAGTTCTTGAAATTGCTCTGCAAATGGTGGCACAATTAGCCAGAAAAAACCCACGACACCTGCAAAAAAGATAGCTACTGCCAGGAGGACGGCAAATCCACGCTTCATGCCAAAGCTTTGGAAGCGTTTCGCTAGCCGATTTAAGGTGGTGGCTAACACAACTGCGGCAAACATGAGCAAAAGCACTTCCCGAATTTGCCACAGGATGTATAAAGAAATAACTATGGCGATTAAGCCGATCCATTGACCGAGGTTCACAGGCTAACTCCCAACGGTTGGCGAGATGCAATTTTATTGTAATTAAGCTAGGTTAACTGATTTTAGTCACTTGTGCGTGGATAGCTTGAGTTAATTTTGTTTCTGTGCTTGGAATCGCCACAGTAGCGCGATCGCCATTATCACAATCGGCAATAAAATTATAATCAGCGCGTTAGTTGCTGTCGCCGGAATTGATAGGCTTGGCCCCGCATACTTAATCAATACCGATAACAAAGCCGAGAGTAAAAGCAGTTTCAGAACCAATCCTAGTTGATTTTGCATAAAAGTACGGCATACAAATTTTTGTGGTACACACGAAGCGCTGTACCGCCCAGTTTCTACAATAAACCTACAGATACAATCCTTTGCAACTTTCTTTGGAAAATACCTTTGCTTTATTTACGTCAAACTCAACCAGCCAAAAACTTGTTCTACAGTCAGTTCCAATTGGATACCGTCAAGGATGGGTAATTTATCAGCACCTTCGTATAATTCCACTCGCTGTCCAGGAAAAATCCCCAGCACACTTTCGTCTTCCGGGTTGATTAACCAGCCGAGTTCAGTACCATTGCGCGAACAATGGAATAATTTACTCAACACTTTTTTTAATCTTTGGTCTGGGGAAAGAATCTCAATTGCCCAGTCAGGATGAATATCAAAGCGGTTAGCAATTCTGCCAGATGAAGTTTTAAGAATTCTATCCCAGCGAAACACAGACACATCAGGGACGATAGAAGCACCGCTAAAGGTACAACGCAGCTCTGAGAAAGCATAAGCAATTTTTTGGCTTTCAGTTACGTTATTAATGACATTACAAAATTTAGTCTGTAGTCGGCTATGTTCACCTTGGGGCATTGGTTTTTGAATGATTTCTCCATTGATAAAATCTGATGCTGGTTCAGTTTCCGGCAGTTTGAGGAACTCGTCTAAAGTTAGTTGGGGTTGAGTTGCGATCGCCATAAGTAAATAGTATGGAGGGGATAGTTTTATTATGGGCGTGCGATCGCCTACTTTTAAAGCTTGCTACGCCTTGCATCCCTCGCAAACTCAAGCTGTTGATTCAACTTTGCATTTGGAATGCGTAGGCGCAGCCCGTCGTAGACATCGCTCCGCAGACAAAGCCTAGATGGATTGACAAACCTAAATGCAGACAGCAATTCTTAATCCAAAATGGTATTACTTTGGCAAAAGCACGCTTTGACGCACAGTACGCTTGCGATCGCTTTTACGAATACCTCCAGCCATCTGATACTCATGGCTATTATTACCATATTTATAAGCAATACCACGCAAAATTTTCTCAGAATAGTCTGCTAAATCTTGTTCATTTTCAACGATCTGGGTTAGTAAGACATCAATAGTAGAGAGGGTGGTATTATATGCTTCTAGAGATTTTCGGAGGCTTTCAATTTTTTCAGTATAATCTTTGACTGTTAAGCTCTCTCCGACATCGAGAGTTTGACTAATAGATTTAATGCTTGCTAAACGTACTTCAGCTTTGCCAAGGGTACGAGAATTGCGTTTTTTCCTTGCCATAATTAATACTCACTTTCTAAATTTCTGATAACTCTATAGTGGACAATTGTTGAAGAAGTTGTCATACGTGAAATTGTTGATTTTTCTGAAAAAGCCTAAAATTTAAGTACCATTAACCAATTCACGAAAATCCTGACACATATAGATTTATTGTAGGGGCATGGCATTGCCATGCCCTTACCAGGGTATTTGTATGATTATGAAAGTGAAATGGGATTACAACATTTTTTACTAATTAAAACCATTTATTCCTGTTTATCCTAAGTTAGTTAGATTTAATCCAATATTGACATTTGTGAAGCGTCGTTTGCGATTTTAGATTTTGACTTCGAGAATGTTTTAAAAGTATGCGTGAAGTACATTTCGTCATTCTTAAGGCAACGAAGTGGAGGGAATAATCTCGATTTTCCGTTAACTTTTCAGATGCACTGGTTAAACCGTGTAACCTTCAACTCCGTTGCCAAATTTTAATTGTCTTATCCAAACTTCCGCTAACCAACATCTCGCCGGAAGCTGTGAAAGCTAATGCTGTAACTATATTCCCATGACCTGTAAACGTACCTAGCAATTCACCGGTTTCTAAATGCCACAACTTAATAGTTTTATCAGCACTACCGCTAGCGATAATTTGACCATCGGGACTTAATGCGATCGCATATACTCTATCTCTATGTCCTTTAAGAGTATGCAGTAATTCCCCAGTCTCCAATTGCCAAACTTTAATCGTTTGATCCCAGCTACCACTCACCAGCAGTTTACCATCTGCACTAATCGCCAAGGAACGGACAATGTGAGAATGGCCCATGAGGGTATGCAATGGTTCTGCATCCTTTAAACTTTTGACTCCCGTCTGCGGTAAGGTGCGCCAAACTTTGATTTTACGATAGCTACCTGTAACTAAAGTTTCCCCGTCTCGACTCAAAACTAGAGAATGAGCAGCTGTATCATCTAAAGAAAGTGCGATCGCAACCTGACGTTGCATCAAATCCCAAAACAGAATTTTTCTGTCATCTCCGCCTGTCGCTAACATTCTGCCATCTGGGGTGAAGGCAGCACACCGTACTACCCCATTATGTTTGTGCAAAATATCTATCAAGTCTAGTGCGCCTACGTGCCAAAGCTTAATTGTCGAGTCTGCACCGCAACTCACTAAAGTCTGTCCATCTGAACTAAAAGCCAGGGAATTCACTTCATCCACCAGCCCAGATATCACCCAAGAATACTCTGATAATGTATCTATTAATTCACCCTTGCTTAAATCCCAGAGTTTTGTTTCTCCCCGACTACCACTTGCCAATATGGGTAAAGCTTTGCCATTATTACACCCAGAACTGAAAGCTAGGCAATTAATGCCTCTGGTGTGTCCTTGCAAAGTCTGCCAGCATTCCCAATCACCAACTATCCCCTTAAGGCAATGCTCTGATGGTAGAGTCTGTATTGTATCTGTGATCGCTAAATCATTAATTAATGGCGACGTGTCTTTTTTACCAATAAGTGATTCTAAATACCAACTCAACCCCCCCGCATACAACAAGTTACTCGGATTAATGTAGAGTTTTGGTTCAGTAAGTTCAATTTGATTGGCAGGTAAAAAGCCTGTAATTATGCTTTGTTTTTCGTCGTATCCTAGCTTATCTGTAGATGGATAAAACAAACACAGAAAAATTAATACTTGGTGCTTTCTTAAATCTTCTTGAGTAACCGACCACCTAATTTTGTTTTTCTTAATACCATTAAAACTTTCTCCATCAGCAACATAAACTTGAACACTTAGCTGAGGATTATCTTTTAGTACATAAGAAAATTTGCTTTCACCACACAAATTTCCCTCATCATCTAAAACCATGTTTTCCACGGTATCTTGTGATACTTTTTTTACCAACTTCCCCAAGCGTTCAGTTATCACCCGGTCAACAATATGCTCTCGCAAAAGATAATCTTGGGCTTGTTGTTGGAAGTATTTGGGAAAAGGTATCGTCCAATCAGGAGGCTCAGGATATTCAGGCGGCGTCGGCGGCGGATTTTTGGCGAGAACTTCTGCTTGTTGGCGAGAAAGTTCTTGGAGTCTAGCCAATGGCTCGCCCCAAAAAGCCATAATTTCCGTGTGACAACCCTTGACTTGACTTTCCAGCAAAGATAAGTCATAAGTTTTAGGTTTTTTCACACGTTGAAGGAAGTCAGCTTGTTGAGCTTTAAGTAAGCTAATCCAATCCATCTACATTCCTGCGGCAAACTATTGCATACCTACGGTAAGCTATACCAATGCAATTACTCAAGTTTATAACCTTAGTTAATTAAAAATACAGTCATTTTAGTAGTCTAATAAAACACAGCCATAAGCAGATGTTTCCGCGAAAGATAGAGATTATTGTACTTAGACATTTCATGAACTGATGCAGTTGAAGTATATAGAATTAAATGATGTCAGTCAATTCTAACGGAGATGGAGAAGCAGATACTGTTTCTAGAGAAACACTTCTAACTACAAAGGAAAGTTGAATGTGAGAGGGATTTTCAAAGTTGTGATAACGTTAAGTCAACAAATCTCTACATAAAAATAATCTAGTACCGCAAGGCGGAAGTCAAAAGTTAACACTGTGCGAAGTCTAAGTGTCAAAAGCCACACATAATTATTGTATTTCAAGCTCTTGCACCATTTCAAATCAATAAATATCTACTAAATCCTTCAATACTAAAGCCAACAACCCACAAAGGAGTATCATACTGAGTATATAAAGAGTGCTGGTGGTACGTTGAACCATAACCCAGATTTGCTGGTAGGAAAGTTGATGATTCTGGATGAGAAAGAATGCTGGAGGATTAAATATGAAGGGCAGTAACCGACTAAGTAAAAGTCGCAGAAAAAAGTTGACAAACCACACCAACCTGCCAAGCGAGTTTTGGTTATACTGCCAGGGATAAGCAGTTTGGGCAAGGTATACCAATGCTTTTGTATCAGGTAAGCGCAAAGATTCGTATAAAGGCAAAGTACGCGAAAGTTCGTCATTACTTTGAGAAAGTGCCTCATTGAGAATGTACACATCCTCCAATGCTGAATTTACCCCTTGTCCGATATCTGGAGGAAAGCAGTGAATGGCATCTCCTAAAAGTATAATTCCAGCAGATGAACACTGGGGTATCTCAAGACATGCTTGTTCGTGCATTAACAACAAGTGCAATCCAGAACAGTATTGAGGGATGGGGAAATAACCGCCTTCACTTTTAGCAAATCTCTCAGCTTCTTCAGGTGAGACTATTTGACGTATAGGCAATTGGGGGAAGGCTTTTTCAAAAAAATTGTACACTTCCTCAGTGTTTTTCAATTCCCATATTTGGTGGTCTGGGTATTTAATAATATTTGCAGAACGGGGTTCATCTGGGTTTTTAAGCGGCAATATGCCAAGAGAAACAGAACGCTTGCGACCTCGCAAAGCCCCACGAATTGCGTATGCCGTAGTGCTCACGGCGTGTTCGTTGCCACTAGTAACCAGAGGAAAATTTGCTGGCAGGGTTAACACTTTATATCTCAGGCACGAACTGAGCGAGGGAAAAAGCTTCATCTCAAATTTGTCTGATGTAGGTTTATCCCACTCTTTTAAGGTGTTACGGACGGTGGAGTTAAGACCATCACAACCAACCAAAAGATAAGGTTCAAATGTGACAACACTGCCGTTCTCTGTGTGGACAAAAACTTCTAAATTTTCCTGTTTTGAGTTATTTATACATTTTTTGTTGATTTGCACACATTTTGCACTGAACAAGACAGTGATGCGGTCTTGCCAATTTTTTTCAATTTCCTGGTATAACAAAAGGACAAATGCTTTGCGTGGCAGCCAATAGGCAGTTTTCCGGTTTGGATTTATAGTAGGTAATTTAGATGTTTTGCGACTGCCGTTTGGTTTAATGTGCGTTAAGAAAAATTCCGTACTTGAAACGCTAATTTTTGATAGCTGATCCGTAAGTCCGAGAAAGTCCGTGAATTTTTGACCTCGACCATCAATTTGATAATTGAATGACTTGTCAGGTTCATAGTAATCAGCAGTGGCACGTTGTTCCAAAACTGTAATATTTATCCAACCACGTTTAGCCAGCATTAATGCGGTGGCAAGTCCAGCAGGGCCACCACCAACAATCAATACATTTTGGCAAAAATTATTACTTTCCTTTTGTGTAAACAATTCTTCAGTCACCATAAGCCACAAAAACGGGGTAGTGTATCTGACTAATAAGCTACTTAAAAACCAGGAAATAGCATTACGAATTACAAATTATTTTAACCTTTGCGTTTTGGTTGCCTGGGTGTAGTACTTACATCAGAGGAGTTACCAAAAGTATCTCGTGCCTCAATCTGTTTAATTTTCATTTGCAAGTTCAAGTCATCACTGCTAACAATTGTTTCTAAATTTGCTAATCTTTGCTCTAACAGTTCTATTTGTTGCTGTTGCAAATAGTTAGCTTTTGATTTTTGCTCATCAGAACGCCAAACAGCAACTGTACCAACAGCTGCGCCACCAATTGCAACTAAAGGAAGAATAGCACCGCTTCTAGTAACGGCTGACAATGGGACGCAAACTCCAAGAATAGCTACTGTAATCACCCAGATTCTGGTGGTGGCAGATAATCTGACATCTTGGTATGGTTCTAGATTTGTTTGAGATTTTTTAGCCATAAGTCAATCCAAAAAAAAGCTATTTGCTAGATTGGCACAATTGTTTACTAAACTACTTCCTGCAAATGGGTTAAGTATAATTCCTATCCTAATATAGGACTATGATTTGATTACTGAACCACTCATAGAGAGAGGGAACAGGGAAAAAGCAATAAAGGTGTACTGAATTTTGTTCAAAAATTAAGTAATAGTCCTATCTTTTTGTAATTATAGTTACTCAGTTATTTGCGATCGCTAGGATCAGTTGTACCTGGGCAATAGAAAAATTTTCAATGATATCAGGAAAAACCAGATGACAGTTCGTGCTTTTTTCCAAGCTGCTAAAGTCGAAGGTTTTCAGCCTCCTTACGATACCATTCACCTGAAAATTCTCTATCCAGCAAAGATGTTGAGGCGTAAGGTACAAACAAATAGGGATTTGGCAGTTGATTTAGAAAAAGCACCTTTTCCAGTAGTGATTTTCTTCAACGGCATTAACTGTGATGCTCAACAATATCAATGGTTGGCAGTTAAACTTGCTGAACGTGGATTAGTGGTGATTCTCTTTAACTAGATTGCAGAAGCTATACCAGGAATAATTAGTCTGACTCCAGGGGTTGATTTTGAAAAAGGAAAACCAACAATTTATCGTACTGTTCCCACCGCATCGGCTTTGCCAGCACTGCTAGCGAAAGTGGAACAGTTACAGTCTAAGGGGATTTTAGCTGGAATGCTTGATCTACAAAGAATAATTTTAGGTGGACACTCCGCAGGTGGTAGAGTAGCGATCGAAAATGCTGATCCTCATTTTTTCCCTCAAGTCGCAGCATCTTTTGGTTATGGTTCACATACAATGGGAACCTTATTATTGGGGTATGAAGCAGGTACTATCTTACCCTTAGCAGACTCCCTACCACTTCTACTGATGGGAGGAACCTGCGATGGAGTGATTGCTAACAATAGCGACCGCTATGGTATAACTTCTGGAAATGCTACCACCCCAGTCATCCGTACATTCCAAGAAGCAATTACTGGCGGACGAAATGATAGCTATCTGGTACTTTTAGATGGGGCAAATCGCTTTTCGATAGTTGATCAGCTAGACTCCACCCTAGATACACCCTTGTTAGACTTTCCCGCCACCCAACCCCAAGAAAGCTTCCGTTTATTGATGGGTGAAATCATTAGTTTGTTTATTGACACTTATGTTCGCCAGCAACCAGAAGCATCTCAGCTGCTTGAGCAATTATTGAATACTGCCAATCCTCTGATAAAATCCTTTGAGCGTAAATAGCTAAATTTATTATGACAAGTGTATCTTATATTTTTCTGGCTGGAGCAAGTCGTGGTGTTGGTCGAGAAATTGCTCAATATCTCACAGCGCAACAGCTAAAGGTAAAAGCCCTCCTCAGAACAGCAGCAGTTGCTAGTGAACTAGAAAAAATCGGTATTGAGGTAGTCTTGGGAGATGCCTTGAATGTTGGCGATGTAGAACGCGCAATGCTGACAGATGAACCTATTCACGCCGTTATCAGTACAATTGGCGGTTTACCATCAGAAGGAGAAAGGGCAGATTACCCTGGTAATAGAAATCTGATCGATGCAGCAGTTAAAGCTGGAGTACAAAAATTTATTCTTGTGTCTTCCATTGGTGCTGGCAATAGTGTTGTTGCTCTGTCACCCCAAGTTTTAGTAGCACTAGGAACAGTTTTAGCTGAGAAAGACAAAGCTGAACAACACTTAATTGCCAGTGGACTCACTTATACAATCATCCGCCCAGGTGGACTAAAGTCAGAACCAGCAACGGGTAATGGCGTTTTGACTGAAGATCCGCACATTAGTGGTAGCATCAATCGTGCAGATGTGGCGCAGTTAGTTAGTCGCTGTTTAAATAGCGAGCGTGCCAATAATAAAATTTTGTCAGCAGTAGACCGAAATATGCTATATGGACAAAGAGAATTTGCAGAATTTAATTTGGAGTAATTTAAGCACGCCACCGGAGTATCTGACCCTTGACAGGGTTTACAAATTCTCGTCCTTCAGCGACAGACTTAGCATACTCTCGCTTTAATTGGTAATACCACTGCGCCTGCATATCTGAGTCTTTAATCAGTCGCAGCACAGGATTATATTTCAGGCCAATCTGCTGTTTTTCCACAACCGTTCGGTCTTGTCCCAGGAAGGTTTGTGCCAGGACATGTAGCAGTGGCTTGAAAAATCCCACCCAAGGAAGTGTCGAGTAAAGAACAAAATTTACCTCAGTTTCTGTCTCTGAAATGGGTGTAACTGCCGTTAAGTTAATGACTCGATGTTTGCCAATGGTGGTTTCTTCTATTCTGACTCCAGGTAAACGAAAAGAAATCTCCGTTTCCGGCACACCACCGCCAATCAGCCAGTATAATCGACCCCCGTTTGCTGGTAATCGGTGTCGTCGCATCGTGAAGCCATAGGGCGAAGCATCAAATTGCTTTACTTCCTCGTGGAGTTGCTCATTTCGCCACCACCAAGCGCGATGAACATAAGGTGAATGAGCAGGGTCCATCAGACCTACCACTGCATGATCCACAAAACAGGGAAATCTCATCACCTCTATGAACTGGGGCAATCGCTCATCAAACCCTGGAATTACTGGGATCTCCATCTCAGAAGCAGGTTTAGAATTATCGGGATCAGCTATATATATCCAGATATTCCCTTGGGCTTCCCGGATTGCATAAGACTTTACGTCGAAGCGACTCAAATCCATCTGCTGCTCCTCCACAAGAGAAGGTATCGCAGTACAGCGCCCAGCCGGGTTAAAGCGCCAACCGTGGTAGCAGCATTCCACTTCCTGTCCATCGAATCTGCCACAATTCAAGGGCACACCGCGATGCGGACAAATGTCCGTCATTGCAGAGACTTTTCCATCTTGTCCACGGACTAACAGCACAGGTTCTCCCAAAAAAATGCGGCTGACCATCATACCTGGCTTGATCTGATTACTAGGCAGAGCATAGTACCAAGTATTACGTAATACAAAGTTATCGTTATTTTTCATAGTTAATTGCGTCTACCTTTGACACAACAAAAGTCCTGGTTTCTGGAAACGAAGGTTATGCTTAGAAACATTCTTGCAGATTTTTAATTTCTGTAAGTAAATTCAACTGATGCACTTGTTGATCGTTTTGGTAATTCTCTCAGATTTGGGTTGTTTTGGAAGGATTGCAAGTGCGAAGTTGCATTATTCGCCAGAAATTTGGACAGATACCGTTCTTTTGCGCGGCCCATCCAACTCAAAAAACAACACAGATTGCCAAGTTCCCAAAGCTAATTTACCATCCACAACTGGAATTATCTCACTAGTGGTCAGCATCATTGCCATTAAGTGAGAGTGAGCATTAATCGGCTCATCTTCTGGAACATCTCTTAAATGCAAGTCATTATGTAAGTAACAGTCTGATTCAGGTGCTAATTTTTGCAAGAATACTTTTATATATTCTAACAATCTGACTTCATTTTCGTTGATAGCTAAAGCTGTTGTAGTATGTCGAGAAAATACTAAAACTTGTCCATTTTTAATTGATGTTGAAGCCAGAAAATCTTTTATTTGTGGGGTTATATTATAAATATTAATTTTGGGTTCAGTTTCAATTTCAATTAACTTATTAATAATTAGCATCTGTTCAATTTTATACTTGGCATTGCAAAGGAGGCAGGAATATGAATGACTTCTAACTTTCAACGATAGTTTCCAAACCTTGCACTAATCTTTCTATACCTTCTTTTGCTGTCTCTTTTTGCAGCGCACCGTAGGCAACGCGTAGGTAGCATCCGTCATCCATCCCAAAGGTTGTACCTGGAATGACTGCTACTTTATATTCCTGGATTAGTCTTTTAACTAACTCAAAAGCGTCCATCTGAGTATTAACTTTCAGGAAAAAATAGAAAGCGCCATTGGCGGGTGTAATGCTACATAAACCTTGTAAGCGGTTAAGGGAATCGAGTACTAATTGCCGCACTTGAGCCAACGCACCTATATTACTCTGCAAATACTCCTCTTTTGCTTGTAATGCCCCTAAAGCGGCATATTGCGAAATTACTGGCGGACAAATCAAAATCGTATCCTGGATTTTTTTAACGGCGACAAATAAGTGTTTGGGAATCACCATGTAGCCAATGCGCCAACTGGCAAAACCGTATGCTTTGGAAAGGCTAAAGAGAGAAATGGTGTACTTGGAACTCCCAAATGTGCCAGGAGAAACGTGTTTTACGCCGTTATAGGTAAAGTATTCATAGGCTTCATCGCTGATGTGGTAAATGCTACGAGCCTCACAAATTTGATTTACTTGGCGCAATGCTGCTTTTGAATAGACAACTCCAGTCGGGTTATTTGGTGAAATTGTGACTACAGCCCGTGTTTTGGGAGTAATTGCTTGAGCGATCGCTTCTGGGCGTAATTGGTAATTTTCATCCGTCGCCACTAACACTGTATGACAACCAGCCATTGCGATCGCCATTTCGTGGTTGAAATAGTAGGGCGTATTCAAAATAATTTCATCGCCTGGGTTAGTGATCGCAAGAATGGCATTCATAAATCCCATATTGCTCCCGGCTGTCACGACGATGCAGTTTTCCTGATTGATTTCAATGCCATTGAAGGCTTGCAATTTTCCTGCAAGTGCTGTCAGCAACGGGGGAATTCCTTCAACCGATTTGTATAAATTATTAGTGGATTCAGCTAAGAATTTGGATAAAAATTCTATTGCTTCCGGTGGTGGATTGTAAGAAACAACACCCTGCCCTAGAGAGATTGTTCCAGGAGAGTTTTTAATCAGTTCCCCAACCACAGGAATAATTGGCGACTGTACCGCCTGCATACGAGAGGTTAGGGATTCCATATTTCCTTGCCTATTTACCTATCTGGCTTTAGTATCTCTTAATAGGGGACACTCGACTAGTACAGCTTAATGGAAAAAACTACTCCCACACTGTATGCTTGCAACAATGTGGGAGTATGGGACTAAAAGATTAGTCTGATTTGCGATTACCCAAAAATTTAGTCAATGGAAATCTGTTGAGGCCCACTTGTTTTGCCATTATGTGCTCCTGTTGTGGTGCTGGTGTAATTATTGGAGCCGATCTGTTGATCCAGCCAGCTTTTTACAGGATCGTCTGCAAGATTGAGCCGAAGCACACCAGAGAATAACCCACCGACAAATGAGACTGGATGCTGGATAAATTCTTTGAATATAGGTGACAATTCACTAATGAACATTTAGAGACTCCTGGCGATGCCATAAAAAATTATTACTTCTTAATTGATCGTAACCTGTTGAGCAATATATGGTTGGCGGGGCGGTAACGAAAGATACAAATTTTGTCTGCCATGAAATAGGGATAAACATCAAAGAGATAGCTAAATATTCTGGGTGTCCCACTATCTGAGCGGTTGATGGATTTGGGGCGTGATGAATTAGGTAAAGTACGGTCAAAGAAAATCTTCTCACAACCAGTTTGCTGCAAGGCGAGGCGTCCATTTGCAGGTTTGACCGATTAGTATTTCAGGTCGCTATACATAGACTTACATATAGCTATTTCTTCGCTACTTTTACGCCACTTATAGTTCCAGGTCGAGCCAACTAGTACGTTATTGTGCCTGAAGCAATCGCGTCCTGCTGCCTTTGCCTGATATAGTGCTTTATCCGCCGCCGTAATTATTTCTTCTAAGTTAGAACCCGGATCGGGAATTACTGTGGACAACCCAGCACTGAGGGTTATATGAGAACTAACTTGTGAATGACTATGAGTTATTGCTAATCTCTGCACCGCAAAGCAAATTCTCTCGGCAATTTTCGCAGCACCAAGTTCGTCTGTGTCAGGCAAAATCACAGCAAATTCTTCCCCACCATAACGGGCGACTAAATCAGCAGGGCGTTGAACAATATTTTTAATGGCTTTAGCAATTTCTCTAAGAGCGCGATCGCCTGCCTGATGACCATAGGTATCGTTGTAAGATTTGAAAAAATCTACATCAAGCAGGATGAGAGACAGAGGCTGTTGCAAGCGTGCCATGCGCCGCCACTCTTGGTTTATATACTCTTCAAACCGTCGGCGGTTAGCTACTTGAGTTAAAAAATCAATAGTTACTAACGTAGCTAATCGCTGCAATTCTTCCTTAGCGGCAAAGAGTTTTTGATGTAGCTGCGATTGCTCAATCAAGCGCCTTACCCGTTGACGGAAAACTTGCCAGTTAATCGGTTTGGTAACATAGTCCATTGTGCTTACTTGAAATACTCGCTCAATTAACTCAGTATTTTCAAGTTCTCTAATCATTAAAACTGGAGTATATTTGTTTTCTTCAATACTCTGTAATACGGAGCAAAACTGAAACCCATCCATATCTGGCATGATGGCGTCAAGGACTACTAAATCGGGGTGCAATTGGTAAAAAACATTCATTGCCTCCGTGCCATCTTTTGCCTCTACCACTCGATACCCTGATTCTTCTACCAAAATTCGCAGTTGATGACGGTTAAATTCTTTATTATCAACAATAAGAACTAAAGATTGGTCTCCTTGATGAGCAGCTTTCATTATTCTTATCAACTAGTTTTCATGTAGTTCTAAACTGTTGCCCTACAAGTTGCGACTTTTGTAGCTTTCAGCCATAAAAGCAAAACTATCAAAAGAGAAAAATTCTTTAACTAACAGCTTAATACCTAGCTTATTTAATATTACACACTCAAACTTAGGAGTCTGTACGGTTTCAGACATTTGGCTTTTTAGTACAAAACTTTTAATAAAGGCTGCCTGGTTACAGCCGAATCGTCGCTATCAAGGTGAATGGTCTTTATTTAAAGTATATACGTACTAATAAAATTTATATGTTACTTAAGTATGAGCTTTACTACCAAATAAAATCCGGCACGCCTTATTTAGGAAACAGCCTACTTAGAGTTATGCCAAGTTAGGAACTTTTTGAGCTTCAACTCGAACAACAAAATTCCCGACTTCTTGAAAAAGTCGGGAATCTGAATTTGCTGCATCAACCTACAGAGAGTCTATAAACTGTTGTACTTTTTCTAGGAGTGGCTGATGTTCGATTTGCTCTGCCAACTCTTGGGCGTTTTGATAGCAGGATCGCGCCATTTTTTTGCGTTTCGTTGTAGCGTAAAGGCTTCCCATATTCAGCAAAGTTGAAATTTCTCCCAGCCCATCGCCGAGTTGTTGATAAATCGCAATGCCTTGCTTATAGAACTTCATTGCTTGCCGATGCTCTGCCAGAGTGCTATAGGTATAACCAATGTTGTGAAGTGTTGTTGCCTCACCAGAGCGATCGCTGATTGCTCGACGTGTTAACAGAACTTGATAATAAAGCAATAGCGCTTGTTTCGGTTTTCCTAAATCACTATAGATTGAGGCAATATTATTCAAAGTGGTTGCTTCACCAACCAAATTCTTGACTGCTCGTTGGATTGGAAGCGCTGCTTGAAAAAATTCTAAAGCTTCCTCAAACTTGCCTAAGACATTGTAAGCAAACCCAATACCATTTAGGGTTGTTGCCTCACCAGAAAAGTCACCTAACAATCGGCGCATCCTTAAAATTTGGTGTTGTAACAACAGCGCCCGTTTCGGTTCTCCTAAGCGCGTATAAATTAGCGCTACATCATTAAGAGTAGAAATTTCACTATGAGTATCTTGCGATCGCCTAAAGATTGGTAGTGCTTGGTCAAAATATTCCAACGCTTGCGAAAAGCGTCCAAGACGGCTGTAGGTAGAACCTAGATTGCTAAGTGCAGTTGCTTGTGCTGGCGCGTTGCCAATTTCAACAGCAACCGAAAGCGCCTGATTAAAGCGATCTAATGCTTTTTGAGGTTGCCAGCAACTGAGGTGAGCTAAACCAAGGTCGTTTAATGTATAACCTTCTCTGGCTCTGTCTGGAATTGATCTAGCCAAGTGTAAATTCTCCGTTGCCAGATCCAGAGACTCTTGGAATCTCCCGCGCTGGTAGTAGCGGCTTGCTTCATCACGACGTTGTTCCCACTCTTTGACTTGATTTAAAGGTTGCGTCATCTGGCCTCAGTTGCATTCTGCGATAAATGGCAGGATATCTTTTAGGAATGAATCTCTCTTAGCTTTCCCAAATTTTAACCTTAATCATCTATCTTTAGATATAAGACTTAAACATAAAAATATGGTATTGTTTCATACTTAAAGGATATGTATGAAGTAATTAATACAAAGAACCTAGTAGAACGCACAGCTATGCGTCCCTATCAAAGACCTAAAGCATATATTCTCTATAGTTTTATTGAGTTTGCAGCAGTGGTTTTTATATGTAGTAGTTGCTTCGCCCATAATTCTGTAGGCTGCGTGCGAGATATGATAGTTTTAAGATTTCGAAATGTAAAGAGAATCATCCGGCTGCCATTCTGAGTTTGAGGCAGCGGAGTATACTACATCATGGCCGTAATAGCTAGCATTCTTTTCGTACTTCATCCCTACCTTTTGGATCACCCGCACTGAAGCGATGTTTTCTGGATGTGCAATCGCTACTATCCGATCTAGCTTCACTTCCCAAAATCCAAACTTTAAAGTTGCAAGAGATACTTCAGTTGCCAGTCCCATGTTCCAGTAGGACTTGTCAAACACATAGCCAAGCTCAACTTCTGGCGTATTTTCCAGAAATCCAAGTCCACAACGGCCAATCATTGCACCAGTTTCTTTGTATATTACTGCCCACATCCCAAAGTTGTGTTGTTGCCACTGTTGGATATGCTTGTTTAAACTTGCCTGGGTTTGTTCTTTTGTTCTTGGCAACAGATACTTCATGATTTCTGCATCGCTGTAGAGGCGAAATAGGTAATCAAAGTCATTTATATTGAAATGCCTTAGTTGCAGCCGCGCAGTTTCGATCTCAGGCATAATTACCCCAATTCAAATTTAAATTTGCAAAATGTAAAGAGAATCATCCGATCGCCATTCTGAACTATCCAGAGCGTAATACACTACATCTAAGTTATAAAATTGAGCATTTTTTTCGTATTTCAACCCGCATTTCTCCATCACACGACGCGAAGCTGTATGTTCTGGTGCAGTGATGGCAACGATACGATCTAGCTTGACTTCCTCAAAGCCATACCTCAAACTTGCCTTTGCGGCTTCGCTGGCAAATCCTTGATTCCAATAAGCTTCATCTAACCGATAGAGAACTTCGACTTCCGGGCTATTGGGTAAAAAATTCAGCCCACAATGACCAATTAATTTGACGGTGGCTTTTTCCACTACAGCCCACACACCAAAACCGTGCTGTTGCCAGTGTGTAATAAAAAATTGTAATGTTCCCTGCGTTACTTCTTTTACCTGCTCTTTAGGTATAGGGCCTCTGGGTGAATACCTCATAACTGCTGGGTTGCTCAAAATGGGAGCAAGTTCATCCAGGTCTTGAGGAGTATAGGGTCTTAGTAACAGTCTTGCAGTTTCTATCTCAGGCATGGTATCAGAGTAAGAAGACAAACGCTACTTTAAATATGCTTATTTTTTTAGAAACATTAATATAATGCTCTTACTATGAGCATCTATCAATTTCTGAAAAAATCTTATACGCAAGACCGTCGCCGTGAAAATGACTGGCGGTTGTTTTTGCGTTTAGTGCCTTATGCCCGTCGTAACGGACGGCTGTTGGCGCTATCAATGGGCTTGCTTGTACCGCTTGCCCTAGCTAATGCCGTACAACCTTTGTTGATTGGCCAAGCTATCTCCCTAATTCGCAATGAACCAAACACTTACGAATTTCTCAGAAATCGTCCCTTGTCACAAGGGCTAAATATCCTGCTGGGATTATTGTTAGTTGCGAACGCAATCCGACTGACTTTGACAGGCTTCCAAGGTTATATAGTACAAAAGCTAGGGCAAAGAATCACCGCAGCAATTCGCCAAGACTTATTCCAGCATGTGACATCTTTAGCAGTACGGTTTTTTGACCGCACAGCCGTAGGTAAATTAATTACCAGAATCACCAGCGATGTGGAAGTGTTAGGCGATGTCTTTTCTACTGGGGCAATTGGGATTGTGTCCAATTTGTTTTCCATGCTGGTGCTTTTGGGTTTTATGTTTTCCATCCAATGGCAACTCACTTGTATGCTGCTATTGATGTTGTTACCAGTTACCTGGTTAATTGTTTACATTCAGCAACAGTACCGCAAAGCTAATTACAAAGGGCGAGAAGAACTTTCTATTCTGAACTCACAACTACAAGAAAATGTGGTTGGCATTAACGTAGTGCAGTTGTTCCGCCGGGAAAAATTTAATGCCGAATTGTTTCGCGCCACGAACAGCCGCTACACTCAGCAGATGGATCAAACCATCTTTTATGATTCATTTATTTCAGCAACCTTGGAATGGATTGGTCTGATTGCGATCGCAGCTGTTTTGTGCATGGGTGGTTGGTCACTGTTAGGAAAAAGTTTGGCTTTTGGAACTTTATCTGCATTTATCTTATATGCCCAGCAATTATTTGATCCCTTAAGGGATTTTGCCGAGAAATTTACAGTCATTCAAGCTGGTTTTACCGCCATTGAACGCGTAGGCGATATATTAGATGAACCAATAGAAATTCGCGATCGCGCCAATGTCCGCTTCTCAATATTTGATGCAAAATTTGGCTACATAGACGAGATCGTTGCAAATCTAGAATCCCCAGACGTCACTTCCGCGCCTGAACTGGGAGAAATCCGTTTTGATCACGTCTGGTTTGCTTACAAAAATGATGATTACGTAATTAAAGACTTAGATTTCACCATTCATCCAGGTGAAAAAATTGCATTAGTCGGCCCCACAGGTGCGGGTAAAAGTTCGATCATCCGTCTTTTATGCCGCCTCTACGAACCCACCCAAGGACGCATTCTCATAGATGGTATAGATATCCGGGAAGTACCACAGGCAGAACTGCGGCGCTACATGGCAGTAATTTTCCAAGAAGGCTTTTTGTTTGCTGGCGATGTTAAAAGCAACATTTCTTTAGGAGATGGCTATACCATTGAACAGATTCAACAAGCAGCAGAGCAAACCAACATTGCCCAGTTTATAGAACAACTACCGCAAGGGTATGATACTCAACTGCGAGAACGAGGTACAAATATTTCTAGTGGTGAAAAGCAACTTTTAGCCTTTGCGCGGGCTGCCATTCGCAATCCCCAAATATTGGTACTAGATGAAGCTACCGCTAGTTTAGATGTTGGCACAGAAGCTTTAGTTCAAGAGGCATTAAACCAGCTTTTGCTCAGACGTACCGCCATCATTATCGCTCACCGCCTGTCTACAATTCGTAATGTAGACCGGATTTTTGTTCTCAAGCGCGGCGAATTAATCGAACAGGGAAGTCATGATCAACTACTGCAACAAGGAGGGCTTTATGCCACTTTGCATAACTTGCAGATGTTGGGAGCTTAAGATATTTTCAGGCCTACAACTTTTGGCCCATCAATCCGCAAACTCATCTGCTCACAACGCACAGTTAACCAAGGCTGACCTAAATCTATTTCAGAAAAAGGACTTTCGGCGGGGACTTCTAAATTAGAACTAATCAAACCCAATACAGACTCAAATTCAGCAGGGAATAATAGCAAATCATTACCCTTGGCGCTAAAACTAGAGGCACTTAACCACTGTCTCCATGCCAAGCTCTGTTGATTATAGTTAAGACTACACAACTTCCGGTTCTCTTGATACACAGTAACATGGTTTCCTTGCTGCCAGGTAAACTTAGCTAGTTCCTTTGGTAGCCCCCAAATTTCTCGACCACCAGCCACCGAATCAGCATTGTCTACATAAATGTGGGAAACCCAACCACCGATTTTCCTCTGGTAATTAACCACAGCTGGGGCAATAATTAACTCGCTGTACTCCAGTACCGAGCCTGACCCGTAATTAGATAAATACACGCTAGCGAGGGTTTTACCAGGCCATACAGAAATAATTTCTAACTCTAAGGGAATCAAAGGGCGCACTCGGTCAATATTTACCAAATGCAGAGTTTGGATAGCGTAGCCTTGAAGTGTCCAAGGTGCTTGTGGATATGGCATAAGGCAGTTAATAGTGAGGAGTTAGGAATAAAGTTAAGAATTAAAATCAAGAGTTATACCAATTTGAAAAAAGAATGCGACAGATGGGTAGGGACACAACATTGTTGTGCCCTTACAAATAATTGATGTGTCGCAAACATTATTTGAATTGGTATTAGCAATATTACTTTTACTAATAACTCATAACTCCTAAAAAAAAATCCCCACCCAGGCATTTGCCTGGGCGGGTAATATGAGGTGGGACAAAATAATCTTCCCAAAAGAAGTAAGGGAATTATTTGCTCTCTGTAAAATCAGCGTCAATTACATCGTCGCCACTACCAGAGCTAGATGTGGAACCGCCATCGCCATCTTGAGGTTCAGCACCTGGTGCAGCACCGCCACCAGCTTGTTGATAGATGTTGCTACCAACGGCGAATAGGGCTTGTTGCAATTCTGGGGTGAGCTTCTTGATTTGCTCATCGTCTTCTTTAGCAACTGCTTCCCGCAGTTCTTTCACTAAACCTTCGACTTTAGTCTTGTCAGCATCGGGAACTTTATCGCCCAATTCTTGTAGCTGCTTTTCAGCTTGGTATGCCAAGGAGTCGGCTTGGTTCTTGCGTTCAATCTTCTCACGCCGTTCTTTGTCAGATGAAGCGTTTTGTTCAGCTTCTCTTACCATCCGGTCAACATCAGATTTATCCAGAGTAGAAGCGCCGGTTATGCTGATGGACTGTTCTTTACCAGTACCTTTGTCCTTAGCGGTGACGTTAAGGATACCGTTGGCGTCAATATCAAACACCACTTCAATTTGAGGAACACCACGTGGTGCAGGAGGAATACCATCCAGACGGAAGGTTCCCAAGCTCTTGTTATCGTTAGAGAATTCGCGTTCACCTTGGAGAACATGAATTTCCACGTTGGTTTGTCCATCCACAGCAGTCGAGAAGACTTCTGATTTTTTGGTGGGAATTGTTGTGTTACGGGGGATAATTTTGGTCATCACGCCGCCCAATGTTTCAACACCCAAAGATAGCGGTGTTACGTCTAACAGCAAGATGCCAGTTACATCACCAGCCAATACCCCGGCTTGAATGGCTGCACCAACTGCTACCACTTCATCAGGGTTAACGGTTTGGTTGGGATCTTTACCCAATACCTGCTTCACAATCTGTTGCACAGCAGGAATGCGGGTAGAACCACCAACTAACACTACTTCATCAATATCGCCTTTGTTTAACTTGGCATCCCGGAGAGCATTTTCCACGGGAATACGACAACGGTCGATTAAGTCAGAGCAAAGTTCTTCAAATTGAGCGCGAGTCAGGGTTGTATCCAGGTGCTTAGGCCCATCCTGGGTAGCGGTGATAAATGGCAAGTTAATTTCTGCTTGGCTGACGCTAGAAAGCTCAATCTTGGCTTTTTCTGCGGCTTCAGTCAGACGTTGTAAAGCTTGTTTGTCTTTCCGCAGGTCAATACCTTCGGCTTTTCTGAACTTCTCTGCTAAGAAGTCAACTATTTTTTTATCAAAGTCGTCACCACCAAGGTGAGTATCACCAGATGTGGCTAGTACTTCAAAAACTCCATCTCCTACTTCCAGTACGGATACGTCGAAGGTACCACCACCAAGGTCAAATACGAGAATGGTTTCGTTACTCTTCTTGTCAAATCCGTATGCCAGAGAAGCGGCAGTAGGCTCGTTGATAATCCGTAGAACTTCAATACCTGCAATTTTACCAGCGTCTTTTGTCGCTTGCCGTTGCGAGTCGTTGAAGTATGCGGGAACGGTGATTACTGCTTGGGTTACAGTTTCACCCAGGTATTTGCTGGCATCTTCAACTAGTTTGCGAAGAACTTTTGCAGAAATTTCTTCAGGAGCAAACGGTTTACCAGCTATAGGACAATCTAATTTGACATTGCCGTTGCTGCTGAGGACTTTGTAAGAAACTTCAGTAGCTTCGTTACTCACTTCCTCGAAGCGGCGTCCGATAAAGCGTTTGACTGAGTAAAACGTATTTTCGGGGTTCATCACCGCTTGGCGTTTGGCGATTTGCCCAACCAAGTTGTCGCCATTTTTCGCAAATGCGACTACTGATGGCGTTGTCCGAAAACCTTCAGCATTAGCAATTACTGTGGGTTTACCACCTTCCATCACTGCCACGCAGGAGTTCGTTGTTCCTAAGTCAATTCCAACTACTTTTGCCATTTTAGGTGCTGGCTCCGTATAACTACAAATGAATGAATGAGAATATAAAGGACTAAATTTTGAACCAATAGGGTCAATAAATCAGCCAGTTCAGCATGAATACCTTTGATTTGGCTTTCCTGGGGTTAAAACTCCAGATATGCTGATATATATACTGAAGCTTAGTGTTAGCCAGTCCATGAAGGGTGGTTTCCCGAACCTTGCTTAGGACGGTTAAACTAACTAAATAGTTTTTTTAGTTGTTTCATGGATTGATTGCCTTCACTCTGTCTAATGTATGAGAATTAATACTTTCAGTAATTAGGGTGAACCGTAACGGTTGAGTGGTGTTTGCCGTCTTTAGAGGTAATAAATTGCAGAAGCACTGAGGATATAACAAAATTAATTGGCGCGACGCCGAATAGCCTAACCCAGGCATCGCTTCCGTAATTCAGTGTTAAGTTATTGGGTATGGGGCATTGGATAAAATATTACTCAGCACTGGCTAAACGCCCCGCTAACGCTAACAGTACTCACACAAGCCTAGAGAAAAGAGTTTCCCAGTTAATTGCAGGCGGTCTTTGTCCCTGGTTGACTATTTCAAAAATTTTCTTGGAACTACTTGGGTATAAAAGGCATTCTACACAAGCATTTGCTACATCAATCCGGCTGGTATCACCCGAAAGTGTGTCCCCAGTGCCTACGACAACACCGTATTTACCCCCAGTTTTTGCCTTGAGAAGGGTGTTGAGGTCGTATGAGGTATAAGGCCCGTCAATAAGGCGTCCTGGGCGGATAATGGTGTAGGGCAATCCTGAATTAATAATGCACTCCTCGCCCTTTTGTTTGGCATCCAACACGCCAAAAGCATTGAGAATACTAAAAGGAAACTTATCTTTACGCCCAATTCCGCAGGAAGAGACGAAAACGAACCGCTTCAAATTACGGGGTGCTGCTGCCACTAGGTTGCTCACACCTTCGGCATCGACCTTGTTTGGACTATTCTTTGCTTTTGCTTCACTAGATTTAGGGTTAAGGAAAGTTATTCCCCATTCAATCAAGTTTGGGGTTTTGTCAAACTCCCATCGTGCAGAGGGAAAGGCAGTGGTTCCGGTGCAATTGATGATGTGTGTGACATCTTGCGTTGCGGCTGGCAGTGTAGCTGGCTGGCGGATGTCACCAACGGCAATTTCCACTCTCTGATTAAACATTTCTTCGGCTTTTGCGGCATTGCGTGTCAGAACACGAACTTTCATGTTCTTTTCCAGTAACTTGCCTACCACCAGTTGCCCTACTCCACCAGTAGCGCCAGCAACTAGTACCAAATCTTCAACTGAATCAAAAGAATTCATAAATCGCCTTTGAGATGATCTATTGTTAATCTACTCAAAAAATGCGATCCCAAAGTCTCCCGTTGGCGCAGCCTCTGGCAGAGAAGGTATCGTAATTCTTATCGGTAAAAGTCAGCGCAAGTGCTTTATCTTTGCTTTTCAGATGCTAAGTGCGTAGGCGTAGCCCGTCGTAGACATCGCACTTAGAGGGGAAATTGCGCCCGAATTGTTCGGTTCTACCACTGTCACCAGTAGACAAATGGCTATAACCTCTTAAGTAGTAGTGAAATGTCTACCCTAGACGCTGTTAGTCGCTCTTGAATTAAGGGGTGAAAACTTGTGTACGAATGGATATTGCCAAGTCTGAGCGAAATCTTGGCTGAAAATCAATCAAGTGTGGCTGAATGTTCACCTAGTAAGGCAGAACGGCAGTGGCGTGTCAGTCTCGCAGCGACAGAACATTTGCTATTAAATACTTTAGCAGGTGCTTCAGTTGACACAACCCAAGGATTAGTTTTAGCTGCACCCGCACCCTTATTTAGCCAGCCAAAACTTACTCAAAGTTTACAAACAGTAACTTTTACAGCAAGACCATTTAATCCGTTGGCGCTGATGCCATTTCAGATGCCAGATGCGATTGCGTCTGTAAATGAAGAAATTGCTCCCCATGAATCGGTACTTCCACTATTACCTGCCGATCCGCTAGGGGCAGAACAGTTTTGTTTAGTTTTTACAGATAAATTTAGATTAGTACTGGTTTTAACAACGCATAAAAACGGTAAAAAAACCTTTTCATTTTCTTTTGAACCAGAAGTAGTACAGCAGGCTTGGCGATCGCTAGGAGCAAGGGTAATGCTGGCTAATCCAGAATTTTTTGCCCGCCTGGATGCATTAGTAGAACAGCATTCTCCGGTAGCGCCAGATTGCCGCATCATGATTCAGTTTAGCCAGTTGTTACTTCAGGAATTAACAGAAGCAGAAGAGACTAAGGACTCTTTACTAGGAACTGAAGACAAGGAAGACAAAGAGAATAAACCATGCCCAATCCCCAATACTTCTCTACGAGATGCTGCGCCAACGACGTCGCTAAGTGCCCAATCCCCGAATCCTGATGTGGAATTGCTCCAAGCCTTCGCTCACGAAGTCCGCACACCTTTAACAACTATTCGCACCATGACTCGTCTGCTGCTGAAGCGGCGGGATTTAGATGCCAGCGTGATCAATCGTTTAAAAATTATCGATCACGAGTGTACCGAGCAAATTGACCGCATGGAGTTGCTATTTAAGGCAGCAGAATTAGAAACTACTGCCTCCGCAAAATCGTCAAAAACTCAACTTACGCCGATGTCTTTAGATCAAGTGTTGCAGCAGAGCATTCCCCGTTGGGAACAAGCAGCGCATCGGCGGAACTTAACTTTAAATGTTATTTTACCCCAGCAATTACCGACAGTGGTAAGCAATCCCATTATGCTGGATCAGGTACTGACTGGTTTGATGGAGAATTTCACTCGCAGCTTACCTGCTGGTAGCCATATTCAAGTACAAGTTATCCCGGCGGGAGATCAACTAAAGTTACAATTATCACCCCAATTTGGGTGCAGAGATTCAAGCAAAGCTGCCATACCTGCAACGCCACCAATTCGCAAAGCGCTTGGTCAATTGCTGATGTTCCAACCAGAAACAGGTACGATTAGTTTGAATATCGCCGCAACTAAGCATTTGTTTCAGGCGATCGGTGGTAAATTGATTGTGCGCCAGCGTCCACACTATGGGGAAGTTTTGACGATTTTCCTCCCTCTAGAAGTTAGCAATAAACATCAATTTGGAGCTAAAGCTTAGGAGTGAAGATTCATTAATTATTTTTCAAAATTATAAATATTGACTCTAATAAGACTTACGCATTGACAAGAAATACCAAATATGAATTAAGGTTAAAAACTATATTTTTCGTAAGGGCATAGCATTGCTGTGCCCCTACAGCATCGTCTATTTACTTACGATCGCAGGATAATACAGTAGGCGAGTAGAAATAAAACACAATAATAGATCCCCGACTTCTCTGGGAAGTTGGGGATCTATTTAGTAAGGATTTTATACCAATGTGAAAAAAGAATGCGACAGATGGGTAGGGGCACAACAATGTTGTGCCCTTACAAATAATTGATGTGTCGCAAACATTATTTGAATTGGTATTATGTTTAATTACGTTGACCTATTTTTTTTGAACACAAATAATTCATCTTCATCAAATAGACTTTGTTTAACAATTCAATTAAATTTTTCTGACTTGCCATCTGTAAAAATAGATGCCAACAATGTATATAAATTCTAGTTAAGAGCCAAGTACACCTTTCTGCAAACATCAAAAGGAAAATTATGGCAGGTTTTGAAGTAATCGAGAAAGAAAGCTTACGTTTAGTCAAGGTAACTTTGCAAAACGAAACAGTCCGAACTGAATCTGGTGCTATGTACTATATACGTGGCAACATTCAGATGCAATCTAAAGCCCCTTCAGCAGGTGGGTTTTTAAAGTCCCTAGCCACGGGAGAAAACATTTTTCGTCCTACATATACGGGTACAGGTGAATTATATTTAGAGCCTTCTTTATCGAGATATCACATCTTAGAATTAGACGGTAGTGAATGGATTTTAGATAGTGGCGCTTATTGGGCTAGCGATGGTACTATCGAAGTGGGAGTTGAACGAAACAAATTTTTATCAGGCTTAATGGGCGGTGAGGGCTTGTTTCAAACAAAAGTCAAAGGCAGGGGTACAGTGGTGATGGCAGCACAAGGGCCTGTAGAAGTAATCAATTTACGAAATGACCCATTAGTTGTCGATGGAAATTTTGCGTAGGCGTAGCCCGCCGCAGGCATCGCTCGCACAACTAGCTTAAATTATCGCGTTGAAAAAGCTACCAAATCTCTTTTAGGTTCGATGACTTCTGGTGAGTTTCTCGTCAATACTTTTGAGGGAACTGGTACTGTATTGCTAGCTCCTGTACCTTATTGGCAAGTCATGATGCTTCGCCAAATTAGGGCCGCACTACCAAAAACTTCTAGCTAATAATCTTAGTCATTAGTTATTGGTCATTGGTCATTAGTCATTGGTCATTAATAGTAATGACTAATGACTAAAATTTTTATAACTCAAATAGAATTGCTATAGCACCATAAAGTTAACTCAGGGGATAATTGTAAATTATCACTCATTTTCTATTGCGATCGCTTTTGGGGTATCGCTAACGCTTGGCAGTTGCACTGTAAATGTGGAACCTTCATATAATTTACTTCTCACAGAAATAGAACCGCCACAGCGCACTAGCAATTGCTGTACAATTGTTAACCCCAACCCAGCACCACCATAATCTTCAGTTGCTGCTGTACGCACACGATAAAACCGATCAAAGATTTTGGAAATCTCGCTTTCGGCAATACCGATACCTGTGTCGCGGAATTCTAATTGGACATAATCGCCTTGAATTCGGGCACGCACCCATACTTCACCCCCATTAGGAGTAAACTTAATGCTGTTATGTAGCAGATTAATCACAATCTGCCTCAGCCCACCGCTCACACACCGAATAGATGGAAGTTCAGTTGGTACGGTGTAAGCTAGCATAATCCCTTTTTCTTGGGCTAGAGGTTGGTAGGTACTGACTACTCCAGGCACAATCTCTGAGAGCCGTACCGACTCTAAAGCTGTTCCCTCTAAATTACGTTCTAACTGCACCAGTTCCAACAAACCAGTAATCAGGGAATTTTGCTGATCGCACTGGGTATTTAACATTTGTAGATAACGTTGTCGCTGGGGGGGTTTGAGATTAGGGGAATTCAATAATGAAAGTGCTGTCTTCATGTGCGTCAATGGTGTACGCAGTTCCTGACACACATTTTTTAAGTATTCATCTTTGAGTTGCTCTTTGTTTTGCAGTTCTTGATTTTGCTGCTGCAACTTGGTGGTGCGGACTGTAATGATTTGACGATTAATTTCATCTTGTCGCAAAAGTTGTTTGGCAAACAGTTGATTCATCAGTGCGCCTTCGGGCGAAGTTGGGCAAATAAAATCAACAGGTATTGGGGATGATTCTGGTGTAATCGCTTTTTCGATACCATCTAATACTTGCTGAATTACTCTCCCCTCAACAGTATTTATAATCAGCAACGGCTGGTTTTTATTAGTATTTACCTTCCCAGAAGTCTTATTTTTGTGTTTTTTAAGTGGTCGATGAGCCAAAATTAAACTGCAAAACTGGGGTGATAACACCATCAGAAAGTTTTCCCGTCGCATTTGGCTATCTGATGATATGTGAACGGGTACATGATGAGAGAGTGAGAGGGATGAGGAAGATGAAGAAGATGAGGGAGATGAGGAAGATAAGGGGGTATTTTCTTCCCCCGCTTCCCCTGCTCCCTCATCTTCCCCCTTTCCAGGCTCGTCAATTTGGCAAGTATAAATGAGGCTAGACGCACCTACCGAAGATTGATAACGCGCTAATTCCGATTGCCAAATTTTTTCTGGTGGTAGCTTCACCCATAAAGTGGCTACAATTTGTTGCTCAATTAGTAAGTCAATTTGCGCTCTTACCAGTGATAGCAGAGTAGCAGGACTGAGGGACAATGGTTTTGGAGGCACTTGCACTCCCATAACCACTTGGTAAACAGACAGATCCTTAGCCAGAGAAACATTCATGAGTCAAGCACAACTTGGATGAAGCAAGAAATAACTCTGTCTTCGATTTTCACCTTTATGTGTGCATTTTTTACAAAAATCCCACGGAAATAAACATTAACTATAAAAAACTACATCTACAAGGGAGTGGGGAGTGAGGGGGCAGGGGGCAGGGGGCAGGGGGGAGAATAAAAAATTAGCTCTTTCCCCTCTGCTCCCTGCACCCCGCCCCTCTGCCTCTTTTCAATGCCCCATGCCCAAATTAAGGTTGTATGTTCAGTCTTTGGTGCAAAGCGTCGCGTGCGTGTTCTCGGTCATCAAAATGGATTTTTTCGGTGCCGAGAATTTGGTAGTCTTCGTGACCTTTACCAGCAAGTAACACTCCATCACCGGGTTGTGCTTGTAAAATTGCGGTACGAATTGCGATCGCCCGATCGCAAATTACAGTTGGTTGTACTGTGTCAGCAATTCCCGCTAAGATATCTTGCAAAATTCGTTCTGGGTCTTCAGTGCGGGGGTTATCCGATGTCACCACTGCAACATCAGCTAATTCAGCCGCAATTTTACCCATTTTTGGGCGCTTAGTGCGATCGCGATCGCCGCCACAACCAAACACACAAATCACCTTGCCAGGTATAAACGGGCGTGCAGCTTTCAGCAGATTTTCTAAACTATCGGGTGTGTGGGCATAATCCACAATCACGCTGATATTTTGGTCAGCATCAATTTGTACCCGTTCCATCCGTCCGGGAACTCCGGGGAACTCAGGTATCACAGACGCTACTAACTGCAAATCTAGTCCTAAGTGTAAAACTGCTCCAACGCCTGCTAAAAGATTTTCTAAATTATATTGACCGACTAGTGGCGATCGAAAAGCTACGTCACCTTTTGGTGTATGTAATGTACCACTGACACCATTTGGCTGGTAACTTAAATCACTCATCCATAAATCGGCGCTGTTGTCGTTGACACTGTAACTCCAAACGCGCTCAGAATCTAAGGAGGCAATTAACCGCTTCCCGTAAGAATCATCAGCATTAATTATTGCTCGTCCCTTGAGATAATCGGGGCTAAATAACAACGCTTTGGCGGCAAAGTAATCTTCCATGTCGGTGTGATAATCGAGATGGTCTTGAGTAAGATTACTGAACACCGCCACATCAAATTCACAACCCAACACTCTACCTTGAGCCAAAGCGTGAGAACTTACTTCCATCACCCCGAACTCACTACCAGCCTTTACAGCCTCTGCTAGCTGCTGTTGCAGTTCCACCGCAAAGGGCGTAGTGTGGGCAGCAGTTTGCTCAAAACCTGCCCAACGAGTGTAAAGAGTTCCCATTAAAGCTGTAGCTAGATTAGCTTTAATGAGCAGAAATTCAATCAGATGAGTAGTTGTAGTTTTGCCATTTGTACCAGTCACACCTACCAGCTTGAGTTTTTGCCCCGGATAACCGTAAAAAGCACTGGCTATCTGGGCACAAGCTTGAGTTATGTTACTTGCGCTGATGACTACAGCCTCATTTGTGGGAGGATTTTTTTGTGCAGCTTCGGGAGAAACGATCGCAGCTACAGCCCCCGATGCGATCGCACTTTGCCAAAATTCCCCACCATCAACCCGCGTTCCTGGCATCCCAATAAACAAATCTCCCGCACTACAAGCATGGGAATTCGTCTTCAAACCCCTAACTTCCACATCTTCCATCGGATGGCTAGGCAATTGTTCAACACTGTCTACCGCCGTTAGTAATTCCCGCAATTTCATTTTGTGAACCTCGTCACCTTCTTGATCTTGCGCTTATTCTGCATTATTTTTTTCTAATTGGCTAAATACTTACGCAACATTTGCTCCAACTGCTGCACATTAACACGAGGAGAAGGACGCGGCAATGGTTTCTCACTTCCCTCCGTGCCCTCTGCGTCTCTGTGGTTCGATAAATATAGTACCGGCACCTCATACTCATACGCGCTGAACCAATCTTCACGAGTCGTAATATCCCTAATTTCCAACTCGAAACTGAGATTTTGGATTTGTTCTAACTTTTCTTGCAAGCCTTCACATAAATGACAGCCGGGTTTACTGTATAAAATTAATCGCATTTGTTAATTAATTACTATGAACACTATTTTACATATCACCAAAAGCGAACAATGGGAACAAGCAAAAATTCTCGGAAGCTATCGGGGTGATACGTTAGAGTCGGAAGGATTTATCCACTGTTCGACAGCAGCACAAGTTATCTGGGTTGCTAATCATATTTTTGTCAATCAAAAGGGTTTGGTAATTCTTTGCATTGATTCGGAGCGAGTTAAAGCTGAAATTCGTTATGAAGCTGCGGAGGTAGATAATTTATTTCCTCATATTTATGGTGAGTTGAATATTGATGCTGTGTTTCAGGTTGTTGATTTTGAGGCGGGGGAGGATGGATTTTTTGTATTGCCGAAAGAGGTTATAAGTTTAAGATAACGTAGACGCTTCGGCTTGCCGCAGGCTACCGCAGAGGCGCAGAGATCACAGAGGAGGAGAGATGAGAAGAGAAGAGTTTAATGTAGGTGAGTATGTTGATCAAATGGGGTTGTTGTTAGATTTAGAAATAAGGGATGAGTATCGTGATGGTGTAGTGGCAAATTTTGAGAGAATTAGTGCGATCGCTAATCTGGTAAATTCTTTTCCTCTAGCGGAGGATATTGAAGTTGCACCAGTTTTTGAACCATGAATGATGCAGTATCGATAGCTGCTGCTGTGCGTGAAGGCAAAGTTAGCGCGGTGGAAGTTACTAAGGCTGCGATCGCACGAATAGCAGCGCGGGATAATCAACTTAACTGTTTTACGGCTGTCACTGCTGAAACGGCTTTAACAGATGCAGCCCACATTGACAGGGAAATTGCCCTAGGTAATAATCCTGGAACGCTTGCTGGTGTGCCTTTTGCGGTGAAAAATCTCTTTGATCTCGCTGGTTTAACGACTTTAGCGGGGTCAAAAATCAATGCAGAAAACCCAGCAGCTAGTCAAGATGCAACCGCAGTAGCGAAGCTGAAACAAGCTGGTGCTGTGCTGGTTGGCGCTTTAAATATGGATGAGTACGCTTATGGGTTTGTAACGGAAAATTCGCATTACGGTGCTACTCACAACCCCCATGATTTACAGCGAGTTGCTGGTGGTTCATCGGGTGGTTCGGCGGCTGCTGTTGCTGCTGGGTTAGTACCGTTAACATTGGGTTCTGATACAAATGGTTCGATTCGCGTTCCGGCGGCGTTGTGTGGCGTTTTTGGTTTTAAGCCGACTTACGGAAGGTTATCTCGTGCTGGGGTAGCTTTATTTTCTAGCAGTTTTGACCACATTGGCCCTTTTGCGCGTTCGGTGCAGGATATCGCTACGGTGTTTGATGTCCTTCAAGGAGAAGACGATCGCGATCCAATTTGCACAAAGCGTCCGCCTGAATTGGTTTTACCACAACTCAAACAAGATATTTCTGATATCAGAATTGCCATTGCTGCTGATTATTTCACCAAAGGCGCAGAACTAGAAGCTTTAGCAGCAGTGCAAAAGGTAGCTGATGCTTTAAATGTGACTGAATACGTAACCATACCAGAAGCACACCGCGCCCGTGCAGCAGCTTTTGTGATTACAGCTAGCGAAGGCGCAAATCTGCATTTGGATAAGTTGCGTAGGCAAAGCCCACCGAAGGTATCGCGCCCTCAAGATTTTGATTCAGCGACACGCGATCGCTTTTTAGCTGGGGCGTTAATTCCTAGTAGCTGGTATCTGCAAGCACAACGCTTTAGAAAATGGTATCGCGATCGCGTGCGGGAAGTTTTTCAAAATGTGGATGTGATTCTCGCCCCAACTACACCAATTTCCGCACCGCTAATTGGTCAACAAACCATGATTTTGGATGGGGAAGAAATTCTTGTCCGTCCTCATTTGGGACTATTTACTCAACCATTATCTTTTATTGGGTTACCAGTTTTATCAGTACCCATTCAGCGTCAAAATGCTTTACCTTTGGGTGTGCAATTGATAGCAGCACCATATAATGAAGCGTTAATTTTAAGGGTTGCGGCTGCTTTAGAGGCAAAGGGTGTAGTTTCTGCAATAATAGTATAGTTATAGCATTTGTAATATTTATTAATAGATATAATTAAGCGAACGCTCCCAAATTCAGTAGATGAATTTGCGCTTAACCAACTGCAAATCCTGTATATTGTCTCACCAAAGGTTCATGAAATGCTAAAACAATATCTTCTTTGGGAACTCCTAAATTAACTAACTCATTAGCAATGCCAATCTCAGTACCATCATACTGTATCCAAATTTTGTTGTCCTTAATATCGAGATGTAAGACGCACCTATACATCGGCTTGCGATTTTTCCAACCTGTATAAACAACTTGATAATGATCCCGTTCCTTGTCAAAGATTAGTTCTGTTTCCACTTCATCATCCGATGGACTTTCTTTGGCGTATTCACTTAATAAGTGTTGGATATATGTGCGATATTGTTCTATCTTTTCCATTCTAAAATCACCTCATTGTTAGGGTCATCAACTAGTAAGCTGACTTGAAAACGCCCAATAACGGTTTCCACAAATGGCAGGTTAAAAAATGTGTTATAAGCACCCTGTGGAACTGCTAAATATAAAACACGTTCAGGCTGCTGTTCTTCCAAAGCTACACGATAGTTAAGAAATTGACCCAATGCCGTATGAAATTCAGAAATATTCGACGGACTAATAAAGCTTTTAATCTCAACCGCGATCTTTTCTTCTCCTTTCTCAGCAGCTATGATTCTTTTTGCTCCTAAGTCGATTTGCATATCAACCCTACCTGCTCGAATTCTTAAGGGGTCATCTGTAATCACCCAAGCCTCTTTTTCCAAGCCATTTATAACGACATCATGAAAAATATCTTTAGCCGACATCAACTTATAATTTAGTCTTTTTTGTCGATTATAGGACTCATATCTGATTTTTGAAGAAGATTTCAGATAAAACCCTGATAATACGGGCTTTTCAGCCTCAGTATGTTTTCATAAATCAAATCGTAGTCCTATATTATAGCAATATTCTCTCTACCATGACTTTGGTTTGACAGCACAAACCTATTGCGCGATCGCTATTTTACTTAAGTGCGATCGCACCAACATACTTTGCAAACTCCGCAACTTAGCAAAGCTTCCTGCGCTGTACCCATCTATCAGTTTTAAAAGAATCAGTTACAAAAACTCATTCTTTGATAGCTAAACTAAGATCTGTAGTTAATACAACTTAAGCTGTACTAATAAATGTAGATACTTTAGTTACAAATGCTTGTCATTATATAAGTAAATCTAAAGTTATATTTAATAAAATCATTTATTAATTATAGAAAGTCCTTAAATGATAAGTAAACTAGAAGTTTTAGTTACTACAGCTTCTTCTGAACTTATTACTTAACAAGTTTTAGTTACTCCAGCTTCTTCTAGAGTTACAAACGAACAAGTTTTAGTTACTCCAGCTTCTTCTAGAGGTACAAATGAACAAGTTTTAGTTACTCCAGCTTGTTCTGTAGTAGGGTATTGTCCAATCTATAGTCTTTGGCCTCATCCCCCAACCCCTTCTCCGAGAGCGATCGCCTTTGTTATCGCATTTTTAAGTATAAAATCATACCTGTAAATTACTTAAATTAAAAATAATTCAATCATGTTCGCTAAATTATTTGTGGATTTTGCTGAACCAAAATGTAATTGCAATGGAGGATAGTGATTTTATAAACCTCAAAAATAAGCAAATCTATGTCTCAAAGAAAACGCACATCTCGCGTTCTAGAAAATGCTGAGTTAAGATTCGCTGGACTCAAAGCAATAAATCCTAATCTGGATCTTGGCGATGCTTACAACTTAACTAACCTCACACAATTACTTGAACAGGTACGCACTAAGTTAGAAGGCTATAACACTACTCTCAGCATGGTTGACTCTTCCAAATTAGAACTTGAAGAGTTAGAACAAACTTTAGGCGCGTTCTCTGAAAAGATGCTCATGGGTATTGGCTTTAAATACGGCAAAGACAGCCGCGAATATGAGATGGCTGGTGGAGTTCGCAGAAGTGAGAGTCTCCGTAAAAGCAGAGCGACTCGCTTAAAAACTATTGCCAAGAAAGCATCAAGCCAGAGTGTTTAACTAATTTATAATGATGCTCTGTTAGGGGCAGGGGGAAAGAGGGTTTTAGCCTTATTTAATTTTCTTCACACAGTTTGCTTTTATTGTGCCGACTTACTTGTAGCGAAGCAAGCTACGTGCAGGGTTCGGCTAATTTCCTACTCATCTGCCTCATCCCTGAATTTGTGCGCGAGTTACACTCCATCAAAAGTAGATGGATAAACAACCTTTCCCTTATAGCTTTTTTGATAGCTTTGCAATGTTTTAACCATGAAGAATTCCTCCGGTACTGGAAAAGGAGACTCGATTTCATAAACAACAGAAGGCTGAAAGCCAAAACGAGTATAGAAGTGGGGATGACCAAGGACAATCACTATGGCTTCTTTCTTTGCCTCTGCTATTTCTAACCCTACTTTTATTAGTACGCTACCAATACCCTGTCTTTGAAACTGTGGATGAACTGCCAAAGGTGCTAAACCGAGTACCTGTAGTGTTTCTTCACCCACCAGATCAATGTAGCTGAATAAAATATGACCGACTACAACATTTTCAATCTCTGCAACTAGGGAAAGTTCTGGAATATAGCGGTCAGAACGGCGAATTTTATCTACAACTTTAGCCTCATTTTCTTGCCCAAAAGCTAATGTATTCACCTTAGCTATTACTGTGTAGTCTGGCAGAGTTTCACAACGGATGTCGATCATTTTAAAACTAATTCCATAAAAACCCAGTTTGCTCGATATTCTAAACAGGACTTACGCAACTGGCACAATTGACCTCGGCGCGGCTTCGCCGCGCCCTCGGTTGATATTCACAGGCTAGTGCTTAAAAAGCGATAGTAAGCAAGTAAATTTTACAATTTTTAAAAAGGGTTTTTTAATTACAACTATCACAAAGAGTAAAAATATTATTATTCTTACGTCTGTGGGAAAATAATAAATATCTTTTAAGTGTTGATTGATTATTAAAGATGAAATTTACAAAACTAGATTATTGTCAA
>JAHHHS010000009.1 GCA_019359215.1 Nostoc indistinguendum CM1-VF10 | reverse complement strand
ATCAAATTAATCAAACAATCTCAGTAATTAATCAATAACTGAAACAGTGTTTGCTGCTTTTTTTTGAGTTAGCCGTAAGCGAAGCCATGCCGTAGGCTTATCGCCTGCCGCAGTCGGAGCCATCGCCCTATAATACTTGCTCAAAAAAATTTATAAATTCTTACTATTTGAATTACCAAAAACTGAAATTAGAATAACCCCTGATCATACCACAAAGTATTTATGCAAGAGTTCTATAGCAGTGAGTGTAGGCGATAATGGTTATATAGTCGGAGCTAATCCCGCCTCCTTACCATAATTTCACCTGAATGGCTATGGCAGTAAAGATAAAACTAATGGCTGATTATGGGTGCGACCCTTTATGGTGGGCAGATGCTGATAAAGTTGGTAACATCGATCCAGCAAAACTGCCTCTCAGTCAAAAAACCATTAGCCATCTGAGAAAATGGGCATCTGCTTACAATGCAACATTAAATTGGCAAGATCCTGCTAACTCACCAGATTTGAGTGCAGAGGCTGAAGCGGCTTTTGAAGAAGAAGGAATTAGTCTTTGGAAGGAATTGCAAACAGAACTTGCACCTAATTATCAAGTTGTTTATTTCAGTGAGCCATTAGGCAAAGTTTTAACTCATCCTAGTGAATTAGAAGTTTTACGTCCTATTCAGTAATGATTTCACGTAACAGAATATAAATCTAGTGCAGCACCAATATCGGGAAGACCTCGCCTATTGGGTAGAGACAAACCGCAAAACAGCGCTTCGCGCTTTTAACTTGGTAGAAGCGATTATGCGAGATCCTTTTACAGGTATTGGCAAACCTGAACCATTGAAATATTTAGATTCAAATGCTTGGTCGCGGCAACTTACTCAAGAACACCGGATTGTTTATCTAGTAAGTGATGACCGAATTGATTTTCTCCAAGCTCGATATCACTACTGAAATAGCACATAGCTACAAGCCAGTGTGCGTCTACGATTCTTGACAAAGCTTGTCTTGCAAAATGTTACCCTATGGCGATCGCTACTACAACCCCTCAAGCGATCGCATTCCTTAACAGAAAAATTTACTGATAAATAAAAATTAATAGCGAACAAATATCACAATACAAAATTATTACTTCGGGGATCTAATAGGCAGAATAGCCTACTAAAGTCCGAACCGATGTGTCTCCCATAACGAAGTAAAAAAAATATCATAAACCCTCGCAATCTCTCTTATAGAAAAAAAGCAGATGCATGTTAATGTTTTAATCTCATTGACTTACGTTCGTGCCTTTCCCTATGCATCTGCACTATTTACACCCCCAACACCTTGAAGAATTAGTCAAGAGTAGTGGTATAGACTTACACCTAGTGCAACTCAATTTCAGGTCACTCCAAGGCGTAACTGCTTATGAGTACCTATTGATTTCTGAGCTACTCCCTCGCACCAATACCGGAATGGTGAAAAGTGGATGGTTGCAGCGTTATGCTCATATCACTGAAGGTGGTTGGTGGTGTTCGGGGCTAGACCCTTTGAATAATTGGCAAATGATGGAATGGGGATGCTTTAAGCCAAACCAACCCCGACAGAATCACAATGGTAAGTCTATCAAATACGAGCATCCCCCCAGCACGCCAACGCGGGTGTTTTGTTTGCGAGTAACGCTGCAAGTGTGGCAGCAAGTCGCTGGACGTTACAATCTCGTCATGCCTGACAATATCACCATTACTGCCGATGGTGAAGCTAGAGGCTTTTGGCAATGGGTGATGCAGCAGAATATTCCCCTCATTCTCTGCGAGGGTGTGAAAAAAGCAGCCACACTGTTAACACAAGGATATGTAGCTATTGCTATTCCTGGAATTACTAGTGGTTATCGGGTTGTTAAAGATGAATTTGGCAAAATTACCCGTCGTCAGCTAATTCCTGACTTAGCAGCGTTTGCAATTACAAAACGTAGTTTTTATATTTGCTTTGATTTTGAAACTCAACTTAAAACAATTGCTGCTGTAAATAATGCGATTTCTCAACTTGGTTGCTTATTCCAGCAAAAAAATTGCACTGTTAAAGTCATCGAACTTCCAGGAATCGAAAAAGGAGTTGATGAGTTTATCGTTGCGAAAGGTGCAACTAGTTTTGATAAAGTTTATCGCCAAAGTGTTGATTTAGAAATTTATCTTGCTCAAACCAAACCCCACACTGAGTTAACTATTCCTGCGGCTCTCACATTGAATCGGCCTTATATAAGTGAAATACCTTTCCCAACTTCTGGATTAGTAGGAGTCAAATCAGCAAAAGGAACAGGCAAAACTACAGCACTGCAAGCCGTTGTTCAGCAAGCAAAAATTAGAAATCAACCTGTTTTGTTAATTACTCACAGAATCCTACTAGGAAGATTTTTGTGTGAAAAAATTGGTATTCAATGGGGAACACATAAAGAAGATACAAATAAAAGGATTGATAAAACACTTACCCCCGCTCCTCCCATTCTCCGCTCACTGTTACCTCAGCAATCTCTTGGATTATGCGTTGATTCTATTTGGAAACTTAACCCGGAAAATTGGCGGGGAGCAATAGTAATTCTGGATGAAGTAGAGCAGTCTTTGTGGCATCTATTAAATAGTAATACTTGTAAACATAAACGTGTAAAAATATTAAAATTATTCCAGCAATTAATTTCCACAGTTTTAACAACTGGAGGGTTAGTAATAGCCCAAGATGCTGATTTATCAGATGTATCACTTGAATATTTACAGGGATTAGCAGGAATTAAATTAACACCTTGGGTAGTTCTAAACCAGTGGAAACCTCAGCATGGTTGGGACATAACTTTTTATGATTCGCCGAACCCAACACCGCTAATTCACCAACTGGAATTGGATTTACTTGCTGGACGTAAATGTTATGTTACTACCGATAGTCGCGCTGGGCGTTACAGTTGCGAAACAATTGAACGTTATCTGAAAGAGCGGTTACAAAAATTACGAAGGCAATTTCCTAAAACTTTGGTAGTTAGTAGCCACACTACAAACACACCTGGACACGAAGCGGTTGATTTTATCGCAGCTATCAATCAAAAAATCTCTGAATATGACGGCGTTTTTGTTACCCCTAGCCTTGGTACGGGAATTAGTATTGATGTCCAACATTTCGACCGAGTTTATGGCATTTTTCAAGGGGTAATTCCTGACTCAGAAGCAAGACAAGCATTAGCAAGAGTGCGGGATGATGTGCCGCGTGTTGTCTGGTGCGCGAAACGAGGTATTGGCTTAATTGGTAGTGGTAGTACAAATTATCGCTTGCTATCTGATTGGTATCAAGAAAATCAAAAAGAAAACTTAGCTTTGCTTAGTCCACTACATAAAATAGATGTGGATTTACCTTTAGTTCATGACCCGATTCATTTACGAACTTGGGCTAAGTTATCTGCACGGGTAAATGCCTCTATCCGCCTCTACCGTCAATCGATGCAAGATGGTTTGATTGCTGATGGACATCAAATTCAGATGCGGAGTAACGCTGTTCACAATAATATTATTCGAGATTTACGCCTTGCGTTTTTGGCAACTGATGCTGATGATTTAGCTACCCGCAGAAGATTAATTTTAGAAATTGTCAAAGTTCAAAAAGATTGGGCGCAAAGCCGTCAAAAAGCTAAAGATATTAAACGCAAAATTAAAGAGATTAAGCAGCAAAATCAACTCTCAGTAGCAACTGCTGTAGCTAATGCTAAAGATATTGATTATGTAGAATATGAGCAGCTATTAGTGAAACATTGCCTGAGTGATGCAGAACGCAACCAAATTAATAAATATGTTCTCAGGCAAAGGTATGGTGTAGAAGTTACTCCTTGGCTGAAATTGCAGGATGACCAAGGATATTATCGTCAATTGTTAATTCATTATTATCTAACTCATGAAAGCGAGTATTTTCACGTCAGAGATCAGCAAGAATGGCATCAGCAATTGTCTTGGGGTGAAGGGAAAGTTTTTCTGCCAGATTTAAAAACTTACACGCTCAAAGTTGAGGCGATGAGAGCCTTGGGAATGCTTCAGTTTCTCGAATCAGAAAGAGAGTTTACTGAGAGTAATCCAGATTTAATATTGCTGAAAAATATTGTTTTTCAGCACAGTAAGCATATTAAAAGAGCGCTTGGGATTAACTTAGTTGGGGAGAAAGAGCAGGTTTCAGCAATCAAAATACTCAGCCGACTGTTAAATTTGTTAGGCTTGAAACTAAAGCGGGTAAATGAGGTTTATCAAATCGACCTAGAAACACTTTATGATGGCAGAGAAAGAATATTTGCAGTTTGGCATCAACGGGATGAGTTAATGTTGGCTCATGTTAAGAGTGTTGGCTATGAATTGCCTGATTATTCTTCAGACTGGAAGCTTGAAATTATCCAGCCAAAGGCTTATGCCGCAGCAGCTAATATCCTTGACAGCTAAGTGTGTCTAAAGACAGCCAAGCATTAGTTATATCAATTAGCCCAATTTCTAATTTGCCTTCACCCGCGCCTGCTTCACCATTGCAATTAAAGTTTGATGGGCATCTTCCGCATCTGCTAAAAGATGATCAAACTGAATGCGAACTGGTATAGCTTCCCCATTCACTTGCGCTGTTAAATCCATACCCTGTGAATCAATTGACAGCATTTGTGCTGCCCTCGCATCTGTTACACCACCAAAAGCCTTAGCATAAAGAACTATGGCATCAGCATGATCATCATTCATGTGCTTACAGATGCGCGAACTAATATCAGCAGAAAAAGCTTTAGACATTATTGAGATAGAAAATGAACGATACAGCAACAGCTTAAATTTTAAGCTAACTACGCGAATGAAATTTGCTGATTTTCTTTCTTAGCACTCAAGATCCTGCACTTTACCTGATTGCTGTCACAAATTAATTTTATTTATGAGGTAATAATTAAATTAAAATAAAACTTATTCAGTATTTTTACCTTCCATTACGGAAAGCAGACAGCTTAAACTGTAGCAGAAGTATTAGCCAAACTATTGAAGCTAAGAGACAATGAGCGAAATTAGCCCCAGACGAATTGTAATTGGGGATGTGCATGGACACTATGAAGGTTTGATGACATTGCTGGAGGCGATCGCCCCCACGTCAGACGATCAAATCTATTTTCTGGGAGACTTAATTGATCGCGGGCCTCATAGTTCACAAGTAGTTAATTTTGTCAAGCGACATAACTACTCATGTTTGTTGGGAAATCATGAGCAGATGTTATTAAACATTCTGACCAATGACAGAACTTCCTCTCCGACGATGCAAGCATGGCTGTACAGTGGAGGGCAAGCTACCGTAGCCAGTTACCACGAGGCATCAATTCCTGATGACCATCTGGATTGGTTTAAGAGTTTGCCTACATATCTCGACTTGGGGGATATTTGGTTAACTCATGCTGGTGTTGACCCTTCCAAGTTGGTGACAGAGCAAACTGCCGATCAACTTTGCTGGATACGAGAGGAATTTCATAGCATTGAAAAACCATACTTTCCAGATAAGCTTATTATTATCGGTCACACCATTACCTTTACTCTGCCGGGTGTTTCTCCTGGCAAACTAGCACAAGGGCAGGGATGGCTAGATATAGATACTGGCGCTTATCATCCCCGGAGTGGCTGGTTGACTGGACTGGATGTCACGAATAATTTGGTTTATCAAGTTAACATCTTTAAAAACTATCTCCGTACTATGCCCTTAGAAGATGGGGTGATCAGAGTTGATCCAGCCAAAATCAAAGTCGATCGCCGCAATAAGAATTAAGCAATATTCGAGATGGATGGGGAGATGAGGGGGATGAGGGAGACAAAGGGAATAACCAATGCCCAATGCCCGATGCCTAATACCTCAAGACCTTACTAATGGTCGAATATTAGCTTTATAACTAGCATTATCCAACCCATAATTTCCCTTGCTAGGTTGCGATTTAATTGCACGTCTGAGGTTATCAATGCGATCGCTAGTTCCGGGGTGCGTACTCAAAAATGTCGGAGTAGAACCACCCTTTTTCAGTAGCTTTTGCATAAAAGAAACCATCCCAGACTGGGCATAACCAGCGCGTGTCAAAGTTCGTAATCCTCTTTGATCGGCATCAAATTCATCTTGACGGCTGCGGGGACGATTCAAGGCAAGGTCTACACCAATGCCCACGGCTATATTACGATCTAAACCGGTTGCTGTTGCTAAACCACTAGCGATCGCTCTTTGCCGCATCTGTTTAACCAGGTGTTTCCCACCAATGTGACCAATTTCATGGGCAATTACACTTGCGAGTTCTGCTTCATTATCTGCGGCTTTCAGCAAACCTGTGTGGACATATACATAACCTCCTAAAGTCGCAAAGGCATTAATAGCATCATCATCAACTACTTGGAAGGTAAAGGGAAGGTTGGGGCGATCGCTATTAGCTACTAAACGCCGACCAATTTGTTCTACATAGCGATTAACTTCAGAATTCCGGTAAAGTTTGACTTGACCCCTCACTATTTGCTGATTAATCTGCTTACCAATATCAGTTTCCTGGCGATCGGATATATTAGAAAGCTGAAGTACCTGGACTCCTTGCAATATAAGAGGCAAGAAGTCTAAAGTTCTTCCAGGCATGGGTGTACTCAGGCACAGACTCAGGGCGACTACCACCGAAATTAGGGGATAAAACCAGCGACGCCGCCACGCACGGTAATTCGCAACAAAACCTTTCGAATTGAACATAATACGCTCTAAAGATTATTTCGGGAGAACATAAAATTATGGGACAAATTATGAGACGGATTTAGAGTATTCTAAGTTGCATTCTTAACTCAAGACCAGAGGAGTTGTAATACAGATAATATTTACGCAAATCTACCGTATTTCAAGGATTAGGAGATTCCCTCTACAGATAGGCTGAAACACTAGATATTACATTCTGGGTGCCTCAGTCTTAACGGACAAAAATTTGAGGGTTAGCTACCGCACTAACTCGTGAACTGTCGCATAACCGCAACACCAAGCCGCTTTAAGTTATTACCAAATAGGTAAAATTGCCGTTCCTATCGAAAACCTTCTTGCTACAATCAATTACTTCGCTATTACCTCGGAAAAGTTTTTATGGCTATTTTAGATTCAAAAGGTCGCTTGTTCGGCAAAATCAACCTCTTAGATTTAGGTGCTGCCCTAGTAATTCTGCTAGTTATATTTGGCATCTTTGTCTTTCCTGGCACTTCTGGTTCTGTTGCCCAAATCGGTTCAAAAACAGTACCTATAGAAGTAGACTTAGTAGTTCGTGGTTTGAATGTCCGTGATCCTGAGCAATTATTCAACAACGGTTTAAAAAAAGGCGGAAAAACTAATGTAATTATCCGCAATCAACCCTACGGACAGATTGAGATTAAATCCGTTCAACAGCTACCTAGAACAGTCAATGTTTTCCAACCTGATGGTACTGTTAAAGAATTGCCAGATCCAAAGACCAGCAATTTTAGTACAGATATGCTTTTGACCTTAGAAGGTAAAGCCAAAAGCACAGAAAGCGGACTAGTGTTAGGTAGCAGTAAAGTTAAAATTGGAATGCCATTTGAGTTGGAAGGCTTTAACTACAACTTCAATGCAACTGTTATTGATATCAGATTAAAAGACAAGTAGCGCTCTCATATCAGCCTTCAAAAATTAGACTGATAAACCGAATTTTATGTAATTTAAAAAACTCGGTTTATCAGATTAATTAAAGCTATAATTACTTAGGAGATTTAATTTTAAACATTAAATACGTTCCTCCTAAACCTTCTACAATTGTGCGTGTATTGGTAATCATCATTTTCTGATAAGTGTCCGCCTCGCTTCCTATTTCACCAAGTCCCTCAGTATACAACTTTCTATCAGAAATGTTAACTTCAGCTTCTCTGGCTACAGATTCAAGCAAATTAGGGTTAATTGCCGCTTCAGAAAAAATTGTTGATACTTTAGCTCGTTTAATATTTGTAACCAAATTTTTCACTCTTGTAGGTGTCAAGTTCTTGTTAGTACTAATACTTTGCAATCCCCCTGCTAATGGAATACCATATGCTTTAGCGTAATAACTCAGTGCGTCAGAGGTTGTAACTAACTTGCGTTCTTTAGCAGGAATACTGATAATTCTTGACTTAATCCAGCTATCTAGTTGAGTGAGCTCATTTGTGATTATTTTGGTATTGTTAGTATAAGCTTCTGCATCGCTAGATTCTAATTTTCTCAGGTTACTATTAATTACCTCCACCATCCTGATAACATTCTTGGTATTGTGCCAAAGATGAGGATTAGTTACCTTCTTGCCACCTTTCTGAAATTGTTGTGGCTTAGGCACTGCAAGTTGCCCAACAGCTATTTTAGGTGCAGTATTTTTAGCCGCTTTAATTAATTTGATCAGATTTGGTTCTAAATTATAGCCACTATAGAGAATAAGATTAGCTTGCTCAATGGCTTTACGATCTTCCGGTTTTGGTTTATAAGATTGAGGATTGGCACTAGGATCAATTAAGCAGTTGAGGTTAATTGTATTCCCAGCAATTTGTTTGGTTAAGTCACATAATACACTTGTCGTTGCTACTACTTGAGGAAGATTCTCGTTTATCTGTGCGGAAGTTTGAGTGAATGTAGTTCTTGCAGCTTGATTTCCACACCCAACAAATCCAATTGTCAAAGCAACAAAAATGGTTCGTAAGCAATTAGCTGATGGTAACTTTTTTGACATCCTCACCTCCTACTGGATGTATAGAAAAAATAATCATTATCAGTAACAGATTAGTAAAATACCAGGGGGAAGCCTTCAACAAAAAAGAGGTTAAAGGTTAAGGGAAGATGGGTAAACCGCGGCTGAGAAAATTATAAAAGTTAAAGGAAGAGGAATTAATGAACTCTTTCCTTTCCCACTTTTCCTTTATACCCACAGCACATACAGCAATTTTTGCTCGGTAAACCACTAGTACTAGCAATCCAAAACTGACGTGTGGAGACAAGCAGGGAAAGCAGAGGGAAAAAAAGAACTTGATTTTCTTACCATAAACCAAGCATTGTTGCCTTTATAGACTACTAATGAGGTTTTTACAGGCAAAATTTTAGTTAACTTCACGCGATAGAGTGGAAAACTGGTAGAGGTAAAAGCACAATAATAAAGGTGATACTGGCGAGCCTGCGGTAAGGAGTGTAGTGTAGTTCTCTCACCGTCTATTGAAGGGGCTACACCATTGCGCTTACATTCCACAAAGGTCGCAAATTGTCTAGGATTATCAGGAGAAGGAGCGGAACATAGTAATGCTGGGGCTTATTGAGCATACGGGTTGATTTCGCAAACCGAGTCGTGAATCATAAGGCAATTGTAGCTGTGGTTTTACGAGGTGTGGGCATATCGTTGTTACAGAATTGGCGAATTGGCGATTTTTTAGCCATCAGCCTTTGTTAAACTAATTTTCACCGAGTAAAGGCTTTAAATAATGCTTAGAGCATTATCTAACTGTTCTTTGTTGCCATAATCTTGGCTGTACTTCATACCATACTTTTTATCCTTTAGTTCTTGATCATTAAATTAAGAGCCAAGTCAAGTATATAGAACAATTTCTCAAAGCTGATATTGTGAAGATAAACAATGGTAATTTTAGTTATCCTCGTTAACACCCTCATTTCGCTGATACTAATCTATCTGGCTTGGCGGATGTGGCAGATCAAGCAGCAGCTAGCATACATAGCAGATCGGTTAACCGCCTATGAAAATTGTACCCATGTAGCACTGAATAAAGCGCCTGAAAATATTTATATCAGCCACGATAATATTTATAAATTACGGCAAAAAAATCAAGTACTACAAATGCAAATCCAACAAGTGCGGCAAATTATCAGTCTACTTTTGCTAGGACAGCAAATCTGGCAGCGTTATTTTCGTAGGCTAGATTTAACATCCGGGAAAAAAACTGTTGCAAAATGAGTTATGTCAAGTTCACATGAACATTTATAATTAGGGCTGACATAGAGACGCGGTGACACGGGGCGGACGAGACGCTGTGAGTTTTGAATTATAAGTAATTAATGGTTTTAATTAATGAATAAAAGCAACATTTTTGGCTTAAATTTTGTCACGATAGATTAACTGAATAAAATCGGTGGAGTCTTACAAGGAGAGAAAACCCACTTAAAATGGGTGTAAGGAGAGAAACAACAAGATGTCTAATAACCGTTCTGGAGTATTTTTTGGCGGTTTGATGCTGGGAGCTACCATCGGTGCTTTAACCGGATTGCTTGCGGCTCCTCGCACAGGGCGCGAAACGCGTAAAATTTTGAAAAAATCTGCCAGTGCTATCCCAGAATTGGCAGAAGATTTATCAACGAGTGTGCAAATCCAGGCAGATCGTTTATCTGCTAGCGCATTACGAAATTGGGATGAGACTTTAGATAGGTTACGGGAAGCGATCGCAGCAGGTGTAGATGCCAGCCAACAAGAAAGCCAAGTCTTGAAGCGGCAACCATCTGTTGAAGACTCAGATTCTCTTCCCCAGCAATTAGAACGCTCATAAATGACATAACCGTGATTGACCCCCTGTTTTGGTTGGGACTTTCTTTACTCTTAGTCGCCACAAGTTTGACTGCGGTTTTAGTGGCGGCAATACCGACTTTGCAGGAGTTAGCACGCGCTGCTCGTAGTGCAGAGAAGCTATTTGATACACTCTCGCGGGAGTTACCGCCCACTCTAGAAGCTATCCGTGTGACTGGTTTGGAACTCACTGACTTAACTGATGATGTCAGTGAAGGTGTAAAAAGTGCTAATCAAGTCGTGAAACAAGTCGATCAAAGCCTTGATAGTGCAAGAAAACAGGCTCAAAATCTGCAAGTAGGTACACGCAGCATCTTTGTTGGCGCGAAAGCTGCTTGGAGAAACTTCACACGCCAAAAACCCACGAGGCGAACAGGCGATCGGTTGCCAAGCAATGAAAAACCACCACTAACGTTGCGAGAACGAGAAGTACTCAAGCAAGAAAATCGCCGGAGCAAAGCAGAAGTGTACCGCACTAATGACGGTTACAACGACGCTGCTAGCTGGGAAAACAATTTTGATGATGAAGATTGACCAAAAAAAGGGCATGGGGCATTGCTAATCTTCCTTGTTGCGGTGTCAAAACGTACTATTTCATTAGCTTAAAAAAAAGTGATTTTTTTGTTTATGGATAAACTTTGGCATTGTATTCGGCAATTTGGGAAAACAGGTGAAGCATATTTTAATGAAGCCGTCTTTCTAGGAGAAATGTGCTTGTTCCCAAATTTCTGTTATGAACCAAGTACATACGAAGTTGTTTGCAAATTTGTAGATAGCTTTAATAAGCAATATAAATCTTGGGACAGTTCAATAGGGGATTTATTTGTATTTGCAAAACCTAGCGGAGATCGCAGTTTTGATAAAGGCTACATTCGCACTCGTGATGTTGTCAATTTGTGTGACTTTGGCAAATATTTATATCCAGAGGTAGGAAATATACTGGATACACATTATTGGAGTGAATTAGATATTTATCGTCGAGCAGAATATTTTAGTCAAGATAGCTTTGAGAAGTTCATAAATTCTAGGTTTAGGAATGAGCCTGATTTTAAAATTTTCTTTGAGACAATCATACAAAGATTGTTCCCCAAATCCAAGTTATGAAATTACTTTTTATTCTCTTGTTAATGACTGGAATGAGAACACAGCCTTTGCACCATATATTTTAATTGGAGATAGCTGTATTTTAACTACAGCTGAACGATGGGTATTGTAAAGTTAATTATGCTGCTATAGCTCTATGCTGCAAATCAAACCCAAGATGACAGCGAAAAGCTTCTCACCTGTTGAATTCGCAAAAAGTCACTATCACTGGAAACGATAGTTAAATTATTTTGTAGTGCAATAGCAGCTATCCAAATGTCACTTTCATCAAAACCCAAATTAACAATTTTAGTTTTTCGCCGCTTGTTTTTATCTTTGGGTGCAAACTGATTGCATAAAGCTGCCTTAATTTGACCGTAAATTGTTGCTGTTTCTTCTGTTATATGGTAGATACGAATATCTTCTAAAAATTCTGTCAAGCGAGCCAGATTATTTTCCTTGCGTTGGGATTTTTCCATCATGAATGTCAGTTCACCCTGGACAATTACGCAAGTGGCAATGTTATTTTCTCCAACTTCATTCACGCGACGGATAACATTTGGCTCACCTAAAATAATGGCACTACAATGATTTGTATCAAGTAAATGCATTATTAAAATAGGTTTTCGTCATCAAATTTAGCTTGACCACGGGTAGCATATACTGCTTGAAGGCATTCTTCAAAGTCGTTACCTTCCCAAGTGCTGGCGTGTCGAAGAATAGAACGCCCGGAAGCAGGACGGTATGTAAGTTGCTCTTTCTCACTAGAAGTTTCTCTAGAATCGCTTAGAGGGATAGGTTCAAGCTGACCTAATTCCAACTCCTTTTTTGTATAGTTAACCTTAATAGAACGTATCAAATCGAGTGCTTCTGTTAGCAACTCCGGCGGTAAATTTTCTATTTCTTGGATTAATAATTCTTTGTTAGTCATCTCTCACCTCTAATCATTCATTTTTTATTGTATGGGGAACTTCGCTATGGCTTAGTCAATTTTGAGTTGTTAATTTTTTCTGATGATAATGATAATAAAAAAGCAACCATAGGCATGAAATGTATAACTAATAAGCCTCTATCCATCCACGATTATCATTGTTATTAAAAGATATTGAGTATTTTGACTGATTGACAAAATGCGCCTTATCTCTATAATCACGAATACTACTCTCAATTCCCACTCCCCAAAAACGCTTTGCTTTGATCCCTTAGATTAGAGTAAAGTAAACAAGTGTAAAGAAGTATCACTTTTCCACTACTCTTTTAAAACAACTTGTTCGCTTTTACCGTTGATATTTGTATAAAAACGTTCATGCAATCTTGTTTTTGGCGACGAATTCTGGTATCCATTGCAGTATTTTTTCTGGCTGGGTCAATTTGGGTGATGCATTCTCCCCCAGCACTGGCTTATGACAATCCTGAGTTACTCCCTAGCACTTTTACCCCAGTTGTAGACTTAGCAAAATCTCTTCCTGTCCTCCAAGAAGAAAAGCTTGTCAAAGATTTAGAACAGTTTGAAGCCGATACGGGCTGGAAATTGCGAGTATTAACTCAATATGACCGCACCCCAGGTCGGGCAGTGATAAAATATTGGGGTTTGGATGACAAAAGCATTTTACTAGTTGCCGATTCTCGTGGCGGTAACATCCTCAGTTTTAGCGTCGGCGATGCTGTTTATGAACTTTTACCCCGAACTTTCTGGATAGAACTGCAAACCCGCTTCGGTAATTTGTTCTTTGTCCGCGAACAAGGCGAAGACCAAGCCATTCTGCAAGCCTTAGAATCAGTGAAAGGCTGTTTACTTAAGGGTGGTTGCAATGTTGTTCCCGGACTGCCACGAGAGCAGTGGATTCTCACCTTGATTACCTCAGTTATTGGTGGGATAATTTGTGGATTTGCAGCTCAACCCCGCGAGAAAGGACAAATTTTCGCTTGGCAATGGGCTTTAATTTTCTCACCTTTGTGGGGAATCTTGTTTATTGCCTTTGGCATTGGGCCAGTGGTAACACGTACAAGCGACTGGCTACCTTTAGTTCGCAATATCTCTGGGTTTCTTATTGGCGTGTTGGTTGCCTACCTATCTCCTGTTTTTAGTCGGCCTTCTTCCAGTAATGAGTTATGAGTGCTGAGTTATGTTAGCAGTAGCGGGGCATTGAGCCAATGCTGAGTTATGAGTTTTTAATTAACTCCTAACTCTTAACTCCTAACTCCCTGAAGCTGATAAGCTGAAAGCTAATATTTGAGAACCTCAACGAAGATGGAATGGCACGTAACTGATGCTCAAAGTTTAGCAATCATTGATGGTGAAATTGAAAATCATGTCTTTTCACCCGCAGAGTATGAGATTGTGCGTCGGGTAATATACTCTACAGCTGATTTTGAGTATAAGTCTTTGGTTCGTTTCTCTGAGCGTGCCTTGCAAGCAGGGGCAGCAGCGCTAGCCGCGCGTACCACGATTGTGGTAGATGTCCCAATGGTACAAGTAGGTATTGCCTACGAGATTCAAAACACCTTTGCTAATCCGGTGTATTGCAGCATGGACGCACTAACACGCCCTCAAAAAGAAAAAACTCGGGCAGCATGGGGAATAGAAACCTTAGCAAAGCGTTATCCAGAGGGCATTTTTGTAGTTGGTCAAGCGCAAACAGCACTAACAGCACTGTTGGATTTAATTGAAGCGGAGGAAATTAGACCTGCTTTGATAATTGCAACTCCAGTCGGATTTGTTAATGTTGATGAAGCAAAGGGGCGCTTACAAGACTCTCTAGTGCCTCACATTACAATTGACAGCCGCAAAGGTAATGCAGTTGTAGCTGCTGCGATCGTTGATGGATTGGTAGACTTAGCTTGGCAAGCCTATGGACAAGATGGAAATAGGGGAAGTTAAAAACGTCGGCTCTATGGACTCTCTATGGCAAATACTATTTTAAAATTATTGAAGATCCAGATATTTTTATTAATCAGTGCCAAGCAAGGAACCTGGATTATCTCGTTTGTAAATCTTTTGATTAGTGACTAGTTTACTCTTCCACGCTACGACGCCGTCGGCGCGGCCTTTGCTTTTGTTGTTTGTCTTCACGCAAGCGGCAACTAACTTCGTTAAAGAAATCTCGCCGTAAATAAGGATAATCGCTAACCCACAGATCACTACTAGGAAAATATATATCGCTGAATTCTTCAATACTGCTCAAATCTGGGCGATTTGACATAACTACCATTTCTGCAATTTGACCACGAGTAATAACTTTGTAGGCAGAACGTAATGGTGCTACAAACTCAATGCTAAATCCTGTTTCATCACCCACCTCTAAGTTAATCTGTTTTTCTCGGTTTTCTACAATCACCAATTCGCCTTTGTTGTTGACTGTTTCGGTTTTACCTACCAACTGGTCTGTAATCCACCAATCTAGCACTCGACCACGGAAAAAGCCGCCGTACTTATAACGGCGGCATTGTAAATTCCGCATACTTGCTTGAAAGATTGGATACCACAACCAAAAAAAAGCGCTAATTATCCCTAGCACAAGTTCTATTGAAGCAAACTCAAGCCTGAAAACGACTGTTACAAGCAAAATGACAACTACCGCAACTACGGAAATTAACAGCCGTTGCAAAAAATTTGAGAACTTCCCCCAGTAGTACTTGTACTGCAAACCAGTGGCAATTAGAGGGACAACTTGTTCAAGTTTTTGGCGAGTCAGTGGTACTAACATGAGTGGTGAGTAATGAATGCCCAATAGTGTGTTTAAAGTTTAAAGTATCTTTTCTAATCCATATACTAACGACTTTAGCGCTAAGACTTTACGAATTGCTAGTAGCACTCCTGGCATATAACAAGCGCGATCGCTCGTATCATGTCGTAAAGTATAAATCTGTCCTGCTGCGCCAAAAATAACTTCTTGATGAGCAATCAATCCTGGCAAGCGCACGCTATGAATTCTAATCCCTTCATCTGCGATACTACCTCTAGCTCCTGGTAATTTCTCAGTTTCTTCTACAATAGCAGGGTTAAAAGTTTTACCGAATTCCCCAAGTAACTGCGCCGTTTGAATGGCAGTACCACTGGGAGCATCAGCTTTTTGGTTGTGATGCAGTTCAATAATTTCTACATGATCAAAATACTTGGAGGCTGCGACTGCGGCTTGTTGCAATAGCACCATACCAATGGAAAAGTTAGGAATAATTAGACAACCAGTGCTAGCTTTGTCAGCAAAGTCTGCCAAGTCTTGAATTTGTTCTGGACTTAACCCAGTGGTGCCGACTACAGGACGAATACCGTAAGCGATCGCACTACGAATGTTGTCATAAACTGAATCGGGATGAGTAAAGTCTACAATCACTCCTGGAGGAGATTGTCTGTCGCCAGCTACATACCCCAACATCGGTTCTAATTGATTGGTAATTGGCACTTCTAGGGGTTCGCTTAAACCCGCCAATTCTCCAGCGTCTTTATCTTGATGTTCCAAACTGTGGTCAATTGCACCCACTAGGTTTAAGTCAGGCGCTTGCGCCACTGCCTTAATCACCTCACGGCCCATTTTACCAGCAGCACCGTTGACAATAACCGGGATAGGAGCTTGATTCGTCATAGGTCGAGAAATACTTTTTGAGCCAACAAAGGAATTGTAAAGACTTTGGTGATCTAGTCGCTAGCTTTTCTAATCTCTGGCTTAATTCCGACTACCCTGATTTATCCAGCTAATTGCTCTGTTTTTCTACTCCCCAAAGCAGATCGCTTCTCATTTTCATCCCACTATCTTAGCTAGTAACCCGTTTTATTCTCGCTACTTCATTCACCACATCTCCAAAAACAATTCCACACTATCCCTGATAAGTAGGTCTTATAACGGCTATCAGCCTTTTTCTGTCAAGTCCAGTTGACTATTTGTAATATTGTTGTTATATTTATTTACATAACTTAGCAAAAACCAAACTCAACTATCTAACTGGTGTTAGCTAAGAAAAGCAGATTTCGGTATCGCTATCTCTCATCGACATTTAGACTTCTCCCATCTGCCTCGGCTATCAAGTCGGGGTTTTTTGTGTTCTCGTTGAACTCTCCAGAGTTGTTGTTTGAAGTGATCGGTTAGGTTTGAGAGAAAGTCGCATACGGCATGATCAATCTAATGAGTACAATAGCGATCGCGCCCTTTTTGTTTGGCATTGTACAGTGCTTTATCGGCTGAAGCGATGAGTGTATCTGGCTTGATGTCGCAAGTGGGTATAACAGAAGTAATACCCAAACTCAGTGTGACGATATTTTTAATATCAGACTGTGCATGAGGAATGGCCTGATTTTGAATCGCTTGTTGAATACTTTGTGCTACTTTGATCGCTTCTACTAAATCTGTATTGGGGAGGAGTACCAAAAATTCTTCTCCTCCGTAACGCGCTACTAGATCAGCAGGACGATGATGAAGGATCTGTTGCATTGTTTGCGCTATCTTGATTAGGCAATCATCACCTTTAAGATGACCATAGTAGTCGTTGTAAAGTTTGAATTTATCAACATCAAATAAAATCAATGACAAGGGTTGTTGTTCTCGTGCAAGGCGTTTCCATTCTGCTTGCAGTCGTTCATCGAAGCAGCGACGGTTAGCCACCTGAGTCAAACCATCTAGATTTACTAGTTGTTCTAATTTCTGATTTACATTTTCTGCTTTTTCTTTAGCAATTACTAACTCTGCTGTTCTCTCTTGTACCCGTTGTTCCAAAGTTTCAAAAGATGTTTGTAACTGAAGTGCCATGTTATTAAACGATTTCGCCAGTTGACCTATTTCGTCTTTTGAGCTAATTTTGGCGCGGATATCTAAGTTACCTGCGGTAAACTGGAAAACTATATTGGTCAGGTAAATTATTGGCTTTGTTAGCAGTTGTCCAATGACACAAGCGATGAATGTCACTACTGAAGCGATAATTGCAAATAGCAACATTGTGTCGTAAATTTGCTTTTCTACAGGTGCTAGGGCAACAGCAAGGGGCTGTGCGAACAACACAGACCAAGGTTTATATTTTAAACGAGCGATCGCAATCATATTGACTTGATTACCTGTTGCTTCCAAAGATGCAATTAAATAGGACTGTTCATTATCTAATGCTTGCTTAAGTTTTGACTCATTAGTTGCCAATTGTTTAATAGGAGAATTAGGTAAATACTCTTTTTTTGTAGTTGAGTTAGAACATCTAACGACAGAGGCACAATTGATTTAAAAAGTAGTTGTGGTGCAGTGCTATGTGCCAAATAAATATTATTTTCATCTAAAAGAATAGCAAAAGATTTTGCCCTAGCCCTTTCAGTTTGTCGAGTTACTAACTGCTGGACAACAGTAGCATTGTATGAAACACGCAATACACCTAATATATCTCCCTTGGCATTGCGAACCGGACTACTAAAAAAGAGGGTAACAAGTCCGGGAATTTTCGGCGATTGCTTCATGCTAGAAACAAAGGATAATCCAGTTTGCAGTGGTTCTTTAAAATAGTCTTGAACTGATTCATCTTGGCTAATGTTCGATGTATATGTATCCAATACATTTTTTCCGTTTAAGTCAAGCAAAGCATAGGAGAGAATATTGAGCATATCTTTGCGGCTGAGAGGGATTAATGTTTCTGTAGCCAATTGCATTTCGGGGCTGTCATCTCGCTGTTTTGGAGTTAGGCTGAGGTAGCGTGCCAAACCTGGTAAAATCGCCTCTACGCGCACAGCATTGAGATTTCCATCAATAAAAGCATCTATTCTGTTACTAGTTTCATTAGCCGCCGCAGATAGGGCTTGTTGAGCGTTCTCAGTTAGTGCTTTTTCAGTTGTCTGTTTGTTGATAAATGCCAATAACAGCAACGGAATCAAGGCAACAATGAGAAACGAGGCGATCAACTTTGTACGGATACTGCCCAAAGGAGAGTACTGCATAGCTTTAAACTAGGAGGCAGAATTCAAGAAAGAAGAATTAAACAAACTATTTAGCTCAGGAATACGCGTCACGTTTCCAGAACGAATAAAAAAGTCTGCATATATCTTCGCAGTTTTGTAGATAGAGTTGGCGTTGCTAGATTGAAATAATTTTTGATTTTCACCTAAATCACTTAGGTTTACTCCTTCCAGAGAGAGTGTATTGCTAGGAATTTTTAACGCTTTACTGATGATCGCGTTTCCTTCCTGAACATTTGCTTTCCAGTAGGTCGAGGCTTGCAGCCATCCTTGCACAGCACGAATATCTTCGGGGCGATCGCGGATTACATCATTACGAAAGATAATCATATCTAAAACTAAGCCAGGAGTTCGTTTGCTGGTAAATAGGATATGTCCCCCTAATTTAATAGCTTCAGAAAGATGAGGTTCCCAAGTATGTCCAGCTTGAATAACATTATTGCTCAGGTATTGAGGAATTTCTAAAGCCTCTAATTTAACCAAGTTAACATCATCGCTAGTTAAGTTAGCAGTTTTCAACATCTCAGCCATGAAAACTTCGCTAAAACCGCCTAGATTTGTACCCAGCTTTTTCCCTTTCAAGTCAGCGACGGTTTTAATTTGTGATTGGGCGACTACTACATCTGCTCCTATTGATTCATCTATGATGATCACGCCTTGTATATCGGGATTTGTGGCAGTCAAAATTATAAAACTTCCCAAGGACGATGTAATACCATCATATTTACCCGCACTGAAATTCGCTCTTTCCAATTGGGTGTATCGTTTATAAATTAGTTCCACATCTACCCCTTGGGCTTTGAAAAATCCTTTTTTTTGAGCAATTATGCCTGGATACTCACCAATAAAAGATCCAAATACCACTCTTAAGGGAGGGCGTTTCAATTTAGTTGGCGCTGAAGCATAACAAGCAAATAGCAAACAGGCAGTAATGAGAAAAATTCCAATGTATCTAAGTAGTTTAAACCTAGAATATTTTGCCAATGACATAACCGTAACTTTGAGTTTTGTATTCAGGGATAATTAGTGAATATCGCTCTTTTATCGTCTAAATAAGATAATAGTAAAAGCTATGTAGGCGCTGTATTTGAGAAAATAGACCTCTTGCAAAAGTCCTTACGACCTCACCTCAACCCTCGCCAAGAATCCTACTGTGTATATACAAGTCTACCCTGAGCGAGTTTCCAGATAATAAAAATGGTATGACAAAGAGGCAAGGGGGATAATTTCACACCGCTTCTTCAGTAAGGTGATACACCAGAGAGTATTTGTCAACATCTAATGCCTCATCCGAAGCGTCCCTGTTGATGGGAGAATAATAACGAGAAATGATGCAAGCTTGGTGTTGTCTCCAGCCCAAAGGAATCTTTAGAAATGTGGAAACGAATTGTATTAATTTTGCTACTGGTGTTGAATTTCAGCCTGAGTAATTCTGCTGTAGCGGCTGCGGCTGGACTCAAAAGCTTTGTAGACTCTAATGATGGCTATCAGTTTTTATATCCTAACGGCTGGCTGCAAGTTAAAGTTGCCAATGGGCCAGATGTGGTTTTCCACGATTTGATTGAGGTGTCTGAAAATGTTTCTGTTGTAATTAGCCCAGTTCCAGAAGGCAAAACTTTGTCAGAATTGGGAACGCCAACAGAAGTAGGATATAAATTGGGAAAAGCTGCTCTTGCGCCTCCTGACTCTGGTCGTTCGGCTGAATTAGTCAATGCTGCACAGCGAGAAGTAGACGGAAAAACATACTACCTTTTAGAGTATGAGGTTAAACTCCCTAATCAACAGCAACGACATAATATCGCCAGCGTCGCTGTTAGCCATGGTAAACTTTTTACCCTCAACGCCTCAATTCCTGAAAAACGCTGGCAGAAAGTTAAACGAATGATTGATGAGGTTGTAAATTCTTTTTCTGTTTATTAATTGAGGAGTAGCGAGTAGAGGAGGCAGGGGAAGAAGAACTATTAATTATTAATTAATACCCAATACCCAATTACGAAGTTTTTCTGAAATCTCATGAAAATTCCACCTTTTGTACTTGCTTCAGCTTCCCCAGCCCGACGTCGCTTGCTGCAAACTGTTGGTATTGAACCGATAGTTCGAGCAAGTGATTTTGATGAGTCGCAAATTGAATTAAGTGAACCAGCAGAATTGGTTAAAACTCTTGCCCAGTACAAGGCCGAAACTGTAGCCCCACAGTTTGAATCGGCTTTGATTATGGGTTGTGATTCGGTTTTGTCCATGAATGATGAAATTTACGGCAAACCAGCAGACTTCTCTGAAGCGATCACACGTTGGCAGATAATGCAAGGTAACTTTGGCGACTTGTACACGGGCCATGTCTTAATTGACCGTCAGCAAAATCGCACTATAGTCAAGTCTCAAGTTACAAGAGTTTACTTTGCTCAAATGAGCGATCACGCCATTAAAGCTTATGTTGCCACAGGTGAACCCCTCAAGTGTGCTGGAGCCTTTGCAATTGAAGGTTTTGGTAGTTTCTTCGTAGAAAAAATCGAAGGCTGTCATACCAATGTAATAGGACTCAGTTTACCCCTGTTACGGCATATGCTCGCAGAACTGGGATACGATGCCACAGATTTCTGGCAATAGTCTTTCAACCGAAGTAATTGACCAATGACCAATAACCAATGACTAATAACTAAATTGTCTAATATTGAGTATTGCTTCGCCATGATCTGGAATCCAGGCTAGCCATTCATCTGCTGAAACCGGACACAATAAAAGTGCTTCGTCAAAACTAAAGGGGTTGGGAAGTTGCAAAAGCTTCACCCAAGTAGAAGCTCTTAACTGCTGCAAACCTTCCAGATTCTGTCTTCTTGGTTGCACAGCAAAATCTGGTCTACGAGAATCTAGTTTCATGGCTTTCTATTAGCCTTTACCAATGGGCTAATCTAAAATTAATTCTGTAACCTAGACTACAAAATAAATAATCCTTCTGAAAAGCATCTGTCTTATAAATTTACGTTGGCTGGGTGCAAGTGTTTGCTTATATTGCAGACCACAACAGCTATGGCACAACAGGTTGTAGACTGGCCACTAGATCGCATTCCCAACTAGAATATGTCATTTACTTCTACACCCTCGCTGCGTGAGCAACAACATCCCCTAATTCGTCAGCTAGCTGATTGTATTGAAGCAGCTTGGCATCAGCACCTGGATCTATCGCCCTACCATTTGCCTGATGAGTTGGGGTATGTGGAAGGTAGACTAGAAGGGGAAAAACTGACGATTGAAAATCGTTGCTATCAAACGCCCCAGTTTCGGAAAATGCACTTGGAACTGGCGAAAATCGGAAATATGCTGGATATTTTGCACTGCGTCATGTTTCCCCGTCCAGAATACAACCTGCCAATGTTTGGTTGCGATTTAGTTGGGGGTAGAGGGCAAATTAGTGCAGCGATCGCAGACCTTTCTCCTATTCAATTAGACCGTACCTTACCAGAATCTTATACTTCTGCACTGACACAACTAACAGTGCTTAACTTTTCCCAACCCCGTGAATTACCTGAATGGGGAGATATTTTTTCAGATTTTTGTATCTTTGTGCGCCCCGGTTCCCCTGAAGAAGAAACAATGTTTCTCTGGCGTGTGCGAGAATTTTTAGACATTCATTGCACCCAAGCGATCGCCTCACATCCTGTTTCAGCTGAACAAGTCACACAAAATCTCGCTGGACAACATAATTACTGCACCAAACAGCAGCAAAACGATAAAACCCGCCGCGTACTAGAAAAAGCTTTTGGCCCAGCTTGGGCAGAAAATTACATGACCACAGTTCTATTTGATCTCCCTACTTAATCATCCCTCTTATCCCCCTCATCTGTAGGCTCTGTTACGTTTTCGCGTAACGGATAAATGTAGAATTCATTCAACGAGAGTTTAATGGAGTCCTAAAACAGCAACAGGGAGAATAGTAAGGTCTTTGAAGCCAATATCACAAAATGGTTTGTTGTCTTGGTAGGTGCAAGCAACTAGCCGTGCTAAGTCATTGACCAGAAAGTTAAGGAAACTCTAATGTTAGAAATGCTCAAGTTGACAGATATTTTTTAGTTAATTAATCCTTGATTCACTTAAGGAAGACTAACTTTTGTACCAAGATTGTATCCAGCAAAGGCAACAATCTATTTTTGATGTTTCTTTTCAATTTTGTGGCTAACTATAGCCGTAGTGAATGTAGCAGTAAAGTACCGCATCATACCAATTTAGGATTTTGTGTATAGACACAATACATCGCGTCTATACATCTAGATTCATACTGCTTGTGAATTTTGCTAACGTTCATTGCACTCAATACTCAGAGTTATTGAATAGCCAGCTACTATAGCGTTTCTAGGTTTCAATACAGACCTAACCCCCAGCCCCTTAAGAGCTAACGTTGGGGAGTATGCCTCAAAGCCTCTCTCCTTTTAGGAGAGAGGAATGGAAGTGAGGTCAAAATGTATTGCATACAAACAAGAAGCACTATAGAAAACACCATTTTGTAAAGCCATAGTGTTAAGCGTTCATCACGCGATGGATTTTAAGCCATACCCAGCTTTAAACCATTGTTGTTTGTCCTAAGCGGCTGGCTGTTGATTAAAAAGCTGTTTATTTTTACTTCCATCAGCACAATTCAGGTAAATGGGCAACATACTATGTCAAGGGTGACTGAAAAGCCAAAGGCAAGTGAGCAGGCATTTAATCAAGAACAACCTAAGATTTGGTGGGGTATCGCTGTAGCTGTGCCAATAGTAATCGCTGCTGGGATACTAGGTACAGCAAAAATCGAGCAGCTGAGAAAACTAACTACATCTGCCCCTGTAATGCCATCTACCAATAGCATTAGTGCTGTAGGGCGTTTGGAACCACGAGGCGAAGTTGTTAAATTATCCGCCCCATCATCAGGATTAGCACCATCGTCACGAATTCAGCAACTTCTGGTGAGAGAGGGTGAACAGGTAAAGCAAGGCCAAATTATCGCAATTTTGGATAACCGCGATACCCAAATAGCCGGACTACAAGAGGCAAAAGCCAAAGTGCAAGAAGCCCGTGCCAATTTAGCGCAAGTTAGGGCAGGATCTCCAAGAGATATTCAAGCCCAAAGAGCAGTTATTGCTCGCCTACAAGCGCAGTTAATTGGGGAAAGGAATGCAGGACAAGCAACGATCGCGCGGATTGCAGCCCAGTTAAGTGGTGATAAACTTGTCCAACAAGCAACCGTGAATCGCTTAGAAGCTGAACTCAGTGGGCAAAGAGATGCGCTAAGAGCAACAGTTGCACGTATTCGAGCCGAACAGCGCAATGCTCAAGTCGATGCCGGACGCTATGATTATTTATACAGAGAAGGTGCTATTTCTCAGCAAGAGCGGGACAGAAGACGCTTGAGTGCAGTAACTTCTAATCAACAGGTTGCTGAAAGCCAAGCTACCCTGAAACAGACATTGGCAACTATACGACAGCAAATTGCCGAAGCCAGAGCTACTCAAATACAAAATTTAGCAACTTTGCAACAGCAGCTAATCGAAGCCAAAGTTAACCGTGATAAAACCGTAGCAACTTTGCAAAGACAAATCGATGAAGAAAAGGCCAAACTGAGCAGAATCTTAGACGTTAGTCCTACCGATGTGCAAATAGCGCAAGCTCAAGTTAGTAATGCGATCGCAAATATCAGAAGAGCCGAAGCAGAACTAAAGTTAAGCTACGTTCAAGCACCAATCGCTGGAGAGATTTTAAAAGTTTACACCAAATCAGGCGAAGCGATCGGTGCAAATGGCATTGCTGAAATTGGACAAACCAGCCAAATGTTTGTGATTGCTGAAGTCGCCGAAGACAGTATTGGTAAAGTGCGTATTGGTCAAAACGCCACTATCAGTAGCGATAATGGAGCATTTAGCGGCGAATTAAAGGGGACTGTCACTGAAATTGGCAGAAAAATTGGTAAAAAAGATGTGCTGAATACAGATCCAGCAGCAGATGTGGATGCCAGAGTCGTAGAAGTGAAAATTGCTCTGTCTCCAGAAGATAGCCAGAAAGTTTCTGGTTTAACTTACGCCAAAGTTGTTGTCGATATTAATAACTAATCAAGTTCTTGGCGAACAGTAATACCAATTTATGATTTGATATTTTGGATTAAAAATGTTCTAATTCTATAAATTCGCTCCGAGTTATCACAATGAATTCAAGGAAAAATCTAAAATTGCTAACTGTGCTTGGGCGCCTATAAAATGAGTCAAAAAATACCTCTGTCGTGGCTACAACTGACAAGAGAAAAAACTCGCCTAGCTGTGGCTTTAGCAGGAATTTCCTTCGCTGATATTTTAATGTTTATGCAACTCGGTTTCCGAGATGCCTTATATTATAGTAACGTTAGATTTCATAACAGCTTGCAGGGCGATATTGTTTTAATCAATAGTCAATCCAGTGCTGTTTTGGCGATGAGGAGTTTTTCTCAAAGACGGTTATATAAAGCTTTAGAGTTACCCGCAGTCCAATCAGTACATCCGATATATTTGGACTTTACAATCTGGAAAAATCCTGTAACAGGCCGCCCTCGTAGTATTCTGATATTTGGAATGAACCCAGAAACTAACATAGTTAACTTACCTGGAGTTCAGGAAAATTTAGATAAACTAAAACTGCCTGATGTAGTTTTATATGACCGTTCTTCTAGGGTAGAATATGGACCAATTGCTGCTAATTATGCTCAAGGAAAGACTGTAACCGCAGAAGTGCGAAGACGGCGAATTAAAGTAGAAGGTCTATTTACATTAGGTGCATCATTTGGCGCAGATGGTAATTTAATTACAAGTGATATTAACTTTTTGCGAATATTCAATAATCGTCAGCGAGGATTAATTGATATTGGTTTGATTAGATTAAAGCCAGGAGCAAATTCTACAGTTGTAGCCCAAGAATTACGAAAATATCTACCTAGCGAGGTCAATGTTTTAACCAAACAAGAATTTATTGATTTTGAGCGAAATTATTGGGCAAATAGTACAGCTATTGGATTTATTTTCACATTAGGGACTGTCATGGGTTTCATTGTGGGGACTGTGATTGTTTATCAAATTCTTTATACAGAAGTTGCAGATCATTTATCTGAATACGCTACTCTCAAAGCAATAGGTTATACACAAAATTATTTGTTAACCGTCATTCTTCAAGAAGCTTTGCTGTTAGCAGTATTAGGATATTTGCCTGGAATAGTTTTTGCTTTATTTATGTATAAAAGCGCCAGAGAAGCAACCCTGTTACCAGTTTTTATGAGTTTTGATCGTGCCGTGATGGTGTTGATTCTGACTATACTAATGTGTATTATCTCTGGGGCTATCGCAGTCCGAAAATTACGTTCTGCCGATCCAGCAGATATCTTTTAGCTAATTCAAAATTAATTAAAAGATATTACTAATAGTTATATCCTATAATCAATGTTTAAGAAAACTTAATTTCTAACAATCACTACAGTTAAGTCTTAGAATTGCTAACTTATAACTAACCAAAATATGATGGGAAAAGAACCTGTAATTGCCATTAAAAATCTCAATCACTACTATGGCAAAGGTACGCTGAAAAAACAGATATTGTTTGACATAAACCTAGAAATTTATCCAGGTGAAATTGTAATTATGACTGGGCCATCAGGTTCAGGTAAAACAACATTACTGAGCTTAATTGGTGGCTTGCGCTCAGTACAAGAGGGAAGTTTAAAATTTTTAGGTGAAGAACTCTTTGGCGTTAATCAGAACAAATTGGTGCAGATGCGACGCAACATTGGCTATATTTTCCAAGCTCACAATTTGTTAGGGTTCTTGACAGCGAAGCAAAATGTACAAATGGCGGTAGAATTGAATGATAATATTTCTCAAACAGAAGCAGTGGCTAAATCAAAAGCCATGCTTGGTTCTGTTGGGCTAGAAGAACGAGTTGATTACTACCCAGACAATCTTTCTGGTGGACAAAAACAAAGAATTGCGATCGCTCGCGCATTGGTGAATCGCCCCCCCCTGGTGCTAGCAGACGAACCAACAGCTGCATTAGACAAACAATCAGGACGCGATGTTGTAGAAATAATGCAGAGTCTGGCTAAAAATCAGGGAACTACTATCTTATTAGTGACACACGACAACCGAATTTTAGACATAGCCGATCGCATTGTAGAAATGGAAGATGGTCTTTTAACTCGTAATTCCCCCAATACAACTATTCAGTCATGATTCCGAAGCGAGAAATCACAACTGATAACTAAGCTGTGACGCAAATAAACATAGCCTATTTACTCGTAAAAGTCATTCTTTGTCATTGGTCATTTGTATTTACAAAGGACAAATGACTAATGACAGCCATAATTTATTGTCTCGCCGAGCCTGATTTCTTCATTCCAGGTTGGTTTGGCGGCATTAGGGCATTTGGTTGGCGACTAGTGCGAAAAGTTACATTTACGCCTTCATTCGATTGCTCCAGCACCAGTAGAGGCGTAGGTTTAGCCTTTTGATCCCAATGCATAGTAGCAATCCGACCTTGAATTGTTGGTTGCCAACTATCTTCGTCTTCTATAGGGCTTAGATAAGTTTCTATACAGTCAATAATTTGACTAATAGTCGCAGAAGTTGCTTGCGTCGGTAACTTCATTAACCGGATTTGAATACGAAACAGCACTCGTTTGGCAGAGTTCCCTGGACTACCAGTCTCATACTCTACATCAAAAATTTCATCTACTTGCCGTCCAGCACTATTAGCAATTCCGACTGTTCCTTGTTGAGCTTGATTTGGCCGCAGAGCTTGAGAAACTTTCTCTTTGATTTGAATCTTCACTTGATTCAGGATTGCAAAATGAAACACCTCCTCTGACATCCGCATTCGCAGATAATCTAAATTAAAGTCCCGTGAGTTGACTAAATCGGGATTAGTTTCCATTTTGCGAATTGTTTCCAGCGCCAGCTTAAACTTTTTCTCTAATTCTCGCGCACGGAATTGTTCAAACTTAAGTTTTTTCTCCAGCTTATTCATCTGGAGCTTACTATACACAATTAAAGCAATCACCATTAAAGCCAGTCCTCCAGAGGTTATCACCAATAATGGTGGTATTTGAGGATTACTTGCTGGCACTTCCTGGGATGCTTTTTTAGGCTTTCCTGGGGTTTGGGCAAGAAACATCGAAGTGGGCATGGTTGGAAAACTGAAAAACTTGACTCCTGATGTTTAGGATGCCCAAATCTTCAATGCCATCTTGCTGTATGATTAATATTTTTTACATCCTTTTAAAACCACGTATGTCCAGACACCAGAGTATCCCTGCCCTGTCTGAGGTTTCATCTACAAGCTTTAGCAATATTCGTCTGATAGCCACAGATATGGATGGCACTATAACTAGACGAGGAAAATTTACTCCTGCACTACTGCAAGCTTTAGAGGATTTAGCCGCAGCTGGCATTAAAGTAATGATTGTCACAGGACGTTCTGCCGGGTGGGTGAGTGGATTGAGTGCGATTATGCCAGTGGCAGGTGCTATGGCAGAAAATGGCGGTTTGTACTTTCCACCTGGAAACCAGAAACCAGTAGTCTTAACACCCATTCCCGATTTAGCTAAACATCGGCAGCACTTGGCTATGACTTTTGAGAATTTACAAACTAAATTTCCCCAAATCCAAGAATCTGCTGATAATCGCTTTCGCATCACCGACTGGACTTTTGATGTAGCTGCTTTGCGTCAAGACGAACTACAAACCCTGGATAGTCTTTGTCAACAAATGGGTTGGGGATTTACCTATAGCAACGTGCAGTGTCACATTAAACCCCAAGGGCAAGATAAAGCTGTGGGATTGTTGCAGGTATTGCGCGAATATTTGCCCCTGTACTTACCAGAACAAATTGTTACTGTGGGCGATAGTCCCAATGATGAAAGTTTATTTGATCGGCGTTATTTTCCTATTTCTGTAGGCGTGGCGAATGTGCTGGAATATCTGAATCAGTTGAAATATCACCCTACTTACATAACCACTGCTGCCGAAGGCGAAGGATTTTGTGAATTATCTAGTTATATTTTGAAAAGCTTCTACATCCCCAATTAAGGAGAAATAGAATTGTTCTACAATAATCTCGTAGCACTGATTTTACAACCATGACGGCTACTTTACCTGTTAATGTCGAATCAGAAATCTTCTACCCTAGTGCTGATGGTCAACCAGTGGCAGAAACCTACGACCACCTTTATGCCTTGCTAACTACCTTGGAAGTCCTGAAACAGTATTTGACAAATCGTCAGGCAACAGTATTGGCAAATCAATTTCTTTACTATGCACAAGGCTTTCCCAAGTTGCGGGTAGCCCCAGATGTGATGGTGATTTTTGATGTTGCACCCGGCGGCCGAGACAACTATAAAATTTGGGAAGAGGGTCAAGTACCCACAGTTATTTTTGAAATGACATCCTTTGGTACTAAGGGACAAGACGAAATCTTCAAAAAGACCCTTTATGAGCAGCTAGGTGTCAAGGAATACTGGCTATTTGACCCTAAAGGTGAGTGGGTGGAACAACAGTTACGTGGCTATCGCCTGCGAGGAGAAATCTACGAACCTAAGTAGGTAGGCACAATTAAACCGAACTATGTAAACTTATGTAAAGCGCCAGAAACGCTTTGAATATAAGCTTTTAAGCGATTTACATTTCTTAATTTAGTTGTATTTTTTAGCGCCCACCTACTTATACAAGATGGACGCAGTGAACCATTACAACTGCGTTTGGTGGTTGAGGGAAGGCTAATTGGGTTTTATAGAGAGGATACAGGGGAAAAATTACTGATACCAAATGAACTGGCAGAGGCTTTACGACAGGAAGTTTTAGCAAGACAGCAAGCAGAAGGACTGGCAGAACAGGAACGCCAACGAGCAGAACAGGAACGCCAACGAGCCGAACAGGCAGAATTGCAGATAGAACAGTTAAAGGCAAAGTTGCGATCGCTTAATGTAGATCCCGATACTATTCAGTAACACGCAGGGTGTAATTAGACATGGATTTTATCGTGCCGACTTAACTTATGGGTTAAGTATTGCTACAAAGAGGTTTCTAAAAACCACTCATAACCTGCTTTAAAGTGAGATTTACCATTTTGTTCAATTATGCTGCCATGCGCCATAATTACTCGTTCAAAATCCCAAGTAAGAAGCTGTTGAATTGAGCATTTGACTTTGACTTTATCCTGAGTTGCAAATTTCTCTAATAACGATGGACGAAGTTGATTATAACCAAATTAGAAATATAAGGCTAAGGGGTACGTATTCTGTAAAGTTACCATGCGCTCGGATAGTACGCTGCAACACCCCGTCTTCGATATTTTTTGTGACAGTAGATTGTTGTATCATTTTTTCCACAAACTCTGCCCAAGCATTCGGATGATCTAGATAATTGGGCTGTGAGGCAACCTCAGATGTAGACGCACCATGCCAAATCCGAGTACGGGTGCGTTCCATTGCCACTCGATAGGATAAACCCAAAGCAATTAGCCCATGACAGCCAATAAAGAAAGTTGAAATGGGAATCAGAACAGGCATTGACAATCACTCGAATCAAAATCTTAACTTTGAAAATACTTGCCTGCAATTGTTCCTGTCTTTTCAATTCTTGCGGAATATCGAAATCTACTTTTTGAGACAATAGGGAACAGGGAAAAAGATACAAACCCTCGCCTCTTGTTGGCGAAAGCACCCCTGCTCCCCTGCTTATTCACTGCCTCTGCCTATGAATCTGCTAAAAGAGTTTTTGTTTAATCCCCCAGAACGTAAAATTCCCCTTAATCAGCCCCCACTAGAAGCTCTACCCCAGTGGGGACACTGGCTAGAAACACCAGAGTTGATGGTAGCAATCATTCCGCCAGGACATTTGGAAGTAAATATTCGTTCGCCACTTAACCTTGTGGTAACAAGTTTTGGGGAAACTCGTGGAATTGCTGCCTTCAATGCCGATCGGCTGCAACCTTACCAAGCGCTACCAGGAGGTTTTGATGTTGTGCCTCAAGGCAGTACTTATAGTTCGGTGGAAGATGCTTCTTGTTTTGTAGTGTTTGGATATTCCCAATCTTTTCTAGAACGCATAGTCAAAGTGGAAGCAGAGGGACAGACAATTGAATTACAGCCAGGGCAAATTCCCAAGACTCATTGGGGCTTGAGTGCTGCGATCGCTATGCAAGAGTTTTTTTATAATGGGCAAACTGGTGGTGCATTCTACTTAGAATCAGTTGCAACGGCGGTGTTGGCACAGATAATTTACCGACGTTCAAATCTATCTGGACGGCTCAAACGTTCACCAGAGTTTTTAGACGCAAATTTGTTAAAGCTTGTCTTGGAATACATTAGAGCAAATCTATCCCAAGAAGTTAACCTAAACCAGATTGCTGCCACGGTAGGATTCAGCCCCTATCATTTCGCACGAGCATTTAAGGTAACAACTGGACTATCACCTTATCAGTATGTCCTTCGGTGTCGGCTAGAACTTGCTCAAAAACTGTTACAAAACCAAAAGTGATCGCTGGCACTAGTAGCCGCAGAAGCGGGATTTGGCAACCAGAGTCACATGACATCTGTGTTTCAACGAATGCTACACACAACTCCCAAGCGTTATCAGCAAGAATTAAGCTCATCCCACCCCTAAAAGGGTATGGGATTTAACGTTGATGACGTCGGGGCCTCATCCCATCTTTAGAAAGAGTGGGTTTTCCCGACGCCTTTTTATAAGAACGTTAGCGTTTTATTTCCAACTCCACTATAAAATCCCAGACCGATGTAATGTAGAGTCAAGAATTTACCTTTAAATACTGAAGTATAAATTATGCAAGAAATTGAAAGATTTTTTGGCAACTTGTTCAGTGGCATAATCAACCGCTTTAAGTATTCTGCAATGGATGCTGCTGATCGAAAAATAAGAGAAACTATCGACGAGCAAATTGAACAACGGCGGCCAAAACCCAAGCCTAAGGATCAAGAAGACCGCGATTTGTAATTCGTAATCCTCGCCTCTAGCAAGAAGCAAGCTACGTAATTCGTAATTTTTGAGTTAAATACAAGAATAGCGTTCCTATTATTGAGTGGGCGGCGCTATTTTATCACCCTTACCAAACTACAACTTTTGCAAATGTGCTAACCTAGTATGGTTAACTAATCTCGCACATCTGAGAATTCGGGTGTTTCCCGGTTGGGAAATGCACTTGGATGGAGGTTTAACCCGAATAGGAGTTAGAAAATATATGCCAGTAGTTTCATTGGCTCAAATGATGGAGTCAGGGGTTCACTTCGGGCATCAGACCCGGCGCTGGAACCCAAAAATGTCTCCTTACATTTATACTTCCCGCAATGGTGTGCATATTATCGACTTGGTGCAAACTGCCCAGTTGATGGATAATGCCTACAACTACATGCGATCGCACGCTGAACAAGGGAAGAAGTTTCTTTTTGTTGGCACCAAGCGCCAAGCAGCTGGAATTATCGCCCAAGAAGCCAGCCGTTGTGGTTCCCACTATATTAACCAACGCTGGTTGGGCGGAATGTTGACCAACTGGGCAACCATCAAAACACGGGTAGATCGTCTGAAAGATTTAGAACGCCGTGAAGAAACTGGCGCACTAGATTTATTACCCAAAAAAGAAGCATCAATGCTACGTCGGGAAATGACGAAGCTTCAGAAATACTTGGGCGGCATTAAAACAATGCGGAAAGTACCCGATATTGTGGTAATCGTAGACCAACGGCGGGAATATAACGCAGTTCAAGAATGCCAAAAGCTGAATATTCCCATTGTGTCCATGCTGGATACAAACTGTGACCCAGATGTAGTAGATATCCCCATCCCAGCAAACGACGATGCTATCAGATCCATTAAGCTGATAGTCGGAAAATTGGCGGATGCCATTTATGAAGGCCGTCATGGTCAGCTGGATGTTGAAGACGATTACGAAGATTACGACGGTAGTGAGTATGACGATGACTACGAAGAAACCGAATATACTGATGCCGTAATTCCCGACGAGGAAACAGAAGAATAGTTCTGTTAGCGGAAACGGGGGGCGTTTAGCCCGTGCTGAGTAAGATAGAAAAACTCAGCAAATTGGATAGTGCTGAGTCTTGATTTTTGAAGTTGTAAGTTGTGATTTGTCAATGAAGAATAAAATTGATAACTGAACACTCAAAACTCAGCACTCAAAACTCAGTACTCACCACTAAATTAGGTGAGCAATTACAACTCGAGGTCAAGTTAGGAATTGAGGCAACATGGCGGAAATATCTGCAAAACTCGTCCAAGAGCTACGCCAAAAAACTGGTGCAGGCATGATGGACTGCAAAAAGGCGCTGATAGAAACTGAAGGCAATGTAGAAGAAGCCGCAGACTGGCTACGGAAAAAGGGCATCTCTAAGGCAGGGGCAAAAAGCGATCGCATTGCGGCAGAAGGTCTAGTAGACACTTACATTCAGCCTGGTGGTCGAGTAGGTGTACTTATCGAAGTCAACTGTCAAACTGACTTTGTAGCTCGTAACGAGGCTTTTAAAGCTTTAGTTAAGAACCTGGCAAAACAAGCAGCAACTGCTGATAGTGTTGAGTCTTTATTGGCTCAACAGTATGTTGAGAGTCCAAGCGCCACTGTAGAAGAATTTATCAAGCAAACTATTGCTACGCTTGGTGAAAATATCCAAGTGCGTCGCTTTATCAATTTTGCACTAGCAGAAGGCACGCCAGGTGTAGTAGACAGCTACATTCACACTGGCGGTCGAGTTGGTGTATTAGTAGAACTGGGTTCTCAAGCGGAATCAGTAGCTGCTAATCCAGAGTTTCAAAGCTTGGCACGGAACACTGCAATGCAAGTTGCGGCTTGTCCAAATGTCGAGTATGTGAGCGTAGATCAAATCCCCGCCGAAATTGCCCAAAAGGAAAAAGACATTGAAATGGGCAAGGATGATTTGGCCAACAAGCCAGATAACATCAAAGAAAAGATTGTTCAGGGACGGATTGAAAAACGCCTGAAAGAATTGACTTTGATCGATCAACCTTACATTCGCGATCAGAGTATTTCCGTAGAAGACCTCTTGAAGCAAGCGAAGACGCAATTAGGCACAGAGATTCAAGTGACTCGCTTTGTCCGCTATATATTGGGCGAAGGCATTGACAAACAAGAGATGAGCTTTGCTGATGAAGTCGCTGCACAAATTGGCAGCAAGTAATATTGGTCATTGGTCATTAGTTTTTACCAAGGACTAAGGACAAATGACTCTTTAACAAACAGGTCAAGCAAATAGCCTGACCTGTGTTTTTTTAGTGGATACACGAAATATCGCATTTAATTTAAAATCTAAAGACCTTTGGGAAGTTATTATAAAATAAATTTGTACATTTGTACTATGTAATAGTTCACATGGACAAGAATGAAAAGATATGGCAAGAGCAATCGAGCGAATTGAACGAGATATTGCAGCACTAAAAGAAGCGATTCGGGCGATCACAGTAGAACTACAAAGGGTTTATGCTAGTTATCTAAACACCTTAGGATCAGCTGTACGAAAACAGTTGATTCTGGCAAGTTACCACCTTTGTACCCAAGGGTATCCCGAAAACTTTCTGCATTTATCATTAACTCAGCGCCAACAATTGCAACAAGCCGTCCGCAAGTTGGGTCAAGTTGCAGCAGAGCAATTGCTCAATTGTATTAAAAGTGAGGAAGCTGAAGTAGATAAGGGAGATGACGAAGATGTAGCTTTAGCTTCCCGCAGGGTGGGCAATAAGGAAGTAACATCTTCTGAACTTCTCGACACCTCAAATTTTCAGCCTCTGAGCGCCGACACCTCTAATCCTATAGAACTGGCAAAATGGCAGCAGAACTTAGAAGAGGTCACGCAAGAGATACTGAAAAAACTTTCCCATGATGCTAATCTTTTATTACAAAAATCTGGGGTATTACCCAAAAAATTACCAGAACCGATTTTAGCGGCTGCGGCGGCTGCGGCATCAGAAGCATCTGCCGAGGCTATGCCAGGGCCACCAAACTTATTAAACTTAGTAATTGAAATTGAAAATGAGCAGCAGTCAGAAGATTCTGGGCTGACGCAAATCATGGCTATTAACCTGCGGCTAGGAGAAATTGAATTTGCTGATGTGGCACTCTCCTCTGAGCGCAGGCAAATCCGCAGTATTTTAGTTCAGCTAAACAAGCTAGGACGAGAGTATCAAAAGAAACATCGAGAAAAAGCGATCGCAGAAGCTGAAGCTGCATGGCGTGCTAGTTGGTTTGAATAAAGTTATGAGTTATGAATTATGAGTTATGAGTTATTTATTCCTAACTCCTCACTCCTATGTCTATTGACCAATGACTAATGAAGAACCAGATTGGATAAGATTGCACAAAGCCTTGGCAATAGAAGCCGAACGAGGCTTTACAGACTTAGTGGGCAGACAATACCGCTTCAGTGAATTTCTGAGCCTAACTTTGGGCAAATTCCCAACAGGCTTACCCCAAACTGAACGCCGCCGTTGGCAAGGACTAGCGGTGCAATTTGCTAGTTATCCACATCTGGCACTGGAAGAAAGACAACATTTAGTAGCAGAGACTCGTAGGTATCTCTCCCAACTACAGCAGGGAGAGCAGGGGGAGCAGGGGGAGCAGAGGGAGCAGAGGAGCAGAGGAGCAGGAGAACAGGGGAAAATTTATCAATCAAAAATCAAAAATCAAAAATCAAAAATCGTTTCTGAGGTGAGTCGGAGGCTTGCACCGAACATTGACCAAAAACTTAGCGATTTACCAGAAATAGGCTTCAAAAAAGCTGATAATTTGGCACGGCTTGGTTTACACACCGTCCGCGACTTGCTTTTCTACTATCCTCGTGACCACATTGATTACGCGCGTCAGGTAAATATCCGCGAGTTACAGGCGGGTGAAACGGTGACAATAGTGGCTACAGTGAAGCGTTGCAACTGCTTTACCAGCCCTAAAAATCAGAAATTATCAATTTTGGAACTGGTTGTAAAAGATAACAGTGGTCAAATCAAAATTGGTCGTTTTTACGCAGGCACACGTTTTAGCAGTCGCGCTTGGCAAGAAAGTTTAAAACGTCGTTATCCAGTAGATAGTATTTTAGCGGCGTGTGGGTTGGTAAAAGAAAGCAAATACGGCTTGACACTGGATAATCCAGAACTAGAGGTTTTGGCAAATCCAGGAGATACGATCGAGTCGCTGAATATTGGGCGGGTGGTGCCAATTTATGGACTGACTGAAGGCGTGGTGGCGAATACAGTGCGACAGGCGGTAATAACTGCTTTACCTGCTGCGGCTAACCTGAAAGACCCTTTACCAAGTGGTTTGCGACAAAAGTATGGTTTGATGGAATTGAAAGATGCGATCGCTAATATCCATTTTCCCAGCGATAGCGCCGCCTTACAAGTTGCCCGTCGTCGCCTAGTTTTTGATGAATTTTTCTATCTACAACTTGGGTTACTGCAACGTCAGCAGCAAGCAAGGGCGATTCAAACCAGCGCCATCCTCGTTCCACGCGGTCAACTTGTAGAGAAATTCCACGAAATACTGCCTTTTCAACTCACTGGCGCACAGCAAAGAGTCCTCAACGATATCCTCAACGACTTGCAAAAACCTGTGCCAATGAATCGTTTGGTGCAAGGCGATGTCGGTTCTGGTAAAACAGTTGTCGCCGTGCTAGCTATACTCGCAGCAATTCAATCTGGCTATCAAGCGGCGCTGATGGCTCCCACAGAAGTTTTGGCAGAACAGCATTATCGCAAGTTAGTTAGCTGGTTTAACCTCTTACATTTACCAGTGGAATTACTGACAGGTTCTACAAAAACTGCTAAACGAAGACAAATACATTCTCAGTTAGGAACTGGTGAATTACCTCTGTTAGTGGGAACCCATGCCTTAATTCAAGACCCCGTAAACTTCCATCAACTCGGATTAGTGGTGATTGATGAGCAGCATCGCTTTGGGGTAGAACAACGGGCGCGTTTGCAGCAAAAAGGTGAGCAACCCCATGTGTTAACTATGACAGCTACCCCGATTCCCCGAACTTTGGCACTGACGATACACGGGGATTTGGATGTGAGCCAGATTGATGAGTTACCGCCAGGACGACAAAAAATTCAAACGACAGTGCTATCGGGTCAGCAACGCAACCATGCTTACGACCTCATCCGCCGAGAAATTGCCCAAGGTAGACAAGTTTACGTGGTTTTGCCTTTAGTAGAAGAATCAGAAAAACTGGATCTGCGATCGGCAACTGAGGAGCATCAAAAGTTACAAGAAAGCGTTTTTCCTGACTTTCAAGTAGGGCTGCTACATGGTCGCATGAGTTCAGCCGATAAGGATGAAGCGATTACTAAATTTCGTGATAACCAAACGCAAATTTTGGTTTCTACTACCGTTGTTGAGGTTGGTGTAGACGTACCTAATGCTACAGTAATGCTCATCGAAAATGCAGAGCGATTTGGCTTATCGCAATTGCACCAATTACGTGGACGTGTCGGTCGTGGTGCGGCTCAGTCTTATTGTCTGTTGATGAGCAGTTCCAGAAGTCCTGATGCTCAACAACGGTTGAAGGTGTTGGAACAATCTCAGGATGGCTTTTTCATCTCAGAGATGGATATGCGTTTTCGTGGCCCAGGGCAAGTATTAGGAACTCGTCAATCTGGAGTGCCCGATTTTACATTAGCTAGCTTGGTTGAAGATGAAGAAGTTTTACTTTTAGCGCGGCAAGCAGCAGAGAAAATAATAGAGATGGATGCAACTTTAGAGCGTTGGTACTTGATGAAAGAAGAGTTGAAGTATCGGTATGAACGGTTGATGGGTGGGGCGATTTTGACTTAAGGGACTTGCAAAAAATAAATTATTCCAAATTATTTGTATATTGGTAGGGGCGCAACGCCTTGCGCCCCTATGTTCGCGAAGCGTCCCGCAGGGATGGGATATTTTTTTAACGTGAGTTCGATGAACCTCTCCCTCCCAGCCTCCCTCTCCGAAACGGAAAGCAGGGTGGTTTCATACAAGCAGAGAAAAAACTTTATCGAGTTGATTTGATAAGGCACGTTGAGCTTGGGGAATGGTTCGGAAACCAAAAAATCGAGCGATGGTGATAAAAAAGGTATGCAAAATAGCCCAATTAATAGGAGCATAGCCGCCACGACGAGGTGGAAAATCCTCAGAGAATGTAACATCTTTGACCCAGTGCAACCGATTTTCGATTCCCCAATGCCCAATTGTGTCAGCTAATAAATGTTGAGCATCTAAAATCTGGCTTGATATATAAAAATGGCGCTCACAAAAAGATTTATTATCTCGCATTCCAACTCTATCAACCACAAAACTCGCTGACTATTTTTTCTACAACAGTAATCTCACTTTCTAGCTTATTAGACATTGTTTGTGTTCTGAGTACAATTCCACGTTGATGACTATAAACTGAAACCATACTGATAAAGTTTTGGTATGAATCGTTATAATCTGTGACTGTACAACGAATACTTTTACCATCAATTGCTAATCGTTCACCTGGATTGGCTGGTACTGTCATCCCAGCCCAAGTATTAAATAAATCCGTTAATGGGTTAAAGTTAAGTGTTTTAATTACACGCCGAAACGTCGAGTAGGAAGGAAACTTGCTGGTCGGTTTCAGATTTAACAGTTCTATTAATTTTTGCCGATGTGTAACTGTAAAGTCTTCAAGTGGCCGATAACCCCAATATCCCGTCATCGCTCCTAGAAGTGTTAGTAAAAGCACCAACCATAATTCATGCCTCCGCCCTTTTATATGCCGATAATCTGGAACTTGTTGTAACTGTTCGATGAGATTCATTTTCTTTCCAACCGTAAATGCTTAAATACCCTTATCAGTATTTTGATTTTTCTACGGTCGTATGAAACCACCCTGCCCTCTCCGAAACGGAAAGGGAGGCTGGGAGGGAGGGAGAGGTCAAATAAGACTTGTCGAACTCACGTTTTTTTAACTGGAAGTCCTTAATAGTTAGGATGTTATTGTGTGTAGAGACGTTGCATTAGAACGTCTCTACAATCCTTATCCCTAGGCAAATAATCTTATCCGAACCGGATTTGGCTAGATTCTATCTAGGGAAATCAACTAATTGAATAATTTTGCTACCAGATATACCAGAGGATTTAAATTGATATCTTTTACCTGGTTGCAATGGCTGGGATGGAGTTGTTGGGCTGCAACCACTTCTACAAGTTGAATTAAACTGAATGTTTAAATATTCACCTGTATATATTTCTGACTTTTCACGGTAAGTCCTCAAGCCTCGAAAAAGCGTGGCTTTTTCCACAGGCTAATTCTCAATAGCTTTTAGTTAATGAAAATAGCTAACGGAAAAATCAGGACTTCGCAAACCCTCAAAATGACCTTTTCCACATACCGTGAAAAGTCAGGTATATATTTTTTCTTCTCCTGGGCGTAATGTATGTATATTTCCATTTAGGACATATACCATCTCACCAAACATTTGATTAGAGATAATTGTAGAAATCTCAGGATTATTTGGCTCAAAAATTGAGCGAAGAATCTTGTTGTTTGGACAAGTGTATGCAGTTTTAGTTCGGATATCAGCGCACACATTGAGAGCAACAGCCGAGTTAAAACAAACAGAATTTTTAGTTACTGTAGCATCTCTGCGTCTAACATCAAGTTCTTTATCAATTACAGCTGTAAATGAGCCATAATCAATCACTTTCTTATTCTCTTTAATCTCGTACTGAAATTCATTTTCACCCTCCATAACAGCGAAATTACTACCACGATGTTTTGTTCCAAAAGCTACTTGAGTGCCTTCAGAAGATTTTCCCTTTTGGTATTCTCTATCTGTGTACGGATATGGATCGCTTTCCAAACCTCTAGTTACATTTTTAACAACTACACGTCTTTTAGGAGCTGGAGGAGTTTTACTAGAAGTAAACCAAGCTTTTATTGAGCCTGAGTCTTTACCTGGGCATTCACCATCGTACTCAATTTCTTGAATGGATGCTTTGTTAAGTTCTCGACTTCCTGCAAACTCCCATCCTATATCAGCAGAAGATTCCAGTTCTGCGGAGAATTGTGCTGTTGAAGATGCTAAAAAAAATGTCACAACTAGAGTGCAGCTAAAAGTTATGAGCACCAAAAATCTAGTAGTTGGTCGGATAAAATGATGTAGTTGCTTCCAGAATCGATTAAATTTCATCATACGACAATGTGATTTTAATTTAATAATTAAGGTTGTAATTTTTAGATTGTTGGGAGAAACAGTATTTACGACTGAGTCTGTATGAAATAACTTAGAATTCAGCTAATAAATAAATAATAGGGGTTGATTGTGGGGTTGGTTCTATAGTTGGTTCTATAATTGGTTGTGGAGTCGGTTCAGATGGGCGTGATTTTTGAAGTTCCACAGTTTGTTGGAAATCTTGAATGTCAAAACGAACATTTTCAGACCAGTTATTAGAATCAAGAAAGTAGCTTCAGTTTTGTTTTGATTGACGCTGCTTCCCCGATCTGCCTGAAGCTGATTAAATCCAATATCGGAGTTCCCATGACCAATGTTGATCCTTTCAATATTCTGAGAATGGGATTTTACAGGTTTCGCAGCAGTAGATATAGTATCTAAAACGTTAGGTAAAGACTGTTGCAATTCCAACTTTTCTGAGGCTGTGAAATTTTTGATAATCTCTAAAACTTCGCTAACGCTGTACTTTGGCATAGGAGGCGCATCTCAGTTATCTATGGGGCAATAACATAATTAAAATTCAAATGCAAATCGAAGTATTTCGGATTATTTTCTAGATTTAGGGTTAAAATTTATTAAATGCCCTGATGCATAAGATTTTCCGCCTCTAGATAAAAAAGTAGCTTATTATACTAATTATAAAAAACAAAGCTGTTTTTAGGTAGCCAAGGTTGTACAGTTGCGTTGAACAAATCGCTGATTTCAAGTCACATTAAAATCGGATCATGTCTACACCTCAATGTTGAATTACAATGCTTGTTGCATTTGAGCATAGGCTTCATAGACACCCTTCACGTTGTACCAGTTAAGAAAAATTCGGGCAATTTCTAAAGCAAGTTGAGGTTTACCTAAGTTAATTAGCCATTGCAACAATGGAGCCATTGTCCTTTCATTAAGTGAGCCATTGAGTGACAAAATACCCCAAAGTAAGCGATGCAACCAAGTCATTTGAATCATCATTCGCACCTCCCATGTTGGATGCTTTTGATAAAACAAAACTCCCATACGTCCGCGTTGAATTTCTTGGTCAATCAATCGGGGAATTTGCTCTAAGTTAAATGCTGGATGCCAGTGGTATCCTACGGCTTCTGGACATTTAATCAGTTTTAAACCTAGTTGTTTGAGCCGCACACCCAATTCTAAATCTTCCCAACCATAGAGTTGAAAACTAGTATCAAAAAGTCCGGCTTTCTTTAACCAATGTTTAGGGATTGCTACATTTCCCGTAGCAAAAAAAGCTGCTGAAAAATCTGTGACTTTGTAGGGTTCAGCAGTTGGGTTATTGAAATTACAAGTATTAATAACTGCACCGTAAGTGAAAAAGCGATCGCTCCCCAATTTCTCTTTTCCCTGCACTAGCGCATCTGCGTGAGCTTGCAAGAAATTCTCCAGCACCACTAAATCGCTATCAATAAAGATAATTGTGTCTCCTAGCGCCCGTTCTACCCCCAGATTCCGAGCCGCAGCTGGGCCAGCATGATCTTGTTGAAACCAGCGCACATGGGGAAAATCTTCTTTGTGTCCTGCTAACCACTCCAATGTGCCATCAGTAGAACCATCATCCACTAAGACAATTTCGTAACTAGTAACCGAACTTGACTTACTCAACTCTTGCACCTCCAAGGCGCGGAGGCACTTTTCTAAAATCGGTTGGCGATTATAAGTCGGTATCACAACGCTGAAAAACACAGTCTCACCCACAACACTATCCATCTTCAGCATAGGACAGATGCGACGCTGACACTGTTCCTTATCTGGTTCTAGCGGCGGAAGTAGTCAATCTGCTGATGATGCAATATTTGCTAGACATTTAAAAACAGCTATATAAATTTACCAAGTTTAAAAGCTGAAAATCTAAATTTTTGCATATCTGTTAAATATTATTTTGCTTTGAAACTTATAAGTATTTGTGCTTTGAAAGCTTATCTTTACGTAAAAAATAACAACTGATAAATTCAAATTAATCAATATATAACCTGATGTTAACACTTAGTACATAAATTAATAGAAACTTCATAAATCTTCTTTGCGTAAGCAGCATCAACCAGCCTTAATCTGTTATTCACTGCTATTTATTAGCTGTGAAAGATGCATCAAATTCCAATAAATATCTAAGTAATTTCTGTAAATATTTAGAGTTTATCTTTACTGAATTACTCATGTTCATTGAGAGATGAGCTGACTAGCAACCTCATAAGCCTTAAATGGAGAACAAAGAATGAAAGGACGCTTTCACCCTAAAAACAATTTGACCCTCAATCCATCTGGTAACGAGTCAATTCGTGATGTGATTGACCGCGTTAGTCTCAGTCGGCGGCGGTTCATCATGACGGCTGTGGGTACGTCGGTGCTAACTGTTCTGGGCGATGTTTCCATCGGAGGCTTTCTTCAAAGTGTTGATGCAGCTCCGATTCCCAAGGGAACGGGATTTGCTGGCATAGGCTTTAAGAGCATCCCACCAAATCTACTCAACCCAGCTACAGGACTGCTGGAAAAGGATCTTGTCAGTGTTCCTGAAGGTTATACAGCCAAAGTACTGATTGCTTGGGGAGATCCGATCGCACCTGGTGGCCCAACTTGGCTACCAGATGTCTCTCAGGATGCTGCTGCTCAAGAAAAGCAGTTTGGTATGCACAATGACGGTATGTACTACTTCCCTTTACAGCCAGGGAATGTCGTTGGTCGGACAGTAAGTTCACAAACAAGATCACTTAGAGGCTTTGTAAATAAGCCCATCAATACTGGTCTGCTGTGCGTGAACCATGAATATACCCAGGAATCAATTTTGCATCCTGATGGTCTGGATGTAGTCACAATTGCCAAAGTACGTAAATCTCAGGCTGCTCATGGCGTGTCTGTTGTAGAAATTTCCAAGAAGGGCAATGAGTGGAGTTTCAATCGCAATTCGTCTTATGGTCGCCGCATTACCGGCAACACTGAGATGCGAGTATCGGGGCCTGCGGCTGGCAATGCACTGTTAAAATCGAAAAAGTTTAACATTACGCCAACTGGCTCTGTTGACACCGGGACATTGAACGACGGCTATACCGCTTATGGTACGCTCAACAACTGCGCCAATGGCTACACTCCTTGGGGTACTTACTTGACCTGCGAAGAGAACTGGAACGGCTACTTTGCTAACCCTACACGAGATGTAGTTGCAATTCCAGGCATCGAAAAGTCCGATATCCTGGCAGGACAAAATCGGTACGGCGTTTCAACATCATCTAGCTATCGCTGGCCGGAGGTTGATCCACGCTTCAATGCCAGCACCAACCCACTTGAACCCCATTTATTCGGCTGGGTGGTTGAGATTGATCCCTATGATCCGCAAAGCAAACCAGTCAAGCGCACTGCCCTTGGTCGGTTCAAGCATGAGAGCGCTCAGGTTGTTGTTGATGACAATAACCGTGTTGCTTTCTATCAGGGTGACGACGAGCGTAACGAGTATATCTACAAGTTCGTTTGTGCCCAACCTTTCAATCCCAGAAATCGTGCAGCCAACCGCGATTTGCTCGACAACGGTGTTTTGTACGTTGCCAAATTCAATGACAACGGTACTGGTGAGTGGATTCCTTTGGTCTACGGTCAGCGTGGTTTGACACCAGAAAATGGTTTCAGAAGTCAAGCTGAGGTGCTTGTCAAGACAAGACAAGCTGGCGATCGCGTCGGCGCAACCATGATGGATCGCCCAGAGTGGGTAGCTGTACGTCCTCGCATCGGCGGATATAAAGAGATTGAAGTCTACTGCACACTGACCAACAATAATCGTCGGGGCACAACTCCAGTTTCCTCTAATCAGCCAGACGGCACAACAGCAGCAGGCGGTGCGCGTCCTCCCGTGAATCCTCCCAACCCACGTCCTGACAACCGTTACGGTCACATCATTCGCTGGCGCGAAGATGGACGCAGTGTTACAGCAACTACCTTCAAATGGGATATTTTCTTTGAAGCTGGCGACAAAACTAGACCCGAACCAAATCTTCAGGGCAACATTAAAGGTGACGACTTAAGTTCACCAGATGGTCTGTGGTTCGACGACTTCGGCCGCCTCTGGGTTCAGACCGACCACGCAGGTGATGGTCTCGGTGATTTAGTAAACATCGGTAGCAACACCATGTCGTGTGCTGACCCCAACACTAAGCAAGTTAGGCGCTTCTTAACCAGCCCTACGGATTGTGAGGTAACTGGTATTACCAGCACACCCGATGGCAAAGCAATGTTTATCAACATCCAGCACCCAGGCGATCGCGGGGATGCCTCGAATCCCACGATCGCTAGCAATTGGCCTCACAGTCAAGGGTATGGCCCATCAGGTCGCCCACGTTCATCAGTGGTAGTGATTACCCGAAATGACGGTGGTGTTGTTGGTGGTCTTTAAAGACGATAGGAACAGATTTATTTAGTGATCGCTCTTTTGTCACTACAGTATCTTAAATAGTTTTAAATCACCTTAATCCTTAACCCTAAACATGGGTAAGGGTAAGGTGATTTACTTGTAGCTATTAACCCACAACTTTTGTTGCTCTCTTCTTACGTTGCATCCACAATCCCATAACACCAGCAATAGCCGTACCACCAACAGCTAACGGTTCGGGTACTTTAGCGTACCTTACAGTACCCACCTGTGTTGTGTTTACTGATTGGTCAATTAGATAAAAATTGTTCCCTCCTACATCTGGAGTGTTTGGATCACTCCCGATCGCAAACTGGTCTGCAACAAAATAGCTTAGTCCCAAAATTTCGCCATTATTAAAGCTAGCTATAGGAAAACTGTCGAAATCACTATCATCTACCTGTGTATAATTAGTACCTAAATAGTTGAATGCAACTGCTAATCCATTCTCAACTCCTAATGTCTCTAGACCTGTATTGGTTAAGGTCGAGTCATCGTATTGAAAAGAGCCGAAATACTGACCGGGATTATCGCCAGATGTAGCATTTACAGTGAAATCGTAATTAACCAAGGCAGCTTGCACCGATTTAGTACCAACAGCAGCAACGGAGATGGCCGCTGCAACGGTAGCAATAGTAAGATTCGTAACTAATTTCATCAGGAAATACTCCAAAGGAAAAAAATTAATAGTCCTGTAATTCCACTTAAATAAGCTTTTAACCACTGCGTACAGGTTAAGAAATATCAAACAAAAGATTATCATTATAAAATCTTTAAGCTTCTCACGTGTATATAAATTTTCTGTAAAATAGCAATTTCACCCATCTACACAGTATCAAAAGGTTTCAAGGCTCTGACTTTAGTCCTTGTATTGTTATTGTCAAATTGTTATGAAATCAGGTGAAAATAATTCACTGAACCGTATTAGTAGTAAGTGAATATGCAAATTGGAAGCTCATAATCTTTAAAATTTTATTCAAAAGTTAGAAAAATCCGTAAAAAAAATTCTTATTCTCAATATGTATTTATTGAGGTATATCGCCTGCCCAAAAGGTGTTTATTGTCTATATCAGTAGGAGCTTAAAAGATAATGGTTATCATCCTCTCAATGAGGATAATAGGTCGATTCCAAGTTTTAGTTACCAATAAAATTATGTGTAATTAGTAACTAGTCATTAATATGATGATTACTGTAAATTGTAAATATTAATATGCTTTAATTTTTGATTTTTAACAAGACCATTACCATTTCTTAAATTAAGTAAGATAGATTTTTTATAGGCATATATTTTGTGTAGTATTCATATATTTCTGAATCTAACAAAATAGATTTTAAGAAAAGATTGGTGAGTAATATTATAAAAGAGGCATGAAAAAAAAGTCTTTAAACATAGGCTGTTAAAAGACAATATTTGAAGATAAACATTCAAAGTTGAGAGCATACTCACCACAGATACGGCTGGTGAGAATGTTTGAAGCTAATACTGTATCGCAAAAAGGCTTTTGAGTAATGGTTTTACTTCAATGGTGTGGATGTGCAGATAATCAGCTAAAAGTAGTTAATAATTATCAGAAAGCAAAAACTTTGTGGATAACAGTAGGTTTACTTGCTGTTTTTTTTGTTGCTGAGTGGAGTGTGGGTTTATGGAGCCAAAGTCTATCTCTACAGGCGGATGCAGGACACATTTTATCTGATATTGCAGCTTTAGCAATATCGCTAATTGCCAGCTTTTTAGCACAAAAACCAGCTAAAAGAAAGGCAACATTTGGACATCAGCGAATCGAAGTTTTAGCAGCTTTGCTAAATGGATTAGGTTTGCTAGCGATCGCTACTTTTGTCACATGGGAAGCTATTCAACGCTGGCAACATCCAGCAACCATTTTGGGCTTACCAATGTTAGCAATTGCGGTGTTAGGTTTAATCGTCAATTTGCTCAACATTACTTTACTTCATCCCCACACTCACAACGATTTAAACCTGCGGGGAGCTTTGCTTCATGTCATCGCTGATACTGCTAGTTCTGTGGGTGTAATTATAGCTGCTTTAGCAGTTCATCTCTGGGATTGGTGGTGGGCAGATGTTGCGATTAGTTTAGTAGTTGCAACTTTTACGGGTTTAAGTGCTTTACCTTTAGTGCAAGAAAGTTTAAAGATTTTTTTGGAGTATGCACCGGAATCAATTAACCCCGTTGAGGTAGAAATATCTCTCAAATCTTTTCCTGGCGTTGTCCAAGTAGAAAAACTCCACATCTGGACAATTAGTTTAAATAAGGTAATGCTTTGTGCCAATTTGACAGTTGAATCTGCAACTATCCAGGAACGCGATCACTTACTCAATAAGTTAGAAGCTCACATCCGAAAAACTTTTAATATTGCTGAGATAACTTTACAGCTAACTAGCTGTGAAAACCCTTCAGTGCTGCCAATTCATCCTTTGTTTAAGCAAGATTTAGCTTTCATGTTGTCTGCAAGTAAAACGAATTCACTCCTAGAACATAGCTAAATACATAATTTTACTAATTACCGTTATAAATACCAAAATATTTGTGCTGATTTATCCTACCTATATTTGGTTTTTAAAAGCTATTTAAACATAATGCTTATTAGCATTATCGCAATTGTCAAAGCATAGCGATGTCTACGACAGGCTACGCCTACGCTGATTGCAACTCGGTTATTTACTAAGAGGTTTCCTGATGATGAGTTTCATTCAAAAATCCAAAATGATTTCGTTACTGAAACAGTACAAACGCGCCTTGGCTTGGTTTATATCTGGTCTGGTTATGGCAGCTTTGTTGTTCTTGGCAACATCAAATCAACAACCAGCAACTGCTCAAAGTCATACCACAGCCTCCACTCAGCCAGATGTGACTGCTACATACTCAGACTTCGGTGCTAGTCATCTAGAACCAAATTTTTATCAGTATTAACAGCTAACACTTGCTCAATCAACTTTAAGGCACATTGCAATGATTTCATTTTTGCAAAAGTACAAGCGATTTCTAGCCCTTATGATGGCTGGCTTGCTCTGTACCGTTCTGCTGGTATTTGGTAATTCTGTTTTTCAGCCCACCCTAGCTGCTGGTAATGGAATTAACGTAATTATCATGATTGGCGATGGTATGGGTTGGGAAATGGCACGGGCGGCAGCCGTTGCCAAAGGCGCTCCTTTTTACACAAGTGGTAAAGGCTCAGGTCTGAGCTTCCAAAAGCTAAGTGGATATGGATTGGTGACTACTTACGGCACAACAATTCAGGGAAATACACCAGAAAATCCAATAGACCAGCCCCATCTAACAGGTAACTCTGCTTTAGATGGGTCTAATGTACTGACCGGTGCAAGTCCTGTTCGTCCTAACTTCTCATTCCAGCCTACTCCTTTTAACCCTGGCAATCGAGCTGATGGTAATAGCCTAGAGGATGGTAATCTGGCGGGTTATGACATCAGTAAGGGCGGCCCTGTTCCCTGGGTTCCTTTGACCCCTGCTAATTCTGGTACATACGACAAAGATTACATCAAGTACAGTTATCCCGACTCTGCTAACACAGCTACAACTCTGTATACGGGAGTAAAAAGCTTTAACAACGCGATGGGAGTAGACATTTACGAGAAGAAGTTGAAAACCATCCTAGAAATTGCCAAAGAAAAAGGTAAGTCTACAGGCTTGGTCACTTCCGTACCTATTAGCCATGCAACACCTGGTGCTGCCGCTTCTTTTGTAAATCGTCGTAGTAAGTATGACAGTGTTTACGACCCCAGCAAGACCAACCAAGACAGCATCTTGCAACAAACATTGCTGAACTTTAAACCCAATATTTTGTTGGGTGGCGGTCATCCCAAAGATTTTGAAAATAGAGAAAGTACAAGTACAGCAGAAGGCGTCTTTAAGTATACGTACATTACAGAAGACACTTACCAGCATCTGAAGAATAATCCTACGTCCAATCGTTACGGCTATACCTTTTTGGAACGCGGCCCTAATGCAACTAAGACACTGCTAAAAACGGCTGCTAAAATCGACCCCAATAAGGGAGGCAGATTATTTGGTCTGTATGGTGCGCGTGGACAAAATGGCAACATTCCTGTTAGTTCCTCTAAGGGAGACTATAGTTTGACAGGGTTGGATAACTTCTCTCTCTATAGCTCTGTTGTAAAGGCTGGAACGCCGGATACCTGTCCATCAGGTCAGATAATAACTGGTACTGCTGGGGATTGTGTTCCTGTCATTGATGCAGCTGGTAATCCCATTGCTCCTAATGCTCCTGGACCTGATACTGTCCGTCCTCTGGCTCCCGGTGAGACTGATGCCAGCTTTATTGCTAAAGAGATTAACGAAAATCCGACTTTAGCTGATCTGACCAAAGCAGCTTTAACAGTTTTAGGTAAAGACAAAGATGGCTTCTGGTTGATGGTTGAAGGAGGCGATATCGACTGGGCTGCTCATGACAACAACATGGATAACCTCATCGGAACCATGAATGATTTTGATAAGGCAGTTCAGCAGGTTATTAGTTGGGTAGATAATCATGGTGGTTGGAGCAAGAACCTGCTACTGGTTACTGCTGACCATGACCACTATCTAACTCTGAATAATGACTTTGCCTCTAAATTGACTTCCAATCCTGACCCCAATCAGTCTAGAGGCTTGAAATATAACGCCAAAGACATCACTTTCGTGAAGCACAATCCTACCGATGCTGGTCACTTCTGGGGGTCTGATCCAAATTACAAGTACCTCTGGGGTAGCCATAGCCGCCGGATTGTACCTGTTTACTACCAAGGTGCTTACGCATCAGCTTTAACCCGATCGCTTGGACAAGGTTTCGAGATTACAGATAGCTCTGGAACTTACAGTGTCCCTGGTGTTCGGGGTGTGGTTGACCAAAGTCATATCTTTCAAGCCATGAAAACTGCGATCACAAACAAGCCTGTGAATTGAATACACCGCTTCACTAAACACTAACTCAAAAGCTTTGTGTTGCAGAAACGTGTGTTAGCACGTCTCTGTCTCATAAAACTATTGCGGTATTTTTGCACCCGTTCTTTATTGAGGGAAAAAAATGACTGACTCCATCTTCAAGAAGTTAGCAGCTGCAACGGTAGGAACTGCTTTGATTTTTTCGTTAGGGGAGACGACTATGCCTGCTCAAGCAGCAGCCCTAACTTATAATTTTTCTAACGACGATAAAACTCTCACAGGCACTTTTTCATTCGAGCAAGCAGCAGCACCAGATGATCAAGAAGTAACGATCGCCGAAGGTTTAAAAATTTCTGCTAGCTATGGTGGCCAATCATATACTGAAGCGGATGATCCTTTAGCGTCAGTTTTCACCGACTTTTCGGGAACAATTTTTAACCAAGCGGGGTTAGGGTTGTATTTTACACCTAGCGCTTTTAATGTCTACCGCGAAAATTTTATCAATCTGAATGATTCGACTGCTGCGGGTGTTCAAACCGTCACTTATACCACTGTTCCAGAGCCAAGTTTGATGCTTGGATTGTCTGTATTCGGGTTGAGTTTGTTCTTGGGTAAAAAGATAGCATCTTCTAGACCATCAAGTACAAAAGCTTAAACCAGATTATCAAGAATAAACTGTTAGGCAGTGATTTGCATTTATCTAAAACAGGGTGGAATTATCCACCCTGTAAATTTTTGAACTTTATGCTTATTTTTATTGCCATTATTGCTGCCAATAACGAAATAAAGCTAAAAAGTGACCAATAATTCAGATTTACATCCATTACGAACCCACAATCTTAACAGGGGTTGCTACAGCATTCCCTGGCGATTCCAGCTTTTTCTCAGTTAAATGGCTGGTATCGACTTTGTTGTGGTCTTCGTTTAAAGTTTGATGGTTGTAGATGAACATAGGAATAATCGAGTCTTACAATAGCGGATTTTTAGACGTTATACCAGAGGGTGAAGACAGCGACTATTGGCAGATTGCAGCTATACATATCAATGGCCAAGCCTACTGCCCTACCCCTCGGCTTTATCGTTCAGAAAAAGTAGCATTGGCAAAAGCTGCACAAATTTATGATTGGCTAGCTAGCCACGAAGGAGAAATTAGTAATGGGGCTTGCAACTGCTCTGAGTTGAAACTCATCCTATGGCAGCAACCGAAAGTATCTTAAGTGTTAACTCTGCACTCCTCAAAACAATCGGCGGGAATCCCATCCCTTCAAGGGGTGTCCGGGATAGCCGCCCGTCGATCTAGTCATTAGTCACTTGTACTGAGCGTAGTCGTAAAGCCTGCATCTCAAACTGTCATAGAGCAAAGGTAATGACTTAAGTCCTTAAATATGAAAAGATAGTCAGATAAGGAAAGCGCTGAGTCAGCAGCGCAGTTAGGAAATTGGTAGGTTTATACAATAGTGCTAATATGCTGCAACTAACTGTATAGATTGATCAAAAAGCGGTAATTAACAGCGATTACTTTTATTGCTGTTAATTTCTGTTTTAAAATTATCTGCATTCTAAGCGGGCTATCTGTTAAGTAAATTTGTCGTTGGTTTTTAACCTTGGTTGTGATCAAGACTAATTTAAATACGCATATAAAAAAGCTTTGTGTAGAAACGATCGCAATCCTCAGATTCTCGACTTCTATGAGAAGTAGGGAATCTCACTATTCAGTTGCATGAGTAAAATATACATGGATTAGTTTAGATATAATAATGACTCATTCTTTGTTTTCCTAACTGGAGAAATTAATGGGTCGCGCCAAAAAGGTTGTCCTGGCATATTCTGGTGGAGTGGATACCTCTGTTTGCATTCCTTACCTCAAACAGGAGTGGGGTGTGGAAGAGGTGATTACCTTAGCAGCAGATTTAGGCCAGGGAGATGAATTAGAACCAGTTCGAGAAAAAGCTCTGAAATCGGGTGCAAGTGAATCCCTTGTGGCGGATGTCAAAGACAGCTTCGTTAAAGATTACGCTTTTGGAGCGATTCAAGCTAACGCCCTTTATGAAAATCGTTATCCTCTCGGAACTGCCCTTGCTCGTCCACTGATTGCCAAGGTATTGGTAGAAACAGCCGAAAAATATGGTGCTGATGCGATCGCTCATGGTTGCACCGGCAAAGGTAACGATCAGGTTCGCTTTGATGTCTCAGTTACCGCCTTAAACCCGAACCTGAAGATTCTCGCACCAGCCAGAGAATGGGGCATGAGCCGTGAGGAAACGATCGCCTATGGTGAAAAGTTTGGTATCCCCTCACCAGTCAAAAAATCCTCTCCTTACAGCATTGACAAGAATTTACTCGGTCGTAGTATTGAAGCTGGTTTACTCGAAGATCCGTCATTTGAGCCACCAGAAGAAATTTATGAGATGACCAAAGCGATCGCTGATACTCCTAACGAGCCAGAGTACATCGAAATTGGTTTCCACAGTGGTATTCCGACAACCCTCAATGGTATAGCTAAAAAGCCAGTTGAGCTAATTGAAGAACTCAATCAGGTGGTAGGAAATCACGGTATTGGACGGATCGATATGATAGAAAACCGTCTAGTTGGGATCAAATCGCGGGAAATCTACGAATCACCCGCGATGTTGGTGCTAATTCAAGCACATAGGGATTTAGAAAGCTTGACTTTGACGGCAGATGTCACCCACTACAAGCGTGGGATTGAAGAAACTTACAGCCAAATCGTTTACAACGGTTTGTGGTACAGTCCACTCAAAGTTGCACTGGATGCCTTTATTCAAAAGACACAAGAGCGAGTCTCTGGAACTGTGCGAGTGAAGTTGTTCAAGGGCAACTCTATAATAGTTGGACGTTCGAGTGATAATTCCCTCTATACTCCCAATTTAGCAACCTACGGAGCCGAAGACCAATTTGACCACAAAGCTGCTGAAGGCTTTATCTACGTTTGGGGGCTACCAACTCGTATTTGGTCACAGCAAGTTAGAGGTTAGGAAGATGAGGGAGATGAGGGGGATGAGGGAGAAAATTTTTTTACCTTATCTCCCCCTGCTCCCTCATCTCCCCACTTCCACTACTTACTCTTCTGTTGCACCCTTAACTTGGCGAGACTCTAGCCACAGGGGCACAATAATTAAGGCAGCTAAGATTAGTAACGCTGCGATCGCAAATTGACCCACCCAAGCAACCAATTGTTCTAAAGAGACAATTCTGCCAGCAAAGAAAGCTAATGTCACCATCAAACTAGCCCAAGCAACTGCTCCTAAAAAGTTGTATAAAAAGAATTTTCCAAAGGGCATTTCGGCTATACCAGCTAGTGGTGCCGCAAAAACTCGCAACAATGCCAAAAAGCGCCCAAAAAATACTGCTTTGGCAGAATTTTGACTAAATTGTTCTTTAATAGTCAGCAGTCGCACTTCAGAAATCCGAAAGATGCTACCAACTTTCACCAGGAAAGACCAACCGCTAACCCTACCAATCCAATAGCCACAAGTGCCACCAATGATAGCGCCCATAATTGCGTCACCGAGAACCAGCCAGAAATTTAGTTCATCGCTGCCAGCTAGAAACCCGCCTACTAAGGTCACGGTTTCGCCAGGCAGGGGAATGCCTAAATTTTCTAGCAAAATTCCCAAAAAAATTGCCCAATACCCGTAATTGTGGGCGACTTCCTGGATATTTTCTAGTGAAATCAGCTCTAAAGACATCCCGTACCGCCGTCTTTACAAATTTTTACTTTTATTATATCTTTGCTTGTTTATGCGCGGGGTGTCAATCAAACCGCTACATTTAACCATTGAGTCATTACTTTAATTCTGAATATTTCATAGATTAAAGTCTATGTTAACTATTAACTTTTGATATTATGCATTTTATTTTTTAGAGTTCATTACTACAAATTAATATTTATTAAAAAAAATTAAAAGTATTTATAAAAAATTTATCAATAGCCAGTTGAATTATAAACATTTCGTAAAAGATACGGTTGATACCGAAATTGTTAAGCGTTTATGCCTATATTGGTGAAAGTTATCATAAATTATACGGCATGAATACTGAAATAATGTCTCTCATCTGCACTACTCCAGTTACCCAAATATCTAGGTAAAACAGTGATTTTGCCGTTGAAACAGAAAAGGTATTGATGTCTTTTTGAATTTTTGTCAAGTGTTCCAATTACCCTGTTAAAATCATGATTCTCACACAAGAACTTCAAGTTATTTTGTTTAAACCCCAAGGAAGCATAGATTTGGAAGGTGGCAAGGCTTTGAGTGTACAGATGGCTGGAGTAGTACCTCAAGCTGATCAACTCTGGGTTATCGACTTAGCAGAAGTTAATTTCATGGACAGTTCTGGGTTAGTGCCTTTAGTAAAAGGGTTGAAAGCTGCACGCCAGAGTGGTTGTCGCTTAGTTCTATGCAACGTGCAAGCTCCTGTACGGTTAATTTTGGAACTTACTCAACTAGATTCAGTGTTTGAGATTTTCCCTACTTATGAAGACATTTTTACCCCCGTCGAAGATAACAGTTTGGTGCTAGCAGGCTGAGTAATAAATCTACCTATAGAAGGATGGTGGAGTCAAGCAATATTTGTATTCTTCCATATTCTCAAAGATAACAGTCTGGTGCTAGCAGGCTGATTTTCTTTGTTTAGAGAAAAAAGTCAAGGAAAATCCATCGCTTTGAGGTAGGTAATCTCAATAGCACACCAGTAAATATGCTTATTGGAAACCATGTACCTAAATCAGTAAAGCAAAGAATGGTTATAATATCAGCCTTTGCGTTATTTATAACTCCATAGTTATTATTTTTGCCTTGGTGTACTAGCTGGATGTCTCCAAGACACTTTAATTTCCTGTGCGAATTTATTATCTCTTCTATTCCACCAGAATGGTAACTTTAGGCATTCTGGGGAGTTGAAATGTTAGTTTCTTCGGATGTTGGGCGGGGGAAATTGGGCAAATCAATGCCACTGTGACTAGCATTGCGAGTTTTGAGTGCTAAACGGTAACTCACACTTTGCAGTTCTGCTTGTAGTTGGCGATTTTCCCGTTGTAGCATTGCTACCTTTTCTCTCACTGGCGTCATCCGCTCCTCAAACTTCCGACGGTAAATTTGAGGCAACTCTTGTACTACTTGCTCCAACATCCGAGTGCGATCGGTGAGTTCTTGGACTGACTGCCGCAATTGGTAAATTTCGGAGTCACGAGTTGTAATTTGCTCTTGGTAGAACGCCACCTGCTGCTCCACAGCTTGGAGTTGTTCTTGCAAAGCCTGTAACTGGCTCAGATCACGCTCAATATCCGGCTGCTGGGGCATAAAACTAGTGTTACCCTTTACCAGCCGGAAGAGTTCTTGAGATAGTTGTTGTACTAATTGGTCACGAAGTTGCAGTTCTTGTCGTAGCTGCGATACTTCCGTAGAGAGAACTTCAATATTGGGTGTATCAGATTGGCTCACAGTAGCTTACAGCTCCCATTCAGAATCTTGTCCACTCTTAGGTATAACTGCGGGAGTACTACCTTTGGCAAGTATTTGTTAATTTAGCATTCCCAAGCAAGTCACGAAAAAAGAAAAAACAAAATTTTATTGAATGGGGAGTGGAAATTGGGAATTGGGATTGGTATTTCCGCCTTGTTTTCCCTACTCCCTATTTCCTAGACCGTTGCTGCCACTTTAGTGGGTTTTTCCTTTTCTTCTTTAGGGGGTTTTTCCTCTCCGGCTTCCTGCTTAACTGTCAAATAGCGAATCACTTCTTCACTCAAGCGCATGGCGCGTTCAAAGGGTGCGATCGCAGTTGCAGGCGCAGTGTAATTTAACTGGATGTAGATGCCATCGCGGTGTTTTTTGATTTCATAAGCAAGACGACGCTTACCACGATTTTGAATTTGCATATCCTCAGCGCCCTGGTCGCGAAGCAAATTCTGGTATTTTGTAATTGCTTGCTCTACCTGTTCCTCTCCCAGGTCAGGGCGGAGAATGTACATTGTTTCGTAACTTGTAGTCATATTTTTCAGTCTCCTTATGGACAAAAATGGTTGCTGATATTAATTTATACCTATTTTAGTTCAAAATGCCAGTATTAATCAACATCTGAAGCAACAAGGAACTATAATCTTACCAGTTTTCAATTTGAATCATTAGCCAAATCGCCAAAATTTGGATTTTTTGGATGTCCCTAACGAAAACTAAGTCGGGAGGCAACCCCGATATTTCTTTAGCAAGATTGCTTAAGCTATTAGCTTGATCAAGGGGTGTTTTTCCTTAAGGGCATCTATAGCGATCGCTTTCAGGCTCAAGGCTTAATCGGTTCGCTAAAAAGCTAACTGAGGATTGCTACTTGCTCACAGCAACAAAAAAGCAGATAAAAGGATATTCATCAAGGTTATGGCGCAGCGCTATGTGCGAATTCAAAATCAAGAAGGACAAATTTACTATGGGATACTACAATTATCCCTCAATGTGCAGGTGCTAGATGCCCCGCCCTGGTTACAAGGACAACCCACTGATTTAACTTTGACACCAGAAAATTACCAAATTCTGGCTCCCTGCGCTCCTTCAAAAATTGTGGCGGTGGGTAAGAATTATGCAGACCATGCAGCCGAAATGGGAACTTCAGTACCTTCTGAGCCACTAATTTTTCTCAAGCCACCTACGTCTATCATTCCATCTGAGAGGGAAATTAAGTATCCTCCACAGTCACAAAGAGTTGACTACGAAGGAGAGTTAGCGTTAGTGATTGGCGATTACGCCTTTGAATGTACACCAGAGGTAGCCCAAAGCAAAATTTGGGGCTACACCATCGCCAATGACGTAACAGCGCGAGATTTACAAAAACGGGATGGTCAATGGACGCGAGCTAAAGGTTTTGATACTTTCTGTCCCTTGGGCCCTTGGATCGTGCGCGAATTAAATCCAGGAGCGAGATTGCAGACTTTTGTGAATGACGACACCAATCCAGTCCAATCTGCCTGTATAAATCAGATGGTGTTTTCCCCCGATGTTCTAGTTTCTTATATCAGTCAGATTATGACACTACTACCCGGTGATTTGGTGCTTACAGGTACGCCGGAGGGCGTAAGTCCATTGCATCCAGGCGATCGCGTCCGCGTCGAAATTGAAGGTATTGGTCGCCTGGAAAACACCGTAGCGACCCGTTAACTTCTAACGCACTTGCATATATACTGCATCGGAAATCGCCGGAATTTCCGCATAACGCCCGCTTACTGACTGGATGACTGAATATGCAACTGCTGCGACTATACCTAAAAAGATGGTGTTAGCTACTGTTTCTATTGCAAAGCCAGTACCAGGAACCTGACCTAAAACTTCCACCAGTATGGAACACAAAAATATAACTATGTCCAAAAGAATCGCCTGCATTGTGTTGAAACGAATGAAGTGACTGATTTTTTCGTTTCTCACCACTAATAGAAACAAGGCAAAGAACACAATTATTTGTCCAAATTGTCCTAAACTACCGTAAATTATTAGCACTGGTTGCAGTGGTACAAGCAGAACTCGTAGTGCTGGAAACTGATTTAACAAAAAGCTGCCAAAGACTAAACCATCAACTAAGGGTAGCAAATAAGGCAAGGAAGCAAAAATTCGATCTGAAACGGTTGTAGACCCACGCCAAGACATTATGCGTTCTCCTGTGGTTAAATTTCTATAGTTACTTGAGCTTAGGATAACGCAGTTACTTGGTCTTGCTGGCAAATTCAACTATTCTATATGGGCGATGCGAAAACCCATCACACACTCATACTGGTCTGGCTGCTGTTGAGCAAGTTTGTGAATGGCTTGACCACAACGCAGTTGACCTGCACGCCAACGGGGTTGACCGCTCCTGTCAGCGAGTAAACAAGACTGGCAAACTTGCTCAGGGGCAAGGATTTGCTCGTCCATTAAAATGACTAGCATCGAATCCCTCCTGTAAATCCTCATTGTTACCCACATTTCACTTAGGTGAGGATACGCTTTGTAGCGGTTCAAACGCTTCAGGTAGGTTGGATGCGCGTTGTGCGGTTAAGTGTTGTGATTTGCAATAGCGCTTTGCGCCCGTCGTAGGCGATCGCAGGGGACACTTAAGAGCCACATCTACCTCTTTGTAGCAAAATGTGGGCAATGACAATTTTTATTAAATTGTCAAAGTGAATCTTAATATATTGTATGTTGTGTCTATTGCAAATGGACATTTCAGTAAAAAATAATACAAAAATATTTGCAATCAGTTGAGCATACCCTGCCTGTTAAATTAGCACTGGAGAGTGTCAAAATTAATATTCAGGAAACAACAAAACCTTTACGCACAAGGAACACAGCAATCCATTGGAATTCCCTTGACGCAACTAGTTAAAGTGCCAGAAGTGAGGTAGGTAAAACTTAGTTAACTAGATAGCCATTTAAGGGATGCATTTATAAAATACTGGGGTAAACTTGCAAGCAAGGTAATTACACAATATAACTGGGCGGCTCGTTGGTCTGGGCATCACTCACAATGGAACACTGGCAATTTCTGATACAGAAACAAGGCGCTCGCTCTTGGCATATCCTAGAATCGCCAAATTTTGAAATTTTGGAAGGGCAGTATAGAGTTTTGGCTCGTTCAAACCTTCGTAATACACACGTGGAAGTGCGGGTAATTCACTCTTCAACCCAGGAAGTTCAACCAAAGCGACGAATTTTCAAGCGATCGCGTCGTACTAATTCAGAAGGTTTAATGGCGGTAATTCCCTTTACCTACTTCGAGCCGGGAGTTTGGGAGTTGCGTTGTACTGGCGATTTGATGTCAGATTTACTCGGTAAATCTTGGCAATACAGTGTCCAAGTTCAAGTATTGTGCCAGAAAGCAGAGGAGAATGTAGAATCAAATTCCCCTGATCACCTAACTGCTAACTTTAGGTCAAGATAGTTACATTGCTCGTTGGGGACAACCTCTTACAATTGATGGGCACATAGAACTCAAAGAAAAGACAACTCAAGATCAGGCTGAAACATTATTCTCCAAAAGCCTGCGGGCCCTTGAACTAGGAATTGAACTGCGATCGCCCGTAGAATCAAAAATCTTAACCCAGGTACGGCAACCCTTACCAGATCAGGAATTGCCCTTCACCATCAATACCTCAATTGATATTCCTGCTGACTGTGAATCCAAGTTAATTTTAGCAGATATCAATTTGTATGGTCGATTCGCCGGTGTTGGTGAAGTGATCCGATTAGCCAGCCAGTCTTTCACCATTACAGCAGATATAACAGAATTACTGGCAATCACAGCCGCAGCAAAACCTAGTACATCCTCAAATGATTCCATAGCACCATCGAACTCGTCTGTTGCTTTCACGGAGCCAGAGACGGCTGTGAAGATCGATTTGAAATTATTCAATCTGGTCAAGATTCCAAAAACATACCAGTCTCAAATACTCAATCCATCACCAAATACACCCCTACCACCGCAAATTAACTTACAAGTTCTGCGAGAAGCCACCCTGCGGACATCTAACTTAACGAATTCAGGCACTTCGCCTCAATTGCCGAAACTGCCCCCTATTCAAACCAATGGCAACACTCTCACAGATGTTGGTGCAGAACCCCCTACAGAGGAGGAATTTCTGGAAAAGGATGCTACTACTATAGCTGCCATCAACTTGGAGCAGTTGGTCATCAAGCAACGTCGAATGCCAATACTGGAGACTACTTTCCCATACTTGAGACGGCTACAAGCTTTGCCAGGTAACACACAAGAAGAAGTAAAAAACAATGTCCCTTCAGATGCATTGGAAGTTCAAGCGGCTGAAAACTTCCCACAGTTGGACACAACTGTAGCTGAAGATGAAAATACACTTGAGGTAGAAACCCAGTCAAATGCACAATTCCAGGAAGAATCTATTGTTGAGGTAGAAGCCCAGCCAAACAAACAATTTCAGGAAGCATCTGTTGCTGAGGTAGAAATCCAGGCAAACACACAATTCCAGGAAGAATCTGTTGCTGAGGTAGAAGCCCAGCCAAATGAACAATTAATTACAACAGGTAATCTTTACTCATCTCCCTTGCTTAGGAAGTGGATGCAAAGCCAAGGATACTTTTTGCCTGAATCCATCAATGATCTGCAACGTCAAGATTACAATAGCTACGTTCAAGCCCAGGAGACTCAGCTTTCTCTTAGTGCTGAAACTTCCAATGTTGATGTAATGCCGTTAAGCGTGGATGCTGATACAGAGACATGGGAAGAAGTTCAAGAGTCGGTTTTTGATCTTGAGAATTTTGCGGAAGATGCAGATACAGCAAAGGAAGCTGATCTAGAAATAGGGGAAGATACGGAAGTAGAAAAAGTATCCGAACCAACACTCTCAATGGTGGTTACACAAATACCGCCCCCCCCTCCTCCGATAAAAATGAATATAGCGTCAGCTTGGTTGGCGCAAGAAATCGTTGTAGATGATACATATGAACTGGAAGCCGATAGGGTGAAGAATTACTCTCTTGAAGAAGAGAAGCAATTACTGTTAGGTTCATCCTCTTCACCATTTATAACTACGGCAACTATTGAGCCTTTGCCAATTCCACAACTGTATTTACCAGACGGCGAACTAATCGCTGGCAAGTTCATCATAGTGCGGGTAGTACTGCCTGAAGTACCTCCCCAAGTTGTTGTCAAGTTATGGGTTGAAGATTACCAAACTCGTTGGTTACTAGAGGGGCCCCATTTACTGACAAATTTGCTACCTAACGCTTTGGGAGGATTGGAAGTGATGACCCAATTAAACATTCCCTTTGGCTGTTTGGAAATTCGCTTGGAAGCGATCGCACTTGATTTGACAACCCAACAGGAGAGTCACAAAGTCACAATAGTAAGGACTGTGGTTCCTCCAGACTTGCCAAGCTTGCAACTAGATGAGCTACTGGGTATGTAATTCAGGGAATTGGGAATTGGGAATTGGGGAGAATAACATTACCCCTTTCCCCAATCTCCCAAGATGGGCTGTGTTAAAAATCTTTAGAATTTCAAAAATCTTGGCAGAATTTGCAGTAAGCTCATTTTGAATTGTAGTGTTATTTAACAGGAACCTTTACTATGGCAGCTTCCTTTGTGCCTTCTATCTTAGTTCCACTCGTTGGTTTGGTTTTCCCAGCTGTGACCTTCGCGTTTTTCTTTTTATACATTGAAAGAGACGATATTGGTTAATGTCGTCATGAGTCATTAGGAGCCACTGCGTAACGGGGATTCCCCTATTGAGTCAAGTGGCGTTCATTAGTCAAGTTTTCGGACAAGCAAGTGCTATTAATATGTTGTCGGATATGTTCCTAGACTATTGACCAAAATTAATACCGCCTATCTCATAGAGACAGGCGGTTTTTTTAAGGTTGATTTCTCAACAAATGCTAGAAAATTCTAACTTATAGTATTCGGTTCAAACTAACTCATGTTAAATCGAAGAACCGAGTCCGGCGTAGGCACCATAAAAGAAAATGCCCAAGACTGTAATTATACCTAAACCTGCGATCGTAGCGACGACCCACAGGGGAATTCTCCCACTTCCAGACACAGCTTCTCTCCTCCCTTAACAACTAATCAACACAGGTTCAATAAACAAAAATTAACAACAGGACTTCTACTTAGTTGAAGAAGTAACTGGAAAACAGAATCCCCAGAACGAAAACTAGTAGTAGCCCTAGGTATAGCGAAGTCCGGTTTAGTTCAACCGGTTGATTATTGGGATTGGGCGATCTTTCTACCATAATTGCTCCTAACGTTGAATAAATTGCATTGCGGCGATCGCGCCTAAAAAGAATACAGTTGGTACACCTAAGGTGTGTACTGCCAGCCATCTAACGGTAAAAATTGGATAGGTAACTGGTTGATTGATGTTGTTTCCGCTAGTCATGATCTCAAACTACTTTCCAATAAATTCTTCAACTTGTTTTTTAGCTTCAAAACGGTTCTTCACAATGGGCACTTCTTGCCGCGCTGGTGTGAAATACTCGTTAGGGCGAGGTGTGCCAAAAGCATCATAAGCCAGCCCGGTGCTGACAAATAGCCAACCGGCAATAAATAATGCCGGAATGGTGATGCTGTGAATTACCCAGTAACGAACGCTAGTAATAATGTCCGAAAACGGACGTTCTCCAGTGGTACCTGACATTTAGATCCCTACCTTATACATAGAGTGTTATTGAGTTTATTATCCTACAAAGTTAAGAAAGAGTTACAAGTTGCAAAGTTCTTCTCAGAAATTGTACGTTGGGCATGGGGCATTCGGAATTGCTTATTTCTCCCTCATCTCCCTCATCTCCCCTACTCCCTGTACCTCTTACTCACTAAGCTGCTTCTGAGGAAGTTGCTTCAGGGTTTGGTAGATATTTAAGCAAAACGCCGCGATCGCCAATTATAAATCCCCGCTCTGGCTCTAAGAAGACAATCTTATACAAATTAGCAGCAACTTCTTCTACCTCACGGTCTTTTTCCCAGGTTTTGCCACCGTCGCCACTCCGTAGCAAATTGCCACTACCGCCACCTATCCAAATTTCATCGGGTGTGCGATATGCCAAATCCAGTAAACCCCAACTGGTGGATAACTCTGGATATTTTGCCTCTTGCCATTCTTCAGGTTTAGTTGGGTCACTAAACTGAATTTGACCTCCCCTAGCTAGTAACCATAATTGCCCATTCTCAGCAAAACCCATGTTTTCTACGCGCCGAGAACTATTGCGGTTATGGGGTACCCAAGCATCTTGTCCCGGTTCCCAAGTCGAGTAGAAACTACCCTTGGCGGAAACGGCAACATATTTGCCATCAGGAGAACGTTCTAAGTTACGCACTACACCGACTGCTGATTCTACCTGTGCTTTCCAGTTTTTGCCGCCGTCTGTGGTTTTATATATGGCTCCTACATCAGTAGCCATCTCAGCTGTGCTGTCTGCTAGTGCCTTAACTGCGATCGGGCTACCTGGTAGCTTTTCACTTAGGGGAATACGCGACCAAGAAGCACCTTCATCGGTAGTGTGCAGCAACAGTCCAGGCTCTCCGGCAATCCAGCCTTCTTTTCCTGCAAAACTTACCGAGTCAAAGCGATACTTTTGCTCCTCCAGTTGCAGTGTTATTGGTTTCCAGGTATTACCACCGTCATTGGTTTCCAATAGGGTGGCATTGCTACCTACTAAGTAGCCATGCTCAGGGTTATTAGTAAAAGCAATATCCAGGAGATTTGAGTCTGTTGGCACAGAAATGACTTTCCAAGGGTTGTAGCTAACAGAAGGAACTCTGCTACAACCTATGCACATAAGGACTACTATCAACAAGGCAGCTATTCGTTGCCAACCTTTCACAATTGAATGCATTAGTATTTCTTAACTTGTTTCTAAATTTCTGTAGCTGTTCTCTAAAAGGTTTACTGATACTTTTTTGCTAACATTTGCTAACAAATACATAAGTTGAACAGATCAATCTCAACCAAGGTGTATCAATCGATGCATAAAAACAAGTTCTATGCACTCTTACTTGTTTGCTTCTAGCGTGGTTCTTACTTTGAGAAGCAACATATTTGCGATTACTTGCTGTAACACCTCAGAGGCAACTTATCAGTATAGAGGTTGCTTGACGTTACGCATTCTCACCTGAATCTCTGATATTTTATCAGAGAATACACTGCTAATCAATGTAAACAAAGGTGAGCATTTTTAGCTTAATTAAATGCTCTAGGGAATAAGTAAAACAGCATAATTGTGTGATTTTATAGTCGCACAACCAATAATGAAAATCTCTTTCCCTACTCACTACTCCCTGTTTTTGAGATAACGGCTGTCATTGTAAGCCGTAAAGACTGATAAAAAACAAGAATCCAAGAGCCAAAGCACCGAAAATTAGGATATTCTTTTGGGTTGGCGTTAGGTTGTTGACACCCAAACCGTAACCGAGATTTTCTTTGAAGCCGGATGCAGTACCCGCAGGGCCGATGTTGGCAAAAGCGGTTTTTTTAGCACTACAAACTGGACAGCGCCAATTTACGGGTAGTTCTGCAAAGGATGTCCCTGAAGGAATATCATCCTTGTCGTCTCCCTTCTCAGGTTCGTAAACATAACCGCAGGCGCGACACTCGTAGCGGTCTAACACCGTAGTCTCAACAGCTGGTTCGCTCATGGCTAGGGCCTCGCAGAGGAGAAATCTGAAATATACGTTACAAATTATGACATAATTGTTAGGCTTTTCTATCACTATCAAAAGCTAATTAAATACTTGAAGTGTATCTGTTTCCCAGATTTCAGAAAAACCAAACAGATATAATGTAAAAGAAAGTAACGTAATTCAAGGGATTGGGTATTGGGTATGGGGCATTGGGCATTGGGCATTAGTTAAAAATCAATAGTTATTCTCCCCCTGCTCCCCCTGCTCCCTCATCTCCCCTTTCCCCACTCCCAACTCCCCACTCTCAACTTAAAATACTCCATAAACGGTAGATACTCATTGTGTTTGTCCTCAGCGGTTACGAGTACCTTCTAGGCTTCTTCATAGTCTGTAGCCTAGTTCCTGCCTTAGCGCTCTCAGCTTCCAAGCTCCTACGACCCAGTGGTTACAGCCCAGAACGGCGCACCACCTACGAATCTGGCATGGAACCCATTGGGGGAGCCTGGATTCAGTTCAACATTCGCTACTACATGTTTGCTTTGGTCTTCGTCGTCTTTGATGTGGAGACTGTTTTCTTGTATCCTTGGGCGGTAGCTTTCCACCGTTTGGGGTTATTAGCATTTATTGAAGCGCTAGTCTTTATTGCAATTCTTGTAGTCGCTTTAGTTTACGCGTGGCGTAAAGGAGCTTTGGAATGGTCTTGAATTCTAACTTAACAACCCAGGGCAAAGAACGAATCATCAACCCCATTGAGCGGACTACAATCACTCAAGACCTTTCAGAAAACGTCATTCTGACGACGGTTGATGATCTCTACGACTGGGCGCGGCTTTCTAGTCTTTGGCCGTTGCTATTTGGTACTGCTTGCTGCTTTATTGAGTTCGCAGCTTTAATTGGTTCACGATTTGACTTTGACCGTTTTGGACTAATTCCCCGTTCTAGCCCCCGCCAAGCCGATTTAATTATTACGGCAGGGACTATTAATATGAAGATGGCCCCCCAACTGGTGCGTCTTTATGAACAAATGCCAGAGCCGAAGTATGTAATTGCGATGGGTGCTTGCACAATTACTGGCGGAATGTTCAGCGCTGATTCCACCACAGCAGTGCGCGGAGTCGATAAACTGATTCCTGTGGATGTGTATTTGCCTGGTTGTCCTCCCCGTCCAGAAGCAATTATCGACGCAATCATCAAGCTGCGGAAGAAAATCTCTAATGAATCGATGCAAGAGCGGGATAAAATTAAGCAAACCCACCGCTACTACAGCACGACTCATAACCTGAAGCCAGTAGAGGAAATCTTAACTGGTAAGTATTTGCAATCAGCAACTCGCTCTGCACCACCGAAGGAATTGGCAGAAGCGATCGGTATGCCGATACCACCTGCACTGCTGACAGAAAAGGCGCAAAAGGAGGAACAAAGCCGTGGCTGAAGAAGAATCTAAACCAGTACCAGCAGAGAAAGAAGAGTCATTGGTACAAGCGGGTAAAATTTCCCAGTGGTTGACGGAAAATGGCTTTGGCCATGAGTTTCTAGCACCGGATAAGAATGGTGTAGAGATAATTAAGGTGGCGGCAGATTTCTTGCTTCCTACCGCTACAGCCCTTTATGCTTACGGGTTTAATTATCTCCAGTTTCAAGGTGGCGTTGACCTTGGGCCAGGACAGGAATTGGTGAGTGTGTATCACTTGATTAAAGTGGGTGATAATAGCGATCGCCCCGAAGAAGTGCGAGTTAAGGTGTTCTTACCACGGGAAAACCCCGTAGTCCCTTCTCTGTACTGGATTTGGAAGACAGCAGATTGGCAAGAGCGCGAGTCTTACGATATGTTCGGCATTATCTACGAAGGACACCCAAATCTCAAACGGCTTTTGATGCCGGAAGATTGGGTAGGTTGGCCTTTGCGGAAGGATTACATCTCGCCTGATTTCTACGAGTTGCAAGACGCTTATTAAACTGCTAAATGCTGAGTTTCAGCAGTGATTAACCCCTTTCCGGTGGCGGAGAGGGGTAGTTTTTTTATGCATAGGCGCTTCTCTACGAGACGCTACGCGAACGCCTTCCCGTAGGGTAGGGGCGCAAAGGTTCGTGGAGCACGGAAGAGGTAAGTATCGTACTTGGTGCAATGTCCAAAATGCTCAGTACCAGTCGGTAGTTTTCCAGCTAATGCCTTTGGTTTATATAATATGCACGGGAATATTTCGGATGGTATTAAAATAACTGACATGACAATTACAACGGCGCACCCAGTGATGGTAGCGCTTGATTAACTGCATGATTCTCCGCACTTTTAATTTGAATTAATAATAGTTACAATAAAAGTACAGAGGTATCTTAATATAATTAAATGACAGATTTAACTTCGAGTAACGCATTTATAATAGCAGGGATTGTTTTTATAACCATTGCTGTAATTGGGCAATCTAAATTAGGTTTTATTGAAATTAATCCCGGTTGTTTTGGTAGATTTTTGGCTCTATTTATTGGGATCTCGAGCTTATTATATGCTTTGGGATTACTCAACCTCTCAGCCGAAACTCTTAACTTATTAAGAACTCCTCTGATAGAACAGATTAAACAGAGTATAAGTTCAATCAATGAGCTTTTGCAAGGTTCTTAATAGGCTTTAAAATTTACCTTCAACCCAAACGTATTGATATAGGACTAATATTTGATTTCTGAAAAAGCTCCGTACATTTGAAGAGTGAAAAAATCAAAGGTAGTGTGTTGGATAAACTACTGAACCATCCATTTGAGATGAGAGAATGAAGGAATCAAAGCACAAAAACGTCGCACCCAGGTTTTAGCTTGTAACTAAATATCCTCAATGGGATTTTGTGACGGGCAATTCGGAGCAAAGCGTGACACATCTAAAATTGTTTGAATTTCCTCATACTTGTAGCCTTGATAAACCAGTTTTGCTGCCAATGCTTTCCTCACCTCACGCGCATCTGGGCGATCATCTATAAATTCTTGTAGTTCTGCGATGGCAACGAGAACACCGCAGGCATCGCGCCTTGTAGATGCTGGTTTATCATGGTTCGCTGTTAGACAGATATATTTCTCCGTATTATCTCGTAGCTTTTTTCATAAATCAAATATGGTTCCTATATATCAACAAACTAGTCAAAACGGTGTCAAAGTGTTTCTGTATGTACGTTTGATGGTTTTTTCTGGCTACTTTTTGTTTAAGTCCCACTAATATGTCACGGTTGCGTAAATAGAACAACCATTAAAAATCCCTAAAGAGCTTATTCCATAATACTTTTGACTTTTGACTTTTGACTTCCGCCTTGCGGTACTAGCCTCTGAATAGGTGGTGTAAACTTTTTAATAATTCTTTGGCCGTATAGGGTTTTAATAAAACTGCTTGCACATTAGCATCAGCAGCTTGAGCAAAGACTTGCATTAAGTTCAGTCCGCTACAGGCAATAATTTGAACCTGCTTGTTTATTTTTTGCAAGGTGCGAATAGTGGTGATTCCGTCCATGTCCGGCATCATTATATCCATCAATACGGCATTGATTTGATGCTTGTGTTGGGCATAAAGTGCGATCGCCTCTATGCCATTACTGGCAGTTAGTATCTTATAGTTGTGGTTTTCCAGGATGATTGTGGCAATCTCTCGAATTTGGGCTTCATCATCTACAATCAAAATCAATTCTCCCTGTCCTGGTAGCAAATCCATCTCTTCTATGCTGAAGCCTTGGGTTGCTGCCACTGCTGGTAAAAATAAGTCAAATTTGCTGCCACTACTAACATTGTTAGACACTTTGATAAAACCATCATGGCTTCTAATAATGCCAAGCACTGTTGAAAGGCCAAGCCCCATACCTGTATTGACATCTTTTGTAGTAAAAAATGGCTCAAAAATTCTATTTAATACGTCTGGTGGTATGCCAATTCCGTTATCTGCAACGGTAATCACAATATAAGACCCAACTTTAGCATCGAGATTCATTCTGGTATAAGCTTCATCAATAAACTTATTTTCCACAGAAATTTTGATATTGCCGCCATCTGGTAAAGCATCGCGGGCATTTACTACCAGATTCATCAACACTTGATGCAGTTGTGTGGTGTCTCCAGTGATAGCCCAAATGTGTTCTGGAATAACCGTAGAAAATTTAATAGATTTGGGAAATGTCTGTTTAGCAATTTGGATAATTTCTGAAATCAGGTACTCAATTTGGATAATTGTCCGCTCTCCTTTAAATCCTCGCGCAAAGGACAAAATTCGCTTCACTAAAGCTGCTCCACGTTTGGCGTTGGTTTCTACAAGTGACAACATTTGCTCAAAACGCTCTTGGTCGTCTTGGAAAAATGTTCCCTGTAGCAATTGAACTGCGGCCAAAATTGGTGTCAATATATTGTTCAAGTCGTGGGCAATACCACCTGCAAGAGTACCAAGGCTTTCTAATCGCTGGGTGCGAAAAAACTGTTCTTCAAGTTGTTTCTTTTCGGTGATGTCAGTGTCAACAGTAAGGATAGATTTAGGTTCTCCTTCAGCATCACGCATCAATGTCCAGCGACTTTCTACAACAATTTCCTTACCGGATTTGGTAACTTGAGATAACTCGCCTTGCCACGAGCCACTCTCAACTACCCTTTTTAACGGTACTTCTAGTTGCTGCTGAGTTTCTGCTGAGTACAAAATCTCCTGGAGGTCTTTTCCTATAACTTCTGTAGAAAGCCAACCGTACATCCGCTCCGCGCCTTTATTCCAGAATAATAGTTGAGACTGGAAATCTCGAACTAATATGGCATCGGTGGCAATATCAAGTAGAGCGGCTTGTTCGGAGATTTTTTGTTTTGCCAGTTTGCTCTCAGTGACATCTCTATTTGTGCTAATTATCCGAATCGGCTGACCGATTTCGTTATAGTAAACCTGACCTTTGCAGTTTAACCAGTGTAGGCTACCGTCGGGCCAGACAATCCGATATTCTATAGATCCTTTTCCTTCCTTAATCATCCAATCTATACTCGCAGCTACAGATTCACGGTCTTCTGGATGGACTAAATTAAGATAGTCTTCAAAGGTTGGACACAAGGTGTTGGCAGGTAGACCATAAAGTGGCCCCATATTGGCAGACCAAACAGCAGTATTGGCGATCAGGTTCCGATCCCATATCCCTATTTGAACAGCTTCGGTAGCTAAACTCAATCGCGCTTCACTTTCTTGCAGTGACTCTTCGGCCAGTTTGCGTTCGGTAATATCTTCGGCGATGCCACCATAGTACTGAACTTTTCCTTGGTCATCATAGACAGTAAAGCTCCGATCCCAGATCCAGCGCATCGATCCATCAGGTCGCAAAACTCGATATTCTATTGAAGCAGATTCACCATTAAGCTGTTGCTTTGCTGCAATGGTTGTAATGTCGCGATCGTCTGGATGAACGCTGTCTATCCAGAACTCAGGGTGATCCAATAGATTGCGACAAGAGCGACCCCAAATTTTTTCATAACCAGGACTAACGTACAAGGTTCGGAATGAATCTGGACTAGCAATCCAGATGGCTGCGTGGATATTTTCGGCAATAGTGCGAAATTTCTCCTCACTCTGGCGCAATGAATCTTCGGACAGTTTGCGTTCGGTGATATCTTCGGCAATGCAACCATAGTACTCAACTTCTCCTTGGTCATCATAGGCAGCAAAACCCCGATTCCAAATCCAGCGCACCGAGTTATCAGGTCGCAAAATTCGATATTCTGCTGAACTAGATTTAGCATTAAGTAGTTGCTTTACTGATTTGGTAGCGCAATCACAGTCGTCTGGATGAATTGCCTCTAGCCAAGAGTCTGGCTGGTCGTAAAGACTTTGGCAAGAGCGGCCCCAAATATTCTCATAAGCAGGACTAATGTACAAGGGATGGAATGAATCTGGGCTAATAATACTAATGATGGCATGGGTGTTTTCGACAAAATTGCGAAATTTCTCCTCGCTTTGACGCAGTGCGGCTTCGGCAAGTTGGCATTCCTGTAGCGCGGTTTGCCTTTCGGTAATATCTCTGCCTACCCCTTGGATTTCAACAACCTCTCCTTTGTCATTATGAATTGCGATCGCATTCCATTGAAACCAACGGATACCGTTGACTGTGAATGCACGTCGCTCATGATTAGTCAAAAGATGGAATGAAGATTCTAAATTTGTTATATCTTCCATCGCTTCAGGCAAGTCATCTGGATGAAGAAACTGGAAAAATGATTGACCACGCAACTCATCTTCTTTCCGGCCAAAGGTTTGACAAGCTACCGCATTGGTAAAGGTAATTTGCCCTTGCAAATCAATGCGAATAATTATGTCAATTTGGCTTTCCACGAGATGGCGATAGAGGTTTTCGCTTTGTTGTAATGCAACTTCTGCGCGTTGGCGTTCCCTTCGGGCAGCTTCGCTAACGGTAATTTCTTGTTGCAATAGGACATTGGACATAACAAGTTCTGCTGTCCGTTCTGCCACTCGTTGTTCCAACTCCTCGTAAGCTTTACACAGCCTTTCCTTTGCCTGCTGGCGTAAGCGAAGCTCGTCGTAGACATCGCTAATATCGCACAGTAACCAGCGCCAGCCAACTTGCTTACCCTCTGAATCGTACATGGCAGAGGCTCTAATACTAGCCGGAAAAGCTTTACCTCCCCGTGGTTTTAGGTAAGCTTCCCACTGCTGTTCATTATTTAGTCGAATGGTAAAAGTCTTGCGGTCTTGGTGAGCAATAAATAAAATTAATGGTTTGTTTACCAAATATTTTTGGCGTACAGCCAGAAAGATGGCTGCTGCTCGGTTAGCCTCTTGAATAATCCCTGCTGTATCAGTAACCAAATAACCATCTGGAGCGAATTCAAACAAATCCTGGTAACGCTGGCGCTCCAATTCTACTAGCTCACGGGCAACGGCCAACTCTTCGTTTTGTTCGCGCAGTTCTTCTTCTACAACCTGGAGTTCTTCAAGGGCGTGCTGAAGTTCCTGATTAACTTGCATGATTTCAGCCGATTGTGCCTCAACCCATAATCTTAAGTTATTTTGAGTTTGATAGCGGACTTGCTCTATCTCAATTGACTGATTAACCTGCCTGAATTCATCTCTAGGTTTTTGTAAATATTGCTGCAATCCTTCAACGACTTCAACCATTTTTACCATGTCGAAGGCTTGTAGCAAGCTAGTCTGGGTAATGATTCCTATTAATTGTCCGCGATCGTCCAAAACGGGCAAATAATTAGTCTGATGCTGACGCAATAAGGATAAGGCAATGAAAATATCCCCAATTTCTGATTCTTTAAGGGTAACCACTGGCTGCGTCATCACTTCAGCAATTGTCAGCTTGGATAAGTCCATTCCAGAAGCTATAAGTCTCAGTACATCTTTTTCAGTAAAAATGCCTAATAAATTTGCTTCTTCCAAAACCAAGACACAACTAGATGGTTGACTTCTGGAGCCTAAATCCAATGACGAATTTAAACTAGTAGGTGCATAATTACTACATCTTTCCTGACTCATCAAGATAATAGCTTCAACTACAAAACTTTCAGGGTTAATCGTTAAGGGAGAACGATTAATAACATGATTTAAGCTAGGTAAGTTAATCAGTTGATCGTTGAACCGCATAGTTAATTAGTCGATTTTAATGATCTTTTTGATATCAAAACGAACTAGTAAAAGCTAGTGACAATCAGAAAAAGTAAGCTGTTGAAAATCAGGAATTATTTTGGTGCAATTAACTATCAATCAACTTGGATTAACTATATTGATAAATTAGCCATTTAAATATTAGAATGCCTAATATATGTGGACACAATGTAAGTTAATAAATAAACCAGTAAGTAGATAGAATTTTAGAGCCGCTAAACTCATTCTATTGTCAAATTAGAGATAGCAGACCATCCATCTCAATACATTAACTTAATTGATGGTTTTGGTAGTCTTGTTAGTCTGAAACCTTTGAAATTAATTTGGTGAGTGTAAATATTGACAAAGACGCAGGGGAGTAGGGAGCAAGGGGGATAATTCAGACGGGGATTCAACCCCACCTGTTGCGCTAGCTTCCCATAGGGTACGAGAACCACTTAATAGAAGTGGGGGACTCAAACCCATGTTCCTCTCTTCATTCCACGGTAGGAGTCAGGGAGCATTTCCTCCCGCTCCCTGCCCCCTTCCCCCTGCCTCTTCTTGAGAATATTACTTAAAGAAAAAATATAATTTATACGAGACTATTAAATATTTTAACTTTCTTCACAAGTTCCTCATATTTAAACCTTATAGTTCAAATATAGACACCTGGTTTTAAATATCTATGGGCTTGTCAACTGGCTGCCCTGATTTGCAATAACACTTTTATTAACAGGATTTTAGAAAAATATGAATTACTGTCCTTGCTGTTCAAATCTACTTTTAGAGCATATACGCGGTGCAGAGAGTTACTGGTTTTGCCGCCACTGCTGGCAAGAAATGCCTGTTTATAATCTGAACCAATCCAGTTCATTCACCGAAGCTGTCATAGGCAAACTATCTAGCAAGCCCCAAAAAGAAAAACGTAGAAATACTACTGTTTACGCAAGGCAATGGCAATCTATCAACGAATGGATAGAGTTAGAAGAGATGTCTGCCTAATACTAAGTCGGTGATAGGGTGTGTTATATTTATTTACGCTGACCTGTACTAGTCATAGTTTTCTTTTCAAGCACCTAACCTATTCTTAAGCTCATCCCACCCCTAAAAGGGGATGGAATAACACGTAAATGTTGACTGTTGACTGTTGACTGTTAAACGTCAACCGTCAACAGTGTCAGTGCGTCTCTCATCCCATCTTTAAAAAGAATGGGTTTTCCTGACGCCTTTTTATAAATATTTATTACAACTTTAATAATCTCTTGTTTATAACCCCCGACTCAATTCGAGGGTTTTTAACGCTGAAAAATGAATTTTTAATTTTAATTTTATCGGAATGCCGTTAATAAGATTCAGCTTTTAGATGTAGCCTCAATCATCTTCCCACGATTCGTGATTCAGTAGATCGATAATTCTATCTCTAAGCAGAAATTCGTTTTTTTCTAACTCAAGTTCAAAATTAACCCAGTTACGATAAGGAATATATTTACAGAGGGTATAAATTGGCTGCTGACGGTTAACAAGTCTCTTTTTAACAAGTTGAAGTGCTTCTTCCTTGATAACCTCAATGTCGTATTCAACCGTAATGTTCATAGCTCGTTCCTTTGTTTTCATTGAACCTCACCCGACTCAAAGTCGGGTGATTCCTGCTTCAACGATCTCCGCCTGAATCAAAACAATAGTTGCTTTGGCTCTACCTTAAACTTATCAAATAAAACTGGCGAGAATTGTGAAGAATCAAGACATTAATCCTTACAAGAACTTAGATATAGTAATTCTCACTTGAATCAGGTACACGACAATGCCTTGTCCCTATGAGTAACCGTGTTTATCCGTGATTAATTATTTTCTTCTATACTTTACCTATTCTGGAACTACTATATTTTAGTAATATCTCTTTGAGTCTCCAAATATACCTCCTGTAGAGAGATTATTACAAAGTCAGAAGACTGGCACAACAAGCTGTAAACATCAAGAGAGAATCTAGATGCTCTCTAGGCGGCTTGTCAAAAGGTAGGCTAGGGTAAAGATAAAGAACATTCTCCAAAAAACTTATACTATGCTCCTGAATGTTGATAAAGTTCGGCAATATTTTCCCGCCCTAGCTGGTGAATGGACTTTTTTTGATAATGCTGGCGGATCACAAACCCTGAAAAAAGCAGTAGATAGAATTAGCGAGTTTCTCCTGACTTCTGATGTCCAGTTGGGAGCTTCTTATGCAGTTTCTCAACTTGCAGGAGAACGATTGGCTTTAGCAACTAGGGGAATGGCTACTTTCATTAACGCCAATTCTTATAAAGAAGTGGTTATGGGCCCATCTACCACAATGATGTTGAAAGTTCTTTCTATTTGTCTTGGTCAAACCTTTACACCTGGTGATGAAATTATTGTTACTAATTGTGACCATGAGGCCAATATTGGTGCTTGGGTGGCTCTTGAAAAACAAGGAATGAAGGTTAAAGTGTGGCAAATTCGCCCAGATACCTTGGAACTTCATTTAGCAGATTTAGAACCATTGATGAGTCAGCGTACAAAACTAGTAGCCTTGACTCATGCTTCTAATGTTTTGGGAACCATCAATCCTATTAAAGAAATTGCTGCATTTGTACACGATCGCAACGCGATGATTTGTGTGGATGGTGTAGCTTATGCACCCCATAGATTAGTTGATGTCCAAGATTTGGATGTTGATTTTTATACTTTTAGTTGTTATAAGGTCTATGGGCCACACCATGCTTTACTTTATGGCAAAGAAGAACATTTATTAAGATTACCTGGTCTTAACCATTATTTTATTGAGCAAACAGATATACCTTATAAATTTCAGTTAGGGAATGTCAATTTTGAATTAAGTTATGGGATGTTGGGTTTATGTGATTATTTAAGTGAGTTAGCACAACTACACTACGGCAATCAAACTGCACCTGACTTGAGAAATCAAATGGTACAGGCGTTTGATTTAATTAGCATACATGAAGAAAAGATTAGCGATCGCCTCCTAAATTACCTCAACAGCAAATCTAATGTGCGAGTAATTGGTCAATCAAAAGCTGACCGTCAATTTCGTGTGCCAACTATCTCTTTTGTAGTAGATGGAATAAATAGCTCAACCATTCCGGCAAAAATTGACCAACATTATATTGCAATTCGCTACGGAGACTTTTATGCTAAACGGCTGATTGATTACCTGGGTTTAGCCGCGCAAGGTGGAATAGTCCGGGTGAGTATGGTGCATTATAACACCCTTGAGGAAGTTAACAGTTTGATTGAGGCTTTTGAGCAGGTATTTTAACTATTACTAAGTTGCAAAACTTGCACCTCTTCTTGCGGGTAAATTAATGTTTTACCCACCGGGAGAACAGCTAAAGCGTTGGTTTGAGCTAAATTAATCAAATTGCCGGAACTTTGACTACCGTCAGCTTGATGAAATTCGTATACTCCATTAATTAAATGCAATTTACCCCAAAGGTAAGTTTCGCGCTTGCCATTTGATCGTAATTCATCATGCGATCGCACTTTCAAAAATGCTGGTTCCCAACCTTCAGTAATTCCCGAAAGTTTCTTGATTACTGGTAGCACAAAGCGCCAAAATGTCACCAACACAGCAGCAGGGTTTCCTGGTAACCCAAAGTAAAGTGGGGAGTTTTGAGTTGGGAAAGTGGCGACGGTAAGGGGTTTCCCCGGCCTCATTTCCACAGATCGAATGTGGATTTTTGCTCTTAATGACTCTAAAATTTTATCAACATAGTCATAATCCCCCACTGAGACACCACCAGAAGAGAGAACTATATCAGCGATCGCAACGGCGTGGGCAATGACTTTCTTTAAAGCAACTGGATCATCTTTGACAATGCCTAAAAGTAATGGTTCTGCGCCAATCTGCCTTACCAAAGCTGCTAACGCATACTGATTAGAATCCACAATTTGCCCTGGTTGCAACGGTTGCTCAACTGTCATCAACTCATCACCAGTGGAAAAAATTGCCACACGCGGACGACGGTAAACACTTACTTTTGGACATTGTGCTGCCGCCAATACGGCTATTTCTGGGGCATTTAACTTAATTCCGGCTGGTAGTAATTGTGTTCCAGATTGGTAAAAAGATGCTTTGTGTCTGACAAATTCTTGCGGTTTTGGCGCATCTAGAATAAATACGCGGTTTTTCTCCCGGCGTGTCTTTTCTTGCATGACTACAGTATCCGCACCGGCTGGGATCACTGCACCTGTAAAAATCCGCGCAGTTTGCCCTGGTTGAATCGTAGATTTGGGCTGATACCCAGCCGGAATATCTTCAACAATTTCTAAAACGGCTGGGTTTTCGCTGCTATGCTGTACATCTTCGTAGCGAACTGCGTAGCCATCCATTGCTGAATTATCCCAATGGGGAAAATCTAGCGGACTGGTGACAGGTTTTGCCAAAATCCGGCTATCGGCTATTAATAAATCGATAACTTCTGTATCACGCTGGTGATCCAACGGTTGTACTAAATTTAAAATAATTGCTTGTGCATCGCTGACTGATACCATAGCGATCGCCTCCAACTTTTTCCTTTATCCCTGTAAAGTAACACTTAGCAATTTTAGATTTTGGATTTTGGATTGAATTTCTGCTTGAGGGTAAATCCCAAACTCCATACTGCTAGTAAACCGATAATTATGCTTCCTTCGGGGACTTTCGATACCTGAACAGAATTGTTACTTAAATCTAGTATTTGCTTTGTGCCTGCTGCATCTCTATTGTTAAAACCAAATTCTTTAGCTAGAACCTCATCGCTAAAACCTTCGTCTATAAGTGCAAGATTATTATTAAGCCATGTGTCACCAGGAGAGTTATCATCCTTGCCGACATCAAATAGGCCAAAGATTTGCTCTTTAGTGCTATCAAAGTTGAATCTCAAAAAGCTGTAGTTAGATACACTACTAAGCACTGGAGTGAAACTATTTATTAAAGTACTTAAGGGATCAAAGAAGGAAATTGAGAGGGACTGCAAATTGTTCGTAGCTCCCAAACCTGCTTCAGAAATGACGCTTGGAGCATTTATTGTATCGTAGTTAAATAAACCTTTAGCTGAATAACCAGTGTCTCCTTTCCAGTTAAATTGGAACTCAGCAGCATAAGCTAGGTCGTTAGTGGTTATGGCGATCGCTAACATTAAACCAGTCGTGGTCGCCACACTAATAGCTGTTTTCGCAAATAGATGTGTCATAGATACAATTTCCAAAATTTATTAAAATTACAGCTATTTTCAGATAAATAGACCACGCAGTAACGGCACAGCAATGCTGTGCCCCTACGACAGATGTGGTTCAAATACATGAAAACTGCTGTAAGTTTCTACAACAATACAATATTCCCCAATAATTAAAATGAAAGCTCAAGTTAATCTTTGGTTGCTTGAGCTTTCATTCTGAAACTGTGGAATAAGCGTTTGAGCTTAAGTTTACACCAATGGACACCAATGCAATATGGTGGGAGGCTCACAACCCACAGCATATTGCATATCTCTTTTATCGCCATCCTAAAAACCGCAATCCAGGGACAATTAGGTAGTAAGTTACTGCTAACCAAAAGCTGATAAAGATGCCCACAGAACCAAAAAAAATCAGAGGTAACTGCAACTCTGACCAACCTGGTTGACTAGAGAATTGGAAGATCGGAGGTGCTAACCTCAAAAGAATCATAACTGCATAGGCGATCGCACTACCAAAGGCAGCGAAGACAGCGTACACTATGTGATGGCTACGAAGACCTAAACTCAAGGTGAGTAGGCAAACTGCCACTAAAATTACTGCTACTAAGCCCTCACCGCTATCTTTTGGTGTGATTAATTGCAAAATCAACCAGCCGAAGCCATAGCTAATTATGCCCATCAGCGACGCCACTAAAAAGCGCCGCCGTTGACCAAAACACCCGGATACTGTCAGTCCCCAAGCAGTTCCCCAGCCTGCTGCGACGTACACCAAAATATCTGTCCCGAAAATGGGTTGAGTATTTGGCACTAATTGGTTTAGCTGACTCCCAATAAATTCCACAATCTGACGACCCAAACTTGTGTGATATGTCAAAATAAAACCTGCGATCGCACCAAAACAAGCACCAACATAAGCCAGGATCATCGCCCAAATCGTCGCCAAACAAGCTTGCAAAATTTTGATGATTGCCTGAGCGATGAAAGTAACGGTTTTAGTTACAGCTTGGCTAAAGTTAGCTAAACCTTGTTTAATAGCTTGTATTAACTGTGTATATCTCTGAGAAACTTGCGTTGAAGCAAGCTTCCCCTTGTTTCGTAGTTGGGCAAATAATCCTGGCGGCGGTAATGGTTGAGAAATCTTCGCCAAACGTTTTTGAATTATAGCTGCATTTGCTGGACGCGATCGCACATCCTCTTGCACCATCTCATCGAGCAAATCTGCCAATTGGGGATTGACATTTACCGTATTCCGCCACTTCAATTTTCCCGTTTGCTGATCTTCTAGCTCTAGCGGGTATTTACCTGTGAGTAATTCAATCATCGTTCGACCAAGGGCATAAAAATCGGCACTTGGCCCGACAATACCTCCAGTCACTTGTTCTGGTGGACTGTAGCCAGAAGAGAATAATCGCGTGGAACTAGACTGAGAACGCAACTTAGAGGGGCTAAATTGTTTTGCCCCGCCAAAATCAATTAGTACCAAGCGATCGCCCTCTATTTGCCCTTGAGGCGGGGTTACAGTTGGCGAAGAGTTGCCCAGCATTAAATTAGAAGGTTTAATATCCCGGTGAAGAATCTGACGTTTGTGTAATTCTTGTAAAATCTCTACAGCTTGGGCAAACCAGTTTACAACCAAACTCTCTGGACAGCCTTGAGGAAATTTTTTTAATATCTCCTCTAAAGTCTGCCCATTGATTTTTTCCATTACCAGACAAGGTAGGTGGTGCGGCTTAGGGTTAAACAGTTGTACCTGAAAATACCCTTCGGCATCGACTATCGGGACACCTGGGTGCTGCAAACTAGATAAAACCGCCGCTTCTTGGGTAAATAACTCCAGTGCCTTTGGTGAATCTTCTACCAACACTTTCAGCACTTTCTCTGTTTGAGTTTTTTCATCCCAAACCGTGTAAATTTGAGCAAATCCTCCCGATCCCAAAGGCTGAAGTGGAACATAGCGGTCTAACAGCTCTAGCGGTGCGCCACAACTGTTGCAAAATTTGTTTCCCCAAGGCTGGGGATAAGGACGTTGACAATCAGGATTTATGCAGTGAACCGCACTCTGAGTGATGTGGGACACAACCGCTACAATACAAAGAATGACTTGATTTTAGCGTTTCTTTAGGTTTCCTGATTTTTTAAATAGGCAAAAGGAAAACCCTCATAAATTCTATGAGGGTTTTCGTTTATATCTGAATACGCTGCTTGGATTAAGGCTTTATCCTCCCTAATCCTCCTTAAAATGGTGGGGATTAAGCCCCCTTTTAAACAGGGGTTGGGGGGATCTTCCGAGACGAAATATCACTAACCCAAGTCTATTGCTTTATATTTATGTCAGCCCTTAGTTACGAAAACTTCTCTTACTTTGTCTGTGCTTGGCAACTTCTTTGCGCTTGCGTTTTTCTAAGGGTGTTTCAAAATGACGATGCTTTCTCATGTCTGGAAAAATTCCAGCCTTGGAAACTTCTCGCTTAAATCGTCGTAAGGCTGATTCAATGTGCTCATTGTCACCGACAATTACTTGGGTCATTATTTCTCCTACTAAGTTGACTTAATCAATGGGTATGCAGGCGGTAACATTACAAAAAAAAGACAGACTCTTGTTTGTCTGACCTTAAGACTCTTGGTAATTTTTTTTTGTTTCCAAGGTTAGTAGCGTCCGCCGCGTCCGCCACCGCCACCGCCGTATCCTCCTCGGTTTCCACCACCAAAGGAACCTCTATCACCTCTATCTTCCTTGGGTTTAGCCTTATTCACTTTCAGGTCACGACCCATCCACTCAGCACCATCGAGAGCTTCAATAGCAGCTGTTTCTTCCGCTTCAGTTCCCATTTCCACAAAAGCAAAGCCTCGTGGACGACCTGTTTCACGGTCAGTAGGTACTTGAACTCGCTTTACAGTACCATATTCTGCAAAAATACCACTTAAATCTTCTTGTGTAACGTCATACGAGAGGTTACCTACATAAATTGACATCGATTCTCTCCAAAATCATCACTGTGTAGAGATTTTAATTTCTCTGATTAGTCTGTAAATACTAAAAGGAAAAAAGCCTTTCAATACTAAAACCAAAGACATCACTAAATTAACTCTCCTAATCTAGGATGACATATGAGCCAACTCTCTGCATCCTGTAAATAGTTAACAGATAATTAAGCAGTGATGCTTTAATATCCGAATTGAACGTTTGACTGCATTAACCACAAAGTATTACTCCCAAATTTTAATATGAAAGGCAAAGTCAGGCAACAAATAAAGTGAGCAGGGGAGGCAGGGGAAGCAGGGGAAGCAGGGGAGGTGGGGGAGGAAAGGGGGTTCTTTATTTTTGATTTACGTAAGAGGTTTAATACATTTTGGCTATGTCAAGTTGCTTATTAAGCTGATGTGCGCCTAAATTGTATAAACACTCTTTACGGTCGTTAACTGTAACTGTTGACGGTTAACGGTCATCAGTCATCAGCCTTCATGTAAATGCTCAAGTTAAATGCGTAACAGCTTATCACCTTTCCAAGCTGTTTCCAATTCGGCTTTGACAACTTTAGCAGCCTCATCTTTACCCAGTGCCTGCAAACTTGCCTGTAAGCCAAATAGAGAGCGCCCATTATGGGGATACTTTTCTAGATCAGCACGAAAGACTTTCTCAGCCTGTACATAGTCACCCTTACCCAAAAGCACACTTCCCAAAGATTCCCGCGTGGGAAGATACCAGTCTGGTGGTTCCACGTAATCGAGGGCATCTTCTGCTACTACAGCTCTTTCTAGCAACTGAATAGCAGATTCATAATCATGCTTTTCTCTAGCAATTTTGGCGTTTAGAACTTCTGAAGCAATGTCTAAAATGCGACTGGCGGGACTGAAGCCAATGGTTGCTTCGCTGGAAATTCCCTGTTTAGCGGCAAGTAATGCCCGACTTTCACTTGCTGCATCTTCAAGTTTGCCTGTGGCTGCTCTAGCCATGCCGCGAGCAAAATGCCAAAGTGCTGTGGTAGTGGGCAGTTTAGCATCGGGGGCAGGAGTTTTTAAGATGGCATCCCAATCACTAAAGCGTGTCTGAATCAGCATTTTGCTGCCCAAAAATCCTTCAAGCATTGGTGCATACGGGTCAATTGCAGTAGCATTTGCGACTAACGTCTTTGCGGCTTGGAGAGCATCTTTATATTTTCCTGCCATGCTACTGGCCATCATGAGAAAATGTATATTGTGGTTGCAGTACATCATGGCGTAAGTGCCCTGGACTTGATATTTTTTGATGTAAATATCATCTTGTGCGATCGCCTGCTCGTTTGCCTGCATTGCCCCTTCATAATCTCCTACACGAAAATAAATATGACTTGGCATATGTACCAAGTGTCCGGCTGTTGGTGCTAGGGTTCCTAGTATTTTGGCACTCACAAGGGCCCGTTCTGGGGAAAGTGAGGCTTCCACTGCATGAATATAGTAATGATTAGCTCCGGTATGATTCGGGTTACGTTTGAGAAAAGATTCTAAAATAGCTACAATTTCTTCTGTATCTGGCTGTGGCTTGCCATCTTTAGTCCAGTGCTGCCAAGGATGCAAATCCATCAAACTTTCAGCGTAAAGCGTCGCCGCATCCAAATCATCTGGATAGCGTTTAACTAGGTTTGCCATTGCTTTTGCGTAGTCTACCGCTAGTTGAAACAAATCTGCATCAGGATCTTGGGAGTAACGTTTTGCTAAAACGGTAATGTAGTCTCGTTCTTGGGCAGATGCTTGGGTGGAAAGTGCTAAAGCTTGCTGTACCGCTTGGTAAGCAGCTAATTCTCGGTTGGGGTCGATTGCTAAGTTAATATTAGGGCCTAGAGCTAGAGCGATACCCCAATATGCGATCGCCAAATGTGGATCGAGTTTGGCAGCGTGTTGAAAAGAACGCACCGCCTCATCATGATTAAAAGCGTAAATCAAATTTAATCCCTGATCGAAAAACTCTTGCGCTTGGGGATTAGAAGTGGAAACTGGATGGTGGATTGTCCCAACTCCAGATATTAAACTATAGGGCTGTATTGCTTGAGTGTAGACATGAAGCGGCTTGTCGTCAGCGATCGCCGTACTAGGAGCGACTAAAGAGAGTATAAGCACCCAAATTATAAATAAGTACTTCATTATTCTTTTTATTCAAACTCTTTTTTTATTAAGATTTAAATATCACAGTTTTACTCAGGAAGCAATTTGTTTTTATCCAACTTCATATTTTTTTAAATTATGAGTTATATTTTCGATATATCTCTTTTTCAAATTCTAGCTTTTCTTCATCTATTCGGATTATCATGTCACCTTCCTCTCCATCTTCATCTGGTATGAGTTGATATAAACCAAACTCACAACACTCTGCAATTACAGATATCATACTGATAAGATTTTTATATATTCTTACTGAATCCTCAAGGCAACCAACATCCCAAAGATAAACCGGAGATGGATCGAGATCGCCAACTACATAAAGCATTCTTTTATTCTCATACGCAGCAATAGGAAACCATTGTTGCTTCCAATATGCATCATCGTAGTTAGTTGCTTCCCCTATATTTTTGTAAATATAAACTGAATCTTGCAAGGAACAAAAAGAACAAATCACATCGGATCTTAATTGCTCAGGAAACAAAAAATAGAGTGGTAGATAGCCATTGTTATAACCAAGATCGGCGGTTCCATTGCGCCATTGATAAAGTTCGTATACTTCTTGGGATAACCGGAATGGTAAATCCTTTGTAATTTCGTCAATCTGCTGGCGAGTTAAACCTGGATTGTAACAATCAAAGAAATCATGATTGGTAGATTTTAACCAATTCAAAATATATTGAAGTTCATCCGTAAGTTCAGACATTTAACTAACCTCATTTAGTGATTAAAGACGAAAGTATTTTAAAGCATCTCATCTCATTTACCCAGAATTGAATACACGGACTCACTAATATTGCACTATCTAACACCAAGCTGAAAGCCTCCGCGCCCTGTTGACATATTTACTATATCCAGTTGTAATAAGCCAAGTTGCGGTTTATCAGCATCACTATCTACCTGAAGTTATAAATTATCTTGTCTTAAGACTGAACAATATAATGCTACCTTTCTCTCTTTTGGGTATTAGTTGAATTCTCAAGATGAATTTAACCTTTAAATAGTTATGTACAACGGATACAAATATTCTTCATAAAAACATCGTTAGATAGAAGAATTAAAACTTGCCTAAAAGTAATCTATAAACATTGCAACGCTTTTCAAGCGAGCAACAAAAAACTAATCAACAATTAACATACTTAGGAAGAAAGAATATGAGTATCGAAGATAGAGCAAAAGCTTTTGCTAAAAATGTCGAAGGTAAAGTCCAAGAGACAGTTGGTGAAGTAACTGGCGATCCTAAAGATAAGGCTGAAGGTAAAGCTAAACAAGCTGAAGCTCAAGCCCGCCACACTGCTGAGAATATCAAAGATGAAGTTAAAAAGACTTTAGACTAAACTGAACTTTATTTAGGAAGAAGGTGTAAGTAAAATAATTATTTACTCAGCCTTCTCCCTTTTTCAAATCTATGTATTACCTTGGGTTTCAGGCTTTTGCCAATACCTTCCCGATATTGTTCCAAAAATTGATCAGTAAAAATATTTATTTTTGTCTTCTTCCTCCCATATAGGACTAATGTTTGATTTCTGAAAAAGCTCGGTACAGATCGAAAAGCCTAATTCCTTATTCCCTACTCCCCACTCCCCGCCCACGTAGATAATTTCAAAAATAAAATACGATTCCTATATCTTAGTTTTCTATCTTAGTGTTCACGGATTTTGCCTGTGAACACTATTTTTGATTGCAAAAACCTATCTGTTATACTAAAGGCACATAAATGTGCATTAAGATTAACTTCAAAAAAGAATATTAAACATACACAGATGGTGCTAAATTTAGTTTAACAAGGGAGAATTTTAGCCCAGATTGGGTTTTCTGATGAATTCCTAATTTTAGTTTTCGCCTGCTACAGGTAGACGGATAGTGAATGTACTACCCTTGCCTGGTTCAGATGTCACATCGATTGTGCCTTGATGTGCTTCAATAATGCAGCGAGATAGATATAGTCCCAAACCGCTACCAGAACGCTGGTGTTTACCCTGGCGAAATCGCTCGAATAATATTGCTTGGTCTTGTTTAGAAATTCCCGGTCCTGTATCTTGGATATCAATAGTCACAGCTACCGGAGTAGAATAGCAGTGAATATCTACAGAACCTTTGTCTGTAAATTTGATCGCATTACCGATGATATTTGTCAAAACTCGCCGCAGTTCTACGCGATCGCCCATGACGGTGCTTGCCGTTTCACCTAGATCAGTATTTACAGTTAATCCTTTTTCTTCGGCTAAAGGAGTTAATTCTTGAGAAACTTCAGCAACTAATTCCTGAATATTGCAGGGAGAAATTTTTAAGGTCTTATAACCTGCTTCATGACGATAAACTTCTAGTAAAGTATTTACCATTTCCAGCAGGTCTTGATTACTGCCAATCATGGTATTAATTATTTCTTGCAATTGTGGCGAAACATCGCAAAACCTGCCTTCTAGCAATAATTTTAATACGCGGTTAGAGGCTACCAAGGGTATGCGTAAATCGTGAGTAAAACGGGAGACAAAATCTGCCCGCAGGTTAGCCATCTGATCTCGTTCATCAATGCTATGTTTGAGACGCAGGAGCGATCGCACTCGTGCATGTAGTTCATCAGGATCGAATGGTTTACGAATAAAGTCATCTGCACCAGCATCAAGCCCTTCCACAACGCTAGACTGATAGTGAGCCGTGAGCAGCAGAATCGGGATAAATGGCAACGCCGGATTCTGCCGGATGCGTCGAGTAAATTCATACCCATCTATCTCTGGCATCATCACATCTAAGAGAATTAAGTCTGGCGGTGATTCCTCAACCATAGCCAGAGCTATTTTGCTATCTTCCACCAAGCTAATTTCATAGTCCTCATCTTCTAGGACTGCTTCTAAGACCAGTAGATTGTCAAAAACATCATCGACAGCGAGAATTTTATCTTTTTTGACAGTTTTAGTTAAAGACATGGCTAAATAAAAAAAAGAAGTGCTTGGTTATCCCTCGCAAATCTAGTAATAGCTTACTTTATCGGCATTGAGATTATTAAGGATTCACATTTTCCTTTAAAGTTTTCTGAATTTACACCTTAAAAATTTAAGTAATTGCACTAGTATGTTATTTGATATATGTATTAAATAAATTGTTTTTGTAAATATCTTAGCCGTCTGATTATCTAAACAATATCTGTGTCTGGGTCTAAGGGTAAGATAGTTTAGTCCCTTTTATATACATCATCGTAGCCACTATAAGAGCAACTATTAATGGTTCCCGACTCTTACTTGCTACCGGATTTTCAATGAAAAATTGTTTACTATGAAATACCTATCCTGAGATTAATGTATAAAAATATTTTTTAATTAATTTCTTCTTGTCATATCGAAACTCTTGCTTTAAAAAAACTTCCGAGATAAGGTTATTTATGTCTAATGGTAGATGAAGTTCGGGTAATAATACCAACTGCATTGCTTTTTGTATAATATCCCGAATAAAAGAACGAGATTATTTTAATCTGTACTTTAGATAGATAACAGTAAAGTTAAGCAACTATGAATGAAATCAAGATCCTCGTGATTGAAGATCACAACCTTACAAGAATTGGCTTACGGGCTGCCCTACAAACCCAGCCAGAGTTTAACATTGTTGGTGAAGCAGCCAATGCAGCCGACGGCATCAACCTTCTGAAAACTCTCAAGCCTGATGTTGCCACTATTGACATTGGTTTGCCTGACATGGATGGTATTGAGCTAACACGCACGTTTAGGCAATATCAAGCAGAGAATGAAGATTATACTACAAAGCTGCTAATTTTAACCATGCAGAATAGCGAACAGGCAGTTTTAGCAGCATTTGCAGCAGGTGCAGATTCTTATTGCATGAAGGATATTGAAACTGAGAGACTAGTTGAGGCTGTGCGAATGACCTTTGCAGGTAGCTCATGGATCGATCCTGCGATCGCAGACCTTGTACTACAGCAAATACGTCAAGATTTCCCCGATGGCAGCAGAGGCGCATCTGGGAAAAGAGTTTTGATTGAAGGTATTGATCCAGATACTGAGAAAAGTATAGTCAGCTATCCTTTAACTCATAGAGAGATGGATGTTTTAGAGTTGATTGTCGCTGGGTGTGACAATGCAGAAATTGCTAAAAGGCTCTATCTAACAGTCGGTACTGTAAAAACTCATGTTCGAGGTATTCTCAATAAACTCTGTGTTGCTGACCGGACACAGGCTGCCGTCCGTGCCTTGCGGGCTGGATTAGTACCGTAAGCAACTAAAAATCTTTCTTCCCCAGTCCCCAGTCGTTATTTTCAAGTCAATTGTCTTTGAGTCAAAGCGGTTAACTGGGACAAATATTTATGGTTAACTGGGACAAATACTTATGAAGAAATTGTTACAAAGTTTAGTACAATGACATCATCCCAAATAAGTATTTTTTCTCATATACATGATAGCGGATCAATTTCCCTGGCTTACCGCGATTGTTTTGCTGCCACTCGTTGCTTCCCTGCTTATCCCTGTGCTGCCTGATAAAGATGGCAAGCGCGTGCGGTGGTATGCACTGGGTGTAGGTATTGCGGACTTTGCATTGATGTGCTACGCCTTTTGGAAGCATTACGATGCCAGCAGTGCTAGTTTTCAAATGGTAGAAAATTATGCCTGGATGCCTCAGTTGGGTCTTAACTGGGCGGTATCAGTTGATGGGCTTTCAGCGCCACTTGTGCTTCTAGCGGGATTTGTCACCACACTCTCGATTTTTTCAGCTTGGCAAGTTAATCACCGTCCGCGCCTCTTCTATTTCTTAATGCTGGTGCTGTATTCTGCACAGGTTGGGGTGTTCGTTGCTCAAGACTTGCTGCTATTTTTCATTATGTGGGAAGTAGAGCTAATCCCCGTCTACCTACTAGTCTGCATTTGGGGTGGGCAAAGACGGCGTTATGCGGCTACGAAATTTTTGTTATATACCGCAGCTGCTTCTATATTTATTTTGGTGGCAGCCCTGGCAATGGGGCTATACGGCGGTGGCGATATGACATTTGATATCACCGCCCTCGCCAAGAAGGAATATCCCGTTGCTCTACAACTGCTACTTTATGCAGGGTTGTTGATTGCATTTGGTGTCAAGCTTGCTGTTTTCCCGATGCATACTTGGTTGCCTGATGCCCACGGCGAAGCATCCTCTCCTGTGTCGATGATTTTAGCTGGTGTGTTGCTGAAGATGGGCGGATACGGGCTGATTCGCCTGAATCTTGAGTTGCTTCCCGATGCACATATTTACTTTGCGCCTGTTTTAGCCATTCTGGGTGTTGTCAACATCATCTATGGTGCATTAAACTCCTTTGCTCAGACGAATATGAAGCGGCGTTTGGCTTATTCGTCGATTTCTCACATGGGATTTGTGCTGCTTGGGATTGCGTCCTTCACTGATTTGGGAATCAACGGCGCGATGTTGCAGATGATTTCGCATGGTTTGATTGCATCGGTGCTGTTCTTCTTAGCCGGCGTTACTTACGATCGCACCCACACAATGGTAATGAAAGATATGGGCGGTATCGGTCAAGCCATGCCCAAAGTCTTCGCCCTGTTTACAATCGGAGCAATGGCATCCCTAGCACTTCCCGGGATGAGTGGCTTTGCTGGCGAACTCTCGGTATTTGTTGGTATGACAAGCAGTGACGTTTACAGTTCAACTTTCTGCACTGTTACGGTTTTTCTCGCCGCAGTTGGAGTCATCCTCACACCTATTTATTTACTTTCCATGCTGCGAGAGGTATTTTATGGTAAAGATGCAGCACTCCTATGCGACATTAATAATTCAGGTTTGGAAAATCAGGAAGATGAGGGAACGGTTTGTTTTGGTACAGATTGCCTCGTACCAGAGGATGCAGTCTACGAAGATGCTAGACCCCGTGAGGTGTTTATCGCCGCTTGTTTCCTGCTGATGATTATTGGCATTGGTTTGTATCCTAAGATGGCAATGCAAATGTACGATGTGAAAACTGTTGCAGTCAATGCTAATGTTCGTCAGTCTTATGCCATAGTTTCGCAAACAAATCCCCAGATTTATGCTAAGGGATTCTTGGTTCCGCAAATTTCCGAGGTCGAGGTAGCGCCAGTTTTGGGAGCTTTGAAGTAATCTTCTCGAAATCTATTTCTTCTGTGGAAAAGAGCGATCGCTCACTTCAGGAACTTATGGCAATATGACTAGAGATAAACACTTATTCATATACAGTGTTTATCTCTAAGCCATAAATTAATATTTATTCATCAAACTTTGGAAACTGGAAACTGCACTTCTGTTACATACGTATCGTTATCTTGCTGGTTGCCACCAATTATATAAACTTCACGGTTAGGGGCGATAATTTTATAGCCGTTAGCTTCAATCCAAGATACTAGGGCAGCATAAGCTTGGTTAATAGTCTTGTAACTACCGTTGTGAACTAAGCAAGCAATTGTTTCCCAGCCTGGTAATTCATATACTTTTATCCGTTCATTGCCTTGTACTGAACTCTCAATTGAAAGCACAGCTTCACCATCGACATCAGACTCTTTGTATCCTGGATCGTGCCAAATCCCCGCGCAGTAACTTCCTTCTTTGGCTCCTTGCTGCTTGAGATATCCTAATAACTCATCGTAAAGACTGCCGACACTTGGGTAATCTGGTAATATTTCTCTAATCGATACTACTTTGATCGGATCAACTTTTTTCAAAACAACTTCGTAGTTGGGCATAGTATCATCCTGTTCGATTTGCTTGAGTCGCAATTCGACTCTTAACAACCTTGCCTGTTCTTCCTCAACTAACCGCTGAAGCTCTGCTTGTTTGAGTCGCAGCATTCCGCGAATTTGATCTGATGGCAGGTTATCTTCTAGTAACTTGGCAATTTGCTCTAGAGAAAAACCCAAGTCTTTGAGTGCTAATATGCGATTGAGTCTTGGTAATTGGTTCGCCGAATAGTAGCGATAGCCTGTAAAGTGGTCTATGTGGTCTGGTTTAAGCAATCCTAGTTGGTCATAAAGGCGCAGTGCTTTCACTGTTACCAGGCTAAGTTTGGAAAAGTCGCCGATTTTTAGCATTCTTCTTGCTCCTTGCTGACTACAACTCAGGCGGCCAATTAGGAGTGTGTGTTAATTCGAGCTTAATGCCATCTGGGTCTAAAAAGTAGAAACCATAGTAACTCGGCAAATAATCGTATTCAGCAGGAGGATCTAAAATCTCTACTCCACACTCCATCAGATTTTGGTAAAGCCGATCCACTTCTTCTCGACTATCTGCACTAAAAGCTAGATGATGTAATCCAGGAGAATAGCGATCATGATTTTTATTGAGCGATCGCGGATTTGCTAGGGAAATGGTGATCACACCATTAAAGCTTGCCCACAGTATTAAATGCTCTGTTTTTTCTCCTTGTTCATAACCCAAGAATCCAAGTAGAGTATTGTAAAAAGCCTCAGAACGCTTCAAATTGGATACAGTTAGCGCTATGTGATTTATAGCTCCCAATTTCATAATTTTTTGCCTGATATCATTAGCTTTTTAAACTAAACACTATCCCGTAAGGGTAGAGTCAAGAGTGATATTTAAAGCGATTGGAAAAGCAGTTGTAAAAACCACAACATTGGTTGTCAGCAAATACAACTTTCTTAATTACGAATTACGAATTACGAATTATGAATTCCTATTACATGAGATGCTGGTTGATGATTAGTGAGTTTTGCCAATGTCTGTTGTTTCTGCCATCACTGTTACCGTTCCCGCCACAACTGCGAATTTGGGGCCTGGTTTTGATTGCATCGGTGCAGCATTAAAGTTGTACAACGAGTTCAAATTCACTCGCCAAGAAGAAGGTGGGTTAACTATTCATGTCACTGGTACTGAAGCTGAACGAGTCCAAACTGATGAGAGCAATCTCCTTTACCAAGCGTTTGTCAAGTTCTATCAACATATAGAGCAAACGCCGCCAACTGTGAAAATAGAGATTAAGTTAGGTGTCCCGCTGGCGAGAGGTTTGGGTAGTTCGGCGACAGCAATTGTTGGTGGGTTGGTTGCGGCTAATCAACTTGAGGGTGCTACTCTTTCTCAGTCGCAGGTGATGGAGTTAGCGATCGCAATGGAAGGACATCCTGATAATGTAGTTCCAGCTTTGTTAGGTGGATGTCGTCTGGCTGCTACCAGTGGTGCAGCTTGGGAAATTTGTGATGTTCCCTGGCATAAAGATGTTGTACCAGTTATAGCTATTCCTAATTTTGAACTTTCCACTTCCGAGGCGCGGGGCGTTCTTCCAACTGAAGTGAGTCGCGCCGATGCGATTTTCAATACAGCACATTTGGGGTTATTGTTGCGCGGTTTGGAAACTGGTAACGGACGATGGTTAAAGACAGCTTTACAAGATAAGTTGCATCAGCCCTATCGTAAAGCTTTGATTCCTGGTTATGATGCTCTCAACATCGCAGCCGTTAGTGCTGGTGCTTATGGTATGGTAATTAGTGGTGCGGGGCCGACACTGTTAGCTTTGGCAGATAAATTACACTCAGAGGCTGTGGAGGCGGCGATGTTAGCTGCTTGGCAAGAAGAAGGAATTACAGCCGAGGTGCGATCGCTTTCTCTCGATACCCAAGGCGCAAAAAGCTTTTAAAAAATCCGATAACTATTTTACTCAGCACTTAAAACTCGATTTATGGAGCAAATTCAGGCTGAAATGGCGGCACTTAACTCTCAAATTCAGATTCTCCTAGAAGAACGCGCTGCACTCACCATTAATAATGTCATCTCTGGCGAGAATGATTCACCCCAGGCAATGGTGGAAGCGTATCGCCGTCAAGCCAGGGAAAATGCCCAATTATCAGTTGAACTCCAAGGCATCGATGCAGCGATCGCAGCTTTGGAAGGCCAGATAAAACAAAAACAAGGTAAGTTAGTTCGATCGCAAGTTGCATCAAAAGAACTTATCCAACAGCAAGAGCTAGAAGAAGCCAAAGAAGTGGCACAGGTTCATGCTCAACGCATTAATCAACTAGCAAGCGAACTGGCGACAGAAGTCCGTCTCCTTAAACGTTGTGCTAATGAACTAAGTCCAATGTATTGGCGGATTTATTACAAGCCCTTCATTACTGGGTTCAAGACAATCTCCGTCCCTTATGTCCGCTCTGGTGGGGAAGTGTGGACAATTGTCAACCGGATTGTTTAATGGTCAGCCCCAAATACTTTTGACCTCACTTCCATTCCTCTCTTCTTTTAGGAGAGAGGGTTTGAATCTTACTCCCCTTCCCTATAAGGGAAGGGGTTGGGGGTTAGGTCTATGACTCAACTTAGAAGCGTAGACTAAATAGCCCTGACAATTGGGCTAGAGAATATGACGCTTTTGTAACGGTGGCTTTAGCTGCCGTTTTTTGTTGACGTTGCAAAAGTTTACATTTAGAATGGAATCGGCAAAATCCAATAAGTATTTATTCTTATCTATCCTGATAATTTGACATTTGATGAGTATATATTCTTGTCAATAGTTAAGATTTACTCTTTTAGAGTTAAAGAATATTTACAAAAGTATGGATTCCTTAATATAATGAAATCGAAAGCGAAAAGGCAAATTGATTGTCAGAAGTGATGAATGCTATTGAATTTCCCTGGCTAACAGCCATAATCCTCTTACCCTTGGTGGCTGCCTTAGCCATTCCCCTAATCCCAGACAAAGAAGGTAGAACTATCCGGTGGTATGGTCTGGGAGTTGCGATCGCCGATTTTGCACTGATGATTTATGCCTTTTGGTATAAATACGACTTTCAGAGTTCAACACTCCAATTTGTAGAAAACTATCCTTGGATACCGCAGTTAGGTTTGCATTGGGCTGTGGGGGTTGATGGTTTATCGATGCCCTTGCTGCTTCTAACAGGCTTAATAAATACCCTCGCAATATTCGCGGCTTGGAAAGTTACCACCAAGCCGCGATTATTTTATGGTTTGATGTTAGCGATGTACAGCGCCCAACTTGGCGTATTTGTCGCCCAAGATTTGCTGCTGTTCTTCCTAATGTGGGAAATCGAGTTAGTGCCGGTTTACCTGCTGATTTCGATTTGGGGAGGACAAAACCGCCGTTATGCGGCTACCAAATTCATCCTTTACACCGCCGCCGCATCAATATTTATCTTGATTGCCGGTTTTGCAATGGCATTCTCTGGAGATACTGTCACCTTCGATATGGCGACTCTGGGAATGAAAGAATACCCCAAAACCTTGGAATTGTTGGTTTATGCAGGTTTCTTAATTGCCTTCGGTGTAAAATTACCAATTTTCCCTTTACACACTTGGCTACCTGATGCCCACGGTGAAGCATCAGCACCCGGTTCAATGATTTTGGCTGGTGTGTTGCTAAAAATGGGTGGTTATGCTCTTATCCGCTTCAATGTGGAAATGTTACCCAATGCTCATGTGACTTTTGCCCCAGTGCTGGCAATTTTGGGTGTGGTTAACATTGTCTACGGTGCTTGCTGTGCCTTTGCTCAAACCAATCTCAAACGCCGCTTGGCTTACTCTTCAATTGCCCACATGGGATTTGTGCTGATTGGGATTGCCTCTTACACAGAACTGGGTATAAGCGGTGCAGTGCTACAGATGGTTTCCCACGGCTTGATTGCTGCTAGCTTGTTCTTCCTGTCTGGCGTGACTTACGATCGCACCCACACCTTGATGATGGATAAAATGGGTGGAATGGCTAAGGTAATGCCTAAAACCTTTGCTCTGTTTACCATTGGTTCAATGGCTTCTCTGGCTTTACCCGGAATGAGTGGTTTTGTGGGTGAGTTGATGGTGTTTCTCGGTATCGCCACCAGTGATGTTTACAGTTCCAGCTTCAAGGTTGTAGTTGTGTTGCTGTCAGCAGTTGGCGTGATTTTGACACCAATTTATTTACTGTCGATGCTGCGTCAAGTGTTCTACGGTGAACAAAGTCAAGAGTTGCACTTGGATGCTGTAATATTTGATGTTAAACCCCGCGAAATATTTATTACCGCTTGTTTGTTGCTGCCAATCATCGGTATTGGGTTTTATCCAAAGTTAGCAACGCAGACTTATGATGTGAAGGCAGTAGAATTAGCCGCCCATGCTCGTGAAGTTCTACCAGTTGTTGCTCATCAGAAACCATCAAGTCTGTACTCGCGGATTTTTTCTGCACCAACATTAGCTACTTCTCAAGTTGAAAGTTCGATTAATATTTCTGAGTAAATTAACTTCCCATTAAGGGGTCTGCAAGTAAATTCTAAATTATTAGGGCAATAAAGGGGTGGTTAGATAACTACCCCTAACATTTTGGCATTTTGGAGGGGCGATCAGGTGCGTAGGCGTAGCCCGCCATAGGCATCGCTTGTATTTCCCGACCTAGAAATAAAACTAAATAGCAGAAGAATAGGCTTCATCCACCTTCAAAGTTGTGCCTGTAATAAACTTGGCATCATCAGAAATCAAAAAAGCAATTATTTTAGCAAACTCTGCATAGGTAGTAGGACGACCAAGCATCAAATCCGAAGGCACATTCCATCCCTCTAACTCTGCCATTGAATCTGCGACAAAAAAAGGCGCTACGGAAACCATACGAATTCTATCTGCTTTGTAACGCTTGGCATAAAGTTTTGTAAACCCTTCCATTGCCGCGCGGAGTGTACCGCTAAAGGGTGTCCCTAATCCTGGTTCATGGGAGTCACACGCGGAAATATTCACGATGACACCGCCTCCTGAATATCGCATTGCTTCTGTAACTAGTTTGGCGATGCGGACAACACTCAAAAATAGCATTTCAAAGTTTTCTATCCACATTTCATCAGAAATAGATAGCAAATCTGGCCGGGGTGGATCTCCAAAACTATTTACTACTGCATCAACACGACCTAATTGAGTTAAAGTTGTCTCTACTAATCGCTGTAAGTCTTGAAAATTGGTAATTGATCCTTGAGTAGCAATACCGCCTAATTCATCTGCTAAATCCAGAATCTCAGGCGATCGCGCCATTAGTGAAACTCTATAACCCTGCGCTGCTAACTCTGTTTATTACCGATATCAACAGGAATCCGCAACAACAACATTTTTTCCGTATTTGAAACGTAGAGGAAATCACCAAAACGCTTCAAGCCATTAGCAGCCGGAAACACGCTCTCCGAATTGCTACGAGCAAGCATTGGATGTTCTAGCCAAATTGATCCATTGGGTTGAGCAACATCAATCAGCCAGATTGCACCACAATAGGAATCTGCTGTCAAATACTGAGTGTCGGAAAGTGGCGTGATGCCATTGAGAAACATTGCGTCTGGCAGCGTCAGTAACGTTTCCACCGTGCCATCACTTTTAACTAGAGAAACCACGGGTATAGAATTAGCATTCCAGCCTGTTGCCACCAGATCGCCGTTGGTAGTGAAAGCAAGACCACTTACTTTGCCTTCAACAGTGGCATGAATCTGCTGATTGCCATCTGGAGTAATGCGAACAATCTCGCCAACTTCGTGATTGCTTACAAAAATTGTGCCATCTGGTGCGATTGCTAGATTTTCCAAAAAAGTATTGACTGGGAACGAGGTAATAATTTTAGCAGGTGCTAATTCAATCGGCTTATCTGCGTAAATAGACGGTAAATCTGCGGAATTTCCCATATTAACCTACCATTGTAATTGAATGGGGCCACCAAACTTTCGCATCTCTGCAAAAAACAGTCCTTGCGCTCCTCCATCGGGAAGTGTTGCTAAATAGACAGCAGTTTCGGCTCCTTCTTCTGCCGTGAACGGGGCATTATCTCCCCCCATATCTGTTTTCATCCAACCTGGAGAATAGGCATTTACGAGAATATTAGTACCTTGGAGTTCCTTGGCGAGAAGCACAGTTAGTCCATTTACTCCCACCTTCGAGAGTCGATAGGAAGGCGCTAAAGGGTAGTAGTCAGTGGGAACTGATGTTAGAGATGCCATTTCCGTTGAGATATTGATAATGCGACCGTAGTTTTGCACCTTCATCAACGGAATTAATGCTTGAGAAATTCTGAGTACCGCTAGAACATTGGTTTCAAAGGTCGATCGCATCGTTTCCAGTTGCACAGTCAGTAAGCTGGACTCTTCCGGCTTAGTTGTGGGATTCACGCCTGCATTATTGACCAGAATATCTACTTTGGCGTAAGTTTCACGCAGCCACTCTGTAAACTGTTGCACACTTCCATCATTCGTGACATCCAACGTGTGATAGTCAACATCAAGCCCTTCATTGGTAAACTGCTGTTTAGCAGCAAGACCATCTGTTTCATTACGACTCGTCAGAATTACGCGGTTGCCAATTTTGGATAATTGACGGGAAATAGCATATCCTAGCCCTCGATTGCTGCCTGTTACCACAGCAATCCTTTTTTCAGTCGTCATTTTTATGACCTTGAAACTGCTTGTGATTTTACTGTAATGAGATGCGGTGAATTAAGCAAGTTGATTGCAGTGATATCTTCAATCAACGAGATTACTGATGTTTAATTCAAACTCGAAGCTTGCCGTCCACCTAAGCGTTGTTCTGACGCTGTAGGTAAGACATTAACAGAGATAGTTGCATAAACACCCTGTTTTTGGCCGATCATGATCAAGCGAATAAAATCTCCCAAGCCTTCTACCAATCGAGCATTACGTAAAACACCAGAATCTACTGCTAAAAATCCGATTTCTTCAGCAAGCCCCATCACTGTTTTTCTGGCTTGTTCATCATCTCCTGCAACAAAAACAGAAACTCCATAATCCTTTAGTGGTTCAGGTGCTAATTCAAAGACTTCCTGCGCCATCGTATTAAAAGCTTTTACCACCCGCGCTTGAGGTACATCTTTAGCAAGCTTTTCGGCCAGAGATTCTACTATTGGGGGATAAGCAAATCCTTCAGGGATATCCTGATTATTACAATCAATAATAATTTTACTGTCGAGAACTTCAGGATGAGAAAGCAACTCTTTTGGCATAATGTTGCGTGCTGTCCACAAAATTACATCAGCAAACGCCGCCGCCTGATCATTTGTACCACCTTGCGTTCCGCGTTTTGCCAACTCTGCTGTTGCTTTTCCTTTTTCGGCATCACGAGAGCCAAAAAATACTTCATGCCCCTGCTCTGCCCAGAGAATACCTAGAGAGCGCCCCATGTTTCCACTGCCAATAATTCCAATCTTCATGAGTTAACCCTCATTCCACCGTAGATTGTGAAAAGATTATAGTTAAAGCAGGTGAAGTAGCCACAAAGCAATTATGACCACCAACTTACCTGTAGCCACAGAAATTATACCAATGGTTTTGCAATTGCAACCTGCGATCGTACTAACCGAAGATCAGTTTTATGAGTTTTGTCAGCTAAACAGTGATTTTCGCATCGAACGCAATGCTGCTGGAGAATTAGTGATTATGCCCCCTGTTCGCTATTGGTTAAGATAGCTGAAGGTTGAGATGAACCTCTCCCTCCCAGCCTCCCTCTCCGAAACGGAAAGGGAGGAGCAACGAAAAGTTCAGCTTTTTGCTCCCCTCTCCGACACGGAGAGGGGTTGGGGGAGAGGTCAAATAAGACTTGTCGAACTCACGTTAATGCAGTGGCTCTTCTTAAAAATCCTTCTTGATAGGCCTGCATCATGGTATGTAACTCTGAACGAGCGCCCTGTTTTGGAAAAGTTTCAAGAATACAAAAAAAGCGGCGAATTTCAATTGTTCTAGAGCATTTTTTCCAAGAACTGCTTGGCGCGATCGCACTTAGGATTTTGGAAAAACTCACCAGGGGTACTATCTTCTGCTAAAATTCCCTGGTCGAGGAACATAATCCGATTAGCAACTTCTCTTGCAAAGCCCATTTCATGAGTAACGATGGCCATTGTCATTCCAGATAGCGCTAAAGCTTTCATCACTTCCAGCACATCTTTGACCATTTCTGGATCTAACGCAGAGGTGGGTTCATCAAACAAAATCATCTCTGGTTCCATTGCTAATGCCCGAGCGATCGCTACTCGCTGTTTCTGCCCCCCGGATAGTTTGGAAGGATAGACAGACGCTTTTGGCTCTAAACCTACCTTGGCAAGCAATTCTAAACCATGCTGTTGTGCTTTTTGCTTGTTTATTCCTTTCACCTTTATCGGTGCGTAGGTGACATTTTGTAGCACATTCATGTGGGGAAACAAATTAAAATGTTGAAATACCATCACCAATTGCTGGCGCACCTTAGCAATGTTCGCCTGGGGATTGGTGATTTCTTGTTTGTGAAAGTAGATTCTTCCTCTGGTGGGTTGTTCTAGCAAGTTTATGCATCGCAGAAAGGTAGACTTACCTGAACCAGAAGGGCCTAGTATGGCAACCACTTCTCCCTGATAAAACTCAGTAGAAATATCTTTGAGTACATCGAGTTTACCAAAGGATTTACATAAAAACTCTGTGCGAATTACTACATTATTCACTTTCCCGCAACCTCCTTTCTAAAGCAGATGCACCCAAGGTCATGCCCATTACTAAAACATAGTAAATTAACCCTGCAAATAGCAGTGGTTCAAAATAAATATACTTATTTGCACCAACAATTTGGGCGCTGCGTAATATTTCTACCACCCCAATCGTTGACACCAGCGCGGAATCTTTGAGCAATCCGATAGTTTCATTTACCAATGCTGGCAGAATGTTCTTCAATGCTTGGGGCAAAATCACATCCCACATCATCAACCAATAGGGAACACCCATAGACATCGCCGCTTCACTTTGCCCTTTATCCACCGCTTGAATCCCACCCCTGATGGTTTCTGACATATAAGCACCAGAATTCAGGGTAAAAGTTAGCACTCCAGCCTGCAATGCTGAAATGTCATAGCCTGTAAGCTGGGGTGTTGCGTAGTAAACCAACGCCAACTGTAATAGCAAAGGTGTGCCTCGAAAAACAGAGGTGTAGGCGTTAGCAACCCAGGTAAGCGGCTTGATGCCGATAATTTTTAATAAAGACAGGATTGTTCCCCAGATTAAGCCCAAAGATACAGATAATAGCGTAAACAACAAAGTTAAAGGGATTCCCCGAAGAATAAAGGGAATATCTGGAAGAATTCTGGTGAAGTCGAGATTCAATCCGCCTTTGGCAGGAGTTGAAGATTCAGAATTAGCGGTAATATTCTGTGAAAACCACTTGGCAACAAGTTTATTCAATGTGCCATCGTCCTTCATTTGTTGAAGGACTTTGTTAAACGGTTTTACTAAAGAAGAACCTTTGGGAAAAGCGATCGCTGATCCACTTGCTTCCTCTGAGGGAATAATATTAAATTCTAAATCTGGGTTAGCTTGGGCGAATCCCTTAGCGACGGTATCCTCAATAATTGCTGCATCAATTCGCCCAGATTTGATTTCTTGAACTACTTCCGGCACTCTGTTGAGTTGTTTTAACTGAATACCTGCAAATTTTTTAGCTATTTTCTGAGCATTTTGTTCCTGTATGGTTCCTAGTTGTACCCCAACCTTTTTTCCTGATAAGTCTTGGGGCTGCTTTAGGTTGCTGCCTTTAGGAGCGACAATTGTATCTTTAGCTTCGTAATAAATAATTGAAAAATCAATATTTTTCTGACGTTCTGGAGTCGGAGTCATCCCAGCCATTACAAAGTCAGCGCGATTTGCTTGGAGTGCAGGAATTAACCCATTAAAATCAGATTCCATTATTTGAAGTTTAAACCCTAGTTTTTCAGCCAGGGTTTTGGCAATATCTATATCAAAGCCAACGATTTGGCGATCGCCTCCTTTCGTATCATAAAACTCATAAGGGGGATAATCTGGCGAAGTAATCATCGTCAGCGTGTCTTTACCTAAAGATGAGGCAGCTTTTAGAGAATTACTATGTCCGATGATGCTGATTACTACTGCTACAACTAGTATGGTTGATAGCCATATTTTCTTTTTATTCATGAACTTGATAATTATATAATTTCAATTCTGCACCTGAAACGTGTAAAATCGTGGGGAATTGAGGGTTGAAATTTAAACGCAGAGGGGCGCAGAGGTAAGCGCAGAGGTACGCGGAGAATTTGTTATGAATTAATGAAATGTTGTAATTAGCTACTGTGAAATTCTTACTTTGGTTGCCTCCAACAACTTGACGCTGGCATAAATAGCATCAATATGAGGTGTGGGAATTTGAGTAAGTTTTCCCAATTCTGCCACCGCGCCAACAATAGCATCTATTTCCGTTGTGCGTCCGCCTTCAATATCTTGTAGCATTGAGGTTTTGTGGGCACCCACATTTTCTGCTCCATTAATTCGCTGTTCTAAAGTGATGCCAAACTTTATACCCAAATTCTCAGCGATCGCTTGAGTTTCTGTCATCATTTGCCGTGCTAGTTCACGGGTGAGGGGATAACGGCAAATATCCTCTAGAGTAGCACCAGTCAGCGCACTGATCGGATTAAATGCCACATTTCCCCACAACTTTATCCAAATTTCCGTGCGAATTTGATTGCGAATCGGTGCTTTGAATCCTGCCTGTTTGAGAGTCTGTGCCAATAATTGGATGCGTTCGGTTTTAGTGCCGTCAATTTCACCAAGAGTAAAGCGATCGCCTTCAATATGCTTAATCACACCTGGTTCAATTATCTCAGTTGCCGGGTAAACAACACAACCGATGGCGCGGTCAGCACCGATACTAGCTTCAATAATCCCATGTGGGTCAACAGATTGAATCCGCGTACCTTCATACTCACCGCCATACTTGCGAAAGTACCACCAAGGAACGCCATTTTGGGCTGTTACCACCATCGTGTGAGCATTGTAGAGTGCAGGGAGAAGAGGTGCGATCGCAGGCAAACTGTGAGCCTTGACAGTTAAAATTACTACATCTTGTGCCCCTGCTTCCTGAATCTCGCTAGTTGCTAAAGAGGGAGTAACAATTTGGCTGGAACCATCTGCCATCAGCAACTTCAACCCATTTTTTTGAATTGCCTCCAAATGAGAACCACGCGCAATTAACGTCACTGCTTCACCTGCCAGCGCCAATTTTGCTCCTAAATATCCACCGATGGCACCCGCGCCAACAATACAAATTTTCATCCTCAAACAGCTACGCTTTGCATCGCTTTCAGTAGGTCTTGATGAACAGATTTTGAGGCAGCTATTATCAATCCAGGCAGACTATAGTTTTGACAAGTATGCAGTGGCGGTAAAGTCGAACCGTCCAGAGTAGTTACAATGCAGCCAGCCTCTCTTGCAATAAAAGCAAGTGCAGCACCATCAATAAATTTGCCCGATTTGATGACTGCTCCACTCAAGTCGCCACTAAGAATACCATTGAGATTGGGAATTTGAATATCACTAGAATAATCAGTCTCTATATCGATTACTTGATATCGATCTTTTAGTAAATGTGCGATCGAATTCATTCCCCATCCCAACAAAATAGAAGGTTTGATGGATGTTATGTGTAATGGGGCACAGGCTTCTAAACTCATCTCCAGAGTCCCTTTAAAAGCACCTTCACCTCGAAGGGCGTAAAAATAAATATTTTGGGCAGGGGAAATAGCGAGTACTGCTTCAAAGTCATCTGAATTTAGAATACTGAGAATAATTTGATAATTAGAATGCCCATCCATGTAAAACTTAGTACCATCGATTGGGTCGAGTGTGACTAAGTAATCACCTTCTAAACCGAGTTCGGTAGCACGAAAATATTTGGTGTTGTTAGAACTTTCATACTCTTCACCATAAAAGCGAATATCTGGGAAAGTGCCCAGTAGTACTACTTCTACTAAATTTTGAATAGCCACATCCGCATCAGTAAGTGCAGCACTAAAAAAGTTTCCTTGTTCTTTAGCGGGAAGTGCAGCAATTTTTGGTTGAAGAAAACGGGCATAGCCTGCTGCTACTTTGAGATGGGGAAGTAAAGTCTCCAAAATCAGTCGAGTAGTAAGTGTTATAGGCATTGCAGCAAACTCCTTTTAGAAGCAATCTACCGTTGGCAGGACGATAGAATTCTATATCTAGACAAAATTACGGTATCATTTTGATGCAATGATACCATCGTTGCTATATTACTCTAATCTGTGTATCTGGTTAAGCTTTAAACATAAAATCGATGGATGAACAAATTCATCCATCGAAATATACCCCAAATTTTATTCGGGGTTTTACGCATCACTTCTCATAAAGTCCTGCCACGAGAAAGATTAAGGATGTAAAAGCAACAATAATTTACATCCAAACTTCTAATACCTAACTTTTACGCTTCTTCAGAATTCTCTCTTTTATGTCCTGGGGATGCTTCGTAAAGTGCATCGAGATGTTGACGCGCATCTTCAACGTTAATCGAACGCATTACCAAAAGTGGCTCTTTAATTAAGTTGCCCGCGTTATCTAATAATTCTGGATGGGGTACAAACTGTTTTTTTGATGAATAATAACCATAGCTGCCTTGATTATTCACTGACGAGGAATTCGTCGGATAAGTTCGCTCCCGATCAAAACTGAACATGATCAGGTTACGAATCAAGTTGCCAACAGCTATAAATGCAAGGATTGTAAAAGCAAGAATGTAAAGTAGGTGTAACATTGAATTTTCCTCCAGGACAGTAATTTTTAAAACTTTTATCTTTTATTTTGTAACGTTTTGTCTCGCCGACACTGTGACTTACAGTTAGGACAAGCATTTTTGGCACTCTTTGTGCGCTTACATCTATATGGAGCTAATTGTCAACCGTTATTCCACTTACGGTAGCATAGGATACATTACTTTGTTAATCCAAATCATGTTAAGAAAATCTTAAGAGATTTGTACTATTTCTTTAATGAATGGGTGATTTATCATCTTGTGTAGACGCAAAGAGGCAAGTCAGGTCGCTTTGCTCAGAATTCAAAATTCAAAGTCAAGGCAAAAATATAGTAGATGCTCCTATCAACGACTTATGCTTCACGCGTTTGACGAAAGCGCATTGCCACATTCCAGCATTCTGTTACTAATTCATGCCAAGGCATTAACGTTGCCATATCAATCCCGACTTGTTTATCAGTAGCATTGAATAGCATTTTTGCCGTACTTAGTTCATCTTGCGCTTGTTTAACACGTAAGAGCAAGTCAGATTTTTCTTGGTCACTCATAAATGATAGCTGTTCAGTTTCGAGTAAATGGCGCGATCGCACAAACCAATGATGAAAATCTTCCAGCAAGGGTTCTAAAACCGTTTTCAGCAACTCAGTCCCTGGTAAATTTGAGTCTGACATAAATGAGAAGCATATTTCCAACTTTCTTACTAATATTAACCTTATTTACGTTTCTTAACATATTTCTTATTAATTATTTATCTCATTATTTTAGAGTATGTACATTTATGTAACAAATAGTACAGAATTTATTATATAATCTTCCTAATGGGTTTGTACAGATCCTTTAGAGAGGCGTCTATAGGTATAGCTGAAGAAGGACCACTAAATCTGCGTATTCAGTGGGAGGCTTAAATCCTTTGATTCAGACGCTCTCTACATTCGCAAAAGCGTGTCGCAGACACCTTCTCTTTGAGACGCTAAGAGCGAACGGGCTGCGTTTGCCAGTGCTTCGATAAGCTCAGTAACCATCGGACTTCAATTTATGCTGAATTCTGACTCCTGAATTCTTTCTTGAATAAAGCTGAACTGGCAAAAACCAAAGTCGTTATAGTTGAATAAGCCTACAGATTTAGATAAATCACCTTTTGTAATCACTTCGCCAACGGTTCAGCAGCCAATGTCGTCAAATTCATCAAATCAGTCACAACAGTCAGAACAAGTTGAAAAAATTTATTTACCGCGTACTAGCGAATCGGAGAACTTAAAAAAGATTCGCCACACTGCTTCCCATGTAATGGCAATGGCAGTACAAAAGCTGTTTCCCAAGGCGCAAGTTACAATCGGCCCTTGGATTGAAAACGGTTTTTACTACGACTTCGACAATCCAGAACCATTTAGCGAAAATGATCTCAAAGCCATCAAAAAAGAGATGGCGAAGATTATCAATCGCAAACTGGCAGTTATTCGGGAAGAAGTCAGCCGCGAAGAAGCAGAACGCCGGATTCAGGGAATTAACGAACCTTACAAGCTAGAAATCCTGGCAGATATCAAAGAGGAACCAATCACAATTTACCACCTGGGGAATGAATGGTGGGATTTGTGTGCGGGGCCTCATCTGGAAAATACCAGTGAATTAAACCCCAAGGCAATAGAATTAGAAAGCGTTGCTGGTGCTTATTGGCGTGGGGATGAAACCAAAGCCCAACTACAACGCATCTATGCCACCGCCTGGGAAAGTCCAGAACAACTCGCTGAATATAAGCGACGCAAAGAAGAAGCGCTACGGCGAGATCACCGCAAACTTGGTAAGGAACTGGGTTTATTTATATTTTCTGACCAAGTGGGGCCAGGTTTACCTTTGTGGACACCCAAAGGTACTTTGTTGCGGAGTACTTTAGAAGATTTCCTCAAGCAGGAACAGCTAAAACGGGGTTACTTATCTGTAGTAACACCTCACATTGCCAGAGTAGATTTATTTAAAACCTCTGGACATTGGCAGAAATATAAAGAAGATATGTTCCCCTTAATGGCAGATGATCAGGAATCGGCTGCACAGGAACAGGGCTTCGTTATGAAGCCGATGAACTGCCCTTTCCACATCCAAATATATAAGAGTGAGTTACGTTCTTATCGAGAATTACCTATGCGACTGGCGGAATTTGGTACTGTTTACCGCTACGAACAATCAGGCGAATTGGGCGGTTTAACGCGGGTGCGCGGTTTCACTGTGGATGATTCTCACCTGTTCGTCACCCCAGAACAGCTAGATAGCGAATTCCTCAGTGTAGTGGATTTGATTTTGTCGGTGTTCAATAGTCTGCAACTAAAGAACTTTAAAGCTAGACTGAGTTTTCGCGATCCTGCTAGTGATAAGTACATGGGTTCCGATGAAGTTTGGGACAAAGCCGAAGGTGCAATTCGCCGTGCAGTTGAAACCTTGGGGATGGAACATTTTGAAGGAATTGGGGAAGCGGCTTTTTATGGGCCCAAACTTGACTTTATCTTTAGTGATGCCCTAGATCGGGAGTGGCAATTAGGAACTGTGCAGGTAGATTACAATTTGCCAGAACGCTTTGAGTTGGAATACGTCGCTGAAGATGGTGTTCGCAAACGTCCAGTGATGATTCACCGTGCGCCTTTTGGTTCGCTAGAACGGCTGATTGGGATCTTAATTGAAGAATATGCGGGCGATTTTCCTTTGTGGTTAGCGCCAGTGCAAGCTAGGTTACTCCCAGTGGGTGATACACAGCTAGACTTTGCTAAAGATGTAGTGGCGAAGATGAGAGCGTTAGGCATCCGTGCAGAAGTTGATACCAGTGGCGATCGCTTGGGTAAACAGATTCGTAATGCAGAGAAAGAAAAAATACCCGTGATGGCAGTAGTGGGAGCTAAGGAAGTGGAAACCAACACATTGAGTATTCGCACCCGCGCCTCTGGGGAATTGGGAGTCATACCTGTAGATGAGGTGGTGGATAAGATCAAGGATGCGATCGCTAAATTCGAGAATTTCTAAAATCTAACCGCAGACGCACACTAATTAATTGGTGTGCGTTTTGTTTAGTAGGGTACTGAGGTTGATTGTGAGCAGATTATCGGCTAGCTGGTAGGTTTTGGCAAAGGTGCGATGTCTACGAAGAGCAACTCTTAGAGACGCTACGCGTAGCTTGCTTCCCGAAGGGTACGCTTACCCAAGGTAGGGCGCAAAAGAGAGTCAACAGCAGGGGAAAGGGAAATAGGAAAAAAGGTGATCGCTTTTTCATTTGGTGCATTAGTAATTAGTAGTTAGTAATTACTAATTCGTAATTTATCGCTCTTTTATGTCTTTGAGCAGAGAAAAATAAGATGCTGACCTTGAATCTTTTTCAAAGCCAAGCTTTATCAGCAAAACCAAAAAAATCCTTGTTTGGAACCAAGCACGGACAAACAAGGTCTTAAATATTCTCTAGTGAGAGTAATAAAAAAGCGTTATATAGAATCGCCACATTATAGTTCAATTAACTTGAAGCCCCAAGGTTTGAGAGCTGCTAGAGCTAGTTCTGGATCTACGCCTTCATAAACCTCCCATTCCAATGGATGCTCTTTAGGATGTCCGTCGCCGACATTACCTGCAACTTTGATTATCGGACAGTTGGCAATGCGATCGCGCTCCAACCCTCTTGGAATTGCTAGTTGAATTTTGTGACCGATAAACTTTGCTGTACTTTCATTAGCTACAGATTCACGGATTAAACAAATATCACCCGCAGTTCCCCAAGTAGTTTGGTAAATGTGGAGGAACGATATATAAGTGGCTGGTTTGATGGATCTTTTGAGAACGTGCATTATCTGTAATCCTTACACTATGAGTCAAAAATCATAAATCATACAAGTATTTTCTATCACGTTCGTAGGGAAGAATGTTTTTAATTAACATTTTGCACCTAGCCCAGATGATTATAAATCGTCTGGTATAATATAGCGATTTTCAGTTAGTCCAATGGGTTTACGCTCTCCAAATTTAGCGTTAGCTTTTGAAAATGATGTCGTATAGTGACAGCAGAATCTCCACTACAATTAGAATCACCACATACCACTCTACTCGCTGGCTACTGCTATGCTGCATGAACTCCAGCACCGTTTGTGCAGTTTGGGAAATTAAATCTAGTTTGCGTTCTAGGGCATGGTGACGCTCACGGATTTCGTATTCATCCTCCAAGCGCAGATATAAGTTTTCTAGCTGTGGGGATTCCCAGAGTAACTCCGGCTTATCAATAATTTCTACTTGACCGACAATCTTATGTTGAACTAATAAAGTAGTCCCAAGTTGACGTAGTAATTCCCGGCTCTGGCGTCTACTCCTGTTTTCACGTTGGAGACTAGCTGCAAAGGGTTCAATTTGATCAAATACACCCGCTAGACTGGTTTCATAGTGAGACAGCACAACACTCTTGGCGAGAATATCAGCCACTATCTGCAAGCGTTCTACACTAAATTCATGCAGCGAAATTTTTCCTTCTTTAACTCGCTCACTCTCTGCTATGTTGAGATGAACTTCTACCTCTTCTGTTTCCGGGTTGGCAAAAGAGCCACTAACTTGAGAGGATAGTTTGGTCAAAAAGGATACCTTTTCCGCAGGCTCAAGATTAAACAGGACAACTGCACCATAGTTTAGCAGTACCGCACAGCCGTGTTCACCGACTGAAACTATTACTGGCATAGTCGCCAAGCAAACGTAATTCTCCAAGTTCTGTAAGTTAATATTCTTACCAAGGAATAGGGCCTGCGCTCTAAATCTATCTCTGTCATTAAAAAGGAGTTTTTGCATTGTCGCCCTATGCTGTATTCTGCCTGCTGAACTGCTCAAGTAGCGATGTCTACGACAGCCTACGCCTACGCAATTCCTGTCTGTTGTTGGAGATCACTACAATCTCAGCTTACCAAGAAATTTATCCAGTACTACCTTAGTATGCATCACCGTACTCTTGAAGTAGAGGCTTCGATAAAATCTACAATGCAACACTTGAGCATCAGGGTAATTGCCCCACAGAAATCATCCACGCGGATATCCAGCTAAATATCACAAATCTGCCACCCTGGTTTACCCAATCCAACTAGCATACATCAGGTTTGTATTTTATACTCATTTTAGCCTGATAATAAAGGGTTGATAGTTCTTTTTTGGAGGAACCTTAACGAACTTATCAGTATTTGCTGGTGGCATATTTATCTACCACTAAATTTAAAGATATTGGCAAAGTAATCAAAATTTTTGATCTGACCAAAATTTTACTATTAGTATTAGAGGGTTAATGTTACATTTACTTCTGACTTCTCTTGGCATCATCGTTTATTTAGCATTTGCAAGATGTTTATTTAGCCAATGGTTATTTTTCTTGATGGATGATAAAGAAATGAGTCCAGAAAAGCGCTCTTTTTCTAAGATAATTTTAGTTTTAATCACTATTTTCTGGCCCCTAATAGTACCATTTGCTTATCTAGAATTATTGAAATTTCATCGCAAATATAACAAAGAGATTGATTTATTGAGAAATTAGCTGAAGAAATGGTCAGGTCTGATATAGCGATTCTCGGCCCTTGTGAGGCACATGAACCCCTCCCCTCAAGCCTGTTATTCCATCACCGGAAGCATCGTTTTCATAATATTTGAGCAATAATATAAACATGATTTTCAGGATATTGGTCATATTCGAGGTGGCGGCAGGTGCAATGATGCTCCGCCAGAATTTGCAGGAAAGTATCTACGCCCAAAGTGCTGTACTCAAAGTCTTGACCTTGAAATGCTCCCGAAATCTCGCTGCTTGTATGTCCACCGCCACAAGTGAATAGAAGCACTCCATCGGGTTCAAGTGCATCGCATAGCTTTTTTATCACAGGCTCTTGCCTGTTGAGTGGAAGATGAAAAGTGCTGTCCCACGCTGCAATCAGGCTATAAAGTTTTGGCGGCAGCCAATTACAAATGTCTTCCCGGTAAAACATGATTTCTGGATGTAGGCGCTGGGCTAAATTGATCATTTCGCTAGAAATATCAAGTCCTTCAGGCTGAAATCCATGCTTGGATAAGCTGTTAATAAAACGCCCGCTACTTCCACACCCGACATCAAGTGCTGCGTGCTGCTTAAAAGTAAATTTGATCGCTCGTTCTAATTGGGCAATCCCGTAGGTTGAATCTTGATGCTCAGTTTGCCACCATTGGGCAATTCGGTCGTAACGGGCAGATGTATCATTTGGCTCCATAGAGTGACCTCATAAGTGTTGATGAGGATTTTCAGAGCAATTAAAATCTTTCCTCACCCTACACACAGACTACGCGATCGCCCCTAAATATCTCAAGAACGATCTCAATGTCGCTTTTTGAGCGTTCGTTAATCCCCTTGCCCCGTGAATATTCATATCTTCATACAGCCGATCACTCATTAACGTCCGAATACAACGTCCGGTTGCGACATTCCACAGCTTAATTGTGCGATCGTCACTGCCACTTGCCAACCGTTGACCATCGAGACTAAAGTTCACTGACCAAACACAGCCTGTATGCTTTGTTAAAACCTGTAAGCACTAACCAATCTGCACATCCTACAGGCTGACCGACACGCACAAAGATCAACTCAACGCTGACCTGCTTTCATTCCTCTAAGACTGACTGAATAATTGCTTTTTTGTCAGCATTTAGTTTCGATATCTTATGTGTGTAGCCCTTGAAAATTCCAGGGTAGGGAGTTATTCTGCGCAGAGTCTACTTTTACTCCTTACCCGGATTTTCTGAGCGGATACTAATGTTGCTTAATTGCTTAGTATGAATAAATACTTTTGAAAACGATAAGACTAATCAATACGGCAAGACCTAGCGCTCTCCGAAAATAATTAACGCCTTGAAATAATTCCAGCCACGCCCAAGTAAACAAAGAGCCGATTGCTACTACGTCTAATGCTGTATTGATTTTGCCGCTTGTAAAAATTAGGGTTAGTAAACTACTTACTATCCAAACAATAAGCGGTAGATTGGGCATCTGAGCTATAACAATTTTGCCATCGTTGTCGCGGAAGGTTTTATCAACCAATGTATTCTGCGTCATTTTTAATTACTACCTAGCTACAAATAATTAACTTAGAAAAACAACTGGCTCCTCTCTTAAGAAGAGGTTTGTATCTAAGTTGTAAATTTATTAATAATATTAAAACATTCAAAACTTTCTTTCCAAGTGTCTAATTGCTGAGATTAGAGCGAAAAAGTATATTCATATATGACTATGTTGAAAGGCATACTTATATAAAATCCGCCAAAATATCTATCGGAAGTATTTTGCCATCTGGAGCGATGGTGATCATACTTGCTCAACGTATGAGGTTTAGTGCGGTGGCTAAATCTTTGCTCCCGTGAGGTAATTACCATTATTTTTATCCAGCATGGTAGTAATGGAATTATAAAGGATACGCGAGGGTTATATTTTGTTTAGCGATATCCTCTGGCTGTCTAATTGCTATATAGAACAGCTCATCGTATTTGCAAAAGCTTTTAAAGGTAAAGATTTATAACGAAAACAATTGTTTGGCGTAAAATTTCGAGATGGAAAGCGAGAGAAAAATAGAGATTCACTTTTGCTTTTGCAGTCTCAAATGCATCATCCCGAACAAGATAAACTAGATTCACATCTACTACAACTGGCTATTTCGGCTCAACAATACCCACCGCGATCGCTAGAACGGCGACTCGCTTTAACAAAGCTGATTAATGGTATTGTGCGCTCCTGTAGGCTTTGCCATCCACAAAAAAGTCAATTTTCAGCAGCTGTCTATGAAAATATTTATGATGAGGCACGTCAAGAACTCTTACTTTATATTTGTGAGAAAATTGACAAGTACGATGCAGAACGCGGTAGTGTCATGGCGTGGGTCAATGTGCTTTTAGAACGGCGGTTTTTTAAAAATGCTATTAAAAAAGTTCAGAGTTCGCCAAATATACAAATAATAACAATTACTGACCTAGATAATTTTATTGCCTCGCCGGAAGAACCAAAAAACCTTACAGATATCTTGAAAGAATGTATAGAATCAGACCCAGAAAATCTTTTTAAAAATGAATGTATAGAAAAATTTCCTCAAGTCAACTTTCAAGCATTAGCGACACGACGACTATTGGGAAAATCCTGGAAAGAGATTTCTACGGAATTTAAAATAAAAATTCCTACAGTCAGCAGCTTTTATTACCGATGCATAAATAAGTTTTCTTCAAAGTTAAAAGAGTATTGTGTTAGTGATGTAAATTAAATCAGAGATTAATAAATGATGAGATACTGTTCAGAATCTTTAACCTTTACCGTCCCTATTAGTTTGTCAGATCGTGCATTAGCAGAACAGTTTCGCTTTCAGCATAGCAGTCCAGAAAAAGCCAAGCAAGTTTATCTCAATACTTTAGCGGTAGCTGCGGTAAAATTGTACCTTCGTTGCATGGGGGTTGAAACAAATTGGTCAGCAAGTTTAAGTTGGAACTCAGTAATGCAAACAGTAATGGATGTCGCTGATTTAGAAGTTATTGGTCAAGGTAAGATCGAGTGCCTTCCAGTGTTACCAGGCGAAAAAGTGATTCATATTCCACCAGAAGTTTGCTCAGACAGAATTGGCTATGTAGCTGTACAGCTTAATGAATCCCTAAGAGAAGCAACTCTGTTAGGATTTATTAAAATGGTGACCGAATGTAATTCAGTACCTCTAAGTGAGTTGCGATCGCTCGAAGAGTTGATCGTCCAACTGAGTGAAACGCCTGAAAAACAACCAATTCATTTGAGCAAATGGTTGATGAATGTTGTTGATATCGGTTGGCAAACGGTTGAGTCGCTTTTGATTTTGCAAGCAGCCAAGCTAGCTTTTGAATTTAGGTCTGCTGAACAAACTTTAGCTGAAAACTTAGCAGACAATTCAACTATTAGTGTGCAACAAGGTATACTCTTGGACTTAGGGCGACAACCAGAAAGTAAACCAATCGCTTTAATAGTTGGACTGATGCCCATTTCTGAGCAAGAAATAAATATCTTTGTGAAAGTGTGTCCAACTAATAACCAAAAGTATCTACCAGAAGAACTTGAAATAATGGTGTTGGATGATTTAGGTACTGCTGTGATGCAAGCTACTGCCAGAAGCACCAAGAGTATTCAACTAAACTTTAGCAGCGAACTAGGAGAGCACTTTAGCATTAAAGTTGTCTTGGGCAATGTCAACTTTATAGAGTTTTTTACAGTCTAAAAATCAATATCAAGGAATATTATTAACTATCCTAATAATTTTAAGTGAAGTTATCAAATAAGGCAGAGGGCAATACCGCAGGCTTTACGACTACGCTCAGAGCCTGTCAAGAAACAACTTTTACAATTTGCCACCTAAAAAGCTTACTGAGAAAGCATTTCGGCTCTTCAGTTCTTTTTATGGAGTCGAATAATAAATAAAACCTAATCAGAGCCTATATTCCTTGCTATGACTGGATTTTAAATTTTTGAACCTTTCTATAAAATGGCTATTTTAATGCCATACCATAAAACCAACGCAAGAGCCAGCATTTCTAACTAAAAAGAAGGAAGGTTGTTTTGGGACAAGCTCTCAGTGCATCGCCTGTTCTCTACCTGTAACCAAAAGGAACTTGGGTTTAAAACGCCGCCATTATACGGCGCTTATAACCCATCTAATTATTCCTTCTGGCTCCTGCCTCCTTCAACAAAATCCTTATCTATCCTTGCTCCTTCAATACTTGAGCTGCTAGCAACGCTAATGCTGCTGTACCAGCGATCGCACCCCACTGAAGAACCGGATTTTTTTCTAGCCAGTCGGAAACACTAGGTATAACCAAGTGACTATAATCTCCGTTAACTCTGTCGTCTTCAGCAACAGGTTGATAAAAATTATTTGATGCATCTTCAGACTTCGGCTCGGAACTATGCTGTAACTTGAAGCCGATGAGCAGTAACAGTGAATCTACTAATGGTGGTGAGATACGCTGTACCAAATCTAATATTTTAGCTACATCCCCAACTAAGTAGTCACGAGTTGGATGTTCGGCTACATGGAGGATAGCATCAGCTACAAGTTTAGGCTCGTAGTAAGGTGGTATCCCGGCAGGCTTTACGCCTAATTTCGTCCGACCATTGTTCCAGAAGGGACTGTTGATCACCCCTGGCTTCACACTTGTAACACTGATAGGCCACTTTTCATGTTGCAACTCAAGGCGCATCGCTTCGATAAAACCCTCAACCCCGTGCTTCGCTGCCGAGTAAGCACTTTGGTAGGGGAGCGATCGCGTACCTTCCACTGAAGAGACATGGATCAGTGCCCCCCGTCCCTCGCGCTTCAGATGGGGTAGGGCCGCCATTGCACCATACACCTGTCCCATCAGATCGACATCAATAACATGCTTAAACTCTTCTGGTGTTGTATTGTCGAAAGTGGCAAAGATGCCAATGGCGGGGGCATGTACCCATGTATCGAGCCGCCCGTAGACTTCCACAGTTTTATCTGCGATCGCCTTTACCTGGTCAAATACTTCCACATCAGCTACGCAATAAGTTGCCTCGCCGCCAAAGCTGCGAATCTCTTCTACTAAAGACTTTAGCTTGGACTCACCGCGAGCGGAGACTACCACTTTTGCCCCGCGTCTAGCAAACTCAAGAGCTGTGATCCGTCCGATGCCACTAGAGGCTCCAACGACGGAAACAACCTGCTGATTGATTGGCTTTAATTGCATTAGTGTTACTCCTTAAAAGGGATTGGGGATTGGGGATTGGGTACTGGGGATTGGGAATTAAAATTCATTCCTAGAGTCCCTAGTTCCCAGTCCCCATTCACAAATGACAAGCAAGAAACTGGTTCAACGCGTCGGTAAATAATTCGGGACGCTCGACTTGGGGTAAATGCCCGCAATTGGGTATCAAACTTAGGTGTCCTTGCTTTAAACGGCTGACTGCATCTTGAGCTTGGTAGTTTGGCAGAACTAAGTCATTAATACCCCATACAACTAGGGTCGGCATCTCTACCTTTGGTAAGTATTCGAGTACTATTTGCTTCTGTCCTAATACATATAGTTGAGAACGCAGTATAGATAAATTCGCTTCTAAAAAGCCTGGAATAAGCCCCAGTCGCTCTTGTTCTGCTAGCCATCCGTTGGGAACTTGCAAGGGATTAGCAAAAAGCAACGCCGCCCGTGACCAAGCCCTTTGCTTTGCACCCAATGGTGTTTTGCTCCAGGCGATCGCTAACTCTCCATACCAGGGCAAAGTCAAATTTGACAGAATTGGGTTGACCACTTGGCTAAATCCCATACTGTCTACCAGTACTAATGCTGGTACGCGTTCGGGGTTTGACAATGCATAGCGCAAAGCAATCAAACCACCTAAGGAATTGCCTACCAATACTGCCCGTTGAATTTCTAAAGCGTTGAGAAAATTGCCTAAGAACTCTGTCAAAAATTCCAGCGAATATTCACGCTTGGGTTTAGCACTATCCCCCGAACCTGGGAAATCTACGGCTATAACACGATGTTTAGTTCCTAGAGTAGGTATTACCCAAGACCAATCAACAGCGCTATCACCGACTCCGTGTAGCAGCACTAACGGTGGATCATCATTACCCCCACTCAAGTAGCGAATATTGAGTCCACTTACATCTATTTGCCGCTTTTCAAATCCCATGTTCACAGTTACTCCCACTATTTTGAATTTGTCATTTGTTTATGTATAATGAGCGCCATTGACTCGTACAACTGTACCAGTGACGTAGCTGCTAGCTATTGGCGAAAGCAGAAATGCTACTGCCCAAGCAACCTCCTCGGGTTTCCCAAAGCGAGACAGGGGAATCTCAGACAAAATCCGTTGCTTGACTTTATCTGAAATCGGGGTGAGCATATCAGTCTCAATAAATCCCGGTGACACAGCATTAGCCCGCACTCCGTAACGTGCCGCTTCTAGAGCCAGAGATTTTGTCAAGCCAATTGTTCCTGCCTTCGATGCTGCGTAGTTTGTCTGACCGAGATTTCCACGTTCGCCGGAAATTGAAGTGATACAGACAACAGAGCCAGAACGCCGTTCGTACATCTTAGGAATAACGGGTTTTAAGGTGTTGTAGACTCCTTTCAAGTTAGTGTCGATTACTGCATCCCAGTCTGCCGTTGTCAGTTTTGGGAAAAAATTGTCTCGTGTAATTCCAGCATTAGCGACAACCCCGTAAATTGGGCCAAGTTTATCTTCAACCTTTTGTGTCACCTCCTCCATAGCCACTTCATCGGTGACATCGGCTGAGATTGCCAAACTCCCCATCTGCGGATTGTAATCGCTGCGGTAGGTGTAAGCTACTTTCGCTCCCAACTCCAAAAGCAGATTGACGATCGCAGCTCCAATTCCCCGATTACCGCCAGTTACCAAAACCACTTGATTTTCTAATCCCAAAGATGCCATACGAATTACCTCAGCCTCTCCAGTGCGATCGCAGTACCGCCACCAGTGCCGTGACAAACTGCCGCTAATCCAAACTGCCCGTTTTGCTGCTGCAAAGCGTTGAGCAGTGTCACTAAGATTCGCGCTCCTGAAGCCCCAATGGGATGTCCTAAAGCGATCGCCCCGCCATAGACATTTAATTTTTCATAAGGAACGCCCAACTCCCGATTGAACAAGACATTGCTTATAGCAAATGCTTCGTTGTTTTCAAACAAATCAAAATCGTAAATTTTCATTTTGAGTTTGTCTAAAAGCTTGTTCACTGCCAAGATGGGAACTTCAGGGAACCGCCAAGATTCTCCTCCTGTCCAGACTCCGCCAATCAGCCGTGCTAGAGGATTGAGTTGGTAGCGTTCTACTGCTGTTTTACTTGCCAAAACTAGAGCTGCTGCTCCATCGGATATTTGACTGCTGTTACCAGCCGTGAACACGCCATTTGCTCTAAAAGTAGGCTTCAGTCCAGCAAGAGTTTTTAAAGTAGTTTCGGGACGAATTCCTTCATCTTTATCTACAACTTGCAAACCTTTCTTACCTGCAATCTCAATTGGTACAATCTCTTGTTTAAACAAGCCTTGCTCAGTCGCTTGGGCTGCTCTAGCTTGGGAAAAGAAAGCTACTTCATCCAATTCATCCCGCGTTATTTGGTAAGTAGTTGCCAGTTGTTCTGCTTGCTCTCCCATCGTTTCGCCACTGATGGGATCTGTGAGTCCGTCTTGGAGTAAAACATCGGTGAGTTGTTCTGGTGAACCTAATAAGGATTTGTATCCCCATCTAGCTCGTTGCGATAACAAAAACCCCGTCTGGGACATAGATTCCATGCCTCCAGCAAGTACCATTTGGGCATCACCAGAACGAATTGCACTAACACCGTTAATAGCACTCATCATTCCTGATGAACACACCATATTTACTGCATATCCGTTCACCTTCTGCGGAATTCCAGTCTTGAAAGCTGCTTGACGAGGTAATGACTGTCCATGTCCGGCGCTAAGTACATTACCAAAAATATACAGGTCTAAAGCTTCTCCTGATACTCCGGCTCGTTCTAAGGCTGCACGCATGGCGATCGCACCTAAGTCTACTGGAGACAAATCTGCTAAGACACCTCCAAACTTACCAAGCGGTGTGCGTACTGCTGAGACAATATAAGCTTCTTCCATACTTCTCATCACGTTGGTGAATTAAAAATTGAAAATAATGAAATAAATATGATATGAATTTTTAAGCAAATTCCTATTTAGGATTTTCTGAAGAATTGCTTTTAATTTAATTAGTTATTTTGCAAAAACTAGTGCATTTAGAAAACAAAATTAATTCACTTAACAATAATTTACAATAATTTTTTTACTAAAAAATCAATCTTTAGAAGTAAATACTAGTATAGTCGTCTACCTAAAGAAAGGACATTCCATTGAATAATTTTGTATTCTAGAGTACAGAATTTTTGAAAAAATCAATATTTTATTCTCGCGCCTTCAGCCAATCGGCAATCGTTGGCGGTAGGTCTTTTTGAACTTTGCTGCTCACATACATACCAATATGTCCAACTGGAAACGATCGCACTGTATAATCAACACTGCCAACATATTTCTCAAGAGCTAAGGATGATGCTGGTAAAACTAGATGATCCTCTTCGGCATAAATGTTTAAAATTGGGATGCGGATATTTCCCAAATCTACTTGCTTATTGCCAATCTCAATCTTGCCTTTAATTAATTTGTTTTCTTGATAGAAGTCCTTAATGAACTGTCGAAAAGTCTCTCCAGCTTGATCTGGACTGTCAAAAATCCACTTTTCCATGCGGAGGAAATTGAGCAGCTTGTCCTCATACTCAACAAGTTCCAATAGATCAATATACTTTTTGACACCTAACTGAAAAGGCTTCAGCATTACGAAGACAAAGTTGAGAAAGTTGCCAGGAATGTTACCTAAAGTGTCAACGAGAAGATCGACATCTAATGCTTGTGTGCCTAAACTGCTTCCACTCCAAACATTGAGAAGTCCTTCATTGATGTGAAAATCGACTGGCGTAACCATAGTAATCAGGTTTTTTACCTTTTCTGGGTAAAGGGAACTGTAGCAAAGACTGAAGGTTCCCCCCTGACAAATTCCCAATAAGTTAATCTGCTCTAAGTTGTAGCGATCGCGGATCACATCTACACAGTTATTGATATATCCGTTGATGTATTTGTCAATAGTGAGCCAGCGATCGTCTTGGTTAGGATATCCCCAATCAATCAAGTAAACATCTAGACCAAGATTGAGTAAATTGGCAACAAGCGAGCGCCCCTCCTGTAAATCTACAATGTAGGGACGGTTAACTAACGCATAAACAATTAAAATCGGAATCTTAAACGATTTTTCAACCTGGGATTGGAAGTGGTATAGTACTAACTTGTCTTCCCGGTAGACCTCTTGCTTAGGTGTCACCCCAATCTCAATCTCTTGTTCGCGCAAGCGGTTGAAGATATCTACGCTATTAACTAGCTTTTCGATTAGTTCGATAGACTCGTGCATCGTTTTTTGATAACATCTTGGATGAAAAAAAGTAAAGTTCAAACCTCAGAAAAATATGGCAGTGCTTCTACCCCAATAAGGGGTTTTGATAAACTCAAAGCACTACCATAGATTTTGCTGAGGATCATGTTGTTATATCTGAAATTCTTCAATGTCATCAAAAAAACAAAAACTTCCTGTTTTAATAAATAGGATTAGAATCGAATAAGCCCGTAATAAGCACTTACAGCAGCTAGGATAATTGTTATAACTCCCAGTGATGTGCTAAGTAGAAATTGGGCAGAGGTTTTTTTATTGAGAGCTTCTTTGCTTCCACCTTCAAGTGTTGTACGTTCGGTATTGTTAGAATTGGTTACGTTCTCAGTGTTCATATTCTTATCTTATTTGATTACTTATTACAATTTCGCCTCTAATCCCAAAAACCACATCTAGCTTTAGGACTAACAAAAAAGGTAGAAATAACTAAATGAAATTAAACCTTGGTTTCATCCACCTGATTACAAATCGGCACCTCAAGCTTCTTGCGAACTCCTTCTAGCAGCTGTTGTTGTTCGAGCCAATAGCTCATGCCTAATTTCAAGAATTTCCCTTGAATTGCCTGGGCATCCTCTGAACGGAACTTCTGTGCAAATTCTCGGTCAAATATATTACTCCAGACTTCCAGAAACTGTCGCCAATTGTCAATTGTTTCACCCTTGGCTTCGTAAGAGGCCAACTCCCGCGTCAGTTCCGAAAATGCCTTTATCCAAATATCTGCTAGTACTAACTGATAGTCAAAGCTAGCTTGGGATAGCTGGATTAAGGCATCAAAAGTTTTTAGGAGTTGGCTGATTTCACAGGTATTCTGCTGTGTACCCATCAGGTTTACTCCGTTATTTTTCCTAAGATAATCCGCACAATAACCGCTATAAGAATTCGTTAAAAATTTTGGATTCAATGCACAGATATAGCAACACCTGTGAAAAACCTTTTTGTTATGAACAAAGTACTAATTTCCCTCACCATTTGAAGCCTGCGCGGAATCATAAACGCCCCAATATTCAATACCCCGATCGCGTAACATTGGTTCAACGCGATGAATCTCTTCTTGTGAGCCTTCAAGTATTAGCAAATAATAACTCTGCTGGAGGCGATCGCTATAAACTCTGGCTTTTTCTTCGGGTATGCCTAAATCGCCTAATGCCTTCAGTAAATTCTGATTTGCTGCGGCTCCCACAGCAACACCTCCCACGCTACTGACTAATGCTACACCTACAGAACCTGCTGCGAGTACAGCTCCTAAACCAGGAAGCGCCAGACTACTCAAACCAACTAACACGCTACCCCAAGTACTTGCTGTCAGCGCCTCTCTTACTGCTCCGGTTGTATTGACATCTTGATCGCCAATGCGATCGCTTATCTGCGTTTCACCTACGCGATCGCCCTGCTCTACATCTTTAGCAATGACAGAAACTTTCTCCATAGGAAAGTTTGCAGTTTTCAATTCATTAATTGCTTGCTCTATTCCTTGAGAATTAGCAAATACTCCTAATGCACGTATTGTATCGTTAGTTATCATATTTTTTCCTTCGCAATTGTATTAGTGCGTCCATCTATAACCTTGGCGTTAGACTTTACATCACCAGTAGGTTAAGTACTAAGAGGCTACTAAGTTGTTCTTTATTGATTTCCCCCAAGGGGGGATAAATATAACCGAGGATTTAACGAACCAAGTGAAGTACGTCACGTACTAAGCTATAGCCAGCCAAATCCCAAAGTACGTAAGAAATAAAGCCAATCATTGCTAACCGCCCGTTCCACAGTTCTTGTTGGGGATTCCACCCAAGAATCCAAGCATTGCGATCGACACCGTTATAGGCTTTAGCTTCAGTAGATAATTCAATCGTTTTGTTACTTTCAGTTGCCATTGTAAATATTCTTTAATAACTCTCCTACACCCACATCTTAGTTACTATTACGGTTGCAGTTCTCTGTCTATTGGGGAATATAAAAGCGTCACAGGAAGTATCTGTAAGCATTTTATATATTTTTGATCTTTTCGGTTAAGAAGCGTCAGGAACCTGATCAAAAGACCTCACAAAATTTACCCAAAACAAAAACCTCACCCTGTCCTATGGGACATCCCTTTCCTTGATAAGGGTACCGTGTACACAAAAGTCTTTTAAAGCTGCTTTTATACCTTAACCCGCAATGCTATTGCATCGACCTGCAATGCTATTGCATCGACCCGCAATGGCAATAAACTTGTAAAAATTAGCCTACTCTACGCTATTACATAGCAACTCTAAAAAGCTTGTGTCTACACCGTAGCCCTGATAAGGAGAGGGACAGGTTTTGCTTAAGCATTACCAGGGTGAGGTATCTCAGGATCTATCTGCGCGATAAATCTTAAATGACCTCACCAAAGACTTGTGTGTACACCGTAGCTTTTTAAAAGGGAATAATCTTCTCAAAGTCCTCCTTTTTAAGGAGGATTTAGGAGGATCTAAAATTTGTGATACATCACCCACCAGTTTACAAATAGCCTCTTAGTCTGATTCATTCCTTAAGACAGATGCGAAAGCAGATTTAATTGAACCTCCCGCTTCCTTGATTTTCTGGGCGATAGGTTGCTCATTATGCAAAAACACACGCGCACAGTTGCGTCCCGGCAAACCGGAAATTGAACCACCCGGATGAGTTCCAGCACCAGTAAGATACAAGTTATCAATTGGTGTTTTGTAGTTAGCTAATTCCGGCAACGGACGGAAGCAAAGCATTTGTTCTAAGGTCATGTCAATATGGTAATAATTACCTTTGTAAGTCCCTAACCGTTCTCCCAACTCAGCCGGACTTTCTACATGACGGGCGATGATTGAATGTTGAAGGTTGGGCGAATACTGCGCCAGTTTATTAATCACCCTGTCTGCAACTTTGTTTTTCAGTTCATCCGTCCAACCCGTACCTTTTAACCCCGTACCCTCTGCACCAGCAATTTGATAAGGTGCAAAAAACTCTATCCATAATGTATGCTTACCTTCTGGCGCCATCGATGGGTCAAGCCCGGTAGGCATCACCACATACATCGATGGGTCTTCATCAGGAATTTTGCCTAGAGTAATCAGACTATGAGCTTGTTCTACATGAGTGACAGAATCAGCAATCAGAATAGAACCCATCAGATAATTATCTTGGTGATTGTGGTGTACGAAACGCAACGGTTCAGATAAAGCACAATCAATTTTGAGGATGGTTTCATTGTTGTTAATGATGCGGCGGTCTAACCTTTCGCGCAAATTGCGATCGCTATTATCGACATCGCTACTATCCATTAGTTGCAAGAATAAGCGCTTGGCATCAATACTTGAAATTACACCTTTATTCGCACGATATTCTTTGCCACCAGCAACGCGCACACCAACAGCTTTACCATTATCTACCAAAACTTTTTCTACCTTTTGGTCGGTGAGAATCGTACCACCTTCACTTTTTACCAGCTTCACCAAAGCTTCCACAAGCCCACCACTACCACCACGCGGTCTTGCCATACCCGGATTATGACGCAACATCATCATCATCGCCCCAAAGGACATAGCTTTTTGTGAGGGAGGGGAACTCAGTTCTGCTGAGAGTCGAGCCAGAGGTGCTTTGAGAAACTCAGAATCAAAATACTCGTTAATATTATCTGTGGCACTGCTGAGTAGGGTACGCAGTAAATCAAGGGTTGTGTTAGAGCCACCTAGAAGGGAAAATAAGTCTTGCAGACTATTGAGATTGTAATTGCCAGCAATATCAACAATTGATTTAGGGGGTGCATTGAAGAAAGGAGCAATCCCTGTGATAAAGCGCTGCCAAAATTCGGCATATTCAGCGTATTTTTCAGCATCACGCTGACTGTAACGGGCAATTTCCGCACAAGTCTTTTCCACCGATTTGTGAGCTAAGAAATACTTCCCATCTGGATGGGGGCAAAAGGCAACTGGATCGCAGCTAAGATATTCCAAGCCGTACTTATGCAATTCCAACTCTTGGATGACTGGCCCTAAGAAAATAAATAGATGGTTAATCGCGCAAGGACTAAATTTAAAACCAGGTGCTTCATCAGGCATAAGTTCTTCAGTTGTAGAACCGCCGCCGGGGAGCGATCGCCCTTCTAATAATAGGACGCTGTAACCAGCTTTTAGCAGGTAGCCAGCACAAACTAAACCATTATGACCAGCGCCAATAATTACAACGTCATACGATTCCATGAGTGCAACGTGTGGAGTAAAGTATATTCCCTGATATTAAAAAGTGCTGAAAATATCTAAATCTTTCGTGGGTTATAAAATATTTATATATCTAGTGGTAGTGTTTTTATCACCAATAAGTAAATTTATTTTTAACCCACTTTTCACTTTTGTTACTATATTCTACCCAACCAAGGAACACTATACTATAAATAAATCCAGATTTTATATTATTTATAGCTAGTATCCCTTTTTACCTACATTTTGGTAGTCATTTCTTCTAGTTCTTTGAGGTGCTGTGCGTTCACAAGCCATTTCTCTTCATAGTTAGATTTATCTGTACCATATTGACTTTGTTGCTCTTTTAATGTTGCAATTTCATGATTAATTATTGGTAATGCTTTCCCTTGGGTAATTACTTTTTTTAGCAACTCAAATCGTGATGTTTCATTAATTTGATGCAAGAGTTGCGAGATACAACGACTAATAATAACTTCATTGCCAAAAGCAAGAATGCTATGAGATTCATCATCTTGAGATAATAATTCCTCGCTTACATCCAACAAAGCTTCTACCACTGAAGGGATGTAATTCACAGGAATTTCTTCAGTGGAATTTTCTAGCTGTTCTATAAACACCCTGGCTTGCGTTGTGCCGTTTGGAAGTTTTTGTTTAGCAAGCTCTATCAAATAATTTCTAAATTTCTCTGTATTTTCAGCCAAACCAAGGATAATTTTTATCTGAATATTAGATAATTCACCTACTGATAACGACAGACGAAAGTAAATAGGAAATATTTCTAAACTACACACACGTAGCTGTTCGCGCCATTCCAACTCTTGCTTTTCATCTAGATAAGTATTACCCAAAATGAATTTTAACTTAGGAAAAAGGTGCATTAGCAGGTTTTTAATAGGCTCCTTGTCCTCATCTCGCAGTTGAGCAATCCAGGTACTCAGAAGATTTTTGAGTTCGTCTGTTGAAAGGTTTACCTCCCCTACAAAAATATGAGGATTTTGATGGATTATACTATATATCTTTGGGCAAAAGACTCGCAAAGACTCAATAGCAATAAAATCAACAGCATTTACTTCATCTTTTACTACTGGATACGTGACTGTTAAAGTGTTAATAAGACGAGTAATATCGCGGATGTTAGTAATAAAGTGTTCTATTCCTTGAAAGTAAATATCCCTCCAGCGAGTTTGGCTTATTTGCTGTTTTGGTGTTTGAGAAAATATGTTATCAAGCTTTTCAAAAAGCAGCCTGCGAAGTGAGGTTTTATCAGGAATAGGTAACTCAAAACTAACTTGAATAATTTTTTCTAAGTATGCTTCTTCAGATATTTCTTTAGTATCTGCAACTGTTCTCATTACAACTTCTTTATCAAAAACCAAAAGATAGACAACATTAGTAAAATTTCGCATTGCTTTAAAAATACGAAATAACTGCTTGATATCTTCCGCAGCCAACCGATCAATATCATCAATTGTTACAACTATTCGCCGTTGCTGCTGTACTAACGTATCTTCTACTTCTTCTTTTAATTCGGCAGCGTCCTTGTTCTTCTCGTCCAATAATGCTGCTAATGCCTTGCCAGTTTGAGCATAAGGTAGAGGAATGTCTGAAACAATGGCGGCAAAATCAGCTAATCTCTCCTTCAAACCTTTTGGTACGGATGACTCTTTGCTTAAAACGTTTTGTAATTGTTCAAAAAAGCGCCTTGTGATATTTTCATGTCCAGAGAATAACCAGGGATTAAAAGGAACGATGATTGGTTTCTCTTCCTCTGGCTTTTGCTGAAGATAGTGAACTACAAAGTTTAATAATGTAGATTTGCCAGAGTTCCAAGAACCGTAAACTGCAATAACGAAACCTTCAGGATAGGTCATTTTGCAAATACTGTCCGCTAGATACTTGGCAAAGTTCGCGTGTCCTAGTAAATCTTTTTCTGGATCAAGCAAGGAGCTATCTGCCGATATATCGTCAATTTCTGTCTGTGCCATAAAAAAGTTTTTTACTGATGTTGCGATCGCCTCCGGCGGGGCATAGCCCATGGTTGCACATTCCGTAAGATGAGCAATGATACCTCACGATAGAAATTTCCAGTGAAATAATTTCTTAAGGCTTATGCAATTGGTTATATATTACTTATTTAGCATCGCTAGAATTAGTAGGTTAAGTAGACAAACAGCGTCGGAGTGGAAATTCTATCTCCATGTCATCTAGTAAAATTACTCAAAGAAGTTCAATTTAAACCCCAATCCTAACTATTGGTTATAATTCAGCATTATTTATGTCTATGTGTACTAGTGCCAGCTAAATTTTAAGATTCCTCTGCAAAGGTATTAATTCTTAAGAGTGAATTTGGGAAATATCAATTATTTTATCTCCACAAAATATTCATTATCTGCTAAGAATATTTATATAAGGAAGTTTCTAGCGCAATCTCTATAGATAGAATTAAATTTATGTCAATTAATTGGCTTTTTTGATTAGAAGCCCAAGCACAGCTATATGTCTGTCTTCTCTGCAAAAGCAATCTATAGTCAATACTTACTATGAACTAAAGCGTGTTTTTAAAGTCTTAGCTCCCCCCAACCCCCCTTAAAGGGGTTGGGGGAAGTCTGAATCAAGTCTTTTTAAGGGAATGCGGTCTTGCGGTCTTCTCCTTACAGCCCTTCTCCTAAAGATAAATTCGCGTTCGGGCATCCTACGAGCAGGCGCTAGCCTCTCCCTTTGGGAGAAGGTGCGAACGAGCGTCTGGTGTCTCCCCAAGTAGAGCAAGTGGCTTGGATTTAGGGCATCTTAAAATTTAGGAGGCTAAACGAGTAGTTTGAAAACACGCCTTAGCCTTTCGGACAATAAAGGAATTGCAATGCGTTAAAGCTTATTGATGAAATATTATATAAGTTTTACTAATTGTAGATAATAGTAGTTATAACAATTTAACTCTTTAAATATTGATTAGATAATATGGTTCAGTCCCAAGAAGATGACATTTTAGTAGAAGCTAGCTCTCTTCCGCCTGTCCCCATTCAAGAAATTTCAGAGGATAGGGCATTAATGGAGACGGTACTTTTTCCAACTCCGAAACTGTTTTTGAAAATTTCTAAGCCAGAAATTCGCATAAGCCTTATAGCGCTTACTTATGAGAGTATCTTTGCTACGATTTTTTATGGTGTCATCGGCGGCGCGTTGCTCAGTAATTTCTTGCTAGAGTTGGGTGCTGGGCCAGTAGAAATTGGTTTGCTCGCCGCTATTCCTCAGATGGTGAATCTGCTTCAACCACTGGGAGCATATCTGGTAAACCGAAGTACCAGCTTCCGTTGGTATTTCATATCTATCTTCATCCCATCGCGGTTGGTGTGGTTGATTCTTCTGCCAGCGATTGTGCTGGTTACTTCATCTGATCTGGCTGGATACCAAGTAGTACAGTTGACATTGGCAATTCTATTGCTAGGTAATATCATTGAAGCTTTCGGTCGTGCTCCCTGGCTTGGTTGGTCTGCTGTGTTAGTACCTGTACGTTTGCGGGGGCGATATTTCGGCTTTCGCAATAGCCTTGTTGGCTTGACTAACCTTATTGGTGTGCCGCTGCTAGGTTTAGCAGTATCGGTTTGGCCTAGTGGAACACTTCAAGGCTATGGTGCAGTCTTGGTTCTAGGAATTTTGCTGGGATTAATCAGTCAAATCTGTCAGTTCTGGATGACCGATGTAAACCCGCAGCTTTTAAAAGCCACGGGTTCAGATACATCCCAACCGCAGTCTCATGGTATAGATTTTAGTTTTCTCAAAGATGCTAATTTTTGCAAGTTTGTACTTTACCTGAGCATCTGGTGCTTTGCTGTTAACATCAGCGCTCCTTTCTTTAACCTCTATATGCTGGATAACTTGGATATAGATATTAGTGTGGTAACGATTTATCACGCATTAGGAACTGGTGCGAATATGTTAATGCTGCTTTTGTGGGGGAAACTGGCCGACCGAATTGGGAATCGTCCGCTACTGCTATTAGTGGGAGTTTTGGTGGCGGTGACACCTCTGCTGTGGCTAGGAGTTGGAAGTGATCAAATTTCTTTTTGGATCTGGTTACCCTTGTTGCATATACTAGCTGGCGCGACGTGGGCGGCAATTGATTTGTGTACCAACAATATGATGATGGGAATATCACCCGTGCGTCATCAATCTAGTTACTTTGCGATCGTAGGAGCAGTTGCTGGTATAACTGGAGCAATAGGTATCACTCTTGGTAGCTTTCTAGTGACTCTACCTTTTATGGAAGGTTTGCTAGGGCTGTTTGTTCTCTCAGGCTTACTACGGATGGCTGCACTTGTATTTTTGGTTTTTGTTCAAGAGCAGGGCTCAGTACCAGTAGTTGAGCTAATGCGAGTCCTATTTCCCATCAGGCAGCCAACTAATCTAATAGAAGTAAAGGAATAAGTTTTTAACTATTAATAGGGGCAAGGTTTGCCTTTCCTTGGCTGCCCTAATATCAAGTTCAGACCAACACTTGTTTCAACAACATCCCAGCAAAATATACAATCTCTGAGCATCACGAATAGCATATCCATTGGGGTCGTTATTGAAGTACACGTAAACATTAATCCCCTGCGTAAGGAATAAACGGATACGCTCGGCCCATGTAGATAACTCTTCATCGCTGTAGCCAACATCCCATTGCCCACTATGCATACGGATATATGTCCAAGGAGCAGTTAAACACACATCAAGAGGAACCGTTGGGCTTACAGGTAGGCAAAGGGCTACACCTGCACTTTCCAGTAGTTTGTAAACTTGGGGAATCAACCAGCTTGTGTGACGAAATTCAAGGGTAAATTGTTGTTGTGGGTAAGTTTGCAGTAATTCCAAAAATGGCTGAAGACGCTCAAGATTAATGTGCCAAGTATGAGGAAATTGAAATAAAATAGGGCCGAGCTTTTCTTACAATCCAGATGCACGTTCCATGAGACGGGATAGTGGTTCTATCGCGTCTTTTAGTTTCTTCATGTGGGTAAGATAGCGGCTACCTTTGACAGCAAAAATAAAATTAGATGGTGTTTGTTGGCGCCAATTTTCAAACATATACCGTTCTGGCAAACGATAAAAGGAAAAATTAATTTCTACAGTGGTAAAGTGTTGTGCATAAAATGAAAGTTGCTGGTCACTAGGCAAATTTGACGGATAGAGAATATCCATCCAATGCTTATAAACCCAACCACTAGTACCGATTTGCAACTCACTCATTCAGTTGTCTCAGGTATACTTTTATCTTGTAAACTATAGCAATCCGCTTTGATTCCTGTTCGCGCAGCGTGGCGTAGCCATACTTATTTGCATGGTGCGCGTTCGCGTCTCTGAAAGAGAAGCCTCTCTGCAAAGAGAAGCGCAGCGCAAGAGCGATAGGCAGAGAGTAGGGAATAGAAAATTAGCCTTTTCGAGTTGTACGGATTTCTTTCAAAAATCAAATACTAGTCCTATAGTAAGCCAAAATGACTAATCATAGCCTGAAACATGGGCATTTTTTAATATGCTCTCGTTCATTTTAAAACTAGCATTTTCTGGCTGAACTCTTGGAGCTGAAATTGAATCCAATTTCCGCCTTTAGATATACATTGATGGCATATATCTCCATAGCCTTCGCCTTGGTCATTGCATATAATTAATCTAGCTTTATGGGTCTGAAACTTTTGCTGACAAATTAAGCATCGTTGGTTACTTTTGTTACTTTTGCTCGTATTGCATTCTATTTGAAATTTCATGTTTTTTATCCTTATTAAATCTCTATGAGAATGAAGCGAAGAATAAAATATCTCTGATACTATCTATTTCCTACAAAAGTTGTATCTATAAAAGTGAGGGTATATTATTAAATTTAAACGTAGCCTCAAACACAATTTAATTTTTATGAATATAAAAATGCTTATAAGTAATATCTTTTATCTTGGTTAAGGTAAAAGATATATATTTAAGAAGAATTGAAAAGCCAGAATTCAGGATCATAATCGGTGACGTTTCCGTTAACTCTGGTCAGAATACTCAACTGAATTCTGACTCCCGACCTCTGAATTCTGGTTTGATAAACTCAAGAAAACTTTATATTTTATCCACTCAGCTTAACTGCTTTACCAATGTAGCAGACAGAAGTATCATCATTAATTTCTATTTTAAATAATTCTACTTTGTCACTTTCTGCTTGATTATTTAAGCCCTTAAGCAAAATATTTCTCAAAGTTTTAAAGTTAGTGCCACCCGTCAAATCAAATCCTTTAATTACAGAATCTCCAAAACCAGCCCTTTCCATTATTTCGTTCATCTCTTGGGGTTTAATAAACTTATTCCAGTCGTGAAGCCCAGACGGTAGATGCTTTAAAGTATCCTCTAAAAGCCAGATCATTATAAATTTAGATTTAAAACTTCTATTAATTGTGTCAAATAAAAATAATCCATCTTTTTTTAAAACCCTAAAAGCTTCAAAAATAACTTTTTGCCAATCGTCAACATGCTCTAAAACGTCAAAGCACAAAACAACATCAAAGCTATTTTCTTCATAAGGGAGATTTTCAGCTATGCCACGCTGATAATCAATATTTAAATTATTCTTTTTAGCATGTTCCTGGGCGGTTTTAATTGAATTCAACGATAAATCTATTCCAGATACATAAGCATTTAAATTCGCTACATATTCACAAGCTAATCCTCCTCCACAGCCAATATCTAAAACTTTAAGCCCTTTCCAATTAGGAACAAAATTGGAAAAAAACTCAAATCTCGACTTGTTAAGATGGTTAGACAGATATAAAGTTTCGTCTTCCTTCCACCATTTATCTGCATTCAAGTCGTAGTACTCTAAGTTATTCCTTTTCATTTTTCCCTCAACTGTAAGAAAACGAAGTTAATTACTTTAGAGGATGTCTGAAAAGTATCAAGGATTTGCTAATCTCCCCTAATTCCTCTTAAAAAAGGGAATTTGAAGCGTTCAGTGTATACAAAAAACTTTTCAGATATCTTCTTAAGGCTTAAGCAAAGAACACAAATTTCAACGATAGATAAGTAAGGTTTTGTAACGCCAAATCTCAAAATCGGCACTGTTTAAGGGAACTCCAAAAAATAAATTATCCTAATTTTTGGATTTAATAGGACTGTTCCTCCCCCTGCCCTAAATGCGGTGGGATATTTTTTAGTTGGAAGTACCTAATGGAGCCATTGTAATCCCTTATCCTGTAATTTATGCTCAATATGCTGCATTTCCTGGATACTTTCTCCAGTAACGATCGCATAAATTTCGGTGAAGATTTTTCCGTATTTGACCTTCTCTAAAGCTGACAGAATAATCAAGTCTTTGCGATCTAGTTCTGGTTTTAAGGTGACTAGAATTGAATCCAATGTTCCTTCCATGCGGTAGTCACTGGAATATTTAGCTACTTCCTTTCCCAGTCCCAGTAGGGTATTACGCTGCAAGCACAACGGAGTCGAGCCATTGACTCGAAAATTGGCATCGATCGCATAAAATTGTTCCTCTTGATCTTCCAGCACATCAAAGCCAATCACGCCGAAATAACCCTGTTTGTGAGCATACTGACCAACGTTAGCAATCATCTCAAAGAACTTGCTCATGTCAGTGTTGCGGTAGTCAATCAGTCCCCCTAAATAGTTACCTTCTGGAGTGACGAGTTGTCCGGTAGTGCCGATGAGGGTTATCTCTCCTAGTTTGTTGACATAGAATTGTACGCAGTAATTCTCTACTTCATTCTTGACGAACTCCGAAACAATAATCGTATCGAGCAACTTAATATTGAGATATTTCTTAATTTCTTCAAGGCAGTAGTTCAAATCGCTGGGACTTTTAATGATGTAAGTGCCTTCTCCTGAGAGTCCGTGGGAGGTTTTAATTAAATATGGGTATTGTGGTAATTGAATATCTTCGAGATTTACTTGGTGCAGATTGTAGCTCTCGTATTTTGGGCATTGCACCCCCAATTGGTTTAGCGTTACTTTGCTGAGTAAGTGGTAATGAGTGTCTGGATCAACAGCGTGTTTTTCAGGTTTGAGGTGATCAAAGGGAAATAAACTAATGAGTTTGTCAAAGCCATTGCTGTGGCTGAGATCATCGAGATAAGTCGAGCAATCCATCATTTCAATATTGGAGTGGCTGAAGCCGAAATGCTCTTGCCAGTAGCCAATTAGCGGCTTTGGCGGTGGTATAATCACAATTCCAGGAATGCGATCGCCTAACACAGCCAGATTTTTCCAAGGTTCTTTCTGACAAATCTTGTCAAAGGAGGTTTTGGTGGCTTCACTACTGCCATCTTGAAGAAAATATTTGTTCCGGTTGGGGTAAGCAGCCCAACTGCCAGTTGCAGGGTAATTTAAAATAAACCCATAAGATGTATCTGTGATATCTTGAGCAAACAGATCAGAAAGAGTACTCCCTTGAAAATAATGAAAGTCGTATTTTGACATCTACTCCTCCGAGAAACCGCATCCACAAAAGGATGCGGTTATATTAAACAAGTTTCCTGGATTTCCAAGTAACACCAATTTGAAAAAACAAAGCTGTAATTTAGCTTTATTAATTACCCATTACCTTAGCGTAGCCCATTAGGAATTGGTATAAGTTATTTCTTGGTAAAGGCAGCCACCTTGTCTTGTCCTTCGGTCATATAAGCACAAGCCATGTGTGATGAGTTATACGCCCAGCCAATGCGTCCTTGACGGTCTATGAGGATGCACCCAGCTTCACCTTTAACTTTAGAAACTAAAGTATCAATTGCCATCTGTGCTGCTTCGTCTGGGTGTCTGTCTCCACTCAAGAAATCGATCGCAGTTTTAGCCAAAACCACGGGGATAATCGACTCGCCATCACCTGTTGTTGAGCAACCACCGATTTTATTATCAGCGTACAAGCCACAGCCAACAATTGCAGTGTCACCCACGCGACCTTGTTGCTGCTTTGTAGTGCCGCCAGTTGAAGTGCCAGCAGCTAGGACGCCGCTAGCGTCCAAAGCTACACAACCTATGGTATTGGGGCGATCAATCACTTCCTGATCTTCCTTCCACTGTTGCCATTGCTCCTCGGCTATTAAGTCTTCTTTTTTACACATTTCGGCACCGCAATCTACAGCGAAGCGTTCTCCACCCCGCGCTACTAGCAGCCTGGGTTTGTCATCCATAATTTTTCGTGCAACCGAGATTGGATGACGGATGCCTTGAACTGCTGCGATCGCTCCCCAACTTAATGAGCCTTCCATAATCGCCGCGTCTAACTCCACTTCTCCGTCGCTGTTGAGAGTTGCACCAAGACCAGCGTTAAATGTCGGGTCAGCTTCCAGAACACGGGTAGCTGCTTCAACAGCTTCTGCGGCTGTACCTCCACTGATTAGCACAGCCCAACCAGCTTCTACTGCTGCTGTACAGCCTGCATTGTTGGCTGCAACTTTATCGTCTGTGATGGTTTTTGCTCCACCGTGAACAATGATGGTCGGTATCATATAATTTCCTTCAGTTAGTATGAATTTTGTGGGACTGCGTTCTGCGCTTCGGGCATCGCTTTAACTCTTTCGTCAATTAGTTGCAGCGATCGCATTTTTAAAGTCTCTAAACCCAAGCGCTGGCTTGCTGATATAAACACAGCTTCGGGATAATCTTGTTGAACTCTAGCCAAGGTTTCGCTATCTACTTGGTCAACTTTATTAAAAGCAATCAAAGTTTTTTCTGGAATCTCAGGCATTTCTTCGAGTATTTCCAGCACACTTGTAATATGACTTTCCCAAGCTGGATGGGACAAATCCACAACATGAATCATGGCCGAGGCCTCAACTACTTCCTCCAATGTGGCGCGAAACGCATCCAGCAGTGCTGGCGGGAGTTCGTGAATAAACCCTACAGTATCTGTGAGCAGAATCGACCTGCGTTGTTGTGTTTCTGGTTCTGTAATTACTATCTTGCGGGTTGTTGGATCGAGGGTAGCAAATAGTTGATCTGCGGTGTAAACTTCTGCATTAGTTAACATATTTAACAAAGTAGATTTACCAGCATTGGTATACCCAACTAATGCCAGAACCGGAATTTCTTGCTGTTGTCGTTGTTGTCTAATGCGGGCGCGATGTGCTTGTAATTGGTTTACTTCTTCCTGTAGTTGACCAATTCGCCGTTGAATTGTTCGCCGTTCCGTCTCTAGTTTTGTTTCACCAGGGCCTCGCGTACCAATACCCGCACCTAATCGAGACATTTCCTGGCCGCGACCGCGTAGCCGAGGTAACATATATTCGAGTTGCGCTAGCTCTACTTGCAATTTACCCTCTTGAGTGCGAGCGCGTTGAGCAAAAATATCTAGAATTACTTCCGTGCGGTCTACAACTCGGATGCCAATTTCCTGTTCTAAGTTGCGGGCTTGAGATGCAGAAATATCTCGGTCAAAAACGATTAGATTTGCTCTTAGTTTTTGAGCCAAAAGGGTGATTTCTTCAATTTTTCCCTTACCAACTACTGTTTGGGGATGGATGCGATCGCGCTTTTGCCGCATTGTATCCAATACAATACCTTTAGCGCTTTCCACCAAACGCACTAGTTCTGCCAGCGCATCTTCAAACCGTTGAACAGATACATCTTCTGTCTGCACTCCCACCAGCAGCACTCTGTCTTGGTCAGAGACAAGTTCTTGAGATAGGAATATTCCATCCCCAGCATCAGCAATTTCTCTCTCCCATTCGTGAACTAGCTCATCAAATTCTTGTTCGGTTAAGTCATCCAAACTTAGAGGAGGTGAAATTACCCAAGGACTTTCTGGATCGGGGAAAAGGTAAGTTAGAAAAGCTTCTTTTACTTCGCTATCAATCGCGGTTAATATAACAAGAGCATCTAAGCGCTGACGCATCATTGCAATCAACGTTGCTTCATCAGGGGCTGCTGATTTCAATTGAGTAGCAACACAACGGATTCCACTCAAGCGTTCAGCACTGCGGCGGGGTAATTCTTCAGGTGGAATTTGAGTTTGATTAGGTGTTCCTACAGCAATTCGGATAACTTGCCCACGCCGATTAATATAACAACAAATCGGGTGATGAATTTCTTTACTAATTACAGCTAAGGCTTGAGCAAATTCTGGTGTAACTAATCTATCTGACGGTTGATTTTGCTCGTAAAGCCGTTGTAATTGTTTTATTTGGCTAGCTTTTATCCCGTGAGTATTGCCATAAATCTTTTGCATAAATTAACAGTTGATAATTTGCTTTTTAGCTATCTAACTTATATTTTGCCTTTTTAAATTTTAATTAACTCTATCAAGCGAAATAAGCAAATTAGTTTATTTTTTGTCCTGTAACAATGCTAATTATAAATTATTGATTATATATAGAAGTTATAAAGCAACAAGCATGAATCTTTAGATGTGTAAATATCACGATGGTTGAGATATTTGTTAAAATCCTTTGTTAAAGTCAATTTTTAACGTATGCCGCAGGCTATCGCCGAGGCGCAGAGAGAAGGAAAAAATGCTTAACCCAAGCGTAGCCTTACATAGTAGGTTAGTTCGTCCCAACCTACTTACTCTTGATTGTGCATCTATCGCAAGTATAATAGCGAAAGCCTTTGTCTCTAACTATATTGCTGTTAATGCCATTGCCAAGGATGAGTGAAGATTTAATACAGGTTGGGATGGTGCGATCGCCAACCTAAAACTTTAATTGCTTTGTCGATGCTAGTAACTAAAATAGTTGGGTTGCCAACTTGGCTAATTATCTACAACTCTTCCAGTATCCAGGTTATCGACACAAAAGCTATCATAAACTAACTATCGAATAATTCTTTTGGAATAATTACTGGGTTCTTAGACTTTAAGATTCTCTCAGAACCTCCAAAAATTTTTCAATATTAGTCTTTACAACCCAACGATAAAACTGTCTCGGATATGAAAGTCAGCCTCCGCACCTCGATGAGTTAACGCCCAGTAAGTCACCTCATCATCTCTATCTTTAATAACAGTCGTAATGGCAACTTCAATAGCTTGTTCTGCCGAGATGATTTTACCCAAATCAACATCTAACTTAAGTGTTAAACCATCGGCTTGATTTTGAACATTAAATGGTAGGTTTTCAAAAGCTGTTTCCTCTTGCATTCCTTGACGGTAGCTATCCAAACGATAGACATTCCAATGTCCGGCGGGGGAGAGGTTGAATTCCCAATACCGTGCAGAATCTTTGATGCCAAGGAAAAACTCAAAGCAAGTGTCTTGCCACAATTCGTGCTTGCGTGATGGTGTGTTTGATGGTGGAGGAATTACGATTTCTTTTAAATCGCCTCCAAGCATATTGCAGATAGTAAGTTTATTACCATTTCTGGCAATATTACCTGCAATTTTCAAATTAGGCAGGGATTTTTTAGAAGGAAAGGGTTGTAGGGAAAATGTCTGGTGGTTCATTTCATATCTTTAATAATGTTGCAAATTTGCGTTTCTTGCGATTCAATACTTTCGGTAAGCTTAAACTGGACGATCGCTCTTGCCAAGTTATGTTGTGGATGCTTGACTTTGAAGTAGACATTCCCTGCTAAATAATCAGCAAAAAACCTCAATCCTAGTTCAAAGGCGATGAGACGAATTGCATCGTATATATATGCATAGTCATTTTCGGTGAGAAACGCTTTTGCCACCGAGAGATAACCTTGTAAGATTCCCTGGCACAAGTCGGTATCGAAATAAACACTATCCCAATTCTCGGTTTCTTCTCCAGCCGGATTGCAACCCGATCGCAAGCAATCACCAATATCGTAATGTACCAGACCGGGTTTCACGGTGTCCAGGTCGATGACGCTGACGGCTTGCTGGGTAGCAATGTCAAACATGACATTATTAATTTTTGGATCGCCGTGCATCAAACGCAAGGGTAGCTTGCCTTCAACTTTGGCATTTTCTAGAATATGTGCAAAGGTTTGGCGATCGCTAACAAACTGCAAACAATAATTAACTTCCGAAGATTGGCACGCAGTATTTTTCGCCAAAACTTCTTCGTAATGTTGGAGATAAAGCGGTGTAATATGGAATCCTTGAAGCGTGTCGGCCAGCTTTTCTGGTGGCAAATCGCTAATCAGATTGTGGAACATCCCCAAGGCATAACCGATTTCTTTGGCGTGTGAGCGATCGCGCATAGTATCGAAAGACTGGGAGCCTTCAATAAAGCTGATTGCCCGCCAAAAGGAGCCGTTTGCATCCCTCCAGTAGTCTAGACCATCCTTAGTTAATAGTACGCGTGGCACTTCCCAGCGACGATTTAGAGGCGTATGCTGTAGCCGTTTGCGAACATGCTCAGTGAAGGTACGCATATTCTGCATAATCAGTTGTGGCTGCCGAAATACCTGCGTGTTGATGCGTTGCAGGACAAAATATTGTTCTTCTAAAGAATCTATATCTACTAAGAAGGTGTCATTGATATTACCACTTCCAAAAGCTTTAACGCTTGTAACCTTCCCTAGCCCAGCGAATTGATCTGCGATCGCAACCAAATTTTCTGCACACTGTATATTGAATTCTTCTGTCATGTGTTTGGCCTGTACTACTCCTCACATAGATTGCACAAAGGCAATAGGGGATATCGTAGCGCAAGTGTCAAAATAATTTGTAATTAAAAAGGATTTGTTTACTGATGCTACAAAAACCTCTACCTAACCCACTGCTCGGTCTTTTCGTTGTGGGATTGGTTCGCAACCGATGCCTACCCATTCCCAGACTGTAATATATTCATTGAATGCACATTTATTCAAGCTGTCCTTGGTAATAAGTCAAGTTAGACCAGGTGGCAGTTGTGAAGCAAACGACAACTTAAGTTTATTTGCTGATACTTTCATTAGTACGTGCTGCAAAGCATCAATTAGACGGGAGTTTCCCAGCCAGTATTTAAACTCCTATTTAGAAAACATCAAAAATGATAAATCAGCCCCCGGTAAAAGAGCTTGGAAGTTATTGAATGATGGTAGATTCAAGAAGTAAGTACTATTGAAGGAAATTGTATGAAACCCGAAAGTGCAGATAAAACGGAATCCTTCTACATTGCCGTAATTCTTTATGAATCATCCTCCGATGCACCGGATTATCAACCGTTGTACCAGGAATGCTTTGTTTTGCTAAAATCTAATTCTTTAGAAAAAGCCAAAGGAAAGGCTATAAGTTATGCAAAAAAAGAAGAAGTAAGCTATGAAAATGAGGATGGAGAAACTATTATCTGGTCTTTAAAAAAAGTAATAGATGTAAATTCAGTATTAGATGATGGCTTTGAATTGGCTAGTGATGGTGTTGACTTATACGCTAGACATTTTCGTAATTATGAGGCTTATCACTCATTTGAACCATTTTTATCTCAACAGGAATTATGACTAGGAGAATTATTCTTGAATTATGAATTTTGATAAATATTGTATATTAACACAGAGCGCGACACCGAATAGCCCATCGGAGATATTGTTCTCGCCGGCCCCGTGCTAATTCAACAGTTAGGAAATTTCGTCGCTATCAACCCACTCATCATAGGATGAGTCATAACCAATGTAGTGAAGAAAGTATTGCTGACCTTGGATTTGCTCAATTGTTGCAGAATACCAAGCCTCTTGGTCATCATCCCAACATTTTACCTTTTGACCCACTGCATATCCATTGTCATCTGTAGAGCGAAGATCGCGAGTCCGAATGTCATCTTCGCCTACCCACTCGTCATAAGATGAACCGTAACCAAGGTAATGAACAAAGAATTGGTCATCTTGGATTTTCTCAATTGTTCCCTGATACCAATCTTCCTCCTCACTATCCCAAACTTCTACTGTTTTGCTGAGTTCATACTGATTGTTATCTGGCTTAACAGCAGATTTAACATCTTGGATAGGTTTTTGTTGCTCTTGTTTAATTTCCTCTTTGACTAAAGTATAGGCTTGCAAAATCAAGCTGCGAGCGACAGTTTGAATTCCCGTATGTTCGTAGTAATTGGTAGTTTGATCTAGGAATGCTGCTACAAAATCTAAATTATCATCAGCAATTTGAATAAAACTACCCAAATGGCTAGAAATTGATTGCGGAGTTATACCTGTTTTGGATACTAAGTTATTCATCCAACCTTGCACAGAGTTGAAACCTTGACTGATAAAACCAACTTTATCAGAGGGGCTACTACCTGGTAAAAAGTTATTGATAGCTAAGAAAACCGGATTTTGAGTTATTGCGCTAGTATCAGTACCACTAATAACTCCGTGAATTTTGTCCAAAAAGTCAGGGCCTAGTGGTAGAATTCCGTCTATACAAACTAGAGCTACCATCCGCATTAGGGATGCATTTTGATAGTTGTTAGCGAGGGAATTAGCAAACTCTTGGGGATTCGGTTGAGGAATGCCATTTAGTTTGCAAAAGGCAATGATTTCGACGGTGATTTTCAGTAGTAAATCAATGGATTGAGTTACATCAGCTTTCGGAGTAATTTTACCTAAAAAAGAGAGAAAGCCGATTTTCTCACTAACCTTATTCGCTAAAGCTGCCGTTGCCATAGCTGTGTCTGCCTTATCAATTGTTTGATAAAGTTTGATTGCGAATTGATAGCCTTGTTGAGGATCTTCGTATAGAACAACAGCGCGATCGCGGATTTTTTGAATTACCTTAGCATCGCTAACTCCTGTAATGCTACGAATATTATTCTCAAATCCCGTCAAATTGCTCCACTCACCCGGTGCTACATAATCAAGAGCTTTTAAAACTTTGACAGTGATATTGTCAGTCGGTAATTCGTCAACCAACTGAATAATTGATTTATCCATCAGCCGATCCTCAAAACTCAAAATATTTTTACAAGACAGTTCAAATAAACCCACAACAACCAATATCAGTTGCTATCCTACGGGAAGCCTTTCTCTGGTCAACGCTGCACGAATTACTGAATCCTATTAATAGAATTCCCCGACCTGACCAAAAAATAACAACTAGCGATCGCGCAGGTCACAGCAACATTCTTTACAATGGCTTTTACTGGTTTTGGGCAAGTAGAGCATATAGAAGAATTCGTAGGCACGAAGTACCCGATGAAGTTCTACTAGAATCTGAAGGATAAATTATGAAGTTTGATAGTTTGCAGAGGTGGTATACCATTCCTGACTGGTTAAAAATGAATAATTACGTAAGATGGGAGAAGCAAGTAGCCTGCTTCTCCCATCTCTTAGGAACTTCCAAAATTTAAAATCTAAAATTTGGTAAAGTTGTATTGCCTATTTTCCAGTTTCTAGTTGCTCCCGTTGCTTACCATACTCCCGCAACTGCTTCAACAGGTTTTCTTGGGATGAGTTAGGGATAGATGGGCTAGGGGTTGGTTGAAGGTTTGTGTCGGCACTTTCAAAATTAGCAAGTGGGGGATTAGTTAAATACACAGGTAAGGACTTTTCCTTAGACATCGCCTGCTGGGTTGGTGCTGGGGTAGGAACTAAATTTTTTGGTTTGCTCACAGCAGTTTTTACCGAATCTAAAGTAGTAGCAACTTGTACTTGTTGCTGCATCTGTTGTGTAGAAGATACTAAACCACTTAGACCATTCACCAATTGCCGCAAATTTTGGCGGAAAGTAGGATCACCTGTCAACTCATCCAAATCAGATGTAATTTTTTGACTATTTTCAAACGTTACTCGTGCTGAATCTAAAGTTTGTTGCAGTAGCACCGCATTCTTGGGATCGTTTAAGGTTTTAGAAGCATCGCGTAAATTAGCTGAGGCTTGTGCTGCATTTGCTGAAAGAGCTTCTAAATTGTTGAGTAATTGTCCTTGAGTTAACCGATTCACAGATGGTGATAAGCTACCGACTGTAACACGCAGTTGGTTACTGGTTTCGGTGATATTGTTTAAAGCACCAACCAGCGCCGAACGATTGGTTGTCAACAGGTTATCCAGGTTGTTCAGCAAACGAGTTGCTTGAGTTGCAGTTGCACCGACTTGATTTGAAGTTTGAATCGCGGATGCATTAAGTTGGTTTGTCGCTCGTTGCACTGAATTAGCAGTGGCTGAAAATGTATTTAGTTGTTGTCGCAAGCTTTTGGTCAAACCTTGTAAATCCTGACTTAGCTCAGTAAAACTGGATGCTGCGCTTGTGGTAGTTTCTAAAACCCTATTAACATTTGTATAAAATTTAGGGTTACTGTATACAGCAGCTACCTCAGTTGAACTGCGAATTAGTTCATCAACACTGATGCCAACCTGACCTTTTAACCGAGAGCCATTACAAATTATAAGGCTGGGATCACAATTTTTATCTAGGGGTTTAGCAATTACAACCCCAGTAGGTAATGTTGCTTTTGGTGTGATGTCGATAATACTTTCGCTAATTAGTCCGCTCTGATTAGCTTCAACCACTACATTCCGGGGGAGAATTAAGTCAGTTTTGGCAATTTCAATCTCTACATCAACGGCATTTGGCCCTGGTCGCACCTGGGAAATAGTTCCTACCTTAACGCCTCGATAGCGAACTGTTGCTCCCTTTTGCATTCCGCCAGCGTTAGCAAATTCCACGATAACTTTGTATGCACGGCCAGCAGCAGTGAATCTATTTAACCACAGAAAGAGTAATCCAAATACCCCTATTCCTAGCAGGATTAACAACCCCACAGAGCCTTCTCTAAATGTTCGCCCAGACGCGAAGCGGCTTGTCATAAGACCTCGCATTTTTTTGCCTCCACCCAATAATTAGTTAGGAGTTGGGAGTTGGGAGTTGGGAGTTAGGAGTTAAGAATTAGGAGTTAAGAATTAGGAGTTAGGAGTTGAATTTAACTCTCGCTCTTTATTCTTAACTTACGCGGTGTGCAACTTTCTCTCAAACCTAACCCCCAACCCCTTCCCTTGTAGGGAAGGGGAGCTAGAATCCAAGCCTCTCTCTTTGCAGGGGAGAGGTTTGGAGAAGGGTTTTAATAATAAGTTGCACATCGCGTTAACTTTTAATCCCTCATTCTTAACTCTTCACTTTTAACCCCTAACTCCTCACTTCTCATTTTTCACTTTCTAACCGACGACTTGAATCGGCCCTTTCACACTTCCACTGAGAAATTGTCTAATCAAGGGATGTTCTGTGTTGTATGTTTCACTAACTGTACCCTGCCATTGCACTCTACCTTCATAGAGAAATATAAGTCTATCAGCTGTACGGCGCATAGTACTGTCTTGGTGGGTAACAACAGCATAGGTGCTACAAACTCCATGTAAACATTGCAAATGGCGGATCAAATCTTCGATTACTGTTGAGGCAATGGGATCGAGTCCGGCTGTTGGTTCATCGTATAGTAGAACTTCTGGGGTTTCTGAAGGATTATCGGGGTTAGACATAATCGCACGGGCAAAACTTACCCGTTTTCGCATTCCCCCGGAAAGTTCGGCTGGGTAGAGGTCGCTTATTTCTGGCAAACCTACCATTTCCAATTTTTCTTTTACCAATTCTTGAATACGCGATCGCGGTAGTTTTGAATTTTGATAAAGTAAAAATCCCACATTTTCCTCCACCGTCAGCGAATCAAATAGCGCCGCCTGCTGAAACACCATGCCAATGCCAACCTGCTGGCCACCATCCTCAATCAAACCGTCTCGCCGCACTCCTTGCACATAAATTTCTCCTTCATCGGGAGTAAGTAACCCCGCGATTACCCGTAAAATTGTTGATTTACCAGTCCCTGATGGGCCAATAATCCCCAGTGCTTCTCCCCGATAAATGGTCAAGTCTACATTATCTAGAACTTTATGGCTACCAAAGGACTTAGAAACACCTTTCAGTTCAATCAATGGTTCAGTCATTAGTTATTAGTCATTAGTCATTGGTGAGCCAGTGCTAAGGGAGAGGGTTTCCCAATATGTGCCTTTAAAGGACAAATATGCCCAATAGTGATGTTATAGTTATTGGTCGGGCATTTTATGGTACATTATAAGTATATAATTAGCATTTTAATTAGCAAAATTTATTTTTTTAGCATATTACTTAGTTATTTGCAATATTTAACCTAGTTCAGGGGTTTAAGTCCCCTGTTTGTATCAAGCAGCGCGTTTTGTGTCGGGGTCTAAATGCCCGTCACAAAACGTAATTGCGAATTGCGAATTGAGTGTTTCCCATTCAAATGCAGTACAAAATTATATTGCGAGGTATAGGGGCACGGCAGTACCGTGCCCTTACGGGTGTACCTTACGTAAATAAGAACCGCTATATTTAATTTCTTAAAAATCAAAAGGTTCAGCTTCCTGATTTTTTAAAAAACTCGGAAATTTTATTATTCACAAATAATTAATTAGAGCTGGATAAATATCTAGTTTACTACCATCATAAGTTCTTGCAATTAGCCGAGTTATTAGATCGTTTGAGAGATTAATATAGCGTTTCCTAATCACATGAGGTACATCAGAGCAAGCTCTTTACTTGCAGGAGGGGTTGGGGGTGGAGTTATTGTAAGCTGTTACGTATTTAACTTGAACATTTACATTAAAGCTGATGACTGATGACTAATAACTGTTAACCGTTAACAGTTAAGAGCTAACGACCGTAAAGAGTTTTTATACAATTTAGGCGCGCATCAGCTTAACTCACTCAAGCGAAAATCTATATAACATCCCCCGTCAATTTTGTAGTTGCCAAATTTAAAAAATATTCACTAATATTATAATCACTGATAAAAATTAAACTAAAGATTATGATTAGCCAATTAGAACAGTTTGCAAGTGATAATTATTCTGGGATTTGTCCAGAAGCACTCGAATATATGATTAGGGCAAATCAAGGTAGTGCTCCAGCCTATGGAAATGATGAGTGGACTCAAAAAGCCACAGATTATTTTCGGGAACTCTTTGAGATTGATTGTGAAGTATTTTTTACTTTTAATGGTACAGCCGCGAATTCTTTATCTTTAGCAGCCCTTTGTCAGTCATATCACAGCGTCATTTGTCATGAAACATCTCACATAGAAACAGATGAATGTGGCGCACCTGAATTTGCGTCTAATGGCTCTAAACTGTTACTAGCTCATGGTATAAATGGCAAGTTAACATCAGAATCTACAGAGACAATAGTCACTAAACGGACTGATATTCATTATCCCAAACCTAAAGTTATTAGCATCACGCAATCGACTGAATTAGGAACTTTATATTCTATTGAAGAACTTCTAGAAATTCAAGAAGTTGCAAAAAAGTATAACTTAAAGATCCACATGGATGGCGCTCGTTTCGCAAATGCAGTTGCTGCTATGAATAAAACCCCTGCTGAGATTACTTGGAAAAGTGGAGTAGATGTGTTGTGTTTTTGTGGTACCAAGAATGGAATGGCATTAGGTGAAGCCATTCTTTTCTTCAACAAAGAGTTAGCAGAGGATTTTGATTATCGATGCAAGCAAGCAGGTCAGCTAGCCTCAAAAATGCGGTTTATCTCTGCTCCCTGGTTGGGTTTATTAGAAACTGGTGCTTGGCTAAAAAACGCCAGACACGCCAATCAATGTGCTGAATACTTAGAAAATAAATTATTGAACATAGAAAATGTTGACTTGATGTTTCCTAGAGAAGCCAACGCCGTGTTTGTTAAACTACCGGAACAAGTCATTCATGCATTAAAGGCAAAGAACTGGCAGTTTTATACATTTATTGGTGTGGGGGGAGTACGTTTTATGTGTTCTTGGAATACGACTCAATCAAGGATTGATGAATTGATTAGTGATATTAAAAAAAGCAACTATTGATAAAAATTAAATACGAAATAAGTTTATAAACAGGCGTTAGGAAAACCCACTCTTTTTAAAGATGGGATGAGAGACAGCCCGACGCCTGCGTGAAATTATTTTCCCAAATCTCTGTTAACGATCTAAGTATTTTCGCTGTAGCATAAGAAGCATTCTATGATATCAAATGCTCCGTAAAGAAATTATAAGTATAAGTACTTAGAGAGTCAAAGTTTAAATTTTGCTGAGAAATCCATAAGAACTTTCTCAAGTAAATATCAGCTTTTTAGAGATTAATTCTTAGATATTTATCATCTTTAGACTTATTATTTAAGCAATAATTAGTTTATTGATTGATGTATTGAGGAATTTGAATAATGAAAATTAGATATTTATTAATACTAAGTTTGTTTTCTATTATCATGATTAGCTGTGCCCGAAAAGTATCAAGTAATCAGTTGAATGAAAGTCCAATCGCTGTGAATACATCTGTTCCTGCCTCTTCAACTCCGGCGAAGTCTTTAGCCCTCTCAGCACAATCTCAGGAGTCAACTGCTATCAAGTCAGGCACTTTTGTTTCTGGAGAACATACAACTCAAGGAACAGTCAGTATTACCACAAAAAATGGTAAATCATTTCTAGAGCTTGAGCAGTCGTTTAAAACTTCTGAATTAGGACCGGATTTAGTAGTAGTTTTGCATCGTTCAAATAACGTAATTGGTTCAACTAAGCCACCATCTTATCCTTTAAAAAGTGGAGATTATATCATTATTGCTCCCTTAAAAAAATATAGCGGTGCTCAAACATATTCTATTCCTAGGAATATCAATTTAGCAGATTACAAATCTGCCGCTATCTGGTGTCGCAAATTCAATGCTACTTTTGGTGCTGCCAATTTGAGTAGTTAAAATCCAAACAATCAATATAATTCATAATTGCAATCAGTGTGATCTTCTGTGTTCTCCACTGGTTAATCGACCACTAAATTAAAAATTTAGTGTACCTCTGTGCCCATTCTTTAATATAACTACAAGCGATCGCTAACTAAATGAGTTAACAAAATTAAATAAATTTGTAACTTAAATTTTGACTATAAGGCTCATAAGTTAAATAAAATTAACATTTAGATTAAGCAGCTTCGAGGGAAAAACGATTAAATGCTCTAACTGCTTCAGGAATTAGCTCGATCTACCAATACCCATTTGTTTCATCTGCAAACCAACTAATTATTGCAAGTGCTGGTTGCCCAAACTCGTCATCTTTTGGTCCAAAGAATTCACAGAATTTTGCACCTAAATGACCACTTTAGACACTGATTAGCAGGTAAGATTTTAGTTGGGATTAACCGAAAATTGCTCTCTTATGTGTATTGAATTTGGGCGGGAAACCTGCGGCAATCTTGACATTGCAGAATCGCGGGAGTGGTTAGTTACTAACGGTATTGGTGGTTACGCCTCTGGGACTGTGGCAGGTTTATTGACTCGGCGCTATCACGGACTACTGGTAGCAGCATTAAAACCACCTCTGGGTCGCACTTTAATGCTCGCAAAACTAGATGAAACCGTTCTGTATGATACTCGCTCTTATTCTATATATACCAATCGTTGGGCAGATGGTATCGTCAATCCCCACGGTTATCAAAATATTGAACGCTTTTCCTTGGAAGGTACAATTCCCCTATGGCGTTTTGCTGTTGCTGATGCTTTGTTAGAAAAACGGGTATGGATGCAACAAGGTGCGAATACAACCTATGTCCAATATACTCTGCGTCGTGCCACCCAACCTCTGAAGTTGATCCTCAAAGCATTGGTCAACTACCGTGATTATCACAGCGACACTCAAAGCAATGGTTGGCAGATGTCTGTTGAACAGGTGGAACAGGGGATTTGTGTAACTGCTTATCCAGATGCTGTACCACTGTATCTGTTGAGCGATTCGCCTTTAGACGATAGCTGTGCTGTTGCCCACGATTGGTATCATGGCTTTGACTTGGCTGTTGAACGTTATCGGGGATTGATAGATAAAGAAGACCATCTCCACGCTGCGACTTTTGAAGTTACACTGAATCCTGGGGACGTGATCGCATTTGTAGCCACCACAGAAAAACAATCAAATTTCAATGGCGAAGCCGCACTTAAGTTACGTCGCGCTCAAGAGCAGAAACTAACAGGACTTTGGAATAGTAACCGATTCCTCAACACTAAGGAATCACCTGCCTGGATCAAGCACTTAATACTAGCTGCTGACCAGTTTATTGTTGACCGCCCATTGCCAGAAAATCCCCACAGTAAAACTATCATTGCTGGTTATCACTGGTTTGGCGACTGGGGACGTGACACAATGATTAGTCTACCGGGTTTGACAATTTCGACTGGTCGCCCAGAGGTAGCATGCTCAATTCTCCGCACCTTTGCCAGATACGTAGACCAAGGAATGTTGCCGAATCGCTTTCCCGATGCGGGTGAGCAACCAGAATATAATACAGTCGATGCCACTCTTTGGTACTTTGAAGCAGTCCGCGCTTACTACAGCGCTACGGACGATGATAATTTGCTGGCTGAACTGTTTCCAGTGCTTGCAGACATCATTAATTGGCACTGTCGCGGTACACGCTACAACATTCACCTTGATGCAGCTGATGGCTTACTTTATGCAGGTGTGGCAGGTGTACAACTAACCTGGATGGATGCCAAAGTTGGCGATTGGGTAGTTACGCCCCGAATTGGCAAACCAATTGAAGTTAATGCCCTTTGGTATAATGCTTTACGGACGATGGCAAAGTTTGCCCGTCAGCTTGGTAAACCACACCAAGAATATCAGGCAATGGCAGACCGGGTTCAGTATAGATTTTCTCGCTTTTGGAATGAGAATACAGGTTATTGCTATGACGTTATAGACAGCCCTGATGGTGATGATGCGTTGTTGCGACCTAACCAAATATTTACTGTTTCATTACCAGAAAGCCCCCTTACACCTGTCCAGCAAAGGGGTGTGGTAGAAGCTTGCGGACGAATGTTGCTGACTTCTCATGGATTGCGATCGCGTAGCATGCCCGCAGGACTCTCGCTTGCTTCCAACCATTCTCAGTACAAGGGTAAATACGGAGGCAATCAGTATCAACGCGATGGAGCTTATCACCAGGGAACAGTTTGGGGTTGGTTGTTGGGGCCGTTTGTCTTAGCACACCTGCGCGTTTACAAAAATCCTGAGCAGGCTCGTCAATTTTTGGAACCAATGGCTAATCATCTGACTGCACACGGTGTTGGTAGTCTCAGTGAAATTTTTGATGGTGATGCTCCTATGGCTCCACGGGGATGTATTGCCCAAGCGTGGACAGTGGCAGAAGTTTTGTGTGCTTGGTTGGCGACAGAAATTTGATGCACTAAATAACTATTGATTTATTACCTATTTAGAATTACATCACAAATTTTCCGTACTATACTATCTTTATTAAACGAGCAAGATAGGCTTTTAGCCATTGTACTCAAACAAGAAAATATACAAAAGTAGAAAATTTCAGGTGATTCTCATCAGAAATTAATTTAACTACTAGTAAATGGTTCTTCAGTACTTGTTATGCTCAATTAATAGTTGGCATACCAATTTAACAAGCATCTAACTCGAAAATTTTCAAAGTTTCTAAATCCATATCCAGAACGTTTAATTAGCTTAAGTTTGTTAT
>JAHHHS010000008.1 GCA_019359215.1 Nostoc indistinguendum CM1-VF10 | reverse complement strand
GCTAACTTTTCTAGTGCTTGCTGGTCTGTATTACTCAGTGTAATTGTCAGAGGTTGGCAGGGCATCAAAGATATCTGTATAATCTCGTCATTTATACCCTAACCTAATTTACGCCGCACTGTACTAGTTATACTGCAACACTCTTGAGGATAGTCATTGGGCCTTGAGCTTTGAGAATCTCCATTTCTGCTGCATTTCGCACTAGTAAAGCACCAGCGAATCCTAATGAATTCACAGATATAGATTGGAAATGCTCGTGCGATCGCGGTACGATCAACATCCATTCTCGTGTCGCTAGCAGATTGTAAGGGCCAGATTGCCTTGCATCTAAACCCACAGCATCTAGCAAAGTCCGATAAACTTCCAGTGTTGCTTGCGCCGCCGTGAACGGCGACTGCATCCAATCGGGATTTAATGGTGCGAAAGCGTGTAGAAAAGGAAGTTTTGGTATTATGTTAGTAAAGCCCACCGCACCAGAAGGCATTGATTCCTGAAATTGTGCTGCTGTTAGTAGAGGTTCAATAGGTATCTGTGGCCCTGAAGGTGCAAGTGGAAGTGGTACTAATTGCAAATGCTTGTGTCGCTGACTAGCACCTGCGGTTTTGCCACTGTTGTAAAATCCTAAACCATCGAAATCAGCCAAACATGACCACATAGCCGCAAAATCTTCCAGAGTCAGCAAACTTTCCTGTTCCTCGAAGGCACGGGTGATGATTAGCAGATGATAATCAACAACATTGAATTTATTCAAAATACATACATGAGTATCAGAAATATCCGCCACAAATAAATCCTCTTCGTAGGGCAAAAAAGGATTAAACTCTTGAGCAGAGGTAGCAGATTGTTTTTTCTGTTTCTCCTTGGCTGCTTTTTTGCGATTCAAGTTAGACAAAATCCGTACCAAAAAGCGCACGCCATCCTGCTCGACAAATTCAAATTCGGTTGGTATCGACAGTAGCGCTCCGCATTGTAAAGCGTGTTCAGTCCGTTCTTTAACACTTGTCCATAAAGTGCCAGGTTTAAGTAAGATTTTCCCCTGTGCCATTTTTCTTCCTTCAGGCATGGTAAAGAACACATAGCGCAAAGCTGTGCGCCTCTAAGAATGACTATATTCCAATATGGTTCAGTAAAATACCAAAGCTTTCACAACAACGCAATACCTTTGCAACAAAACTGTCATAAATCATATCTACATTAGTAATAGATATAAATATCCTTCCAGACAGCAATGCAAAACGAATCTCGCGACAGAGAACACCCATTAAATAGCATTTTACATAACACTGCTGATGCCAAATCCCATAATCGAGCACCCTGGAAAAAGGCTGCCGCCTCTCTATCGCTCGTGCTTCTGGGATCAGGTATGACCTTAGCAGGTGGCTATATGGCTGGACATTCTCGGCAGGTGTCTGAGAGTGCATCTAATTTGGCAATTAATCGAGTAAATGCCGCTCCTCCAGTACTAGCCGCCACAGATCCTAATTTTGTGACCCAGGTGGTGCAAAAAGTCGGGCCAGCAGTAGTACGGATTAACTCTTCCCGAACAGTAAGAAGCCGGATACCAGATGAATTTAACGATCCGTTTTTTCGCCGCTTTTTTGGTTCCCAACTGCCACAATCACGAGAAAGGGTAGAACGGGGTACTGGTTCAGGTTTTATTATCAGTGCCGATGGTCGGATTCTTACTAACGCCCATGTGGTAGATGGTGCTGATACGGTGACAGTGACACTCAAGGATGGGCGCGCCTTGGAAGGTAAGGTGTTAGGAAAAGATGAATTAACCGATGTTGCTGTTATCAAGGTTGAGGCAAACAATCTACCTTCAGTAGCCATAGGTAACTCAGATCAACTGCAACCGGGAGAATGGGCGATCGCGATCGGCAACCCCCTTGGACTAGATAATACAGTAACTACCGGAATCATCAGTGCTACCGGACGCAGTAGCAATTTAATCGGTGCTGCCGATAAGCGAGTAGAGTATATTCAAACCGACGCAGCCATTAATCCCGGTAACTCCGGCGGGCCCCTGCTAAATTCCCGTGGTCAGGTAATTGCAATGAATACAGCTATAATTCAAGGGGCACAAGGATTAGGGTTTGCTATTCCCATCAACACAGCACAACGCATATCCAATCAACTTATAGCTACAGGTAAAGTAGAACATCCTTATTTGGGAATTCAAATGGTAGGGTTAACACCTCAGCTAAAACAAAATATCAACTCAGATCCCAATAGCGGTTTGAGCGTGAATGAAGATAAAGGTGTATTAGTTGTGCAAGTTGTGCCAAATTCACCAGCTGCTAAAGCAGGGATACGTGCTGGTGATATTATCCAAAAGCTTGGTGGGCAATCAGTCACAGATGCCAGCAGTGTCCAAAGGGCAGTAGAAAATAGCCAAGTCGGGGGCGATTTACGTATGGAATTACGTCGCAATGGGCAAAATCTTAATATAGCTGTGCGACCTGGTGCTTTCCCCACCCAAGTGCAATAAAGTTTTGCTATTTGAACATTCTTCTGTCCCACATTCCTCGTCCATGTAATCATGGGCGGGGTTAGGGACGGGCAGATTCTATGCTACTCAGGTCGCTTGCTCTCAAACCTTTTTAAATTTTGAATTTTAAACTATTCAATCCAAAATCCAAAATTTAAAATCTAAACTTCAGCAAGTGGTGCTATTTAACCTCTATAAAAGATATTTGGTTATCTAAGTCAGCTCCAAGAGATTTATAATCACCAGCACTAAACTCACGGCATCGACCACCAGTTTCATTTTGGCAAACACGTACCACTTTACCCGGTGGTACACTTAATGAGCTAATAGCGTCATTCCCAACAATATTTAAGTCACCTTCAATGGCCTTGTATACTCCTGGACTTGTAGGGAAAGACTGAGAAACTCCAGTCAAATTAGAATCTCTATAAACCTTAACCTGTACTGACGGCGTGTAGGAAAGCTTGTAAATAGTGCCGCTATAGTCATCCGAAATAAACAAATTACCTTGCTGATCGACTGCCATATCCACTGGTCGCCCCCAGACTTGTTGCGTTGCTGGAACTAACCAACCGTTAACTAAATCCATCTCCTCCCCTAAAGTCTTTGTATTACTGTTCCAGGGAAAGTAAGCTATTTTGTAGCCCGTTTTTTTCTGCCGATTCCATGAACCATGCAGCCCCGCTACTACTCCATTTGAGTACAGGCTGGGAAACTTGGTATTTTGTAAGAATGTTAGTCCCAAGGGAGCCGAATGAGCTTGGATACCCTTATCAATCCTGTCCATTGCATTGCAATTAACACTTCCATCAGCATTCCACTGATAGTCGCGGTCAAAGGGCATATTGTTGAGGCCAGTTGATGTGTCAGGATTGGGGTTGCAGAATGGCCAACCATAGTTGCCGCCATCTCGAACTTTCGTGAACGGCTCTGGCGGGTGGTTGTCTACGTAAGAACGGATAATTTTACCGTAATTGCCAGTGCTATCATTGAACGGATAAGCAATGTTATCTCGATTATTAACGACTACCCAAAGGTCATTTGTGCCAGGTAAGAATGCTAATCCTTCGGCATTGCGTAACCCTTGGGCAAAAAGCCGCCGATTAGTTCCATTAGCGTCGTATTGGTAAATCGCACCACGTTTTGGGTTACTGACAGTATCTTCTTTGCAGGCATTGCATGCAGAGGCGATCGACACGTACAGTTTATGATTGGCATCAAGTGCGATATTTTTTAGTTCGTGACCATAAGAGCCTTTGAGTTCTGATGTGCTGCTGTCTGGTAAACCAGCTATAACGATTTGGCGATTTTTTGCACTTGTATCTCCAGACTTGTAGATGAAGCGGTTAATTTGATGAGTCTCAGAGATATAAACGTATGTGGTGTCGTTAATTTTATGAAACACGATGTCGTGTGGTCTGCGTAGACCCGTCACAAAGTCAGAAATAATTGGGTCTTTGTTGCCATTTGGCCGGACAATTAATACTTTACCCGTACTCGGTTGTGACACTAGAAGATCCCCATTAGGAGCAACTGCCATAAAGCGAGCTTTCTTAATGCGAGCATAAACAGAGATCGAAAAATTGGGCGGCACTTTTAAGTAACGGTTAATATTAAAGGGTTCAGAGGTCATTGTACTAGGCACTTTCACCTTAGTTTCAACAGACGCAGCCGGCGGGTTGGCGAACGCTGTGGTGGTAAGAACCTCTAAGACCGCCAAACTAAGTAGCGATGTGGATAGTATGCGTCCAACTATCTGTCTTGGTTTTAAAGCAAATACAACCATCTTGAACTTCCCTCTAGCTTTGTAGTGATTTGTATTACACATAACTATCGACTAGCTGATTGTACCGATAGTTGGCACAAAGCTAACTCAGAGGTACTAGTTTTTTAAAATACTTAAAATATCTTTATCTACTATTATTTTTTGGCGTTGCTGAATTATGGGATGATTTCGCTTAATTTAGAACGAGTTTTTAATGGTTTCAACCGCCAATTTATCCCGCATTTATGCAACGCACCCTGAAAGTTGTGCAAAAGCTGACCAGAGGTATTCCACAAGTGTACTGTCCCGCCTTTACCACCAGTGATAATGCGATCCCGGCTTCGTTGACCTGTCACTTTTTTACGCTCATCGTGCAATGATTCGATATTGTCTGGATCTCCATGTACACGCCAATATGCTACTGTTCTATATCCACATCCTAAAAATTCACTAATTTCTTGGTATGTCTTTCCATCATCCATGAGCAAAAGTATTAATATCCTCTGTGTCAACTACGAAGATTGACTTTCTCTTAAGGCTTTTTGCAAATTCTCTTTTTGCGAACTAGTGAGGTATCTTTTAGCGGGCATAGTCGAAAATATACATTTTTATCCAATTGCCATTTTATACACATTAAATGTGGAATAGCTTAATGTCGCTCCACCAATATTGATAATGCGTTGGTCATGCAAGGGAAATATATAACCGGCAAAGTACCGTGTAGCAAGCACTAAGTCTTCATCTGATAACTTCGTAAAATATTCGCCTAAAATTGCTGCTTTCTCAATACGCTTTGATGTAGCAGCTACTCTTTGTGCTACATGAGCAAAATTAACAAAAGCATTATCTTGTCGTGAAGAGTTTTCCGTCACTGTTGTTTATTGGAACACAACTAGCAGTAAACTATATAGTTTTTAATATTAAATGCTACTACAAATCCCATTCATCTATCTCTAAGAAGATTTTGCCTTAACAAGTCTGGTTCGACACAGTGATAGACACGCAGGCTATGACGTACAATATTATGAGTTCAACGGGTTGCACATAGTTCCGGGCGCGATTTCCCAAAAAGCTATGAACTGGTTTACTCAATCAACACCGAGTGCAAATTAACCATTCTTTATTATATAAATAATTACAACTATAGGAACTAAATCATGTCAAAAAGATTGTTATTACTTAGTAATTCAACAAATATCGGTGAAGAATACTTATTTTATCCCCGTCAGGAAATTAAAAAGTTTTTAGGAAGCTCTGTCAATAAAATTGTGTTTATCCCTTTTGCAGCCGTTACTTCAACTTACCAGCAGTATACCGAAAAAGTTGAAAAAGTATTTCAAGATATAGGTTATGAAGTTGATGCTATTCATTTGGTTGAAAATCCTTATGAACTAATTAAAAACGCAGAAGCTGTAGTAGTTGGAGGCGGGAACACTTTTCATTTAATACATTGCTTACACCAAACTAAGCTACTTGAGGACATCAGAAATAAAGTTAGTAATGGAACTCCTTATATCGGATGGAGTGCAGGTTCTAATGTTGCTTGTCCTACCATCAAAACAAGTAATGATATGCCAATAATTGAACCGATAAGTTTTCAAGGATTGAATTTAGTTCCTTTTCAAATCAATCCCCACTATACAAATGCAGTAATCCCAAATCACAATGGAGAAACAAGAGAACAAAGACTGGAAGAGTTCTTAGTTTTAAATCCAGATATTTATGTCGTAGGGTTGCCGGAAGGAACAATGTTGAAAATTGAAGATTCATCAATCAAATTGATTGGGAACAAACCGATATATTTATTCAAATTTGGAGAAGAAAAACAAGAGCATTATCCTAATGATAATTTGGATTTTCTTCTGGAAAGAGCTTCTTCTGCATGATCACCATTTTTAAATAACTAAATCGTTTAATAGCATCCGATGATCAGATTTTCCACCTTTGATAGTTTTAAAATCTACGACTTTGATATCATTACTAACAAAAATCTGTTAGGGCGTAAAACTCATGTTCGTTCTCAAAAGCCACCAGAAGTAGTGCAAGAAATTTATGGTTGGCTATTAGGTCATTGGTCAGTACGAGTGTTAATGTTTCAAGCTGCAACTACTGCTGGTGTTCCACCATTACGGTTAAGTCTTACAGGTACATTACGGGTTAAACGCCCGTGCTATCTATTCCTAAGTTCCAAGACTTACAGTCAGAAGAATTTCCCTTTTTTTCGATTGGTTAATTGTCGAGATTTTAGATACATTGTTACCTGAACGTGTTCACCGTATTAATCCCAGAGTTGTGAAAAAACCTGTATCAAAATTCCGTTCTAAAAAAACACAACACAGAGGGACTGGACAACGAGTAGAAGTTCCAAAATTTCATATCACTCATCAGCTTGCTAGCCTTAACTGAACCGTATTGTTTTATAGTAGGGCGACCAAGGAGCTAGGTTTAAGTCACCTGCAAATATTAGTCTTTTATCCTTTTGAATTTGCAAGTACTGAGTTACTTCAGCTAATGCGGTGTTACGTTTAGCAAAAACATCAGGTTTGAGCGGTACTGAAGGGTGGGCATGCGAGCAGGGATGTATCGAACTTGCTTTGGATGCCCTCCTTGATAATCCTGCAAGTCATGAGTTTTATACAAAAGTCGGATTTCGAGAAGTGGAACGAGTTGTATTTTTTATTAAGTCTGCTGTTGCTGTTAATCTCACAGCATCTCCAGAAGAGAATCAACTTATTATCGAAGCACGCAGTCTAGAAAAGTAGCAACTTTTGTGATATTCTTCCTCAACTGTTCCCTTTGTCAATACTCTGCCACCTGAATCCTTACGTGTTAACTTTGAGGGGGCTGTAAATCCGTGGTGTAGCTAGCCATCATTAAAAGTCTTATAAACTCTTTATAGTTGAACCAAAATGATCATAAAATCGGCGAAAATTAATTATTTTTATTTTCTAAGAAAGTACTAAGAAACTCCTCAAAGGCTTTTTATCTCTACTTTTGTTACCCTAGCTATTTTACTGATTCTTCTTGATGTTTTTTTATCCGTAATCATATTTTCGTTAAATGCTATGAGCATTCGCAGTTGACTAATGCCTTTAGTCAATATATTGTGAAAGCTTAATCAAATATTTAATCGAACATAACTATTCATTAAATCTTTTCCGTTAAATTCACTCCAGACAACAATATATATTTCAGACAATTTATTCTACGTTCTATTTACAACTACAAATGTTTTTAATATTAGAGAACTAAAAGTACTTGTAATAGATTTTACTGCCCATTTAGTCATAAGAGTGAATCATGTCCCGCAAACTCCGTCTCCATAACAAAACAATAGCTTTATACTTAGTAGTTCCATGTTCTTTACTTTTAGCAGTAGTTAAACCGCTTATTAGCAGTGCTAATGAAGAATCAAGACAAAGGGACAAATATTATTCGTACTCACTGCCTTTAGGAAAAGGTAATTTAAAAGAATCACGGGTATCGAATCAGATAGCTCCTGGTATTACTCACACGGTTATTGTTAGAGGCGAACAGTCAAACCGTGAAGTGTATACAGTCGATGTAACATTTCAAGCTACTCAACAAGCGGCTCAAGCTACTGCTAATTTATTAAAGTCTCAAGGATACCAACCTTACTTAAAGCCAATATTACGACGAGCGCCAGATGATCCTGAATCTGGTGTGCTTGGTTATTTGGTCCGTGTTGGCGCTTTTAATACTGAAGTTCTTGCTGTTAATTTACGAGATCAACTTGCAACTGCTGGATATTCAGGAGTACGAGTTGTTAACACAGCAGAAGACGGAGAAGAAACAACTGGTCCTTGGGTTGTGAATGTACTTGAGATAGACCTCCATCAGTCTCACTTGAAAGTTGTCCCCGCACTCGTTAGTGGAATTGTTCCTGGCAATGAACGTTTGACGCAACTTTCTACTAAAACATCAGCTCTTGCAGCAGTCAACGGAGGATATTTTGTCATTGGAACAAACGATGGGACTCCAGGGGACTTAGCAGGTATTTCCATTATTAACGGTAAGCTGGTGAGCGAAGCAGTTAATGGTAGAACCAGCCTTATCCTCTTTGACAGTTCCAGCCGAGATGCCCGTATAGCAGCTCTTACTTCTAAAATTCTTGCAATTGCAAACAATCGTGCAACAAGAGAGATAGATGGATTGAACCGCAAGCCTGGTTTGATTCGAGGTTGCGGTGGTGTAGGTGGAGACTTACCTACAGAACAGCCCAAGCATGACTTTACTTGCACAGATAGCAGTGAATTGATTCAATTTACATCTGCTTTTGGGCAAACCACAGAGACAGGAAAAGGAGCAGAAGCCGTACTTGATGCGTCAGGCCAAGTCATTGAGTTTCGACAGCAGCGAGGAGGACAGATCCCCAGTAGTGGCTTAGTGTTATCAGGCACGGGTAATGCTGTTGAGTGGTTACGCAATTATGCACAACTAGGCTCAAAAATTGATATTAAGACTCATGTTTTGGCTAATGGATGGGACGTGCGAAGAAGAGATGAGACTCCAGGAGTCATCAATGGAGGCCCAAGGTTGCTACGCAACGGAAAAATAGATATTACTGCTTATAAAGAAGGATTCCACTGGCCCGAAAATCCGGAATTTTATTATAGGTTTGGGGTACGACGTAACCCTCGGACACTAGCTGGAATTACACCACTAGGAAAATTGCTTTTGGTCACAATTGATGGTCGTCAGCCAACAAGAAGTGTAGGTGCAAGTTTTGAAGAAAGCGCTCTGATTATGCGTACACTTGGAGCAACAGATGCTCTTAATCTTGATGGCGGTGGTTCTACAACTATGACTATTAACCAACAACTCATTAACCATCCGTCTGATTCTACTGGAGAGCGACCAATTGCTGACGCTATTGTTATCCTGGATAAAATCCATAATCCCAGACATTGAACAACTCGCCTCGGCTTATCTATGTTATTCTCCAGCGATGAATCCTGGTTGGTACAATCAGTAGACCTAAAAGTTCTGCGATGCCTTCTGTGCGCGATCGCAAAAGTTTTAGGTCTACTGACAATAGCATAGGTTATAAAATAGCTCGCCCTAATTGTATTGGAGAAAAGTTTGAGTTGTTAGCGAACAAGTTTTATCCATTTTTTGCAGTTAAATCTTAATTAAACGTATTGTCAGGATGCCTATAGAGCGACGAATTATTTGACCGGAGCGACAGATTACGGTCGAATAATCTGTCGCTCTACAAAATCAGCAAACAATTGATGAGTATTGCGGCGTGATGCTGGAGTTTGAGGATGCTTAAGAAAGATAAGTTTCCTCAATTGGTGACAGATGCCCCACAGTGGACTGAATGGATGGTTTGATTAAGAAGAGGTAGAGAGCAGTTCTTGCTGGAGGATATTGGTACAAACCAAGCCAAATTGTGGGCAAAAAGTTAGAAACATTCTTTTCGAGATGCACAGCACAAGATAAAGATACGTTATTGCTAAAACCTATGCACCTTTATGGTAGAGGTTGCCTCCAGCAAGAACTACCTCCTTCTATTTGATATGGTTGAATAATGCTGAGTTCAGCTTAAACAGCATTCAATGTTTCATAACCCAAACTCAATAACCCACATTAATCAATATGTCTCTTATTCAAAACAAAGTAGTAATCATTACCGGAGCGAGCAGTGGTTTAGGTGAGGCAACCGCAAAGCGACTTGCCGCTAGTGGAGCCAAGCTGATGCTGGCCGCCCGCCGTGAAGATCGTCTCAAAGAACTGGTTGCAGCGATTACCAAATCTGGAGGGACTGCAACCTACCGAGTGACGGATGTGGTGAATCGCGCACAGGTGCAAACTTTGGCGAAAGAAACTTTAACTACATACGGCCGTATCGACGTGCTGATCAATAATGCTGGGTTGATGCCCCTTTCTCCTCTCGACCAAGTAAAGGTGGAAGAGTGGGATCAGATGATCGATGTCAATATTAAGGGCGTTCTCTATGGGATTGCTGCTGTGTTGCCGATTATGCGTCAGCAAAAGTCTGGTCATGTCATTAACCTATCGTCAGTGGCTGGACATAAGGTGTTTCCGGGGTCAGCAGTCTACTGTGCTACTAAGTACGCAGTACGAGCGATCTCTGAAGGATTACGACTAGAGTCAAACGGTGAAATCCGTTCGACTAATATCTCACCAGGAGCCGTTGCCACTGAGTTGACTACTACTATTACCGATAAAGACACAGCAGCGGGAATTAATCAACTTTATGCAATCGCCATTGATGCAGACGCTATTGCCCGTGCGATCGCATACACTATTGAGCAACCCAGTGATGTTGATGTGAATGAAATCATCATCCGTCCAACACGTCAAGAACTATAAAAGATTTATTCAGAAGTCAACACGTCGCTACATAAGCTAACATTGCGCTGCTGCCGACGGCGGGGCGGATAATGCGGATTTGAGCTACGTTGATCACAACTTTCAACCGGAGTCATTGCAGACTTGGGGCAACGGTGGTTCTCTAATAATGTTGAGATGCGGCGTTATCGAGAGTCTGTTCTTGGGGGTTTGGTCGAGGATGGGTACACCGTTATCGATGCTGATGATGCATCAGATGATGAGAGTGGGGCGGTAATCGAGTCGGTTAAGGCGGCTAGTGAGGAATTGTATACTGCTGAGTGTGAAGCGTAGGCGTAGTCCGCCTTTGGCATCGCAAGGGCTGTTGAACTTTCCCAAACGGAACTTTTACACTCTCGCTAGTCTCCAAGGTAGGCTCGGCTGTTGGCGTTGCTGATGGGGAGCCTTACTAGAATGGCTATCTGGGGGAGTGGCAAGTTTGGGTTAACTTTGAGAATGGGTGTAAGTCGGTGGTATGCGATTGGCTCTTTGCTGTGTAGGTCACATCCTCACAAAAGTCACGTGATTAATTGCAGAGATTGGCAAGAAGTGCAATAGCTTTGCCCACACCAAATAATCCTCTGTAGGGATCGCTCAAAAGTTGCCCAAGAACAGGTCTATTTTCCGCTTGACTATATGGGATGGGTTTACAGGAAAACCTGGAATGGGTTTATCAGTTTTTTCCGATGGCGTACCGCCTGCTTTATAGCGATCGCACTTCTTGGAGAAGAATTATCACTTTACCCTACTTTTGTCCTTAACCTAGAAGTATTGCCTAAGCACCCCAGTGACCAAAAATAAGCACTCTGCTAGTTTTTCAGTAATTTTGCTGATACGATATTTTGTATTTTCGTTTGTTATCGTAGTTTTACTGTGTACATCGGGGCTTGTAATCCTTACTCTTAAGTAAGCATTTATAAAAATAGTTACCCAGGCTGTTTAGCTTTGGGTAACACATACCTAAGTCTAAAAAACTTGGACTTCTATTCAAGCAATGCCAACGACAATCGAGATGGATTTTTATCAAATCCTGAACCCAGACGGCTGAGTCAAAGTTTATTCAAAAAATTATTAAGTAGAAAAATTAAAACATGACAACAGCATATGTTCTCAGTAATAACACTCTGATCTCGTTTGATACTTCTAACCCCGATAACCTTAACGCTAATATCCCCATTACTGGACTGGCGACAGGGCAGAATTTAGTAGGTATTGACTTCCGTCCCCAAAACGGCAAACTCTACGGAATCGCTAGCGATGGTATGGGCAATGCCCAGCTTTATGCCATTAGTATCCAAACTGGGTTAGCTGTTGCTATTGGGACATTAGGGCAATTTGTTGATAGTGTCGGCAATCCTATTGCAATTACAGGTCCCGACTTTGGAATAGATTTCAATCCAACAGTTGATCGCCTCCGCATTGTTACCTCCAATGGACTAAACTTTCGCGTTAATCCCAATACTGGGGCGGCGATCGATAGTAACTCATCCATAATGGGTGTGAATCCTGATGGTTTGATCAATGGTGGTACCACTACAGTCAATGCCACTGCCTATACAAACAGCGCTCCCAACGCTACAACGACCACACAATACACACTGGATTCAGTCAGTAATACACTATTCATTCAGAATCCACCCAATAATGGCACCCAGACATCGCCACTGGTAGTCACCCTTAATGGCACTCCTTTAGACTTTACTAGTGTCAATGGCTTTGATATACCATCTGGTGTCAATGTTTCAGCATCAAATACTCCAGCCACAGGACAGGCATTTGCGGTTCTTACGGTCGCTAGTACAACCGGACTTTATGCAATTGAACTTTCTACAGGTGTTGCCACACTGATCGGAACGGTGGGTGCAGGCACAGATCCAGTTCAAGGGTTTGCACTTCAAAACGAAGTGGCTTCTGCTGGCGTACCTCTGATTGGATTGACTGCCGATGGGACTCAACTCCTTCGGTTCAATAGTGCCAGTTCTGGAACAGTAACAACCGCCACGATTACTGGTGTAACGGCAGGTGATATCCTAGTAGGCATTGACCTACGTCCAGCTACTGGGCAGTTATATGGACTGGGAATTAACGATATAAATAACACAGGCACTCTGTACCTGATTGACCCTCAAACTGGAACAGCAGCGATCGTCGGTGGGTCAGCAGGGCAAATTACGTTAGTTGATGCTATGGGTAATCCTGTTGATCTACCCTCTGCTAACACTGGTTTTGGCTTTGACTTTAATCCAACGGTTGATCGTATCCGTGTTGTTACAAGTACTGGGTTGAACTTCCGCCTCAATCCAATTACAGGTCTCGCTGTTGATGGAAATACCGGAGTAACAGGTATTAACCCAGATGGTGTAATTAATGCACTTCCCATCGGTTCTACAGGGATTTCTGCCACTGCCTATACCAACAGCTTTAATGGACCCACTGGAACCACTTTTACAACTCAATACACCTTAGACCCAACTAGCAACAGCCTGTTTATTCAGAACCCGCCTAACAATGGCACCCAAACAGCTCAATTGTCAGTTACTCTTAACGGTACTCCATTAGACTTTACTGAAGCTGGCGGTTTCGATATTCCGTCAAATGTACGAGTTGCTACATCAAATGCAGCAGCTTCAGGACGGGGGGTAGCAGCATTAAGCGTTGGAGGTTTGACTAATCTATATACAATTGAACTAAGTACAGGGTCTGCTACTCTGCTTGGGCCTATTGGTTTAGGTACAAGTTTAGCTGGTTTGACAGTGGCGGAATCTCCTATTGGCACAGTGGCGTTTGGCAACCCTACCTATACTGTTGCTGAGAATGGCACGGCGATCGCGCTCGATTTAATTCGCACAGGTGGTTCGAGTGGTGCTTTCACTGTAGATCTGGCTGCTACAGGTGGAACAGCAACCGCTGGTTCTGACTATAATGGCACACCTGTAACTGTGACTTTTGCTGATGGCCAGACTACTGCCACTGCCACCTTAAATATTACTGATGACAGCCTGGCTGAAGGTAACGAGGCAGTTACACTATCCTTAAAAAATCCCACAAATGGAGCTGTTTTAGCAGCACAGGACACTGCTATCTTTAACATTGCTGACAATGATAATGGTGGCAACATTACCATTGATGGTGGTGGCATTCTCATTAATAATGGTGGCACGATCGCGACTAACTTTGCTGCCAACGGAAGCGCCATTATCTCCATCGCAAACAACTTTCAAAGCTTTGTGCAGTTCTCCTTATCCAGGCGAAAGAATACCTTTGCCAACGAGATCGTTGCTTTCACGGTTGATGACGATTTGGGTACAATCAATGGCGTTGCCCCTAATGCCACAGGCTATCTTGAAGCTGCGATTGCTCGTTCTCGTACCATCTTCTCCACACTTAGTGACAATCCTAACGGCTTTGATGGTGAACTATCAAGTATTTTAGATTTTGGGTCAAATGCACGCTTCTCCACTTTATTGATTCAAAACGGTAGCCTTGATGAATTGCGAGCCGGAAAGATTTCTGCTAACAGCGTCTTTTTGAGTAGCCAGACTTCGGTACGTATTTCTAGTGCTACTGCCAGTAATTTCACCTTTGGCTTTGAAGATAGTTCCAACAGTGGTAACAATGACTTTAATGATATAGTGCTGGATGTTAAGACGGTTAGCCAGAGTGCCTCAGCAGGATCAGCTTTGCAAGGGCAGAGTGAGGTGCTAGATTTGCGCTCTTTGATAGGACAAGTTAGTACTTTATTTACCGTCAACCGTGAAGCAGCTTTCGACAATTTTGTTGGATTCTATCGCGTGGTAGATCAGAATGGTGGAATTGATACTAATGGCGATGGTACGGTAGACATTCTGCCGGGCGCAACAGGTTATGCTCAAGCAGCGATAAGTAATCGTGTAACAGGAATTGACTTAAGTGTAAAAAACCAACAAACAGCAACCCTGTCTGGACAGTTTGTAGGTGGCTCTATTTTTGCTCCTTTCTTAATTGCAAATGCTTCAGTGAACGAGGTTGTTAATGGTCAAAAATTGGATCAGGTATATTTCGCCTACCTTGGAGCAAATTCTGATCAAACCGATCATATTCGCCTCCTCGGTAACAATACATTCGGCTTTGAGGATTTACGCGGTGGCGGAGATAAAGACTTCAACGATCTCATTGTGCGTGTCACTATTTAAGCCGATCAAAACAAGTCCCTTAAACCTTGTCGGAGTCTGCTTTATGGATTTTGGGACAGTACCTCTGGCAACTGGGTTCGGCTACTGAGTCACGGCGGCCACTGGAGGATGGCCAGAGGTTCGGTATTATCGGCTGAATACTGAGGATGTCGAACTTGCCCAGGAGGTATTGGAGTATCGCCAAAAGCAGAGAGAGGACAGGGAAAGGAAACGCCACATCTGGTATTGAGTAAGAACTTTGGCTCGACCATGCCGATTGATTTTCATGTCCCAACTGTATACCCTGTATCACAGCTTCCACCTGATCTAAGCCCCAGCGATAGCCGTTTCTACGTCTTTTGATACAAGTTTATTTAATTTTGAGAGATTAAGTTGAAAACGGTTCTTCAGATAGAAACTTATGGCAACCGAGCAAGAGCTTCAATCTCTTTTTAATAAATTAGATCGCGATCAAGACGGCAAAGTATCCATTAATGAGCTTTTTTTAAGTCCTGGCTTAAGTGCAATCATCTCATCAGAAACAAATACCAGTAGCCCCCAGGAGTTACTAGTAAATTATGATTCAGACAAAGACGGTAGTATTACCTTTGAAGAGTTAAAGGAAGCAGTTGAGAAAGCAAATAATCTAACTTAGCAGTCAAAAAACCCAATACCAACTACCTAATACCCAAAATCCCTCAAAGCGTGGGCGCTTTGAGGGATTTGTATCAAAAAGACAATTGTGTGTTCGTTATCTTCTGAGTCGCTTAAAGTAACCTCACAAGGTTTGTTTTAGCCCAAAATTGGGTCTGAATCAAGTTCCCAGTGATGTTTGAGCAATTCTTGGTAAGTAGCTTCCCTAGCTATCATCTGCTTATAAAGCATCAGTAAAAACTCTTGAGCTTGTTCACGGGACATCTGCTTCACTTGGTCAGCAAATGTTCTAAGGCTAAATTCTTGTTCTAAAGATAATTCAATGGGTTGATTCATTGCTTTTATTACTTACTCTTTTATTTGGGTTTGCTTATGTAAGCAAATATTGCTTTATATAAATATATATTACGATAACTTTACAAAAACCAAAGGGGTGTAAACCGTACCAAGTAGGTTAGAATGCCGTATCTGCTAAAACCTTGATATCACTCCATTGTGGCAACCCAAGTAAAAACCTAAGTTCTAAAGTTTCTTACTTTGAGGTTTTTAAAAGCATTTTTAGCCTCTGTTTCCGGCTTGCGATCGCCTACGGCGGGTGAAACAGCGCCATCGCAAGAAGAGATGGGCAATACAATTATTCCTTTGGGCAAGAGTAGTGAGCGCCGCGGCGTGATGCTGGAGTTTGAGAATTTGAAGATGACAAATTTGCTCAACTGGTGACAGATGCCAGCAGTGGACTGAATGGATGGCGTGATTTATTGGGAACAGATCGCGATCGCTAAAAGGTCAGTTTTTCCCAAGCAAAAAGAACTAACTCTTAGAGGATATTTTAAAAGTCAAAGCTAGTCAGATGACAAAGTTAGACGGGTCTTGATCTCGTCGATGCTTAGTGGGAATGGGGGCTGGCTGCCCATCACCCGCAAGGGCTGCGGTTTTCTCCAGGGATTCCCTCAATCGCTTGGCTGCGTAGATGGACATATCTCGCGGTACATTAATGCGATCGCCTACGGCGGGGCGTAGCCCATCGCGCAAATATCGTAGAGCGACATCAGATCCCGATGGAGGTATACAGTCTTCACCAGTCATCATGTGTGTTAAAGCACAACGTAGGGCTTGATCAAATAATTTATAATCTTTGGGGTTGACTCGGATAATATTGATGCGGTGGTCGATAGTTCGTTGAAGAGCTTCTATACGGGAGTTTTCTGGTTCTGGATAAGTAACATCTGGTAGCCCGAACCAGGGACCATTATCCACCCGCGCTTTATTGAGAAGCATCTGGGTTTCGCCGTTTTCCCAACAGCCCCCCATCTGGGGCGGCAAATCATGTACGTGGGTGTGAAAGTCACTCTGGGTCCCGCAGTAGGTAGGTCGGGTTTCCATTGCCGCAAACCATGCGCTCAAGCGAGGGTTTTCCGAACGCAGAGAGTAGCCCTTGTAGTAGTAAAGGCTCGCATTCATCCGTTCGAGATATGGCGTAAAAATGACATCGACGATGCCGAAGCTATCTAAAAAATAAGGGCTTGGGGTGCGACCAAGCGCCTCCTCGACCTTAGCCACCACTCCAATAAATTGTTCCCGGTTGCGTTGTTCTTGTTGAGAGGAACTGGCTCTAGAGCAAAGCCAAGCGCACCAGGCTCTAAATAAAAGTCGTTCTAATTGACGTAGTGGAAGCACCGCGCGGTCTTCCATCCCTTGGCTCAATGGAGCAAAAACCTTTTCCAAAGCGATCAAAATGTCATCGCTTTCCGTAATAATCCGTCCATCTAGCTCGATCGCAGGGAGCATCCCTGATGGTACCTTACGTTTGTACCAACTTTCTTTCTCCCCATAGCAGAACATTGTCACTTTTTCGATTCGATAGGGGATCTGTTTTTCCTCTAGCCATAACCAAACTTTTTGGCAGTAAGGACACCAGGCATGGTTATCGCGGTACAGCGTTACCCGCACATCAGATTCCGGCTGACCAAACAAGCGCAACCTGGCTCTAGCGTTGGTGAGACCATTAACGGTATCTATTTGATAGTCCGTGAGGGTTTCTAGTTCTTGCCAGCTTAAGGGTGCGGTAGTCATAGGGTGAGTTACGTAGGGCAATACTTAGGACTTCTCTTGACTCTACAATATTTTCAATCACACCAAGGCTTAATTTAACCGATAGGTTCGCCCATTTGGAAAACATATTGGACAAATAGCAGCCTGAAAGGTCAGTCTGCAAAGGCATTCCCGAATCAGATTGGTAGAAATTCAACGTGCATTAAATCGACGTGGTATGGAAATTAACGAAAGAAATGTAGGCAACCTATATCGGCAATTTCTGGCATTGCTAGGCAAAACAATGGCACATACCCAGGAGAAATTAGCTGCCACAGCCATAGAACATGGTGGTTTAATTTGGGCAATTGATGCTTTAGAGCCTGAAGGTCATGGAACTTTACTGTATGTGTTATACGAAGTATTAAGTGGTACATGGGTTAGTGCCATTGGGCTGCAACAAGCACAAGGGCAACAATTAATTGAGTGGCTACAACCATATTTAGAAGGGTAAACCCTGTTTCGGCTGAACGAATCGTACCTCAAATTATGATTCAAAGCACAATTAATATAAATGAATTCAAGGGTTAAGTCTGCTGAAAACGACCTGACAAACTTGCTATCATGAGTACTAACTCATCTGGATCAAATGGCTTGGACAAATACATTTGAAAGCCTGTTAGTAACGCTCGCCTTCGGTCTTCTTCCTTAGCATAAGCACTCAAGGCGATCGCTGGGATTTTCCCGCCTTTTTTTACTGGTAAAGCCCTGATTTTACGAATAAAGCTGTAGCCATCCTCCTCTGGCATACCAAGATCCGAAATCAGTATGTGTGGCATTCCCGACTCTAACGCTGACAAGGCTTGAGCTACTGATGCTGCCTGGCTCACCAAAGCACCATGTTGCTCCAAGATAAAAGCAACAAGCTCACGTCCATCAGCTTGATCATCAATAACTAATACTCGTAAACCGTTGAGTGAAATTTGATTATCATCGTTTACAGAGATCGATTCTGCACCCTCAGAAATATAAGAGATGCTCATCAGAGGTAACCGCACACCAAAGGTCGCTCCCAGCCCAAGCCCTGGACTATCGGCCTGTACTGTTCCTCCGTGCATTTCTACTAAATGCCGGACAATTGCTAGCCCTAAGCCTAGCCCCCCGTAGGTTCGGGTTGTACTTGCGTCTGCCTGACGGAAGCGCTCAAAAATATAGGGTAAGAAGTCAGCTTTAATACCATTACCCGTATCTTTGATCTGAAGAAGCGCCTCTGTACCCACAGCTTGTAAGCAAACCTCTACCTGTCCCCCTGAAGGTGTAAATTTAATTGCATTAATCAGTAGATTCCACACTACTTGTTGTAAACGACTAGCATCTCCAGAAACAGAACTAGCGCACTGATCAAGCATACAGCTAATCGTAATATCTTTAGCTGAAGCTTGTGGTTTTACAGTTTCAATAGCTTCAGTAATCACTGAGATTAGAGAAACTGGAAGCTTTTCTAGGCGCAGTTGCCCTCGGATAATACATGAAACGTCGAGCAAATCGTCTACTAATTTTGCTTGAGCATTGGCGTTGCGCTCAATAGTTTCTAGCGCCCGAGTAGTTTGAGATGAGTTTAATTTACCTTGGCGAAGCATTTTAACCCAACCAAGCATTCCATTGAGTGGTGTGCGAATCTCATGGGAAAGTACTTGCAGAAATTCATCTTTCATCCGATTGGCTGCCTCCGCCTCAATTCGCGCTGCCTGCTCCCGAATTCGTTGGGCTTGTTGAGCTAAAGCATCTTTACGCAGTCGGGACAACTCTAAGTTTGTTCGTACCCGTGCCAGCAGTTCTCGCGCCGAAAAAGGTTTGATCAGGTAATCGTCTGCACCCATCTCTAAGCCTTCAACACGAGATTCTTCACCAGCGCGGGCAGATAGCAAGATAATAGGTACTTCACGAGTAGATGATTCAGAGCGCAATTCGCGTAACAATTGCAAACCGTCGATTCCCGGCATCATAATATCGCTCAGTACTAGATCCGGTATTTGTCTGCGGGCTGCTGCTAAGGCAGCTACTCCATCTGTTACTGCTTCCACTTCGTAACATGGCTGGAGTAGATGCTTTAAATAATCGCGCATATCTGCGTTGTCATCAGCCAGGAGAATACGGGCGGGGGAATTGGGGGAGGCTGCTTTAGCAAGAGAGTTACTAGTAATTACTTCTTCTTTCTCCCTGCTCCCCCTACCCTTTTCAGGTAGCCAACGCCATGCTTCCTCAACAAAAGCAGCCGTTACTGAAGCAGTGTTCGGCAAATCATGCCCAGATGCAATGCGTTCAGTAGGCAGATGAGCAGTACCAGTAGGAAGTAAAACAATGAAAGAACTTCCCTGATTTAATTTGCTGATCACACGAACCGAGCCACCATGAAGTCGAATCAGATCCTGCACTAGCGATAATCCAATCCCAGAGCCTTCATAAGTGCGGCCCCGTGACCCTTGTACACGGTAAAAACGCTCAAACAAATGGGGCAATTCTGCTGCTGGAATTCCTGTACCTGTATCCTGGACTTCCAGTTCCACATATTCGGTGTACCAACGCAAGGTTACACTGATTTGTCCAATAAACGTAAATTTGAAAGCATTACTGAGCAAATTCAAAACAATTTTTTCCCACATTTCGCGGTCTACATACACCGCTTCTGGTAAAGGTGGGCAATCTACTATTAGACGTAAACCGGCGCGTTCGATAGTTGAGCGGAAGACACTGGCCAGTTCAGTTGTAAGTACAGCAAGGTCAACAGGTTCATAAACTGCTTCAATCCGATTTGCTTCGATGCGCGAAAAGTCCAATAGTGTGTTGACTAACTTGAGCAAACGCAGACTGTTTCGGTGAACTAATTGCAGTTGCTCGCGTTCCTCAGTTGTTAATGACCCATTTTTGCTACTTAGGACATCCTCTAACGGACCAAGTATTAACGTCAAAGGTGTGCGGAACTCATGGGAGACATTGTTAAAAAACACTGTTTTCGCCCGATCTAGCTCTGCCAATGCTTCAGCGCGTCGGCGTTCTTCTTCGTATGCCTGAGCATTGCGGACTAAAACCGATATCTGACCTGCGAATAATTCGTAGAACGAGCGATATCCCTCATCTAGCTCACGGCTAGGGCTAATTCCGGCTACCAGTACACCCAATGTCGCTGTTTGCCCAAATGAGGCGATCGGTAACACGATCGCAGATTTCACTGGTTCACTAAACGCACCGCCTAAAATTGTGATATATTCATCGACGGCTTCAATTAAAATCGTTTCTCCATTTGCCGCCTTCGCCAAGGACCAAACATCTGTGCCATTGGTTTCTAGCTCGATCGTTCTCGGACTCACGACTTTCCCTGCTTGAATCCCCACAGTTCCTTGCAAGATCAACCTTGTAGTATCAGAATCACGCAGATATAGCAGTGCAAACGGCACATCCATTGGGGAAGATGGGATCACTGCAAGCGCATCAAGGCAGGTTGCTTCAACGCTTTGGGTTGCGCCTGCTTTAGATGATAAATCGCGTAGCAGCCGCAATCGCCGATTCCCCAATACTTGCTGCGTCACTTCACTACACACCGCAAGCATTCCGACAATCTGCCCAGAATCGTCTTCTGCCGGAGCATGGGAAACACTAAAGTAGGATTCTTCCCGGTAGCCGGAGCGTTCCAGTAGCAGGAGCAGCGCGGGTGTCAGATTTGCTACTCCCGTTGACATTACCGTTTCGATCATTGGCCCCAAGGTGTCCCATGCCTCGGCGAGTGTAATCCGAATATCAATCCCAAGGGCAGCGGGATGTTTCTCGCCAATCAATTGCGAATAGGCATCGTTGTAAATTTGGATGAAATCTGTGCCCCAAGTTAGAATCATCGGATAGCTCGAAGCAAGCAGCGTCTTGACCACTGACTTGAGACTCTGCGACCATGTATTGATCGCCCCTAACGGCGTTTGCGACCAGTCCAAGCGATTGATCCGGGTTGCCATTTCCCCACCTCGAAAATGGTCAGCAATAGAGTCAGAAATTCTTGCTTTCATCTGCTTGTTTAGGTGTTTCTCTCCTCGACTAGGGACAGCCGCCTATGTTCTCCCCTACTCAAAACTTCAAAAATTAGAACAAGTCTATTCCTATGGAATATTACTTAATATTAGCGCGATGTTCTATATTCTTCCGGTAGACATAAGGTTAAAATTCTTCGTAATCCCGAGATATGCATATTTACCACATTGCTTATTAGGAGTCAAAAGTGCAAAACAGCTATTGACGTACAGTCATGATGAAGAAGCGATCGCTTTAAGGCATCTGCACGAAAAATAAATTTGGATCGAATAAAGATAAATTCTTCAGCAAGGGACTCGTCTTTTCCACAGATTTGGTGTATCTTGCATACTGCGTGCAATTATTCAATACTTTAGCCAAAAAAAGAGTATGAAGAGGTAGGGCTGCCGTAGTAGAGTTATTGTCTCTCACAACTACAACTCAAAAACTACTTTTCAGCCCATGCCGGACATCTTATCACTCTGGAAGACGCTTGTTACCGTAGATAAACGCTACAACGATGCGGCAATACAACCAGATAATCCTGGCAATGTTAGCAATGAGTGGTCGAGTTACCATGCTGGGAATTTCCCGTTAGGCAGGCATGGACGATAGTTATCGGACAATAATAGTGAGTATTGATGAAAACTTGCGTTATGCAGCAGGTTTGCGGCAAGTAGCAGATAATTTGTTGCAGAAACAATGTGTAAAAGAAATAGCCCAATTCCGCCGCGATCGCCTGACGTTGGCACTAGCATTTTTATCAGAATTCGCGGAAAACCCCATCCGTCTAAACGGTGGGGATGGATAGCGGTCTGCGGAGCGGAGCGCAGTAGACAATCATTCTTTGCCGCCTGACTGCCCTTTAATATAAGCCTTGACTATTTCCAACGGCGCTCCACCACATGAAACTACACATTTAGAATCATGCCATAGTTTAACTTTTTCACTCCAGTAAAACTTACCTATTTCTGACTTATATTGTTGCCTTAAAATCCGAGGTATGGCGTACCACAAACTATAACCCTACGTGTTTTTAAATCTGCTTATACTGGTTATACTGGAATGTCTCTGGAGTGGGTAGAATGCCTTGAGAGCGATGCTGACATTGATGAAGAGTCGATGCAGTCGGTGATTAATCCGGGTGCGATGAAAGTTTTGCAAGTGATCGCCCTGGCGCAGCTTTGCAAGATGTTAGAAGCACAGGGACGCAGCAGTAAATTAGAAAACAGCTTAGAATTACTCTCACAACTCTATCAAGAATATGAACAAGTTAAAACCACCTTACAAAAAGAACTTGTGAAGGAAGTACTATGAAAGCCAATGCTCAAGAAAGCCAATCTTTAGTTCTAATTGTTGATGATGAACCTTTTATCCGCATGATATTGCGGCATTTCTTAGAACGAGAAGGCTATCAAATAGCGGAAGCTGAAAATGGTATAGAAGCAATAAAAGTTTTTAACCAATTAGATCCTGATATAGTACTCCTTGATGCCCTAATGCCAGATATGGATGGGTTTGAGTGTTGCACTGAGTTGGAGCTTCTTAATCGTAGTAAGCACACTCCAATTTTAATGATTACAGGGCTTGAGGATCAAGAGTCAGTTGACCGTGCATTTGAAGTGGGGGCAATGGATTATATTACCAAACCAGTCCACTGGGCAGTTTTGCGACAACGGGTTAAACGCTTGATTCAGCAATCTCAGTTACAGCAAAAACTAGAAGCCGTTAATCTGGAATTACAGCGATTAGCTACTATCGATGGATTAACTCAAGTAGCTAACCGCCGATGTTTTGAAGAGTATTTTAACCAAGAGTGGCAGCGTATGAAACGGGATCAATCCCCCCTTTCTCTGATTCTCTGCGATGTTGATTTCTTCAAATTATATAACGATACTTATGGTCATCGGGTAGGCGATCGCTGTCTTCAAGAAATTGCTAAAGCCATCAAAGATATCATTAAGCGTCCTGGAGATTTAGTTGCCCGTTATGGTGGGGAAGAATTTGCTGTGATTTTACCAAACACAGACACCGAGGGGGCGACTCATGTTGCCGGCAATATTTGCCATGCTGTCCGCACACTAGCAATTCCTCATATAAATTCCGAAGTTAGCCCTTATGTAACCTTGAGTGCCGGGTTTACGACAGAAATTCCTCAGTCAGATTCTGACATGGAAGAAATGATTTCCGCCGCCGATGGGGCATTGTATCAAGCAAAGGCAGCAGGACGCGATCGCTTTGTGCAAAATATTTTATTACCAAAAAGCAAAAATTCCGCTAGTGCGCCAGCAATATTTATTAATTTCAATAATAAATAATACTCCTGCTTTTCATATCCTCTCCTGACAACAGCTTTTAGTCTTAATTGAACCGTATTGGATTATAAGGTTTATTTACATGAAAACTTTATAAAAATTATCTAGGAACACACTGTTATATTCATATCTTGCACCAAGAAAAATTGATGTGACAAATATAACGAAAAAGCCTTTTCTTAAACCCAAGGGGCAACTTGGTATAAGATATTATCCTGGCACGCCCGCTATTGGAAGTAATTAGCTACTCCTTAATGTCTCACAAAAAGTTTACTATCCCCAGATGCAAGATTTCTCGCGTAAAGTCACAGGAATACCCGATAGTTGCATCGGCAAGAAACTTGCCAGCCAAACACTCTTTTGTAACTCCATAACCCCCAAGAATTTCAACTGCTGTTTGTGCGTTTTTGATTGCAACATCCACTGCAAAGGTCTTGGCGGCTGGCGCTTTGATTGTGGCGGCAAGTTGGGGAGAAGTTTCTGCTGTAACTGCTGCATCCCATACTACCAGTCGTGCAGCTTGGGTGTTAATCATCATGTCCGCTAATTTTAAAGCCACTGCCTGATGTTCGATAATCGGACGACCCCAACTGACTCTTTGCTTGGCATAATTTAAAGCATACTCATAAGCAGCACGAGCCAAACCAACATAAGAAGCTGCCAGCCCAATAGCTACTTCTGGAAGCAACATCAGTAGTTTTCCTGCTTCTCCTTCTTGTCCAATCAGATTTTCCGCAGGGATTGGCACGTTATCCAGATAAATCTCAGCATGATGAGAAGCTTTCCAACCAATCATCTGTGTCTTTTTGCCAAACTTAATCCCTGGTGTATCTGTTGGAACGTAGAAGATAGACAAACTTTCGTGCAATGGTTTATCCATCGCTGTACGGGCAATAATAAAGTAGGCATCCGCAATCCCAGCATTTGTAACTAACGAAGATTTTGTTCCATTGAGAATGTATCCATTGCCCTCGCGTGCTGCAAAGGTCTTCATCCCAATATTGGGATCTGGGAGCGGGCAGAATATATCTGAGGTGGCGACATTAGGCTCACTCTCTGCGGCGCTGAATAGATGTGGTGTTCCAGATTTGACAAAAGATAGTATTCGTTTTTGCTGTTCTTGGGTTGCAGCTCTGCTAACAAACAGTGACATAGCTGCGGTGAGATTAAAGTAGCTACAAGCAATGCTGACATCAACAGCGCCTATTTCTTCTAAAACTACAGCCAAGTCTATGCAGTTTCCACCTAAACCTCCTAGCTCTTTTGGAACCATTAAGGATGTAAATCCTAATTCACCTCCCTTATAGAAAACGTGTTTGCAAAAATCCCAAGGTTCCATCTCTGGATTGTTAGACTCTTCAATTATCTGAACAATAGGCCCAATCTCGTTTTGAGCAAAGTCACGCGCAAGAGACTGCAACATCTCCTGTTCTTGAGTGAGGCTGAAGTCAATCATTTTTTATTTTCTCTTTATTTCTATAGTGCAAATATACAACTTTATTTGATGTACTATAGCCTTATAATTAGTATCAAAATATCGATTTTGTAACCAGATTTTCCTATTTAAACTTTGTGTACAAATAGAAAAGTCTTTGTATATACTAGCTTTAGGATATGTACGTCTCTTTCAACAAGTAAGTACAAAAGAAAAATAAGTCAAAAATACCTATAAAAAAATCAATTACTATAGCCTATTAGAAGATATCTACTAAATTAGATAAGCTTATCCCGCATTTAAAACAGGCTATATTGAGTTGATTTTAATTATCCAAAGAATTATAGGCAAGATTAAGTTTGGTGGCTGACTCTTCTAATAAGCGTTGTTCATGAGCATTTCTTGGTAACACCAGTTGGCGCTCAATACCTATTGAGCTAATGATACATGGAAGTCCAAAAACAACTTCAGTCCCAACTCCATAGCTAGAATCTGCTCTCACTGATACTGGAAATATCTGTTTTTCATCTCGCAGGATGGTATCAATTAACTGACAAACTGCTATTGATATGCCATAGCTAGTATTTCCTTTACGTTCAGAAATGTTATAGCCTCGCTTACGGGTTAACTCTGCATACTCTTGGTGAATTTGTTCCAGCGTTTCTCCTTGTGGTATAGGAAATTCAGCTAACCTAATTCCCCCAATAAATGCACTAGACCAAACGACAAATTCACTGTCTCCATGCTCTCCAATCACATAAACATGAACATCAAGTTTTGCAACATTCAGTCGCTTACCAAGTTGATATCTCAGTCTAGCAGTATCAAGAACGGTTCCTGAACCGAAAATTAGGTTTTCTGCTCTTGTGGAACTAGCGATCGCAATCCGCGTTAGTACATCCACTGGATTGCTAACAATAAGCACAATTGAATTCGGTGCAACTCGATCCAATTCTTTCATCGTCGAACGTATGATCTCTGCATTGTCACTCAACGTATCTAATCGGCTTTGTCCATGTTTCGGCTGTACCCCAATAGTTACGACAATTACATCAGAATCAGCTAAATCCTCATACTTATTTGATGGTATAATCTCCATCTCTTCAAGTAAGGGAATGCTATCTTCAATATCCCATGCTTTTCCCTCAGCTTTTGATAAGGTTCGGTCAAAAAGCACGACTCTTACACATTTACGGAGTAGCACTAAAGCATTTGCTACGTCTGCACCTACATTCCCTGCACCAATGACCCCGACCTTGGATGTTTTGCTACTCATGTCGTATCTACCTTTTTTGTAACTGTTTTTCGCTTTGGGTTAAGAATATAACTGATATTGTCCAAAATCACGCAATTCGGCAATTGAATTGTGCAATCATTCCATCCAACAGTGCCATAAATTAATCCCCCTAGCGATCGCAACTCCCAAAAACTAAGCTTAACCTCTCACTGATAACACCTCACTCATGCCTCCAATAGCCCACATCAGTAAGATTTTCGGCAATAAAAGAGAAAAACAAATCAATTGGGAAAGCGATGGACTACGACTGCTAGGGCAAATTCAGCGGAGTTCGACTTCAAACTTCGGCGTAGCTTCAATTAATATGTTGCACACTGACTATATAAAAGTAGAAGTCAAAGCGATCGCTCTAATTATTTCTTTGTTTTTAATGCCTGCTGGCTCAATTGCATTACAATATTTTGGGGCAATGGATCTATTGCAGCATCAGTAGGCAGAGCTTTTATTAAAGCTGTTACCTCTTCTTGAGTTTGATATTTTCGCTGACTCCAAGCATCAGCCATCTATTTAGCCACTCTACATTCCTATCCTGCCGCTTGGTCTTCAAAATCTTGTATTTAAGCAACAGAATTGACTATTGAGGACGAATTGGAATTTTACCCACCAATTGGGGCAACTACCGCATCTTCATAGGCAGTATTAATTGCGATTTCTTTCCAATCCTCAAATTCTTTGCGCTCGACCGTCCGCTTTTGCTCCCATAAGCTGTAAGCGTCTGAGCCGAGCATTAAACGCAGTGGTGGATTTTCTGATTCAATAGCTTTAATCATTGCCAGTGCTGCTTTTTTTGGGTCGCCTGGTTGTTTTCCATTGCCATCGTAGAGATATTCTCGAATCGGATCGATCACCGCTTTGTAATCATCAATTTCTGTTTCCGGCTGCATATTGGCATCTCCAGCAAAGTTGGTGCGAAACGCGCCTGGCTCGACAATTGTTACATTAATACCGAGTGGTTTGACTTCATCACGCAAGCCTTCAGCAAAACCCTCGACTGCAAATTTCGTCGCGCAGTAGAGAGCAAATCCGCCGATCGAAGCCAAACCGCCAATAGAAGTAATATTGATAATATGTCCAGATTTCTGGCGGCGCATCACGGGTAAGACTGAGCGTGTCATTTCGATTACGCCAAAGCAGTTAACTTCAAACTGTTTTCTAATCTGCTCCGATGAAAAACCTTCTAAAGCACCAAGAGAACCAACTCCTGCATTGTTTACTAGAACATCAATACGTCCAAAGCGTTCGATTGCGACTTGAACAACTTCCTGTCGCTCTTGGGCGTTGGTTACATCCAGCCGAACGGCAATTGCATTCTCTTGGTTTGCTTGTGCCAATTGAGCAACTTGTTCGGGTTTTCGTGCCGTCAACACAACTTTGTCGCCGCGTTCTAAAACCCCTTCTGCTAGAGCGCGACCGAATCCGGTTGATGTTCCAGTGATCAAATAAACTTTGCTCATAAGGCTTTAAAGAGTTAATGGCTTTTGAGTAAGTACAAATACAAACATTGTCAAATCAAACTGACTGAAGGTCAAGTGCAAAGATTTAGTAATCGCTGTTCTCAAGACAGCATAGGCATCGTTAGGGGGAACGTAAGTGTTGAATTGCAGATGTTACATGAGTTAAAAAAATCTATTCTCTATTTTCTCCCTATACTGATTATCTTTTACTATTAATCTAATTCTATTCCTTAAGATAGATGATTTTTTATTAAATTATTATTTTCTAGCGCAGTTGTCCATCATAAATTTAATACTATTTTTATTATTTCCATAGATTTTTTCAATAGCTAAAACTCTAGTGTTAAACAGCAAATAAGATTACAATAATTTGTTAATTGCTAGATGTAGCAATTTGTACTTGATTAAATTTGAAAGTTATTAGGTTAGGTAAAGCGAAAAGTTTAAGTATGTCCTGTACCTTTTCGCTTTACCTCACCCAATAAATTTGGCGAACTATTAGGTATCAAGAAATAATGTTGAAACGTCGCACAATACTAGTTGGTTTAGCTGCGCTTGGCTTAACGTTAGCTGTTAGTACACAAGTTCATGGACAATCTACTAGCGGGCCAGAAGCTTGGCAAAGTGTCTACAATGAGGCGGCTGCTGGGGCAACAACGATAGTTACAGTTCCACTTTTGAACACCTTATTATCATCTATCTTGCAAGTAGTCTTAAAATTGGCAGGTTATTGGGGTGGTTAACCCGCATTTCTCATACTCAAACAGAGAAAGAGCCTAAATAAAGACGAGTGCAATGTAATTTTTGAGTAATTCCTGCGGTTGCGATCGCGTTTCGCCCGCTGTAGGCGAGTGCCTGACTATATCTCTTACTTGAAGAGCGCAGATTATCCCATAGCCAAATATTCTAAAAACCGTGAGGAGTTTTCTTTCCATGTTCAAACCTCGCCCAATTTTTAGCGCCTTAGTTGCAATTATCCTAACGTTTGTCATAGGTACACAGATACATAAACAACCCGCAGTTGCTGCTGGTGGGGCTTGTAATCCAACGGTGAATAACCTACCTATATGTCCGAGCACAGCACCTTCAGAGTCAGCTAGTTTCATTGACCCAACTGCAACAATCAGAAATCCAACAAATATTAGCTTGGGCGAAAAAGTCTATGTTGCACCATTTGCCGAGTTAGACGCTACTACTGCTCCCATTAGCATTGCAGAAGATTCTAATGTCCAAGACCAAGTGAAAATTACAGCTTCGGGAACCGGAGTTGAGATTGGGCCACGAGTCATTATGGCACACATGGCCATTGTCAAAGGTGCAGCCAAAATCGGTACTCAAGGCTCAACAGGGCCTTTTACCGACCCGATTAGTAATGCTCAGTTCAACAACGATATTCCAGAGACATTTCTCGCTTTCAACTGTGAAATAGACGGTGCAACTGTAGAAAGAAACACAGTAATCAACTTTCTCTCACGGGTTGGTCCTGGTGTTACCTTGCCTGCCGGGAAAGTAGTCCTACCAGGTAAAAACGTCACAAATAACTTTGAAGCTACTAGCGGCAGTTTGGGGAAAGTGGCAAACCTAACCCAAGCCGACGTTGCATTAATGGAAGGAATTATTGAAGTCAATGAAGCATTTGCCAAAGGTTACACAGAATTGGCTAAAGCAGATTTGACAAATGTACGAGGCATAAATCTTGCTCCAGTCACAGCTTTTAACCCTGGAGGTCTGCCGCAGATAGGTGGGATTGTTACTCGTGATCCAAACTTCCGTAACCGCATCATCGGCAACCTCGTTCTGCAAGATCCTTTAGCAAGCCTTACTAACAAAATAGGTAATAGAATTTCGCTGCGTGCTGATGAAGGTCAACCTTTTAATGTCGGCGAAATTGCTGGTATGGCAAACGATGTTGTCTTTCACGCTTTAGAAACAACTAGCCTAACTCTTGGTAATGGAGTTGGTTATGGGCCTCGCGCTCTAGTTCATGGCGGTAGGCAGGTTGTCAATGGTGTTGCTAATGGCCCTGAAACTAGCATAGGTGATGCCGTGGGGCTAGGGCCGAACTCTGTTATATTCCGCGCCAGCATTGGCAACAACTCTGCAATTGGGCAAAGAAGCGCAGTCTTCAATTCTACATTAGCTCCCAGAACAGAGGTACGTTCTCGAACAATCTATGCCGACAACGGCAGCATGATTCTACCTGTGGAGTGGTAAGGGGAGACTGCTTTCACTCCTATACCAGCCGTATTTTTAGCCGCTCGTTGTGTAGCGTGGATCTCTTTTATGACGGCTGGTATATTTTTTCTTGGCTTGTGCCTAAGCAATTAACTTTTGCATAATTTATGAATCTGAAAATCTTGTCGTTAGTGCAATTACAATGCCTACGATTGATGCTGCTGTTAACTTTGATATTTGGGCTGATAGTAATTGTTGATGATGGTTCATCTATAGCTGCACAGAAGGTTGGGCAACCAGGATTTATAAACCCTGTAACTGCTGATATCACCTCCAGTCAGCCTCAAGTGGTACAACCTTCAGTCACCGGACTTGTGTCTACATTGTCGGATGAAGCCGAGGAATTACCAGCTCAGTTAATTCGCTGGTCGACTTACTGGCAACTTTGCTGGGAACCATATCCTGAAGCTGAAACATACGAACTGCAAACGGTGCTTATGGAAGGCAAGTCTCCCAAGTTCAAACGACAAAGCGATCGCTGCTTTCGTATACAAGCTGCATCTAATGAAAACCAAAAATCACAAGGATTACTCAACCGTGATTTAATATTGTTAATGCATAAAATTCAGCTTGGTTATCGAGTGCGAGCTGTCTTAGATAACAACCGCGTTAGTGAATGGTCTCAAGTAATGGCAGTTGGTGCAACTACTACCTCTGAATTGAATGGTACTAATAACACCTGTAATAGCGATTGTGGTACCAAAGATAGCATCGGCAGTCATGAAAAACGGGAAGATTGACAAGAGTCCCCTGAATTAGTTCGTCACACATACTGGTGTTGTTAGTGCAACATGAATGCCTAACTCAATATACAAATCTGAGACAGTAATAGTTATGCTTCCCCTTGAACAATTGTTTTGTCCTTGTTGTACTCCAGCCATATTGCATTTGCTGACTCAATCCGAGCTGACTCAGCACATACTCCACTTAAGAACGGGGTCACTTGCTGCGGCTATCAGAAGGAATCAAAAACAGCAGCAGCTATCTCTATCCGTAGCAGGGCAAACGCATCTAAATATTGACGAGTCTAGCTAAAAGTAGAATGCATCAGAGTATAAGCCCCGTAGGACTTTCAGAAAAAGAAATATTAATTGTAAAGGAACGAGAATCATTATAAAGGCAAGCATACTATCACTAAGGTTTTTGGAGCGAGGGCGTGGATACCGAAGCACCTCGGATTCTAGGGTGTTCACTCTTGTGTCATGAAGCGGGTGAACATAATATATCAAAACAGTCGCGTTGTATCAAAGATTTATTTGGTAAAAGCTCAACTACCCCATTAAGAGTCAAAACTGCGTTTTGATATAGTCAAGGGATGTTTCACTTTTACCCCGCAATCCCTCTTGACACTGACTTTATCAGGTTCAGTGTGAGCCTACTTGCGGAGATAGGTGAACCCGCAGCATAGCCTCCGCTCCAACAACTCTGGGCAACGCGCTGCCTTGCCTTTATGTGAAACTCAATTCATACTCTTAATCAGCAACGCCTAAAAATCTACCCCTCGTTTGAGTTCTACACCTTGATTAGCATAGTGTTTATGGCAGTAAACCTCTGAGTGGACGCTAGCCAAGTCGAAGTATGCGGGTGGATTTTGGCAGCGACCAGTAATAATAATTTCGGTGTCGCGGGGTTTGCGGAGCAAAGCTTGGACAATAGGTTCAACAGGGAGTAATTCTAAGTCAACGGTGGGGTTTAATTCATCAAGAATAATAGTTTTATACAACCCAGAGGCGATCGCAACTTTCGCAATTTCCCAACCCCGTTCGGCTTCTACATAATCTAATTCTTGTCGGGAATTTCGCCAGACGATGGCATCTCCACCACAGCGCTGATGATCCACCACTTCTGGATATGACTGCTGCAAGGCGGCGATCGCTGCATCTTCTGTGTAGCCGCTACCACCTTTGAGCCATTGCATAATCAATACACGGGTAGATCCTGGATGATTGATTCCTCTACCAATTGCTTGTAAAGCTTTGCCCAAAGCACTAGTAGATTTACCTTTACCAGCACCAGTATAAATTTCAATTCCTTCCAGGAAGAGGGCTTTGGCTGTTGGATGGTGATGAGGTTTCATTTCTGAGTGCAAATCTGCAATATCCAGCAACTTTTGCGGTGCGGCGCGTCCGGTGGCAATAATTTCCAACTCTTGGGGTTTGGATTTTAATGTCTTTACTACTTCATCTACTGGTAGTAAACCCAAATCTAGAACGGGGTTAATTTCATCCAAGACGACTACTGAATATAAACCACTCGCGATCGCACCTTTGGCTACATCCCAACCCCGCATCGCTTCATCTCGGTCAAAGGTGGTAATTTCTTCTGGGCCAAAAAATTCCGCTCTTCCAGTGCGAACCTGATCAATTAAATGAGGAAACCCGCGTTGCAAAGCTGCGATCGCGCCATCTTCGTCATAATCACGTTCCGGCCCTTTTAAAAACCGCAGTAGTAAAACGCGGTTAGAATTGCTAGGTGTATTTATCCCCAAGCCAATAGAGCGCAAAACCACTCCTAAAGCCGCTTGGGACTTACCTTTACCTATGCCATCATAGACGTGAATTTGACCAATGAGCCGTTCCTGACGCACTTGCGCCGTGCGAATACCAATACCGTTCCTTGTCATCTCTCGAAATGCTATAACGTGGCAGTCTTTAATCTTACCTAACGTCTTGTAATCTTAGGTAAAGAAACTACTCCTCTAGCGCGACCGTATGATGTATTAATAATATCAATAAAGGATCTTGGCACACCAGCATAGTAAAGGATAAGAACAATGTGATAATTTCCCCCATCACCCTCACTATCCCAGTTATACTCTCTACAGTTAACCCTTACCCTTGACCATTTATGCCTGAAAGTTGGATGCTTCCCAGGATTTTTCCTATTGGTGGAATTCTATTTCACTTTTTATTTGTACTGATTGCCATACCTATCGAAGCGTATGTTTTAAACAATAGACTAAAATTTGACAAAAAAACTAGCATTTTTTATGCCATTTCTACCAATCTGTTTTCTAGCGTAATTGGTTGGTTCATATTTTTTGTATCAGAACCAATGTTGCCAATACAGATGAAATCAGAATTAATTAATTATATGTTATTTAATAATTTTAAATCAGCGAATACACAAACTATAGTGATTTTAACTGCTTGTATAATTTTCTTTGCTACTTTTTTGATGAAATTTTTAATTTTAAGGGTATTACTACTATCGTTGAGTGAACAATTTGCTAAAAAACAAGAGCAACCTCAAAGATCTCAACGGCGACGATGGCGTAATTTTAGCAGTGCTAAATTACAAAATACAAATTTAGTGATTACTACATTAATAGCAAATTCTTTGAGTTATAGTGCTATAACTATTATTTTACTTTTTCGTTCAAAATAGTAAGAACTTACTTCATTTAAAGGAAGACTATTGATTAATCAGGTGGGGAAGGATAAATATGAATGCGCTACTTAAAGATGTATTTGGGGCTTTTAAATTTGTTGAAGGACTTTATGCAGGAATTAGAAAGGTATTAATTCCACCCAAAGCTTATTCTTGGCAAACATTTGTTTATTTGAGTGTTTTTTCTTGGATAGTTTCATATTTTGCTATAGGTTATATCAAAGATATAATTGCTTTTTTCGGTTGGTTATTTTTAATTGCAGGCACAGCTTGGTACACAACTGAAGATCCTTTGAGGGTTCCTGGTACTTTTATGCCAGTCGGGGCAGTGATCACTGGATTTTTAGTGAGCGTTTTTGCATTTGGAAATCAAGAGGACGTAATTACACCAAGAACAATCGTTTTTTGGCCAACAATCTCAGCGTTAATTACGGCAATACCAGAGTTTATTGAAGGGAATGATACCGATGCAAAAGCTCGAATTCCTAAACCAGAAGATCGGCAAAGAATCATAGTTTTAGTTGCTAGTAGTATGCTGCTAAGTTGCTGGATTCAGTTTTATTTTGTAATGGATAATTGGTTACGGCAATATCCCAGCTTGGAGGCAGATACTTTCAAAGGTAGTACGATTGTTGTGAGAACAGAAGAACAAGTAAAAATTCCACGAAACGGCGCTGTAATTCTAGAGAGACTTCAACCAATAGTAGTAAGTCAAATAGCCCAAAGACCTTGGTCAGAAGTAGAGAAATGGCTGCTTCCTGAGGAATATCGAGTAGAAACTCTGGGTAGAGAAGTAATTCAAAAGAACCTGGCCAAATATGAAGAGAAGGAACTATGGCGTGTTGAACCGCGTATAGATAATACTAAATCGGGATATATATTAAATTTATTAAGTATTTGGACAGGCCCAAGTTCTAACCCACGGGGTTATTACTTGCAAAAATCTTGTCGCATTGAACCAGTTGCAGCAACTAGTAATTCGGGCAATAACATTACAGTTGCAGAAATTGAATGCGATCGCGCTAGTAAATTAATCCCTGGAGCACCGCCTCCAAGAAGATGAGGGAGCAGGGGGAGAAGAACTAATGGCTTATGATCAGTGACCAAGGACTAATGACCAATGACTAATAATTAATAACAAATGGCTATTAACAGAATTTTTTTCCTAGCAAAGAATGTATTTCAGGAAGTGGTACGCGATCGCATCCTATATATTATTGGTTTTTATGCGCTAATACTCGCCATTGCCTTCCGTGTCCTTCCTGAATTTGCAGCAACGACTGAAGGCAAAATGTTTCTAGATTTTGGCATGGCGGCGATGAATGTTATCGGGTTAATTGTGACGATATTTGTTGGTACGGGACTGGTTAATAAAGAAATTGAAAAACGCACTATTTTGGTGCTAATTGCTAAACCTGTCAGCCGTAGCGAAATTATTATCGGCAAATACTTGGGTTTATCCGCAGTATTAGCTGTACTTGTCGCCACAATGACAGCAATTTATCTGGTATTTCTGCAATTTGGTAACATTCCTCATCCAACTGCGAGCATTTTAATTGCTGCAATTTTCTTATTATTGCAGTTATCATTAATCACTGCTGCGGCTATTCTCTTCGGTGTTTTTAACGCTTCACTGCTAGCAACTGTTTTAACCTTTGCGGTATATTTAATCGGAAATATTACTCAAGATTTAGTAGAACTTGGTCGTCTGAGCCGCAACCCTGGTATGGAACGTCTAACTCAAGGTTTGTTTCTCATCTTGCCAAATTTATCTCGATTAGATTTGAAAAATGATGCTGTTTATGGTCTGCAAGCACTACCTGACGCAACTGCACTGATTACAAATGCTAGCTATGGCTTACTTTATAGTGCCATGTTGTTAGCGAACGCTATTTTTATCTTCTCACAACGTGAGTTTTAGTCATTGGGCATTGGAGCAAATAGAAAGTTCTTCTCTCCTAACAAATGACAAATGACAAATGACTATTGACTAATAAATAACTATCTGAGGTTGCTCAATTTTACCATCAGGCATGATAGTATCCCGCAGCTTTGCATAAATCAGGTTTGTCTCCCAAAGGTTTGCTTTACTCAAGTTTGCCTTGGTTAAATTTGCCCATGTTAGGTCTGCACCAGTTAAGTTAGCCTCAGTTAAATTAGCTTCTAGTAGTTTTGCTCCACATAGCTTTGCTCTTGTGAGATTTGCTCTAACTAAATTAGCTTCAATCAGCGATGCTTCAATTAATTTGGCTTCGCTTAAGTCTGCTTCTCTCAAATCCACATCGCATAAAGAAGCACCCCAAAGATTACTACCTGTGAATTTCGCCCGCCATAAGAAAGTTCCGCACAAATTTGCTCGTGTTAAATCAGCATTAATCAAATTAGCTTCGCACAAAGATGCTTCATATAAATTAGCTTCACGTAGGCTAGCTTGCATCAAATTTGCACCGCTTAAATTAGCACGAGTGAGGACACAGCCACACAAACTTGCATTACGCAAATCTGCTCCTATGAAGTTAACACCACTTAAATCAATTCCTTTCAGGTCGATTCCACGCAAGTCACATCCACTGAAATCTCGGCGCTGAAAATATTTATCTGTGATTTGACTTAATATAAATTCCTGTTGATCAGCATAATTTTTCATGGTATTCACCTCTGGGTGTAATTTATCTCAAAGGTCAGTGTGATAGTTACCGTATATTGAGAGTACACCGCAAATGGAGATTAGCTCAGTAAATAACTAGAAAAAAATTCCTAATAAATCGCTAAGAACTTGAAAATACGTTTTTTAAGTGGTTTTTAAAACAAAAAATGCTGACATAGGTCAGGAAACATTGATAAGTCAAGTAGAATTAAGTTGTCGGTAAGAATAACTTAAACTATGTGTTTGATAGTGTAATAAATATTTAAATTAATTCATTGAAAGCGGCGGGAAACTCCATCCCCAGGTGTCTGTAGAGGGATAGTCGTCCCGTCGCTTGGGGCATACATAGGGCATTGGTAGCTTCTTCCCCATTCCCCATGCCCAAAAACTCCACCCACAAGGGGGTAGAGTTTTTCCATAGTTTACTATGACCCTTTTACCCTTTCTGCCTGCCGATTTTGGTTTTGTCTATCAGGGATGAGTCGCTCCAATGCACGGGCAATCCAGGGCAAAAATGCGATCGCTAGCGTCACTCCCAGCACGTTAAATATTAATTGGGCATTTGCAATTTGGCGGGCAATATCATCCCCTGCACCCGCTAACTGAGAAATCCATTGGGCAAGTACTGCCAATTGACTGGCAAATAAAATTCCTACAGCAGCGCAAACAAGGTTAAATAATAAATGAAAAATACCTGTGCGTACTGCCGGGCGATCGCGTCCAAATGTAGCTACCAGTGTGTCAGCACAAGTGCCAACTTCAGCGCCCAGCATTAACGCCACACCTGCGGGTAATGAGATTAATCCTTGACTAGCCAAAATAATAATAATCGCAACGGTAGCAGAGGAAGATTGAACTAAGACTGTAAACAGCGCCCCAACTCCGGCACCTAACAGCGTGTTGTTCCCCAAGGTTTCCATCCATTTGATAAATGGCTTGTAGTCCTTGAAAGATTCCATTGCGGTTTCAATTGTATCAAGTCCGAAAAACAGCAAGCCGATGCCAAGAATAACTAATCCAATTTGCTTCCAGCGTTCTTTCTTACCCAAAAGAATTAGTAATAAACCAACAAACATTGCGATTGGCGCATACTCGCTAATTTTAAAAGCAACTATTTGAGCGCCAAGAGTTGTGCCAATATTGGAACCCAATACCACGCCCAGAGATTCTACAAATGACAGCAAACCAGCACTCACCATTGCAATCACAATAATAATTGTCACTGAGGAGGAATCTAATATTGTTGTCGCCACCGCGCCAGTTGCTACTCCAGCATAGCGATTGGTGGTGAATTTGCTAATTAGACTTTTGGCGCGATCGCCTGCGATCGCTTCTAGCCCTTCAGCCATTCGTGTTACACCATACAAAAACAGCACTAGCCCCGCCAGCGCCCCTGTGATGATTTTGAAAATATCTAATACCTGTCCTTCTCCTTTAGACTCAGTGCTTTTACCCTGCTGACTATTTTTCGTTGCTTCCCCAGAATTTTGAGATTGCTTATTGTTTTTCTGTTGTGCTTCTTCTACTCCAGCAGGAGTCTGAGCATTAACACTAATTTCTAAAGGTGCTAATGGCCCATCAATCCAATGCAAATTATTGCCTAAGATAGAAGGGGTAACAACAAAAGCTGCAACTACAATACTCAAGATGAAACCGACCAACACTCTTTTTAAACTTTTCGTTAAGAACATAATCCTTGCTCTAAAAACTGTTATTTTTTGAATCATGAATAGTAAATAAATAATTAATATGTCAAATCTTGAGAAGCCAAACAGTAATTTTATGTCTTGTACAACAAGTATCAAGCTAATTTAAACTTGCTCAACCCTAACGGCAAGATATATAATACGTAATTTATTTATATATAAACAATCTCAGAAATTGCTTCATCACTAAACATTCAAAACTTACTATTCTTTTAACATTGATGACTTGCATCTTAAGAAAGAGATTAATAGGTAGATGTCACCCTTTAATGAAGATTTAAACCCAATTTAAATAAACATTAATACTTAACGCAATTAGGACAAATGTTGTAATAAAAATTGCAGCGCTAATCATTCCAAATTAAAGTTTTACTGTTTGCAGTGCTAGAAAATTACTGATTTTAGAGAGGTTTTTGCTTGGGTGCAGTACATTTTTGACCTCTCTCCTCAAAGGAGAGAGGCTTTGATTCTTACTTCTCAACGCTAGTAGGGAAGGGGTTGGGGAAATGCACTTTTTTAAAGATGGGATGAGCTTAAAGGGATCTAGAACTTTTGATGCCGACAAGACGACTTTTAAATCTTCTTACGCGATCGCAACTTTAAAACCAGTTAATAACGAGATTACCAAGATAGGGCTATGTCTACGACGGGCTACGCCTACGCATTTTAAAAGCAGTACTAATTGTATTTTAATTATTAATAATAAGAATTAAAGATATTCTAAAAATTATTTTGATGTTTGTTCAGGTATTCATCCTATGCACATAATTTAAATTTGATTGCAAATGTAGCCGAAATAAGGTTATCCTGCAAAATCTTTATATGCTAAATTATAGAGAATTAGCATCTGCAATTTTGTCACTATTGTAACTTTGCAGAATTTACTTTCAGCTTCTAAGTAATAAAAATCTTTATGAGTAGCTTAGTCTTATTATTAATTGGGTTAGGAACTTTCTTCTTTGCTTTGAGGAGTAAAGAAGAAATTCATCGCATTGCGACTATGGTAACTGGGACAATTTTTCTGATTTGGGGATTTGCTCTAGCCCCTTTGTCATTTCAATTAGCATTTGAGATAATCTCAGTTTTAGCCACTTTCTTTGTTTGTATGCGATGTTTAGGTTGTGGTTTAAACCAAGATTGATTTTCAACTTGATCACGTATTAACTTCCTAAATATTTGCTCTTTTTGAACATTCCTACTTGTTAAAATTATCTCTGTTGATGGAATCTGTACCTTTTGCCGGAACCTGTAAAACTTCTCCTGCACGCAATACTTTGATATTTCCTTTCTGTCCGACTTTCATCTCCAGTGAGCCACTCAAGACCTCAAAGATTTCTGTCTTAGTATCGTGGTAGTGCAGGGGGCTACCTTGCGATCCCGGTGGCAGTTCAAAATAGAATTTTACATACTCACCATTAGTATCATCAGTTGAGCAAAGAATCGTCATGCAATGTGGCATTTTTGCTAGGCTTTTCTGAACCAAGCGCATTCCACCGCGCCTTTAAGCGATGGACAGGAAAAACCCCACGAGCATACAGGTCACTTCACTATAGCAGTTGATTGTCATTAGTCATTTACAGAGAACAAATGACCAATGACTAACTCTTTACTCAACCCGCTTAACTTCAAATCCCCGCAACCCTTCCGGTTCTTCATACTCAACCACTACATCTTTAACCACAGCAGCAGGTGGCCCAGAATGACACCAGCGAACCATGTCATCTACAACATCTCGCGCTCCTTCAAAGACTGCTTCTACTCGATTATCGGGGAGATTCCGCACCCAACCGGTTAACCCCAACTGACTAGCTGTATCCACAGTGGAATAGCGATAACCCACTCCTTGGACTCGGCCAGAAATGAATACATGGGCGCGGATGATCTTTGGCAGTGTTGTGGAATTCTGCATAGACTGGTCTAATCTTTACGATTCCAGTCTACCTAGTTTAGGTATACACAACCTGTTTTTAACTTCAACTGGCGAAATTAATCATCGTCATCGTCGTCATCATCGCCGCGATCTTTGTACTCACGGTCATCATCATCATCGCCGCGACCTTTGTACTCACGGTCATCGTCGTCATCATCGCCGCGACGTTTGTACTGGCGATCGCGATTATCCCACTCTTCATCACCTCGTTTCTGCTTGTCACCGACTATATTTCTGAACATATCCCCTATTCCCATAATTTCCCTCCTGAATTAGCAAATCTCTTGATTCAGGGTCACTTTAGTAGTTTGTCTAATGATTGTGGCGAGTAAATCTTCCAGCAGATGTAGATAAAAATAAAATTATCCCTATCTTTAGGAGTGTCGCAGAGTAGTGATAAAGTATTTTTCAATACCTACTAACTGTAGTTAATTTAATTAATCAGTAACCAGTTTTTCAACTTGGAATTTTGAATTGTCTATGTCTAAACTGCCACCACTTAATAAAGAAACAATTTGGGCAATTATTGACGAGAAACTTGATGATGCTACAGTCAATCAATTGCTATGGCATTATTTAGGGTATCGCTATGATTCCTCAACTGCACAATGGGACACTAGCCAAGTTGCGCCAGAATGGCAGGGTGAGTACCCACAACCACCAAATTTCATTGAATCTCGCCCTGCAACAGTCAAGTTGACCCGTTCTATTCCTGCTGAAAATAAACAAATGCTCAAAGAAAAACTAGGTTTCAAAGGTTACAAAGTTGGTGAATTTGGTCCTCGGCAAACTCGCAGAGCAACGGCGGCAAATTGGTTGTTAAGTTATATGCAACAAACTTACGGCAAAATTGAGTAATCCTATACAGCAGATATTTAGCAAACAATATCTTATTTTTACTGAATATCTGCCATTTAAGAAATTAATAAAAAGCCATTAATCTATTTTCAATAGCATTTTAAGCTTAGTAGTATTATGGGCATCTGGATATTAGTTAAAAAAATAAATGTGATAAACAGTCAAAAAACGCCAAATACAGTAATTCTTTACAATTTTTTTGATAAAATCATCCTCAAGATAGAAGCGCTGAATAAATAATTATTTCTATAGAGCGATTTGCAAATTGAATTGAGCATCAGAAAATATTTTTATCAACTCTTGGTATTACAAACACTTCTATGGCAAAGCCAATTGAATTTAATTTATTTGCACCTTACAACAAAGGAGTATCATTAATTGGTTCTTTTTCTGATTGGCAAGAAATACCAATGGAAAAAGGTGACGATGGTTATTTTCGTACAAGTGTTCAACTAGAAGACGGTGTTTATAAATATAAATTTCGCGTCCAGTCAAATTCATGGTTTTTTGAACCAGAACAATGGGTTGATGTTACAGATCCTTATGTAACCGATATAGATGAACTAAGTGGAAAAGATGATGGTGTTGTCCGGATCAAAGATGGCGAAAGAATTACCGATACATATGTTTGGCAACATGATGATAAACCTTTACCTGCTGACCACGAATTAGTAATTTATGAATTGCACGTCGGTGATTTTTCTGGTGGTGAGGATGATCCTTATGCACGTGGAAAATATAAACACGTCATTGAAAAGTTAGATTATTTGTGCGAACTAGGAATCAACGCTATTGAGTTGATGCCACTTAAAGAATATCCTGGTGATTATAGTTGGGGTTATAATCCCCGTCACTTTTTTGCAACAGAATCAAGTTATGGTTCTACTGCTGATTTGAAAAAATTGATTGATGAGTGTCATAGCAGAGGTATTCGTGTAATACTGGACGGTATTTATAACCACTCAGAAGCATCTGCTCCTTTAACACAAATTGACCACGATTATTGGTATCATCACGATCCTCGTGACCCTGATAATAACTGGGGGCCTGAATTTAATTATGAGCATTATGACGAAAAATTAGATATTTATCCAGCGCGGAAATTTATTGGTGAGACAATCCGTTTCTGGATATCAGAATATCATCTTGATGGTATTCGCTATGATGCAGCGCGGCAAATTGCTAACTACGATTTCATGCACTGGATTGTCCAGGAAGCTAAAAAAACTGCTAGCATGAAGCCTTTTTACAACGTTGCTGAACACATTCCTGAAACTACCAGCATTACGAATGTAGACGGGCCAATGGATGGTTGCTGGCATGACAGTTTCTATCACTGTATTCTAGAACATATCTGCGGTGATACATTTGATTTAGAGCGTCTAAAAGATGTCATTGACTGCAAGCGCCAGGGTTTCTTGGGTGCTACCAACGTAGTAAATTACCTCACCAACCATGACCATAACCATGTCATGGTTGAATTGGGAAACCGTGAGATTTTTGACGAAGAAGCTTTTAGGCGGGTTAAATTAGGAGTAGCCATCCTAATGACTGCTGTAGGCGTACCTTTGATTTGGATGGGAGAGGAATTTGGCGAGTATAAACCTAAACAACCTGAATCATCAAAAATCGATTGGACGCTGTTAGGGAATGACCTCAATCGTAGTTTATTTGAATTATACAAAGGCTTAACCAACCTGCGTAAAAGTAGTCATGCCCTTTATACAGAAAATATTGATTTTATCCACGAAAATGCCGACGCAAAAGTATTAGCTTATACTCGTTGGAATGATGAAGGTTCTCGTGTAGTCGTAATAGCAAATTTCTCAGAAAACTTTCTAGCTGGCTATCATGTTCCTAACTTTCCTAGCCCTGGTACATGGCATGAATGGACAGGCAATTATGATGTTGAAGCTGGTGACGATGGCATCATAACTGACTTAGGGCCATACGAAGCCAAAGTGTTTGTATGGCAGTAATTATATACACTACTACTGAGTCAGTAGCCCAATAGCAAATAAAAAAGGGGAAATATTTTCCCCTTTTTTATTTATCACCTTATTCGGATACAGTCCAGTTAGAAGTTTGTCAAGTTAGAAATAAGCTATTTTAAAATTTTATGGGTTTGTGTTACACTTTTGAGTTGAAGTGCGTATATAAAATTGCCAGAGCATTCCCATGCACAACAAATTATTTAATAGTAATATCGACAACGCTAATATTGAGAACGATCGCATTTTATTAACTCCCAATGAAGTTAAATCAAAATTACCTTTAACACAATTGGCCGAGCGAAGAGTTTTAGCATATAGGCAGGAAATAGAACAGATACTAGATTTTCAGGATCGCAGAAAATTTATAGTAGTTGGCCCATGCTCAATCCACGACCGAAAAGCAGCACTCGAATATTCTGAAAGGTTGAAAACATTGTCCGAGCAAGTGCAGGATAAGCTGCTACTAATTATGCGAGTGTACTTTGAAAAACCAAGAACAACCGTAGGTTGGAAAGGGTTAATTAACGATCCCGATATGGATGATTCTTTCCATGTAGAGAATGGGTTATTAATTGCACGAGAGCTATTATTAAAAATTACAGAATTGGGATTACCTGCTGGTACAGAAGCCCTAGATCCAATCATACCTCAATACATTAGTGAGCTGATTACGTGGTCTGCTATAGGGGCACGCACGACTGAATCACAAACTCACCGCGAAATGGCAAGCGGACTTTCGATGCCTGTGGGTTTTAAAAACGGTACTGACGGCAATATTCAAGTAGCTTTGAATGCCCTACAATCAGCTAGAAATCCGCATAATTTTATCGGAATTAATCAAAACGGACAGGTCAGCGTCTTTCAAACTAAAGGTAATGGCTACGGTCACGTAATTTTAAGGGGTGGTAGTCAACCCAATTTTGATGCAGCAAATGTCAAACTGGTAGAAGAGAAATTAAAACAGGCAGATTTACCACCGAGGATTGTTGTCGACTGTAGCCACGGCAATACTAATAAAGATTACAAATTACAAGGTGCCGTCTTAGAGAATATTATTCAGCAAATAGTGGATGGTAATACATCAATAGTTGGCATGATGCTAGAATCTCATTTATATGAAGGTAGTCAACCAATTACTGGTAAAGAAGAATTAAAATATGGAATTTCTGTAACTGATAAATGTATTGGTTGGGAAGAAACCGAAAAAATAATTTTGGCTGCTCACGAAAAACTTAATTAAGCTTATCCCACCCCTACAAAGGGGATTTTACGTTGACAGTTAACTGTTAACTGTCAACCATCACATTTTGACGATCGCTTTAAGTTGTCACCAATAAAGAAACGTTGAGCCTCAGAAGCTCAACGTTCAAGTTTTAACTCCCTCCTGTCGCCCTACTCCCGCGCCACTACGTTAGTTCCAGTCCACCTTGATAGCCAGTGACGATGCGACCACCATCCTTAAGAATGTGGACTTCTATCTGATCGCTAGCCCAGGTAATCTGGTCTTGGAAAGCCGGGTTCAACACACGAACCCGTTGGTTGCTAGAAGAGACTGGAGAGTTGGGAGAATTTATTGCCAGAGATTGGACAAAAGGCCCGTCAATCAGAATATCAAGTTGTTCTAACAATGCTTGGGAGCCTGGCGGTGCAGATTGAGACTGTAGTTGCTGGAGAGTGAACCCAGTAAAAGACATTACATTTAACCCAGCAGCTTTTACCTTACGAGCTAAAGACGCTAGTGCAGTTGCTTGCCAAAAGGGTTCTCCACCAGAGAATGTTACACCTGTATTGTGGGGATTGCTGAGAATATTTTCGGCAAGGGTATCAACAGCGATCAATTGGTTAGCTTTAAATGACCAGGAGTTAGTATTAAAGCAGCCAGGACACTCACGAAGACAACCTTGTACCCAGACGACTGCACGACAACCAGGGCCATTAACTTCTGACTGATCAACGTAACCCATAATGTTGAGATAGCCAGGGGGGATTTCCATGAGTGCTAGCGATGGGTCAGTTGGCTTAATTTCCATCTCTTTAACTCCTTTTAGCCGTTGCCTGTTAACCGTTAACTATAGCGAATCCTCAATTAGATAACCGCGACAAGTGAACTGAAACTGATGACAAACTTTATAGAATTTTGAAAAGTCCGCTTTAACTGACTAGACTGAAGTTAGTTGCCCAGCTAGTATTGATCCTTTTATAGATAGAATCGATGACTAAAGAAAATTCTAGAATTTGTATCCTTGGCGGAGGCTTTGGTGGTCTTTACACAGCCTTGCGCTTAAGTCAGCTCCCTTGGGAATCTACGCAAAAACCCGAAATTGTTCTAGTAGATCAAAGCGATCGCTTCCTATTCTCTCCCTTACTCTACGAATTGCTCACTGGCGAACTGCAAACCTGGGAAATTGCCCCACCGTTTGAAGAACTTTTACAAGGCACAGGGGTGCGTTTTTATCAAGGGGTTGTATCTGAAATCGACATCGACCAGAAACAAGTAAATGTACAGAACGGGCCGGAAATCCCTTACGAGCGCTTAGTACTGGCGCTAGGAGGTGAGACACCGCTAGATTTAGTCCCAGGTGCAACTGCCTACGGCTATCCATTCCGCACAATCTCTGATGCCTATCGTTTAGAAGAACGCCTACGATTTTTAGAAGAATCGGATGTTGATAAAATTCGGGTGGCAATTATTGGGGCTGGCTACAGTGGTGTAGAGTTAGCCTGTAAGTTAGCCGACCGACTAGGTGAAAGAGGACGCTTTCGGATCATTGAAATTGCTGACCAAATTTTGCGAACTTCCCCAGAGTTCAATCGGGAAGCAGCAAAGAAAGCTTTGGAAGCCCGTGGTGTGTTTATTGATTTAGAAACCAAAGTCGAATCAATAGAGCAAAATTCCATTTCCCTAGAGTACAAAAACCAGTTAGACACGATTCCCGTGGATTTAGTAATTTGGACTGTGGGAACTAGGATTGCGCCCGTGGTAAAATCTCTTCCGCTAAAGCAAAACCAGCGTGGTCAAATTAGCACTACATCAACTTTACAAGTACTTGAGCATCCAGAAATCTTTGCCTTGGGAGATTTAGCAGACTGTCATGATGCTGAAGGACAGCAAGTCCCCGCCACCGCACAAGCCGCTTTTCAACAAGCTGATTATACTGCTTGGAATATCTGGGCAACTCTGACTAATCGCCCCCTCCTTCCCTTCCGCTATCAACAGTTGGGAGAAATGATGGCACTAGGAATAGACAACGCTACTCTCACTGGTTTGGGAATGAAACTAGATGGCCCCTTAGCATCCGTCGCCCGGCGAATTGCTTATTTATATCGGCTACCAACTTTAGATCATCAACTCAAAGTTGGTTTTAATTGGCTAGTGCGTCCGATCATAGAAACACTTTCTCGGTAACTTAAGGTTGGGCATTGGGCACTTGCACTGAACGTACTCCTACGGAGAAGCAAGCTAGGCGTAGCGTCTCTATGAGAAGCCGTAAAGCCTGCGGCATAGCTACGCTTAGAGCGCAGCCTTTCGTAGAGAAGTATTGGACATTGAGAAAAAACTAAAGCATTTACAAAAACTAAGGCATTTACCATGATTTGCTTTATTTCCGCCAACGTACTTAGGAGATGCTAGACTCTACCCACAGAAGCTCTAAACAAGCCAAAATCTAACATTCAACATTCAAATTTTGAAACTTTGATGGAACAACCGAAAGTTATTTTTTTAGATGCTGTGGGTACACTCTTCGATGTCAAAGGTAGTGTGGGTAAAGTTTATAGTCAGATAGCCCAAGAATTTGACGTTAAAGTTTCAGCTGAAACATTGGATACAGCCTTCATTAAAAGCTTTAAAGCAGCGCCGCCGCCGATATTTCCAGATGCAGAACTGCAAGATATTCCCCAGCGCGAGTTTGATTGGTGGCGGATAATTGCTCTTAACACTTTTGAAAGTGCGGGTGTTCTCAAGGAATTTTCTGACTTTTCGGCTTTTTTTAGCGAACTTTACATCCATTTTGGCACTGCCGAACCGTGGTTTGTCTATCCTGATGTCTTACCAGCTTTAATCAACTGGCGGCGGTTGGGAGTTACCTTGGGGGTGCTGTCCAATTTTGATTCTCGAATTTACTCAGTATTGCAAAGTTTGGGATTGAGAGACTTTTTTACCTCTGTCACCATTGCTACTCAGGTACGTGCAGCTAAACCCGATCCTCAAATTTTTGCCATTGCTTTAGATAAACATAAATGTTCTCCAGAAGCAGCATGGCATATTGGCGATAGCATTATAGAAGATTACCACGCGGCTAGAGCAGCTGGACTCAGAGGTGTTTGGATCAACCGTCACTAGTACCGCAAGGCGGAAGTCAAAAGGAGCCAGTGCGTTGGGCGGCTCTGCCGACTTGAAGCAACTGGCGTTCAAAAGTCAAAAGTGTTATGGAATCAGCTCTTTAAAGATTTTAAATGGTTGCTCTATTTACGCTGTGGTGTACTAGATAACAAACTTCCACAAACCTTCAGGAAAATTCAGCCACCATTTTGCTCACCTCAGAATTCCGTTCATCCAACTTAAAGACTCATTTATAGTAGTTCTCGTTTACGTGAATACACCCGTAGGGGCACGGCATGTTCCCTACACCTTGGAATATAATGTTGTACCGCATTTGAATGGGAACCGCTATATCTCAATGCCCAATACTTCTCGTAGAGAGGCTACGCGTAACTTGCTTCACCGTAGGAGTACGCTCGTTCACTTCTCAATGTCCAATGCTGCCCCAACACTCGTATGATCAAAATATCAGGAAAACATAACAGCCAGATTTTTACCGCAAAACATGGGCAGTATTTGGGAAATCGATTTTTACTCCCGTCCGATTTTGGACGATAATCAGAAAAAAATTTGGGAAGTCTTAGTCTGCGAAAGCCCCTTAGATATAAGCACAAAAGTAGATTCTTTGTTTCGCTATGCTCAATATTGTTCTAGTACCCAGGTAAATTCGGTTTGGTTACGGACAGCGTTGCAGGAGGCTATTAATCAAGCTGGAAAAGCACCAATTAAAATCCGCTTTTTCCGTCGCCAAATGAACAATATGATTACTAAAGCTTGCCAAGACTTGGGAATTCCCGCCCAGCCTAGCCGCCGCACTTTGCTTCTCAACCAATGGTTAGAACAACGTATGGAGGAAGTGTATCCTCAAGAAGCAGGGTATCAAGGGGGGACTAATCCCTCAGTCCGCTTGGAGAAACCTTTACCGCAACGTTTACCAGATGCTTTGGAAGGACAGCAGTGGAAATTTGTTACTTTAGATGCTGCGGATTTTGCTGAGATGCCAGAGTGGGAAATTGACTTTGGTGAAGCTTTCCCCTTAGAGTTGGCGAAAGTTTCACCTGAAGCCCGTATTCCTGGGATTTTGATTTTCTCACCTAGAGCATTGCCCTTAGCAGCCTGGATGTCTGGTTTGGAGTTGGCTTTCTTAAGATTTGATACCAGCGAAGAGGCGAGATTGCTTTTAGAAACTGGTGTAACTGAAAGTTGGATTGTGGCAAATATCAAAAAACCTCAAGTCTTAGCAGAAGCCAAAGCTTTTGAAGAAGCCAAGCAAAAAGCTAACGGCGTGCATTTTATCGGTGTACAGTCTGATCCCGAAGCACAATCTTTTGCTGGTTTTTGGCTGTTGCAAGAGGTTAATCTTTGAAAATGGGGAGTGGAAGTGGGACAAGGGGGCAGGGGGACTAGGGGATAAGGAGAATAACCATGCCCAATGACTAATGACTAATGACTAGATCCGTTGAGACATGACAATGATTTGGGATAATTAACTGCGTCCATCAGTGTTGATTTACGTTTCAAATGGTAACTGTAAGGAAACGCTGATGATTTTTGGATGGTTATCTGCGTTCATCAGCAGAAAGTCTGATCGTCGGCTTTTAGCGATCGCACTTTCTTCAACGTGCGTTGATATGCGGTTCAAAATCCACAATTCACTAAGGATCATGGGTTCTGAAAATTTGTCACAAGATACACTAGCCGAACAGTTGCTGGAACTAGCTATAAAATCTGGAGCAGAAGCTGCTGAGGTTTATCAGTCGCGATCGCTTTCTCGTCCAGTGTTTTTTGAGGCAAACCGACTCAAACAGCTAGAAACTAACCAATCTGAAGGTACAGCACTACGGCTTTGGCGAAACGGGCGTCCGGGACTCACGGTGGCTTACGGTTCTGTCCTAGCCAAAGTGATGGTGGAAAAAGCTCTAGCACTAAGTCAACTAAATCAACCAGAAGCAGTAGAATTAAGCTGTAACTTTCAGCCCTCCTACCCAGATTTAGGGGAAAGTGTGCCGATAGAGATTTTGGTAGACTGGGGCAAAGAAGCGATCGCACTCATCCGCGATGCCTATCCCGATGTTGTTTGCAATGGTGACTGGGAATGTGATGTTGAAACTACCAGAATAGTCAATACTAAAGGTTTAGATTCTTACTACACCGATACTACTCTCAACTGCTATATATCAGCCGAATGGGTGCGCGGTGATGATTTTTTAAGTGTTTCCGATGGTCAAACCAAGCGGGGCGAACTCCACCCTCAAATATTAGCTAACCAAATTTTACAACGGTTAATTTGGGCCAAAGAAAATGTCTCATCTCCTAATGGTCGTGTCCCGGTTTTGTTCACTTCTAAAGCAGCTGATATGCTTTGGGGCACTGTGCAAGAAGCTTTGAATGGCAAGCGAGTTTTAGAAGTAGCTTCCCCTTGGGGAGAACGCCTGGGTAACCCAGTAATAGCACCCAGTCTCACCCTCTACCAAGACCCAGAAGCCGGCCCTTACAGTTGTCCTTTTGATGATGAAGGCACTCCCACCAAATCTTTAGTATTTATCCAAAACGGGACTTTACAGCATTTTTATGGTGATCGCACCACCGGCCGCCAACTAGGTACTGGCACTACTGGAAATGGTTTTCGTCCTGGTTTAGGTAGCTATCCCACCCCTGGTTTATTTAATTTTCTGATCCAGCCAGGTTCAGCATCACTACCAGATTTAATTCAAGAACTGGGTGATGGCTTAATTGTGGATCAAATGCTGGGTGGTGGCGGCAGTATTTCAGGAGATTTTTCAATCAACGTTGATTTAGGCTATCGCGTCCAAAATGGCCACGTAATTGGGCGCGTTAAGGATACGATGGTTGCAGGTAATGTCTACACAGCTCTCAAGCAATTGGTTACACTAGGTAATGATGCTGATTGGAATGGTTCTTGTTATACTCCATCTCTGATAGTAGAAGGGCTATCTACCACGGGGAGAAGCAATTAAATAATTCGTAATGCTAATACTCGCCCCTTGCGAGAAGCAAGCTACCTAATTCGTAATTGAGTACAGAAAATATGTAGTATTATATTATACTATATTTTGACGGATTTTCAAGCATCCTCTGAGATTCCACCGAACAGCTTTTTGGTACAGACTTGTAATCCAAAATCGTTCGACTGAGCAAAGCCGTACCACTTCTCTACGAGACGCTCCGTAAACGTGGAAGCAAGGTACGCATAGCGTTCCGCAGGAAAGTCCAAAATCTAAAATCCAAAACTGCTATGAATCAGCGCTTTCGCACTTGGTGGCAACCCAGAAGAGGTTTAGCGATCGCCGAAGCTTGTATCATCGGTCTGGTTGCTGCTCTATCTGCGGTGTTTCTGAAAGTAGGATCGGGATGGCTGGGAACATGGCGAGTCCATAGTACCCACCTTTTACCGGCATGGCTGGCGCTACCAGCAATTGGTCTTGTACTGGGGTTTGTGGCTGGATGGTTGGTGGATAGATTGGCACCAGAGGCTTATGGTAGCGGTATTCCGCAAGTCAAAGCAACTCTAGCTAATGTGCCGATGAAATTATCCTGGCGTGTGGCAGGTATAAAGTTACTCAGTGCCATCATTGCCATCGGTTCGGGCATGACTCTGGGACGACAAGGCCCCACGGTTCATGTAGGGGCAGGTTTGGCAGCAGGCATGAGTCGTTGGGTTCCTACTTCCCCAGATCATCGGCGGCAAATGATTGCAGCAGGTGCGGGTGCGGGTTTAGCAGCTGCTTTCAATGCCCCGATCGCAGGTGTATTGTTTATCGTTGAAGAATTACTCCAGGATTTATCAGGGCTGACTTTGGGAACTGCGATTATCGCCTCTTTTATTGGTGGGGTGATATCCCGACTTTTAGGTGGTGGCTCTCTTGACCTTAACCTGCAATTGACGCAATCTTCCAGCCAATTCTCCATTCCAGAAATTCCCTTTTTCGTGCTTTTGGGTATTTTGGCAGGGTTGTTGGGTGCATTGTTTAATCGCGGCTTAATATTTAGTATTAAATTTTATAGAAAATTACATATCAGCTTACCGTTGCGGGTAGCTTTGGCTGGATTTCTCTCTGGTGTTGTCGTGTCCATGCTCCCCGCATCCTTTCGTGATAATACGGGATTACGGGAGTCCTTAATTACTGGAGGTTCCCATCCTACCGTAGCAGCGATCGCCTTTGCAGCCCAGTTCATCCTCACACTCATAGCATTTGGTTCAGGAGCGCCAGGGGGATTATTCGCTCCCAGTCTGATTTTGGGTTCTTGTTTAGGGCACATCATCGGTGTATCTGAGTTACACATCACCGGAGCAGGTTCTCCTACTACTTACGCGCTAGCGGGTATGGGGGGATTTTTTAGCGCCGTTTCCAAAGTGCCAATCACAGCAATTGTGATTGTGTTTGAAATGACTACAGATTTTAATCTGGTGCTACCTTTAATGATTGTTTCTGTAGCTGCTTACTTAGTTGCAGATAAGGTAGTACCTGGTTCGCTTTATGAGAAACTTTTGGAATTAAAAGGCATCACTCTCACCAAAGAAGCTCCTATGGAAGGAGCGTTAACTAAGTTAACCGCAAAAGATGTGATGCAAGAACGGGTAGAAACTCTGGATGCAGAGATGAGCTTGGAAGAAGCAATGCAGTCCTTTGCTCGTTCCCATCATCGCGGTTTCCCTGTGGTGGAAGATAGCAAGTTAGTAGGGATTGTGACGCAAACAGATTTGCTGAAAATACGCGAGAGTGCAAAGCACACGCTCCGCGAACGCAACCTAGCCGATATTTTCTTAAAAGAAATAATGACCCCTGTCCCAATGACAGTAACACCAATCCACACCTTAAGCAATGTGCTGTATTTACTCGATCGCTATCAAATCAGTCGCTTACCTGTAATGGATGGACGGAAACTGATTGGAATTATTACTCGTGCAGATATTATTCGGGCGGAAGCAAATCATCTCAATGCTGATAACCGGACTCTTAAACTGCGGCCAGAACCTTCTTATATAGTTTACCAAACGCGATCGCCCAGTACCGGCAGTGGTAGATTATTAGTGCCAGTAGCTAATCCAGAAACAGCAGGTATTTTATTACAAATGGCAGCAGCTATTGCCCGCGATCGCCATTATGAAATAGATTGCGTGCAAGTGATGCTGATACCCCGCCACAGTTCCCCATCAGAAACACAGGTAAGGACGGCAAAAAGTCGCCGCTTGTTACGACAGGCGGAAGTCTTAGCAAAAAAGTGGAAAATTCCCTTACACACGCAGATACGAGTTACCCACGATGTAGCGCAGGCAGTTTTGGAGACAATCAACGAACAACACATCGACCTAATTTTAATGGGATGGAAAGGTAACACATCTACCCCCGGTCGGATTTTTGGTAACGTTGTAGACACCGTAATTCGCCAAGCCACCTGCGAAGTAGTATTAGTAAAATTAGGCAAAACTCCCCAATCCCCAGCCCCCAGCCCCCTCTTCAACCGATGGCTAGTCCCAATGGCTGGTGGGCCCAATTCCCCGTTGGCGATTAAATTGCTACCAGCTTTAATTACATTGGGGAATGATCCGCAAATTCGCCTGACACAGGTGTTTAAGCCATCCGAACTCAAGCCAGATATGTCAATTTCAGAACAAGCCATCCGCCATCTGATGCGGCGGCGCAAATTATCCAGTACTGTAGTTGCTCTCCCAGTCCAAGCAGATTCAGTGGCTGAAGGTGTGATTAAGCTAGTGCAAACCGAAGGCTACGATGTTGTAGTTTTGGGAGCATCGCGCGAAGGATTGTTGCAGCAAGCGATTCAAGGTAATATTCCAGAAGCAATCGCCTCTGGTGTAGAAAGTACAGTAATTTTGGTTAGGGGTGCAATTAAGAATTAGTGATAAAATATACCAATAATCAGAGCAACAATTATTGGTATGAGGATTGGGATCGCAACTATAAGCCCCCACTTCCCAAACTTAATTTCTTCACCCTCAGATTTTAAAAACGCAATCCAACCTACAACTCCCATTAAAATCCAAATACATCCAAACCCAAGAAATATAACAAATACTGAATCTTCCATTTTCCACCAATTAAATATATACAAAAGACATTTACTTTACTTTAATGTAACTGATGACCACCAACTAGCTTTGCTAAACTTGTACGTTAAGGAAGGTTACGGGGGATCAACAAATATTTGATACTTTTCAGACATCCTCTTACCAATTCTTTATAAAAAGGCGTCGGGAAAACCCACTGTTTTTCAAGATGGGATGAAAGACACTCCGACGCCGTTGACGGTTGACGGTTAACAGTCAACATGAAATCCCATTCCCTAAAAGGGGATGAGATGAGCTTGAATAAACACACAAATAAAGCCTGCTAATGCAGGCTTTACCCATAATTATCTTTAGGACTTACGCTAAATTAGAACGCAACTAATTATTAATAGTTAGAACGGGAGCTAGAGGAGCCTACCGCATTAGGATCACGATAAGCTACATTATCATCGGCTTTACGGCTCTTGCGACCAAATAAACCAAATAAACCGAGCAAGCCCAACAAACCCCAATCGCCATCACTATAATTTCTGTCGGTAGTAGTGCCGTCTGTAGTAGTATCTGTAACAGTAGCATCAGGGGTCGTTGTTGTCTGAGCAGAAGCAGGTAGAACTGTAGGCAAGGTAGCCAAACTTAGAGCTAGAACAGTACTTCCTAAAATTTTAGAGACATTAAAGCGTTTCACGATCACATTCCTCAATTGAATTGCTGCGAGTAATAGTTAAAGCTTATTAAGTTTTAACCGCGCCAGCATCAATCTTTAGCTGCAAATATAAATCCGCTTAAAGTTGCACTTGTAATCGAGTAAATAAGCATTTTGGTATAGATTATTTACCGGGCATGGCAAATTATCCAATAGTGAAGTCAGCGATCGCATTAAAACAAGCTCGATTCTAGAAGGTAGAATTTTTTTAAAATACAAAATTACGTCTTCGAGCATGACAGATTTTCATTGAATTGTTTGCCAGACCTTAAGAATGTTCTCACCACTGCCACCACCGGCAATAGTTTCTCCATCTGGGCTGATAGCGATCGCATAAATATATCCAGAACCCGTCTCTAAATTGCGGATTTGCTTTCCTGTAACTGGATTCCACAGTTTAATTTTCTTGTCACTACTACCACTGACAAGGGTGACACCATTTGAAGTTGCGTTTCGCAAAAAGGCAACGGAATTAACCTTATCATTATGTCCCTTTAAGGTGTGGATTAAGTTTCCTATTACCGGATTCCACAGTTTAATTGTCTTGTCATCACTGCCACTGGCAAGGGTAAGTCCATCGGGAGCAAAAGCGACTGAAAGAATTGGCCCAGCATTTTCTAAGGTGCGGATTAACTTTCCTGTCTCCACATTCCACAATTTAATTGTCTTGTCCCAGCTACCACTAGCAAGAGTTTTGCCATCAGGACTAAAAACTACAGATGCAATACCATTATTATGTCCCTCTAAGGTGCGGATTAACTTCCCTGTCTCCACATTCCACAGTTTGATTTTCATATCCTTACTAGCACTACCACTAGCAAGGATTTTGCCATCAGGACCAAAAGCTACCGAAGTAACTCCGTCACTATGTCCCCCTAAGGTACGGACTAACTTTCCTGTCTCCACATTCCACATTTTGATTGTTTTGTCCGCACTACCACTGACAAGGGTTTTGCTATCAGGAGTGAAGCCTACAGTCCAAATCCAATTGGAATGGCCCTCTAAGGTGCGAATTTCTTCTCTACTGGCTAGATTCCATAGCTTGATTGTTTTATCATCACTGGCACTACCAAGAGTTGTGCCATCAGGGCTGAAAGCTACAGAATTCACATCGCTGGAATGCCCGTTAAGGGGTTTGGGCTGAAAAGGATTTTCCGAAACGCTTTTTTTGGGCTGAAGCGTCGGTTTGGAAGAAATAGTTGGAGAATATTCACTCATTGTATGGGTGCGAGTCTGGAAATACCAAACTCCCCCTAATCCCAATACCAAAATGCTAGAACCTAAGAGCAGCTGACTTTTGAGGTTGTTATTTGGTTTTGGTGAGACTGGGCCCGTGTTTGCTGAAGTAGTTGTAAATGTTGGGGTAAGTATAGTTGGCGGCACTGATGACAATGGTGATAGCCGAGATGTCAAATCAGTGATGGCTTCATCAGCAGATTGGTAACGCTTTTGGATGTCTAATTGCAACAGCTTATCCAAAACTTCACCCAACTCTATAGACACAGAAACCCCCTTCTTACCTGAACTGCTCAAATATTGTCGCCAAGATGCAACCCAACTATAGCCCTGCTGAATCCACAATTGAGATGGGCGAACCCCAGTCAGTAGATGAAAACAAGTCGCCCCCAAGCTGAATAAATCACTTGCTGGGTAAGCTTTTCCATCTTGCATCTGTTCAAGTGGAGTGTAACCATGTGAGCCAATAACAGTGCCCATTTTAGTTTGCACTGTTGCCGTCAGATGTTTGGAGGCTCCAAAATCAATTAGCACTAATCGCCCATCACTTTGACGGCGAATAATATTTTGTGGTTTGATATCCCGATGAATCACTCCCCGTACATGGATAAACCTCAGCACGGGCAGTAAATCTAGCAATAATTCGCGAATTTCTGTTTCGTTATAGTTTCCTCGCGTCTCCCATTCCTTAAGCAAGTTATGCCCATCGATAAATTGTTGCACCAAAAACAGATAGCTCTTTTGTTCAAAATAAGCCAATAAAGTTGGAATTTGCGGATGTTCTCCGAGTTCTTGCAGTCGGCTCGCTTCTTGTTTAAATAGTTCAATGGCCTTCGTTAGTGGCCCAGTTCCCTGAAGTTTTGGTGCGAACTGCTTAACAACACAGGATTCATTCAGTTTGTGTACATCTTTGGCCAAATAGGTTCTACCAAATCCGCCCTCATCTGACAATACCTGAGTAGGACGATAGCGACCTCCCAACAGGGGTATCAGTTCCGCTCTACAATTGTGGCAATAGTTGTTTGTATCAGGATTCAGGGGTTTTTGGCAATCGGGATTCACACAACAGAGCATACTGGGAACCCATTTCAAGGGGAGTATATATCATCTTAAGTCATGCTGTATAATCTCTGTTGTTAGTCAAGATCACTGAGATCCGATGCAAATTACCAATTTCCTTACCTCATAAGGTCTTGAAGAGTTTAACCTCTTTTATTACTTTCATTACAAAATATTTAAAACCTTGTTTGTTTATCCGTACTTGATTCTAAACAAGGATTTTTTGGCTTTGCCGATCAAGCAAGGCTTTTAACAAGATTCAAGGTTATTTTTTTATTTTTCTCTCTCAAGAGATATAGAAGAGTATTATTTTATTTTAAAAATGATACAAATACCCTGGTAGGGGCATATTTGATAAAAATAAATATTTCAACAAAAATCCGAAAAGTAGAAAGTTAAGCTTGTAGCTCAGTATATACTTACGAAATTGAGATTTACTGTTTTAGTACAGCTTGGCAAAAATTCAGATCCCACCTCAAACAAGACTTTAGGAAAAATCCTCTTGTTAAAGGTAGGCAAACTTCCGCCACATTGTACTAGTGGTTGAAAGTTGAATAGAAATTTTCCGGCTCAAAATTCGTCTATCTATTAAAAACAATATTATCAGCAAAATTAAGAGCGTGATTATGCTAGTAGAAAAAAACAACTATCGTCGAAAATTAAATAGCATTTTAATTTCTTGCTTGAGTAGTAGTTTGTTGATCACAAGTAATGTGCTGCCTATAAGTGCTTTGGGAAAACCTCAAAATTCCCAACACTTCATAATTGCTAAATCACCAGATGAGAGACAACCAGAAGCAGTAAGAAAAGCAATCGAGCAAATTCCTGTTTCTCAAGCATCAGTATCTCCAAGACGCAAACCATCTGTTAAGTCACCAATACAGACTTCGTCTAACACAGAAAATTCACAGCCAAGATCCAATAGTTCCAACTCAGGGAGAGTTCGCCAGCAAAGTTCCAATTCAGGTAGAGTTCGCCAGCAAAGTTCCAACTCAGGTAGAGTTCGCCAGCAAAGTTCTAACTCAGGTAGAGTTCGCCAGCAAAGTTCTAACTCAGGTAGAGTTCGCCAGCAAAGTTCCAACCGTCCACCAGTTTCTCAACCCGTGGCACCTACTTACAAGCCTATTAACTTTGCAGATGTCGCATTAGGAATTCTGAGTAAAAATGACTTTAAATCTCAAGGTAGATACTTTCATTTTTATGAGTTTGAGGGTAGAGAAAATCAATTAGTCCAAATTAGGCTGATTGGCAGTAATGATACACGCAGATCAAATAACTTGAGTTTAAATCCTTTGTTGTTTCTGCACGATCCTGATAATAATATCATCGTCAAAAAAGGCGTTTTGAACAAAAGCAGTGGTGGTGATGATGCATTCATTTTTGCGCGACTACCTGTAAAAGGCACTTACAAGATTGCAGTTACTAGCCAAGATCCCGGAGAGATAGGCCGCTATAGTTTGGCTCTGAGGAATGACAGAGCTAGCTATACTTTAGATGAAGCAGGTCAACTAAGTGCCAAAAGCTCAACCCTGAAACAAAATGGCGGCGCTTACAATATTTCCAATTTTCAAGGAAGAAAAAATCAGCTTGTAAGTATTCGAGTAGATAGTGTTGATGAAGAGTTTTCTCCTTACGTAGCTTTGCTAAATTCTCAAGGAAAGACGATCGCTATAGATAAAGATAAGGACAAAGACGGTGTATACAGTGCTTTAATTGACCGAGCTAGGTTGCCCGAAGATGATACTTACTATATAGTTGTGACTTCCAACAATCCACAAGAACGCGGTAAATACAGATTGACTATCTTCTGATAATTCAAGTTGCTTGAAACTACCGCTTTATGTCCAATAAAAAACCTCTCCCTCTCCAAATCGGAGCTTACGTCTTTGGTGAGGTCATTTAAGATTTATCGCACAGATCCTGAGATACCTCACCCTGGTAATGCTTAAGCAAAACCTGTCCCTCTCCTTACTAAGGAGAGGGATGTCAGATAGGACAGGGTAAGGTTTTTCTTTTGTTTGGGTAATTCGATGACTTGTGTGTACACCGTGGGGGGTTAGAGGGGATCAACAAATATTTGATACTTCTAAGACATCCTCTAAAGAAGAAGTTTTCACTGAGACAACTGCCAAATCTTAATAGTATTGTCTTCACTACCACTGACAAGGGTCTTGCCATCAGAACTAAAAGTTACGGATGTCACAGTATTTTTGTGCCCCGCCAATGTCAGAATTTCTTCTCCTGTGGCTGAATTCCACAATTTGATGGTGCGATCGCGGCTACCAGTAGCAATCATTTTACCATCGACACTGAAAGCTACGGATGTGACTGTGTTAGTATGTCCTGCTAGTGTGCGAGTTTCTTTTCCCGTCGCTAGATTCCAAAGTTTGATGGTGCGTAGGCGTAACCCGTCGTAGACATCACGGTTAGCACTGGCTAAAGTTTTACCATCTGGGCTTATAGCTACAGCTGTTACTGTTTGGTAATTTCCCTCCAGTGTGCGGATTGAGTAACCTTTTGTTAGATTCCAAATTTTGATAGTTTTGTCAAAACTGCCACTGGCAAGAATCACGCCATTAGGGCTGATGGCTAACGATCGCACCCAAAATGTATGCCCTACCAGTGTCCGAATTTGCTCTCCTGTTGCTAAATCCCAGATTTTGATGGTGTTGTCATCACTGCCACTAACTAAAGTTTGGCTATCAGCGCTGATGGCTAGGGCATGAACTGAGTTAGAATGCCCTGTAAGAGTGCGAATTTGTTTTCCTGTTGCCAGATTCCAGATTTTGATGGTGCTGTCATCATTACCACTAACCAGAGTTTTACCATCTGGGCTAATCATCACCGCATTCATCTGCTGAGAATAGGCGTTGAGTGAAGATTGTTTTCCGGTTGCGAGATTCCAAAGTTTGATTGTGCGATTGTCGCCAATGCTAGCAATTGTTTGGCCATCGGGGCTGATGGCAACGGATAAAACTGACTTTTCATGTCCTTGGAGAGTGTTAGCCAAGGAAACCTTACCCAAAGTAATCTTTAGCTGCTGGCCTAAAAATGCCTCATCTTTGCCAGAATTCTTGTGATGACTCAGCCTAGAGGATAAATTGGTTTGAATTCGGCGAAAATATTTATACCAAGATTCTTGAAATCCGAACAACAGAATAAAAGCACTTACCAAAATTAAAATTCTCAGTAAGTGATAACTTTTTGGTAAATTTGGTGCTTTAGTTGGTGGTATTTTTCCAGATGACTTACCTGCTGGTGGCAGTGCCAGGAGTTGTTTTGGAGTCAAGTCTTTAAGGACTTCATCGGCTGACTGGTAACGTTCATGGATGTCTTTTTTCAAAAGCTTGTCGATGACAAAATCCAACTCAGAATTTAATGGAGTCCGCAAATATGCCCGCCAATTACTCACCCAGGCGTACCCAGATTCCATCCACAGTTCAAAGGGGGAATTTCCCGTTAGCAGATGAAAGCAGGTAGCCCCCAAACCGAACAAATCACTAGCGGGAAAAGCTTTACCATCTCTAATCTGTTCTAGGGGAGAATAACCATGTGAACCAATGGATGTGCCAGATTTCTGCTGAACTCTCACTGTGAATTGCTTTGAGGAACCAAAATCAATCAAGCTTAATCGCCCATCACTTTTATTGCGGATAATATTTTCTGGCTTGATATCTCGATGAATGACTTTGCGATCGTGGATAAATTTGAGGATTGGCAGTAAGTCTAGCAAAATAGATTGAATTTCCCTAGCGTTATAAGCCTTGCGCTGTTGCAACTCCTTTAACAAATTCTCGCCATTGATAAACTGCTGCACTAAATATAGGCAGCCGTCTTGCTCAAAATAAGCTAGCAAAGTCGGAATTTGGGGATGTTCCCCAAGGTCTTGTAGTCGCTGCGCTTCTTCGGCAAACAACTCCATCGCCTTTTTTTGCGACCAAGTTCCTTGGAACTTTGGAGCTAATTGCTTGATAACACAACGTTCATTGAGTTTATCGACATCTTCTGATAGATAGGTTCTGCCAAATCCCCCCTCATCTGAAAGGACTCGGATGACACGAAAGCGATTTCTTAAAAGTGACACCAAGGGGGTGCTACAACTTTGGCAAAACTTCTTTCCATTGGGATTCAGGGGATTTGAGCAATCGGGATTTAAGCAGCAGATCATGATCTGACAGGCGCGACTGCATGACAACTTAGGCTAAGTTTGCCCCGAACTTTCCCTTAAGAAAATTGACTCTCGCTTACTTTTGGTAGAAAACCCTGTTCTGGGGATTGGGGAATTACTTAATATAGTTAGCGTTTGTAAATAGTAGTCAGTCTTCCTCATCTGTGGAAAACTACGAGAGCCATAAGATTAATTATTCTCTCGATTATATAATAATTTGAATAAAAATTTTTTCTGAACTATTAAACCTAGTAATTTTGCTTGTATATTGAAAAACGATAATTTACTAAGTACTAAACTTAAACCCTGATTAATTAACCATTACTGAATATTAAATGTAGTTAAAATGCTTACTGAATTTGTTTTTGAGATTTTAAAATGCCCAGGATTAATTGTTAATTTGATACTTTAGCCAATAATAAATAAGTTGTTTAAAAAGTGTTTCACTGTTATTTTAGGCACTTTTAGCTACCCTCCAAACCTGCTTAAAAAGGGTGGAAACGGGATCAAAGTCCCTTTTTTAAGGGGAATTTAGAGGAACTACAAGTTTTTGATACATCACTAACAACTTTTAAAACATCCTCTAACTTAGTTGTGCGAACTTGTTTACTTAAGTCTTGCTCTCCATTTGCGAATAGCACTAGCAGTTCTGGCGACAGGTGGGATGTATACATCAGAAGTTTCGTGATAATTTCCGTATTGTGCAATACTTTTATTGTTTAATTTTTGGGTAGTTAGACAGTTAGCCAAAGTAGGCAAATAGCTTTCATTACCTAAAACTTTTATTACTTCATCGGCAGTCTTAAACCGATCATCTAACGAAATCTTCACCATTTTTCCTAAAATATAGGCGAAGCGATCGCTAATATCTACCTCTTTTTGCCAACATATTTCACCAGTATTTGCATCGTAATCAAATTCCAAAGGACTTTTAGCAGTCAACATACAGATACAAGTTACACCCAATGCATAAATGTCACTGGCATAAACTGGACGTAGAGAAAACTGTTCTGGTGGTGCAAATCCCTTAGTCCCAATAAAATTGGTGTTTGCAGCTTGATTGATTGAGTTTTCACAAGCATCAACTAATTGCTCTTTTACCGCCCCAAAATTAATCAGCACTACTCGCCCATCATACTCACACCGCAATAAATTTTGGGGTTTAATATCCCGATGAATCACATGATGTTTATGAAGATACTGTAATACAGGTAATAATTCTTGCAAAAACAGTTTAACTGAGGCTTCACTTTTAGCCCCAGTTTGGCGCACTTCTCGTGCCAAAGTCAAACCCGGCACGTATTCTTGAATTAAAAAAAACTCTCCATTTGCCTGAAAGTAGTCCAATAGCATGGGAATTTGTGAATGACTACCAAGTTGACCCAAGGTTTTTGCTTCTTTTTCAAAGCGTGTACATGCCCTCTGCCAACTTTGAGGATTAGTCACTTTCGGACAAAGCTGTTTAATGACACACAGGGGATTCCCAGGTAATATGGCATTTTTGGCTAAAAACGTGATCCCAAAACCACCTCTACCCAAAATTTGCAATATTTCATAACGACCACGAAATAGCTTCTTGGAACCACACATCTGGCCAAGCTGAGTTTGCTGTAAAATGCTCTCTTGAGAATTCGTTATTTTCTGAGAAAAGCGATTCATTAGTATAGAGTATCTGTTCTGAAATGTCTCTAATCTTACGACAAATATTTGTTGGAAACAGTAAGATTACTGGATCTTTGCCAAATCCTCATTACTCTCCTATTGGAAATTCAAAAAGTAAAAATAAATTTTGTAGAATTTACGCATTGACAAGAGAAATTCAATATATTTTAAAAAATCTTTACAACACATGAATTGGCTGTAGGGGCGTACAGCTAGCTGTACGCCCCTACTAGGTATTTTCTGAAATGGTATAACACCAAGCGTATTGAGTTCTAAGGCACTTCAATAGGAATCAAAGCATTTTCTGGCAAGTAGTTGCAAAAACGCCCTTCATCTGCAAGTACCAAAATCAAGCGCAAAGGATAATCTGGCGGAACTTGCAAGTCTGCCCAAGGTACTGCCAACTCTAAACAATTATTTAAAGCTACTTGAGCGCGGCTGAAACGGGGATGCCATTGATAATTATCTCCAGCTTCTCGAAATTGAATCGATTGCGTCAGCAAGTTAACTTCCAGAAGATGGTGGAAATGGTAATTAAGTGGGGCTGCATCTGGTACATCTGCCAAGGGAATTGGGCTGTTAACCATTGTTTTTTCTGGATAGAACCACAGCAAATTCAACTCTGCTGGGAAATCTTGCCCTGGTGCAGCGCCACTTTTAAAATCCAGCCGTAAATAGAAATTGAGGTGATCTACGCCATACCAAAGTCGCTGGATAACACTGCTATTGTGCATCGTCCCTCGCGCCCCGCCGATTTCTATACGTCCAGCTTTATCCCAATCTTGTTCATCACCCTTGCCATCGATGACGGGATGAATAAACCCTTGTGGGGTGTGATTTCCCTGTGCTTCGTGGATTTCTACTGGTTGCTTGAGGTAGGGTGGTACAGGTTCATTTAATGCCTTGTAAATGCCAATCAGGTGTTCTCGAAACAATTGATCAAAGATGGCATCTTGATTTGAGGAGTGTCCTGCACCAAACCACCAAAACCAGTCTGAACCCTCTGCGGCATATAACGCTTCCCATGCTTCTGGGTTGTTTTCTTCCGTCGCTTCAGGATGACTTGCCAGCATAACTCTAGCTTCTGTCAAGTAATCCCAAGCACGGTTTTTAGCCGGATCGCCTATCCAAGTGGTGAAACTACCATCGACCCAAGAACCGCTATGTAGTTGCCCTCCGGGAATGGTGGCTGTGGGGGGAAATTCTTCGAGAAATTCGGAAACTGTGACGAGTTTGAGGCGGGGTTCATCACTCAAGCTTTGATACAAAGCTTCTAAGAAGGGTTTACCGTCTTCGGGATAAAATTCCCAGCAATTCTCTCCATCCAAGGCGATGGTAACTAGCCAAGGTTGCTCACTTTGACTTTCTCTTTGCATTTTAGCGATCGCTTGCAAATGTCCCACTAAATCCGCAGCTGCCTTTTTTGCAGGCATCGCACTATAAGTAAAGCCAATCAAATCTGATAATCTGTGGTCACGAAACACAATTGACAAGTCACCCTCGGCGGTTTGCAGGCGATAGGGTCGATACAACAGTTCTGGTTGCTCCACATTCCCCGCCCCATCCCGATGAAAAAAGTGTTTCAGCGTCCACCCTAAGACGGCTTCATCTGAGCATATCCACTTAAATCCTTGGTTAATAATATCTGGAAGGATTGCCGGGCTTACTGATTGTTCCGAAGGCCACAAACCACGAGGTATCTGTCCAAAGCGGTCTTTATAAAAGTTCCAAGCTTTCCGCAAGTGGCGGGGAATATCTTCTGCCCACTGAAAACGTTGCTTAGGTAGTGCCATATTAGGCACAGCTACTCGACCGGAGTTAGTATCAGCGAGTAAGGGTAAAATTGGGTGAGTGTAAGGCGTGGTGGTAACTTCTAACTGCCCCGCCTCCTGCATTTTCCGATGTTGGGGGATAATGCGGCTGAGGATTTCTCGCTGTTTGGAATAAATGCGCTGGCGATCGCTTAAAGTAAAATTCCGACCCTGTTTTAACCAAGTAGCAATTTCCGGATCATCCCAAAACAGCGGATCGATCCAAGCCAAATTGTGCCAAGCTAGCAAATCACCATAATCTGGCAATTCCCAATTTGCTAAACACCAAGCTTGCCCCTTCTCCTGCCTTTGCTGGTACAACTCGGCATAACGGGGATGAGGGTCAATCAGAGTATGGTGATTGGCATCGAAAAAGTGTTGGATAATAAATTCGCGCTGTTGCTGCGTGAGTTGTTCATCTGGTGTCAAGCAGGCTGTTAGGTAAGGGTCAAAAGCAGTGCCAGCAATGTAATCTTCGAGTTGCAATATCAGCGATGGTACTAAATTCACCGTTTGGTGTAATTTAGGATACCGCTCTAAGAGCAATATCAAATCCAAATAATCTTTAGTCCCATGCAAACGTACCCAAGGTAGCCTGTACTGCTGACTAGAAGATAGCGAAACGCCGCTGCCAGGAGACTTGTACAGCGGCTGATGTTGATGCCAGATAAAAGCAATGTAAAGAGGATGGGACATAAAAATGGTTAGGAGTTAAGAATGAGGAGTTAGGAGTTGATTCAAAACTCATAACTCCTAACTCCTAACTCCTAACTTTTACACCACTTGTTCAATTTCTGCAATTTCGGGAATCATTTCCTTTAAACGGCGCTCAATACCCATTCTCAGGGTCATTGCAGAACTGGGGCAAGAACCACACGCACCTTGCAGGCGGAGTTTTACAACAGGCCCATCGAGTTCTACCAGTTCCACATTGCCGCCATCAGACATGAGATAAGGGCGCATTTCATCTAAGACTGTTTCAACGTTGTCAATTGTGAGTTCCATAGTTTTAGACCTGCTAAATTAATGATAGGCATGGGGCATTGGGCATGGGGCATGGGGCATAAGGCATTAAATAATAATGATTCATGTGCCTTATCTGCCGTTACTCGTTAACGATTATCCAAAATTTTATTTTCCATGTTGTCTGAACAGAGTTTTCGTGTGAGCCTCCTACTTTACTTTAGCTTTTAGGTTGTGATTTGCAGTCTGACGGGAGACAGGATTTAATGCTCCTAAGTACACTTCACCGTAAAGAGGGGTGAAAAATCTATTTTTATAAATTTGAGTACAGCAGAACAAAAGCCAACATTTAGGCGCTTCTTGTGTTGTGTGCTTCAACCCAGCCCATAATTATACAATTTTGTGGACTAGGGACGGAATTATTTCCAATTTCCAATTTTGTTATTTAAATAATAATTATTAAAAAAATTTAAAATTTAAAACTCCAAACCTAGTATTGCCAAGTATCGTGACTCTTGACTTTGCCAATTTTCAATTTGGGATTTTTTGAAGGAAAAATCTAAAATCTAAAATCCAAAATTCCATAACTCAGCAAGCATTATCTCTTGAGTCGCTATCACTAGATAAAACCATGACTGGTTGTTGATATAGTGGTACGGTGAATGTGACTGTTGAGCCAAGTCCTTCGCCCAGACTGTAAAAATGTACCTCGCCGCCCATTGCCTCCACTAGCTTCTGCGATATTGCCAGTCCTAAACCTGTACCGCCGTAATGGCGAGTGCGGGAGCCATCCACCTGAGAGAATAATTGAAACAGTTTATCTTGTTTGTCTAAGGAAACACCAATGCCAGTGTCTGCCACACGTACTCTTACCATACCAGGAAATTCCTGGCCTTGAAAGTTCGGCTTTGCTTTTTTGAGTACTAAATCAGCGCTGACAGTAACACCGCCCTCATGGGTAAATTTGATGGCGTTACCTACCAAATTGAGCATAACTTGTAGCAACCGTTGGTAGTTGCTTAGGACAATGATTTCATCGGAGGTAGCAGGCATCTGCATCCGAAAGCTGAGGTTTCTCATTTCTGCTTGGGGACGCATGAAATTTTCTACATCATGGAATAGCTCATCTAGCTTAACTGGAGCGTAAGTTAGCTCCATTTTGCCAGCTTCGATTTTAGCGATGTCCAAAATGTCGTTGATAATATTCAGCAGATGTATCGATAAGTGGTGAGCTTCTGTCAAAAATTGGTTTTGCTCTTCTGGGTCATCTGCCATTCCTTCCAAAATCAGCTTTAAGAAGCCAATCATGCCATTGAGGGGGGTACGAATTTCATGAGATACATTAGCCAGAAACTCGCTTTTGAGGCGGGAAGCTTCTTCGGCTTTTTGACGCGCCGCTTCTAATTCTTTATATAAAGTAGCATGAGCGATCGCAGTTCCCAATTGATCTGCTGCTTCTTTTGCTAGTTCTAATTCTGGTTCTGTTAATGTGTAGCATTCATCCTGCCAACTCAAGGCAACCAATCCATTAGCTTGGTCTTGATAGCAAGTTGCAATCACCAAAGTTTTCTGTCGCCCAGACCCTGCGTATCCAGGCATTTCCATTACAACTGGTTCTAAGGCTGTCAAAGCCTGACCAAAGGCAGGCTCTGAAGCTATATCTATTTTTGAGCCAAGCATTGATTTGAGTTCTGGCTGGCAATACTCAGCCTTCACCTCCACTTTTGAGCTAGAAGGCTGATAAGGACAAATAATACAGCGCTCTAACCGCAGTGCTTTCCCCAAACTATCAACTGTTTGCTGCCAAATAATATCTAAATCCAACGTCCGGCGAATATTTCTGGTAATGCGATTTACCAATTTTTGGTGTTGCTGTGAGCGTATTGCCAACTCTATTTGTGTGGGCGTTTTTGATGCCACAGGCACTTGTTTTTTGTTGAGTGTCGCTTGCACTAACCGTCCCATCACTAAAACTGTGGTGGCAGTTGTTCCCAAACTCGGCATAATCGGACTAATCACCAAGTCCAACTCAAATAATTCCTGGTGGTAGCTAAACCAACACTGAAACCTTTCTGGCACCAAACTTTTCAAAATTCGGTGCAATCGTTCCAAATAAGTAACCTTATCCACCGGGACAAAGGCTTGAGTCTGGTTCAGTTCCTCAACTACTTTTTCAGTATTTAACCCCAGCAGTTCGCTGTACTGCCAATAAAAAGTCAGATAGCGCCCTGCCTCATCTTGCGTATACACCAACTCGGCTCCTAGAGTTGGTAATGAGCCATCAGTCTTACTAGTAATAGATTCCAGATTTTGGGAAAATACATTTGACAATTGGGAATTAGCAGTAATAGTCATTAATTGAGTTGGATAGACAAAGGGTATCCGACCGTAATTTTACTAAAGCTGCTCAAATTTTCGCATAAATTTTTACAGCTTTTTCGTTTTTTATTGGGTATTTATTGGTGTTTTGAAATCCAGATTGACAAACTTTACTTTTTTAAATTGCATTGACAGCTGATTAATAGTGTTAATCATTCCATTCACCCCGAGGAGGAACAGGGGTACGCACAGGGGTACGCGTCAGTTCGTCATCTCTGAGGATTTCACCCCGCAACCACTGACGAATCGCCACCTCAATCACTTTACTTGGGTCATTGGTGAGATGCTGAATTTGCTCTAGTAGCTCGGAGTCCAGGCGGACAGAAATTTCTACCTTATCGGCTCGTGTGTTTTCCGCTTTGGTAGTTTTCTCTTGCATATTCATAGGTTTGATATACTGTGAATTGGTTTTGTCTAAAGCTTTGTAAAGTAGTTATATTCATAAATTTGGGCTAATTCACTGAAAAATCTTCAAGGGGACAGTTACATAGTTCCCCGAAATAGCACCAAAGTAACAGCTTTAAGTTTTAAATCGCATTTTTCATATAACTAACTAGACAATGGCTTTAGAAATTTTGCCGACAAAATAGTGATTACAGGTAATTACGGGTAGTAATTGCCCATGATCCCTACATGTACTTATTTACATTTATTGTACGCTCCTAGCTGATGAATACTAGCAGCGACAAATAGACTTTCATAATATTCTTAAAAGTCCACCTGTTTAGATCGAAGTTCAAGATGGGGTGAAGAGGGGCAAGAAAGGCAGGGGGAGCAGAGGGAGCAGGGGAGGCAGGGGGAGAATAAATAATAAATAACTTTTAACTCCTAACTCAGCATTAAAAGCAAGCAGCGTCTTGGCTAAGAAAGCATTAAAATACATTAAGTAAATTGCTCTTTTAACTTTGGTTGCTGCTAAGGCAAAGATAGTATATGACTGACGTTCCCGCAGTTCGCATTCGCAATTTTTGTATTATTGCTCACATCGATCACGGGAAATCAACCCTCGCCGATCGCTTGCTACAAGCTACTGGCACTGTTGAAGACCGACAGATGAAGGAACAGTTCCTCGACAATATGGATTTGGAACGGGAGCGCGGCATTACAATTAAGCTGCAAGCTGCCCGGATGAACTACACAGCTAAGGATGGTCAGCAATATGTGCTGAACCTCATTGATACTCCTGGACACGTGGATTTCTCTTATGAAGTCTCCCGCTCTCTTGTTGCTTGTGAAGGAGCGCTATTGGTAGTAGATGCGTCCCAAGGTGTGGAGGCGCAAACTTTGGCGAATGTATATTTAGCCTTAGAGAATAATTTGGAAATTATCCCGGTTTTGAATAAAATCGATTTGCCTGGAGCAGAACCAGAACGGGTAATTGGCGAGATTGAAGAAATTATCGGTCTAGATTGCAGTGGTGCGATTTTGGCTTCTGCTAAAGAAGGAATTGGTATTGATGAGATTTTAGAAGCAGTGGTTGAGCGGATACCGCCACCGCCCAATACCATAAATGAACGCTTACGAGCGTTAATATTTGATAGCTATTACGACAGTTACCGGGGGGTAATTGTATATTTCCGGGTGATGGATGGCACATTGAAAAAAGGCGATCGCATCCATTTAATGGCATCTGGTAAAGAATTTGAAATTGATGAGTTAGGCGTTCTTTCTCCGACTCAAAAGCAAGTTGAAGAACTCCACGCTGGGGAAGTAGGCTATTTGGGAGCAGCAATTAAAGCTGTAGCTGATGCACGGGTAGGAGACACAATTACCCTAAGTAAGGCGAAAGCAGAGGCACCCTTACCAGGCTACGCAGAAGCGAATCCGATGGTTTTTTGCGGGATGTTCCCCATTGATGCTGACCAATTTGAAGATTTGCGGGAAGCCTTGGAAAAGCTCGAACTCAACGACGCAGCGCTACATTACGAACCCGAAACTTCCAGCGCGATGGGGTTTGGCTTCCGTTGCGGATTCTTGGGCTTGCTGCACATGGAAATTGTCCAAGAACGTCTAGAGCGAGAATATAACTTAGATTTAATCATTACAGCCCCCTCGGTGGTTTATAAGGTGATTACCGTCAAGGGTGAGGAACTGTACATCGATAATCCTAGCCGCTTACCTTCTCCCAACGATCGCGAAAAAATTGAAGAACCCTACGTCCAAGTAGAGATGATTACGCCGGAAACTTATGTCGGCAGTTTGATGGAGTTGTCACAAAATCGCCGTGGCATCTTCAAAGATATGAAATATCTCGCCCAAGGACGAACCACACTTACTTACGAACTTCCCTTGGCGGAAGTTGTGACTGACTTTTTTGATCAGATGAAGTCGCGATCGCGCGGTTATGCCAGTATGGAATATCACATCATCGGCTACCGTGAAAATCCTCTGGTGAAGCTGGATATTATGATTAACGGCGATCCTGTGGATTCCTTGGCGATGATTGTGCATCGAGATAAAGCTTACAACGTTGGGCGGGCAATGGCAGAAAAACTCAAAGAACTAATTCCCCGCCATCAATTTAAAGTGCCAATTCAGGCATCTATTGGCAGTAAAGTTATCGCCAGCGAACATATCCCCGCTTTGCGGAAAGATGTGCTAGCCAAGTGCTACGGTGGTGACATCAGCCGCAAAAAGAAACTATTACAGAAGCAAGCAAAAGGTAAAAAACGGATGAAATCTGTAGGTACAGTGGATGTACCCCAGGAAGCCTTTATGGCAGTACTGCGCTTGGATCAAAGCTAACGCTTTTTCATCACTTTCTCCAGAGAAAAAAACAATAATCTTTGCTGCACAAGACTTTCACCTCAAAGAGATTCTTTTGGCCATAGTGTTAGCAAATAAATCCAATTCGCAATTCGCAATGGGCAACTCTTAGAGACGCTAAAAGCGAACGCCCCGCTACGCTAATGCAATTAAACTCAGCCCGACACTAGGGGTGGGGTTTTTACCTACCTTAAGATACAAGATTTTTTTTGCGCCACTTGCGGGCGAGGTTTTGAACATGAAGCTTTTTTGATAAAGCTCCAAACCAAGTTTCTGTCTCTTGTTTAAAATTTGCCTGAGATTTTTCTTTAACCAGAGTGATGGAAGAGCCTTGATACCCGGAACCCCACCCCGCAAGCTGTTAGGGGGGTGGGGTTCTTTTATTATGATTTAACTTCCGTTAATTTTAGTGATAAAATTTGTCAACAGCAGCCTCAAGTTGAGAAGTTTCAGCCTTGGGCATTCCCCATGCTCAATCTAGTATGTGCGATCGCGTTACTGTCAGTCTAGGCGTTGTCAGCATTGTGCCAAATTCCGAAGTTTCGCCGCAAGATTTGATTAAAGCCAAACAGCAAGGGCGCGATCAAGTTCATGCTGTTTGTGTTGTTACCCCTTCTTAAAGCTTAAGTTGCAAAATGGACGCTCAATTGTCCTAATTACGAATTACACTTTGCTTCCTATCGCTAGTACAGCACGGTGGAAATGAACAGACCATTAAAAATGGTAAAAAAGCCCAGAATAGAAGTTTTTTGACTTTTGACTTTTGATTTTTGACTTCCGTGCAGCAGTACTAGCCCGCAGTTCATAACCTTTGATAAGCTTTAACAAAATAACTGTTAAAAAATCTCAAAATTTTAGGAAACATACTTACTGCATTTACCACCCTTGTATTTTTAGGTAAATGTAGTTTTTTAGATATTTGTAAAGTGTGGGGGAGTCTAGCAGATGAAGATACTGGTACTGAGTTGGGAGTTTCCGCCAAGAATTGTTGGGGGAATTGCGCGGCATGTAGCGGAGTTGTACCCGGAATTGGTCAAGTTAGGACATGAAGTCCACCTGATTACAGCAGAGTTTGGTCAGGCGTCAATGTATGAGGTGGTTGAGGGAGTAAAAGTGCATCGGGTGTCAGTAGGACATAGTAATGACTTCTTCCACTGGATAGTTAATCTCAACCTGAGTATGGGACATCACGGTGGTAAGTTGATTTTAGAGGAAGGACCTTTTGATTTAATTCATGCCCATGATTGGTTAGTAGGAGATGCTGCGATCGCTCTCAAACATAATCTGAAAATACCATTAATTGTCACAATTCACGCTACAGAATACGGACGCTACAACGGTATTCACACAAACATCCAAGCCTATATCAATGGCAAAGAAAGCTTGCTGGCTTTCAACGCTTGGCGGATTATCGTTTGTAGCGACTATATGCGCCAAGAAGTAGAACGAGCGCTACAAAGTCCTTGGGACAAAATCGATGTCATTTATAACGGTATCCGAGCCGAAAAAAAACAGCATCACATAGATTTTCATGCCTTGGATTTTCGCCGCCAATTTGCCACAGACGATGAGAAAATCGTTTACTACCTCGGTCGCATGACGTATGAAAAAGGTGTACCTATATTACTTCATGCGGCTCCCAAGATCCTTGCAGAAATGGGAGGTAACGTTAAATTTGTGATCGTTGGTGGTGGCAATACTGATCATCTCAAGCGCCAAGCCTGGGATTTGGGAATTTGGCATCATTGTTATTTTACAGGTTTTCTCTCCGATGAATATTTAGATAAATTCCAAACTGTCGCTGACTGTGCCGTTTTTCCCAGCCTTTACGAACCCTTTGGAATTGTGGCTTTAGAAAGCTTTGCTTCTCGTGTTCCTGTAGTGGTTTCCGATACTGGTGGTTTTCCTGAAGTGGTGCAACATACCAAAACAGGTATTGTTACTTGGGTGAACAATCCCGATTCTTTGGCTTGGGGAATTTTGGAGGTTTTGAAAAATCCAGGATATCGACAATGGCTGGTGGATAACGCTTATGAGGATTTAGAGCGACGCTTTAGCTGGCCGAAATTAGCCAAGCAAACTGAAGAAGTATATCAGCGAGTTGTACAAGAGCGATCACAAATTGCCTGGTAATCAATCAAATATACTGTTATATATATGACATTAGGGACAGCTAAATGAAGCTGTCCTTGAACAGTGTATAAATGTAAACTTTGTTTAAACTTGAATAAAATTCTAATCAACTTTTGATAAATCCACAACAGGCACTGCTGTAATTTTTTCAGCGGACAAATCTGTTTTTTTGAGATAAATGTAATTTTTTACTCCTTTTTCAGTAATTAACTTCCGTAATAACCGCTTGTGACAGTTAAGGGTGCGGAATGTGGGCTTAATCTTGGTTAAACTATTAGTTTTACTTATGACTGGACTCTAGGCGATCCATTGAGTACTAGTATTTAAAAGTACATATTTGAAGTAAAATATCACTAAAATAGGTATTCATTACAGAGCGATTACAAAAGTTTTCGGTCTACTGAAATTCCATTCTGATTCAGTCCCGTCAATATTTAGATGCGTTTGCCCTGTGCGATCGCGTCCTGTAGATGCTGACTTATTATCGTTTGCTCTTATACTAATGTATTTCTACGTAAAGGCAGACTGTACAATAGCTAGCCAGTAGCGTAGTAATGTTTACCAAAATGTATGCAATTGGGATTGGTACATTCTTTACTCTTACCTGCCACAAACACTGCACCATCCATTGTTTGAACAGTTTTACGCATATGCCTTGGTCTACGTAGTAATAACTCTGTCCCACAATGCACACATTCGATGAGCGAACATTCTAAAATTATTCGTTTGGCATTACTGAACTTTCTATGAGGGCTTAGGCTCGGCAACTTTACTGTCACTAATTTTTTACCGTTGGTAGGTGCTTTCCTCAGCTTACTTGTTTTGTATACCAATTAGATAGCTAGGGATTGTATACCAAAACCGCGTGTAGGAGAAGCTATAGTGGGAGTTATTGATGAGGACACCGATGTTGCTGCAAAACTTGAGGTTGCAGCTTTCTTGCGTTGGGGTGTTATACGGTTACTCATCTTTATGCCCCCTTTGTTTGTAGTAAGGGCTGAAGCCCTTATATAAATTAAATAAGGGCTTTAGCCCTTACTACGAAACTTTTATTCATTTTCCCCTGGAGCAGCTTGTTTTTTTAACCCACCTAATAAACTATCAAGACCACTATCGTCTCTCGATCCTCGAGTCAAAAATGATTTAATCGAACGAGCTATTTCACTTCCTTGTCTTGCTAAACTACCGCTGAGGTTTTTCATGAAGTTTTGCGCTTTCTGAAATACGCTCAGTTGAACAGTAGAATATCTGACTCCAACCGGATACACAACCTTTCCTTTTTCTGTTTCGTAATACTCTCCTTCAGGCATCAACATTGATTTGAGAGGGTCTTTTTGCTTGGCTTTGTCAATTTCTGGCGCTTTATGGCTAAGGAATAATACATCGTAAACCTTGTTATTCCACACAGCCCAATAATGATTTTGGAAGAACCACCCTTTCTTGCTGCCGTCAAAATCACAATTGGGTTCTTTACCTTTATGCGGAGTTTTTCCTGCTTCGCTCACAAAAGGTTCCTTAATTTCTCCAATCGTTATATTTGTAATACCAAAATACTCTTTTGCAACAGTTTGAAAAGTCTCTGTTAAAGTCTTACAGTCTCCTTCTTTAGCCCCTTTTAGTAAAGTTTCAGGTTTTTTGTATTGCGCTGTATAAATAAAATTAATTTTTTGAAAATTATTAAATAGCTGTTCTAGTATTTTCTCGTGCGGTTGTGCGGGGTCAATCTTATCTACTAGTTCTTGTACTAGTGGATAATCTTGCTTAAATTTATTTCTATTTGCTCCTTGCTTCTGTTCTGATAATTCTTTACTCGCGCTAGCTGACGCTTTATCCTGGGTATCTGGTATCATTTGTAAAACGTCGTCTTCGGAATTTTGTTCCAACTCCTCTTTTTTGTTTATGGGTTGCTTCTCTTTTAATGTGCCAGGACGATTGATGGAAATATTCGCTAAGTTGTGACCAAGTGAAGAATTTTCTTCTTTTGTTTGTAGAGCATCGTTCATTTTCGTCTGCAAAGTAGTCAGTTGTTGCTGTTCCCCTGGTGTCAGGGTGGCATGCTTTCCTTTTACTTGCAGCTTTTGAGCTTCTAATTGATGCTGCTGAAATGATTGCTCATGAGGCGTTTGGGTGGTAGATGCCTGGGAGTGTTTCTGAGACTGGTTGCTCGATGTGCGTGACTGCATTTGAACATGTTCAAATGCAGATGAATCATCTTGGTTATGGTTTTTTTGTCGTTCTTTCATCGCCAATCTCGCTATTATAATGGCGGTATTTCTGTTATTATTTCATAATCTATTACTAAAAATCTTTAGACTTTAGTCTAGTTTTTTATTTAGGAATCCAACCGTTAATTTCTGTTTCAGTTAAGGATTTTTCTAATTTCGCATATTCTGCGCGCGCTGCACTTAAGATGTGTTTCATTTGTACTGTTTCGCTACTTTTGGCTGCTAGAAATGCTGCGTTTAAGGCTATATTGCGAATGTTGCCACCTGCTACATTCAATTGAGATAATTTCGTGAATTCTAAACCTTCGGTTGGGGTATGCGACGGGAAAATCCGGCGCCAAATTTCTGCGCGTTGAGTAGTATCAGGGAAGGGAAATTGAACTACAAACCGCAGACGCCGCATAAAAGCTACATCTAATGAGCTTTTGAGGTTGGTTGTTAAAATTGCCAAACCTGGATAAGACTCCATACGTTGTAATAAATAACTCACTTCCACATTAGCATAGCGGTCATGACTGTCTTTGACATCAGAACGCTTACCAAACAATGCGTCAGCTTCGTCGAATAAAAGAATAGCACCACCTTCTTCTGCTGCATCAAAACAAGAGCGTAGATTTTTTTCGGTTTCACCAATATATTTACTGATTACTGATGATAAATCTATACGGTATAAATCAAGCTGCAACTCCTGCGCTAAAACTTCTGCTGCCAAAGTCTTACCTGTACCACTAGTACCTGCAAATAAAGCGCTGATTCCCAGTCCCCGTGAGCTTTTACCAGCAAATCCCCAAGTTTGGTAAACGGTATATTTTTGTCGTACTTGTGCAGCAATTTCACGTATAACTTGCTTTTGTGTTGATTGTATAACCAAATCCTCCCAATCAGCTGTGGGAATAATACGCTGTGCTAGTTCTTCCATGCGAGGGCGGGCTTGGGTTCGGCAAGCATTCCACAAAATTTTACCTAAATCTTTTTCTTGTCCCTGATTAAAGTTACCGACTGCCTCCGCACAAGCTGCACGAATTGTCAAGGGATTGAGGTTGAACTGACTTACTAATATTTTGACTTGCCCATTTAATTGTGGCGCTAGTTCCACCAAGTTACTTTGCCAGAGTATACTTTGTTCTTCGATAGTGGGTTTGTGAACGTCAAAACTTACTACTGGACGTTGTAGAAAAGGTATTCTTTCTCGACTAGCTACAAACAAAAAGCCATTGACTCGCTCGATTAAACGCTCAATCGCAGTAACACGGGCAGAATCTGTCATTTCGATTCTGTCGCAATCTAGTAATAACGCACTTCCACTCAATACAGCTTCGCGCTCCCACAATCGGATAAAATTTTCCAGTTCGCTTGGTACAGATGCCATTACTCGAGCAGGAATTACACACAAACTAGCATTGAGAATTTTACAAACCTTGGTAGCAATTGCTTTTTTACTGGTTGGTTCGCTACCGCACAACTGAACTACAGGCAACACAGTTGTTGTTGATATTTGTGACCAAACTGCTGCAATTGTTTCTGCTTGTTTTTGGTGCGATGGTACTAATTCTCCTGTTTCTGGTAATGACTCTACTATCCCCGCTAGTCTTTCATCTAAATAGCGGTTGCCAACAAGATAGTGCAAAATCCGTTCATCGATTCGTAGAGGAGAGAGAGTCAATGCTCTACCTTCTGCCACTTCTATTAGCCGCCATCGACGTAAAGGTGAATTTGGAGCTGTTGCATCCCAATGAGCGTTAGGCAATGCCGCTAACGCTAAACTAAATGTTGGAAAAGCTCGCTGTGTGTCGGATTGCGCTGCTGCACATAAAGAAGCAAAATCGCCGTTGAACTCCATACATGCACACAACAGTAGTACATCGCGCTCAAACTCTGACAAAGCAAAAATTTTACATATTCGCTCTAATGCTGATGGTGAAGGCATTGACAGAGCCACTTGTTGTAAATCTTCATAATGTTGAGACTGTTGAGATAAGTGTTTATTATCAGTTTGATTTTGTATTTTAATAATATATTTTTCTATGGCGTCGCGTACTAAAGCTAAGGCTGCTGATAGGTAGCGCTGGTTTAATTCATACCAATCTTGACTTAAGTTAGTCGAATTCATGAAATAATAACCTGTGAAGAATCGTATACCCCTGCTTTGTTCTTATAAAGTGGGCTTTCTGCCCAATTTACAGATACTCGCACAAAAGTGTTGAATGTTAAGAAAAATCCGATAAAAACAGCCCAAAATATGTTAAATTTTGGGCGGAAGATTAAAGTATATCTATTTGATAGTGATTATAAATTCATTTCCCAAGATTGTCAAAGATATCTTGAGCAATACTTCGGACAAAATTAAGCAGTAATAACGCCGTAAGATCGTAGTTTTTGATAGTTAGGATGGGATTTAATTACAGTCTCAGAGAGTCCTAATACCAATTTTATATGAAGCTGCATATAATGGAGAAAACAAACTCGATAAATTAAAATAACCATGAGCCGCCCTTTTAAGATTGAAATCGCAGAGAGCGAAGAAGAACTTAAAAAACGTCTACAAACAGCCAACTTAGGAAGCCAGAAAGAAAAGCTTATTATGCTGTGGTGGATAAAAAGCGGACAGGTTAAGGAGCAGCAATAAATTGGAAAACGCTTGGCAAGAGATACTTCAACAGTCACGAGATGGTTGCATAAGTACAGAACTGATGGGATTTCAGGCTTATTAGAAATCAAAAAAGCACTCTTGTGCAAAACGGAAAATCGATGATGCTGCGATGCCTACGGCGGTAAACTACGCAGCACTTGAGGAGGAGTTAAAAATAGGAAAAGGCTTTAGTAGCTATGGTGTAATAGTTGAATGGTTGAAACAAGAACATGGACAAGATATCGAGTATGCAACGGTTTATGCGTGGGTTCGATATCGATTAGGAGCAAAACTAAAAGTGCCTCGTCCTCAAAGCCACAAGCAAGAAGAGAAATTGGTTTCTGAGTTAAAAAAAACTCGGCATCATTCTCAACTATCTAGATGTAGCGACCTGCAATTATAAATCCCCCAACCTGCAATCATCGTTGTTTTCAGCCAGGATTATTTGCAACTATAGAACCCATTTGAGATCTATGCCTGAGCTAAACGCTTGAGCATGAGACGGATAAAACATAGATTGAGCTTGGCAGTCTCATGAGCCAGTGTTCGCTCAAAGTTTTTGACCAAACTCTTGCATCGTTCCATCCAAACATTCGAGCGTTCAATTACCCAACGAGTTGCGACTGGAACAAATCCTGTTTTACCAAGGGCGGCTTTTTCGGCTTTCGTCTTTTTCTTCTACTTTCAAAAAATATGGGGATAGGTAAATCAGTAGCCAGTAGTTCAACGCTAACAGTTTTAATAGATTGTAGCGTTTTCCATATTGAGGATTTGTACTCTTAGTGTCACAGTAATAGTAATTTTGATTTTGGCTTATTCGTCTCAAAAATAGTATTTCACGGGCGAGTAAGCTTTTTCTACCTCCAAAAACTTTTGCACAACTGTACATCATTCCTCCATTAGCGATCGCCTGTCTATGCCATTACTGCTCGTCCGGCATTTCAAGCTATAGCTCTTATTCCACATAGCTTAGAGCTTTTCTTAGTGCCATTCCGGTTATAGCCTTCCATCGTTGGGATAACGGCGGGGCAGGGGATGATGTAGTTGTGATTGTGAATATGGGCGATCGCTCCTACGATCACTATAGCCTGGGCTTTCCTGGAGGCGGAACTTGGTGGGTAAGGTTTAATAGCGACTGGAATGGTTACAGCCCAGATTTTGGCAACCATTCTGGTTATGACACCTTTGCAGATCGGAGCAATCCCAATGATTCCGATGGTATGTCCTTCCGTGCCAATGTTGGCATTGGCCCTTATAGCGTCTTGATTCTTTCTCAATAAAATAATGGCTTGGTCATGGTATATGGGAGTACACTCATGAAAGCGATCGTCATGCATGAAACAGGAGGTGCAGAAGTACTGCACTACGAAACCTTTCCTACCCCGATACCCATGGCCAATGAGGTATTAGTCAAGGTTCATGCTGCTACAGTAAATCACACAGATATATTTCACCGCTCAGGACAGTTTTTCATTCAAAAAAGTCTCCCCCATCTTTTGGGTATGGATGTAGCAGGGGAAATCGTGGAATTAGGTGCAGGGGTAACAGATTGGCAAATAGGCGATCGCATTGTTGCCACTTTTGAAGCCCTGGGAAGAGAAAGAAATGGTGCTTATGCGGAATACACCACGCTACCAGTTAAGCAATTACACGACATTCCCGATCAACTGAGTTACATTGGAGCGGCGAGTATTGGTTTAGCTTTCACAACTGCTTGGATTGCCCTATTTTATAACGGGGCGATCGCGCCAGTTGAGCGAATTGTGATCCATGCAGCATCCAGTGGAGTGGGAACCTCTGCAATTCAAATTGCCCGTTGGCAAAATGCCCAAGTGATTGCCATCAGTGACAAGAACAAGACAGAGCAACTATACCAACTAGGAGCCGATTTTATCCTTGATCGCCACTCTCCTGATTTAGTAGAGCAGGTAATCAAGATAACCGAGGGGCAAGGTGCCACTCTCATTCTTGACTTAGTAGGACGTACAACATTGCGATCGTCTATTAGTATGCTGGCAAAAAAAGGGCGGATTGTTTGTGCTGGGACTCTCAGTGGTGATGTGGCAGAAATTAATGTCATGGATTGGATCTACTGATGAAAAATGCCAGCATTCACGGTTCATTTGCTCTGATTCAACCGCAAGATTTCGACCAAATTTTGCAACACTTCGCCCAGGGAATATTTCAACCTGTGATTGACTCCGTTTTGCCCCTACAAGAAGCAAGTTTTGCTCACGAGCGAATTGAGGCAAAACAGGCATTTGGTAAAATTATCCTCGTGCCTAATCCAGAACACCACGGATGAAATTTAATCATTTTTTCGGAAATCATTAGTTAGTTTTCCGGAAAGGTTAAAGTTATTATTGTTCCAATAAACACCACTTTTTTGTGTAGTCCGGCAAAGCTAACTTGGATTGATTCCAAAATGCTGATTGCTGCGATTCCTTCTGACTTGATTTGGTCGATAGATATCTACCAGGAGAAAAATTCATGGCTGTTGAAATTTTAAACACAGACGACCAGTATGTACTAAACCACTGCACTAAATTTCTCGCTAGAGATAATAAAGATCCTCGTCATAACTTTGGGCAATTAACTGACGATGATCCACGCTCTCGCATTGCGGAACCTTGGCGATTTCCAATTATCGATAATTACAGCGATGGCAAAGATTTTGTTAAAAGTTATTCTTCCAATGTAGTAACTTTCTTATATCAGCAACAAGGGGCAACACCGCCAAAAAATGTTGCTGTAATCGGGACTTTCGCCAACCTTTATGAGCCAATCCCACTCAAGCCTGTCAACTTTATCGGGGAAGCCACAGGATATTATGCTTTATCGATTGTGGTACCTAAAGCGCAATTTCATACCTATAAATTTATCATCGATGGGCAGGCGATTATAGACCCAATAAATCCCCAGCGGGCCCAGCTTGATAACGGGCAATTATGGTCAAGATTTTTTACCCAATTATGTACTGAACCACTAAACTTTGAAGATTGGGAATTCGACATCGTAGCTCGATTAGTAGATCATATTTTGCCTTTTCGAACTGAAGAAGGGGAGAACTTTTTGAAGCGTCATTACAATTTTTTGGGTAAACAAGATAAGCAAGTACAATACGCCTATGCTTATCGTCTAGATGAATCCGTAGGAGCCGCAAACTTTATTGACAACATTTTAGCTAGAGAAGAAAACCATCATTTAATTGATTACAAAATTTGCTTAAATCAAATTAACCGGATATTGAGACAGCGTAATCCCTACGTTGAACCTAAAGATGTCTCTAAAGAGTTATACATTGACCTGTATAACGAAATGGCTACTAACCAAGTCAACGGTTGGAATTATCAACAATACCAAGAACCCCGTTTCTTCCTCCAATTACTGCGTCGTCACACATTTACAGGTGCTTTTTCTCATCCTAAATATGGTGGCAACGTGGGAGGAACAGGTTGGGCTTATCTATCAGAAAGATATAGAGATCAGAACGGCAAAACTCTATTTGATTGGCGCAAAGCTATAGAACCACCCCTTGGACTTAACAGCGATTATCGGGGCTAATTGATATCCTCAGGAGAAGATGTATGCAAACTGAATTTGATGTAGTGATCATTGGTAGTGGCGCTGGAGGTTCCCCTATTGCCTACACTTTAGCGAAGGCTGGGAAATCAGTGCTGATTCTGGAAAAAGGTCCACTATTTAGACCCCAGTATCAGAGTCCTCAGGGGTTAAGTGACTTTAAGCGTGACGAATTGTTTGCTGATGGACCAGAAAAGCGCATCCGCATTCCTGGAGTTGCTAATCAGAACGAAGCCTTTTATTCTAGCCACGTTGAACCAGATATTAACGACGAGCCGCATATCTATCGTGATCCCAATGGACAAGATAGAGCCACAATTGAAGGCTATACAGCTCAAGTGGCAGGCGGCGGTACTCAACTTTATGGTGGTGTTTCGCTACGTTTTACGCCTACCGATTTACGTCTACAAAGCTTTAATGCCGGACGTAAAGACCTGAAGAATGACCCAAATGGCGATGTGCAAAGGGAAGCGCGTGATTGGGCTGTCAGTTACGACGAGCTAGAACCGTACTATGTTAAAGCTGAATACCTTGTAGGTCTTAACGGCACCGCCGACAATCAGCTCAAGCCTTTTAGTAAAGATAGCTATCAACCGCCTCTAGAACCTAACCCAATTAGCAACTATGCGAAATTTGGTATGGATAAGCTAGGTGAACAGCTGGGTAATGGTAAGCCAATTAAGCCATACCGCGCACCTCTAGCGGTGATTACCCGCGATCATGAACCGAGTGGACGCAAAGTTCCCAAAGACCCTGAAACCCTCAAAACCAGTTATGTAAATCGCTTTGGCTGCCCTTTGGGTGTGAAATCGAATACTTGGGTATCTTTACTCAGCCCGATCGCTAATTTACCAAACTTTGAAATTCGCACAAACTGCGTAGTCACCCATCTAGAAAGTGAAGGGTCGAAAGTCAGCCGAGTAGCATACCGCGATCCGAGTGGTAAAACCCGGTTTGTTCAAGGAAAGTTGGTAATCGTAGCCTGTTCTGCCATTGAATCGATTCGGTTGCTGAAGCTGTCAGCACAGCTCAGTTCCGAATTTAACAAACGCATCAACCAAAATGATTTACTGGGTAAATACTTCCTTACCCACTGTTTTGGAGGTGCTAGCGCCCTTATGCCCACCCGTAGCGATAAGACCCTAGCTCTTGATGCTGATTGGGCAACCGATGCTTGCGCTACTGACGACTTTCTCAAGAGCAGAGGTCTTTGGGCCGGTGGAGCAATCTACAACAATACTTCCGATCAAGCCTTGCCTATCTCTTTGGGGCGTACCCACGGTAGTCGGGATTTAGACACTCTTTGGAAAGGCTTTATCGAGAACACCAGTTTAGCGGCTCAAGGGTTGACGGACTTTTTGGACAACAACATGGGTAGAGGTTTATCCGTCAGCTTTATGGCCAATCAAGTACCCCTAAAGACCAATCGGATTGAACTCCATCCCACGATTCAAGATAAATGGGGTCGTCCTGTGGCTCACATCATCAAAGAATGGCACAGCCACGACAGATATCTCATGGATACCTTGGCTGAAATGTGTGGTCAGGTTTTGAAGCTGGGTGGTAATACAATTCCAGGCGAATTCAAATTTGAATTTCAAGGTCAGGGTGGCGTATACCTGGCAGAAAACGCCTTGGCACGGATTGCTAACCACATTCTTGGAGGAGCAAGGTTTGGTACTGACCGCAAAGACTCAGTGCTAGACCGCAATTGCAAAGCTTGGGACTTTGATAACCTCTATGTCACCGATGGCTCATTTATGCCCACTTCGGGAGGCGCAAACCCAACCTTGACAATTCAGGCCAATTCTTTTCGGGTAGCTGACGAATTACTTAAGAGGCTTTAACTTTATGGATCCAGCATTTAACGATATTCAAAGTAATCCGTGGAACGAGATTTTCAAAGTCGTCTTCTTTCCCGATCACATTTACCATGCTGAATACCTTAACGCTACCCGCAGCCCCCGCTACCGTTACAATGTGCGAGAGGTTCGCAGTTACTTGGGTATCAATGCCCTGAAGGGAGAAGTATATCTCGATGGAAAGTTTATCAGTAATTTTCTGCGGCTGGAATACAGATCCGGTCGTTTAGTAGAGCAGGTACGCGAGAAAAAGCGGTTGCTCGGTAGTGATGTGATTGCCTGGGTGAGGCTGTTACCAGAAGATGAAAGCAAAAAAGCAGAGTCCAGGGTCAAGCTGCACTATTGCCCGTGGATTGATGCTTACGAGGTGGAGATTTGGGAAACCCTAGAAGCTCCCGCCACCAGTTACCACGATTTTCAGATTTTGGATCAGATGGGGCGCAATGGTCCGATTACGCGAGTCAAGGCATTTAACCCAGCTTTGCGAGATATCAAAGCACTTACACAGATAGAATTGGCATTTCGTGAAAACGATCGCAATTTACCCACTGGCTACCAAATTAGTGATGCTGATGCATGTTGGGATAATGACTATTCGTGATCGCACCAAGAACCACGCACCCAAGAACCCAGTTCACAGCAAAATACCATTGAGGATCTCAACTACCTAATCAACTTCCAGCGCGGTTGGTTTTTACAAGCACCGGACATTAAGCCTGTGCGCTATCGGAATGCCATGATGGATGGCGACAATCCAGATCGAGCAGACAACAACATTATTGATATGCGTTGGATTGTTCAACGAGAACTAGGCGGTTCCAACATCTTCTTCCACGAAGTAACAATTCCTCCCGGCACTGTGGAAGGCACTCATCAACATATTGGTACGGAAGAATTGTATTACATCACCGAGGGAGAGGGCATCGCCTATATGCGTGCCGGCGACGATCCCGCAACAGACAAATACCCGACTGTAAAACGTCAAGTTATGGGACTGGGGAGCCGCGAATTTAAAGAACTCCCAGTGAAACCAGGTAGCGTTATTTTCACCAAGAGCGGTGGGATGCATGGCATTCGTAACCCTGGTACAAAACCCCTAAAATTTGTTGCTTTCTTGTATCACACAATCTAATCTTAACCTTTGCCATGTTTATCCTTCATTCTGACAGTGTTTTTAAAGTTGATCCCAATACCCCGCCTGACTATAGTCGGGGTAATCCGCTGCTGAAGTTGTTGAACTTTCTCGAACGCGCCCAACTAGCGGCTGAACGTGATTTTTATTTAACTGGGGAGTTCCAGTATTTATTTCCCTATGAATCCCTGGTTTTATATGGACCTCAGGGGAATGATGCTAATATTCTCGACCCGACTCAGCAGGACAATAAAACAGATTTCCAAAAGCAAAATCTCAAGGACTTTGTTAGTACCGACACCTTCTTGATTCGAGGTTTGGTAACTGTAGAAGACTGGACAGGACCGTTTTTGCGAGTTTCTTACCGTGGGGGTCCTGATAGTAAATTATCCGTTGCTGCCAACCATAAACTAGGAGAAAAAATTAAACTCTGGATTAAAGTCGCAGGTGTAGCAACTCCTACTTTGCTTTTGGTGCCGTATAATCCACTGAGCGATCGCTATGAAGTTGAATTTTGGGGTTATCCAGGCAATGATCTGCGAAGTCAGCTAGACGACAAGGGACGCAATGCCCTCGATCGCGGTGAACTTCAAGTACGTAATGACTTAGTACATGGCAGCATTGCAGACTTCAACCGGGAAGTATTAAGCGATCGCTATATACTTGATGTTGCCCCCACAAACACAATGCATCCTGTGTTACCCCTCCATGTGGAACTTGCTTGGGCAGATTTTAGTGAAAAAATTTGGGACTCCCAAAATGGGGCAAACTATCATTACGAATTCAACATGATCCTCCGGGGATGGGATCACTTTTTGGGAACAGGTATCAGTCCTAACCCTCACGGCGGTGTTGGCTTTTTGGAGTATCGCAATTTGATGTCTAATTATGGGAACTACTCCAGTAAACCTGAATTGGGTCGCCAGTTAAACTCATGGAACTTCAACGCCTTTGGCAGCAAAAATCATGGCAACGGTTTTGAACGATTCTTTGCCGTAGATTACATGGATTTGCACGTTCTCAATCCTAGTTGTGGGATTGGTTTACATCGCCATCGTGATAATCAGGAAGTTTTTCTGATGATGGATGGACAAGGCTTTATGGTAGTAGGTGATTGGTGCAAAATGCCAGAGCGAGAACGCTGCTTTGAAATCCGTACACTACAACCCGGACACTTTGCCATGCTAAAAGGTGGTAATCTCCACGCTTTAATGAATGCTACTGATCAACAAGTTTCTCTGTTTATGTTTGGGGGATATGATTAATGCAAGTTTGGTAGCATTACTAGAATACGAATAGGTCATTTGCTCGGCGTTTCTAGTTATTCCATTGGGTAAATATTTCCAGCAACTACGGAAATATCTGGACAGTGACAACCGATACCTAGTAAATTTTAGATTTCATCTGGCTGGAATTAAACGCCACAACCAATGTGGAGATTTTCGCACAGTAGTGCAGAGAATTAATGATTACTCTGCGCTATTTGACGTTAACAAACAGTACAAGCCCTGTACGCTGGAAATTTTACCCTATCTAGTGCCAGAGTTAAGCTAGTACGCGTTTAAGTTGCATATTTTTTCGTTAAAGCTGTCATTTGTTATTGATTATTTACAAAGGACAACCGATAAATGACTAATGACAAAGGACGAATTTCACGGATAAATAAGCAATTAAAGTGCGTAACAGCCTAGCAATAATTGCAGTTTGCTCCAGAAGCTTAGTATGACAAAGGCATTCCCAAGCATAGCAAGGCGCTTGAAAAGTACAGGAATCAAGTTGTTGAAGATGGGAACCCTCCTAATAAACCGTTTTATTGAAAGCTGGAAACGCTACTTCCTGGGTGACACTGTTGATGTCCGCCCCTCCCCCTCTCCCTCTTTCGACAATGCTAGACCATCCTTAGCAGGCCCAGTCCTTAGCTTAGGTGGGGGTGGCCCCGATGTCGATGATGCTATCCAGTGGATGATCAACCAAGTTCGGGGAGGTAGTAACTCTGGCACTAGAGTTAATGTTGTAGTTCTCCGCACGAATGGTAATCACGATTACAATCGGCTAATTTATGCCATGAAGGGCGTAAACTTTGTGGAAACTCTTCTGATTAACAATAGAAAAGACGCAAACAAAGCTGAGATTTATGAAAAAGTCAGAAACGCTGATGTGATTTTCTTTGCTGGCGGCGACCAATGTCAATACATCCGCAACTGGAAAGATACCAAGCTTGAGGCTGCTGTTAAGTCTGTTTACCTTAAGGGAGGCGGTATTGGTGGCACTAGTGCAGGTGCGATGATCCAAAGTGATTGTGTCTATGATGCTTGCGCTTCTTCCGAAAAAGGCATTGAAACTAGAGATGCACTCGAAGATCCCTACCGGGACATTACTTTTACTTACAACTTTTTCAATTGGAGTAATTTAAAGGGAACCATTGTAGATACGCACTTCGACAGGCGGGAAAGAATGGGTCGAATTATGGCTTTCATTGCCCGTCAAATTAAGGATGGTGTATCTAGCAGTGTTTTAGGCATAGCGGTTAGTGAAAGTACATCGGTTCTTGTAGATAAAAACGGCTTGGTAAAAGTTATGGGTAGGGGTGCGGCGTACTTTGTACTTGGCAATCATATGCCGGAAGTATGCGAACCCCGAACGCCTTTGACCTTTTCCAATTACAAAATTTGGAAAGTTCGCAGTGGCGATACCTTTAATTTGAGAAACAGACCAACCTCTGGGTATTATCTCAGGAGTGTTAAAAGGGGACGGATTGATTCAAATCCATATTAAGTGGGGAGTGGGGACAAGGGGACAAGAGGACAAGCGGGATGAACGGAGATAAAAGGTGGATTCATCCAGTTCAAAGACTCGTTAACGGAGATAAAAGGTGGATTCATCCAGTTCAAAGCCTCGTTAACGGAGATAAAAGGTAGATTCATCCAGTTCAAAGCCTCGTTAACGGAGATAAAAGGTGGATTCATCCAGTTCAAAGGCTCGTTAACGGAGATAAAAGTTGGATGAACCGAGTTTTCTAACTCCTGCTCAATGCCCCATGCTCCCTTAGGGAACTCCAAAAAATAAATTATCCTAATTTCTGGACTCAACACTACTGTTTTTCCTCCCTGCTCCCTGCCCCCTGCTCCCTGCCCCTTGCTCCCTGCCTCCCTACTTCCTACCAAGGAACCACGCCATTGTCATCAAAAAACCCTCCGCTAGAACCGTCAGCAGGTAGAGTGGCAAGTTTCACTGCTGCGATCGCTCCCTGCTCAACAGTGCGATATCCTTGGTATTGATTAATATCAGTCGCTGTGAAACCTGGGTCAGCAGCATTAATTTTAATTGGGGTATCTTTAAGTTCAGCAGCCAACAGAACTGTGAGCGCATTTACTGCTGTCTTTGATGAGTTATAGGCAAGAAGCTTAAAATCAGCGAACTCATAATTTGGATCGGAGTTCTGAGCCAGAGAACCTAAACCACTTGATAAATTAACTATTCGCCCTGCTGTTGACTTCTTTAAGAGTGGCAGCATCGCTTTTGTAACTGCAAACACTCCAAATACATTTGTATCGTAGGTGTGTCGCAGTGTTTCAATATCAACTTGACTGGGTGGAAGGCGATCGCCATCACTTATTATCCCAGCATTGTTCACAAGGATATCAAGTTTTCCAAATTGGCTCTCAATTTGTTTAGCCGCAGAATCGATTGTTTTTTGGCTGGTGACATCAAGTTGAACTGATCGGGCATCGATTTCATTTAAACGAAGTTTATTCGCCGCTTCTTCACCACGTTTTATATCTCTTGCACCAACAAGAACAGTAGCGCCTCTAGAACCTAGTTGGCATGCAATCTCATACCCGATACCTTTATTTGCACCAGTGATTAGCGCAACTTTGCCTTTTAAATCTTCTGACATATTACTTCTCTATTTTGATAAACACTGACAACTGTTCTATCTTCGAGCAAGCCTAATACACTGTGCCGGAAGACAAGGGATTTGAGTCACTTGTTAATGGAGATAGTAGCTGGATTTACGCCGTGCTGTATTAATATATAAGTAGTATGTATCAACACAAGCTTCAGGATTTAGTAATCCTACATAAGTAGTGATTTGCTGTTGTGTTTTTTCCAGTAGTCATTCACACTTCAGATAGCGGTTGAGAAAATATTTGCAACCTAAACTAACAATTGACTCAAAAATTCTTGGAGATATATAAATATGCAAACCAAACAGCTCGGTAATTCAGAGCTTCACATTACCCCAATCGGCTTTGGAGCCTGGGCGATCGGTGGAAGTGGATGGGCTTTTGGTTGGGGAGCGCAGGATGACCAGGAATCGATTGAAGCGATCGCTCGCGCTCTCGACCTCGGCGTTAATTGGATTGACACAGCAGCTATCTATGGTCTGGGACATTCGGAGGCAGTTGTTGCCAAGTCCCTCAAAGGTCGATCTAATCGCCCCTACATTTTCACTAAATGTTCAATGATCTGGGATGAAAAGCGCGAAATTGGTCGCAGTCTCAAGGCTGATTCAGTGCGGCGGGAAGTTGAAGCCAGTTTGCGCCGACTTGACATTGAAACCATTGATCTCTACCAAATCCATTGGCCTAACCCAGAGTCAGAAATTGAAGAAGGCTGGACGACTCTTGCCAAGCTCAAGGATGAGGGCAAGGTTCGTTATATCGGGGTTTCAAACTTCAACGTAGAACAGTTGAAACGTATCCAAAAGATTGCACCAGTTACCTCATTGCAACCGCCTTATTCACTGGTTAAGCGCGATGTCGAAAACGAAATTTTGCCTTTTTGTCAGGAAAACAACATAGGTGTGATTGTTTATTCACCTATGCAATCTGGCTTGCTTACAGGAAAGATGACATCTGAGCGGGTTGCCAATTTACCAGATGATGATTGGCGCAGGAATAGCAGTGAATTTCAGGAGCCACGTCTATCTCGTAACCTGAAGTTGGTGGAGGTATTGCAGCATATTGGTGAGCAACACCATCGCTCCCCCGGTGAAGTAGCGATCGCTTGGACTTTAAATAATCCGGCGGTGACAGGTGCGATCGTTGGCGCACGCAATCCCAAGCAGGTGGAAGGAATCATCGCTGCTGGGGAATTTCGCCTCAATCAGCAGGAGCTAGATCAGATTGCCGCTTTCCTTGGCGAGAATCCATAAAAGAGGTTTTGCGTAAGCTTTGAATAGTAGCGATCGCATGTTTCGCCACAATATCAATTTCCTCTTGGGTATTAAACCGTCCAATCCCAAACCGCACTGAGGCATAAGCTAGCTGTTGAGGGTTTCCCAGTGCTGTCAGAACATGGGAGGGTGCTGTACTTGTTGATGAGCAAGCAGAACTAGAAGAAATCGCCATTACTGGCTGCAATCCTAGCAAAAGTGCGGCTCCATCCACACCCTCAACGCTGATATTCAAGTTTCCCGCCAATCGCTCTTGAGCGTGTCCGTTGAGATGAATTCCTTCAATTTGGGAAAGCTGTTCCCACAAGCTTTGCCTTAACTGGGTAAGGCGTTGGTTTTCTGTTGCTTGTTCAGCCAAGGCCATTTCTACAGCCTTCCCAAAGCCGACAATTTGCGGTGTATACAATGTCCCAGATCGCATCCCTCGTTCATGTCCGCCACCGTGCTGCTGGGGAGCTAGTTGCACTCTGGGGTTGCGCCTGCGGACGTACAGCGCCCCAATTCCCTTTGGGCCATATACTTTGTGTGCGGTTAGCGACATCAAGTCAATTTTCATCGCTTGCACATCTAGGGGAATTTTACCAATAGCTTGGGCTGCATCGGTGTGGAATAGGACTTGGCGATCGCGGCACATTTCCCCAATTTCTGCTAATGGCTGCAACACACCAATTTCATTATTTGCAGCCATTACCGACACCAAAATCGTCTCAGGACGGAAAGCTTTTTTTAACTCACTTAAATCAATCAATCCATCTTTTTTAACTGGTAGAATAGTAATTTCAAAACCGAGAGTTTTTAAATAATTACAAGGGTCAAGAACTGCATTATGTTCAGTGACAACAGTAATAATATGCTGACCTTTTTTAAAATAAGCTTCGGCAACACCTTTAATAGCTAAATTATTCGCTTCTGTTGCACCACTGGTAAAAACAATTTCTTCAGGAGTGGCGTTAATTGCTCCTGCTAAAATCTCTCGCGTTTGCTTAACAGCAGCTTCTGCTTCCCAACCGTAAACATGACCGATACTAGATGGGTTGCCAAAGTTTTCTGTGAAGTAGGGGAGCATTGCTGCTAATACTCGTTCATCTACGGCTGTAGTAGCGTGGCAATCAAGGTATATAGGACGAATAGACATAATTATTAACTCAAACTTTGACTCAAATTTTTTAATACACTTAGAACTTGATACAGTTCACTTTCTCGTTTCAAAAGTGTAAACTGGTCAGACCTAGCATACTTTGGCTGATTTTATTTGGTAAGTTTCAGGAAAATAAAATCACTCCCATTTGTTACTAATCCAAAAGTAGGTTTGTCTTGATTAGGATTAGCCAACATATAAAGAAGTGCTTGAGGTACAGCTTCTAAAAGAGAAAAGCTAGACCTTTTAGATTCAATTACTAACAACCAGAGTTGTTCTTGAATAACTAAAACATCAATTCTACCTCTAATGATTTCTCCTTCATCTTCCGCAGAAATTTCTATTGATTCCTCGCCTCTCATATAAAAAGGCTCATCATAAAATCCAGCTAAATTGAGTAAAGGAGATAAAACTACTAATTTCACCGTTTCTTCTGACAAAGGAGGACGCTTTACTAAACGGAGAAAATGAAGTTTTATCCTATCTAAATCTTGTTTTTCTAAATCTGTAATTTTCGGTAAATTTTCAAACCATTCCGTGAAGAATGCATCATCTTCGGCTACCTGTAAACTAAATTTTTCCTCTAAATAGGCAAGTCCTACATTTTGTGCTTGGATAAATTGAACCATAATTCATTTAAGAGATGCAATATAACTATTATGACACTGTTCCAGTATTAACTTAGATAGCAATAGCAAAGATAATTAATTTACAACTTGACCTATTTTTTTTAATATATTCAAAACTTTATATAATTCATTTCCGCGTCTATATAAAGTGAATCTATCAGATAAAGCATACATTGGTTTATCTTGTTTTATCAACTTCATAAATTGGAAATCTTCTCCATTCATTACTAAAGAATATGCAGGATTTCCCGGGTGAGGATTTGCCAGCATATAAGTCAGTGCTTGAGGAATCGCCTTTGCCAAAGAAAAACTAGACCTTTTAGATTCAATGATTAGTAACCATAGCTGATTTTGAAGAACTAAGACATCAATTTTGCCTTTGATAATTTCTTTAGTATCTTCTGTGTTGACTTCATTATCAATGATAACTTCTTCGCTAATTTCTACACTCTCTTCTGTAGTGATGTAAAAAGGATGACGATAAAAACCAGCTAAATCTAGCAACGGAGATAATACTACCAATTTTACTGCTTCTTCTAAAAGAGGAGCATTTTCCAGCACATTGAGATAGTTATTTTTAACTCTGTCTAAGGATTGCTTTTCTAATTCGGAAATTTGAGGTATGTAGTCAAACCACTCTGTAAAAAATTGCTCATCTTCAGATTTATATAGAGCAAATTTTTCCTTTAAGTAGGCAAGAGTGACATTTTGGGCTTGGATGACTTGAATCATATTTATTTCAAATGGCGAAAAGTCTAGTTCCTTGCTTTAATCATCACGCTGGCAGTTTCTAGAGCAATTTCACGTAGCATTGCTGTAACTATACCTGCATTCAGTCGCGTTATGTGGCTGCTAATTCCCGTAATTTAGTTAAAACTGCCAGAGCATGACCTTTGGTTTTCACATTCGGCCAAGCATAGACAATCATTTTATCAGGTGAGATTAGGAAAGTTGAGCGAGCAACACCCATATATTCTTTGCCCATAAATTTTTTTAAGCGCCAAGCACCGTAGGCTTCTATCAAAATATGTTCTGGGTCACTCAAGAGGGTGATTGACAAGTTATGTTTGCTGATAAATTTACAATGGGATTTACCCAAATCGGGACTTACGCCTAAGATTTTCGCTCCCAGTGCGCTGAAGTCTTGATACAACTCGGTGAAATCTTTTGCTTCGGTGGTACAACCGGGTGTGTCATCTTTGGGGTAGAAGTAGAGGACAACCCACTGACTGCTGAGGTCGTCGAGAGAGACTAAATTGCCATTTTGGTCAGGACTGGAGAAATCTGGTGCTGGTTGTCCGACTTGGGGAATGTTGCTCATGATGGAAGTGTGAGAGATTGCGACCGCTTTAGAATTGTACATAGATTAAGCGATCACATCTCATTCATCAGTAGCGATCGCTTTAGAAGCGTACATAGATTGAGTGAGTAATTTGATTTACTCGTATGATGAATTTATTTGCAATGTTTATATTGGCGTGGATAAGGCTGTGTTCTTAGTTTGAAGCTATTGTATTCGCCACACTTTGATTGTGGAGTCCCGACTACCGCTAACCAAGGTTTGTCCGTCTGGGCTAAATACTAAAGATGTAACAGCATCTGAGTGCCCAGTGAGAGTATCAATTTCTTCACATGAAAAAATTTCTCTTATAAGGTTGAGAGCGATGCCTGCGGCAACCCCTGCGGTGTACGCTTATATTTATCCGCCATAATAATGACTTAACCTACAAGTATTTTTATTTATTCTCACCCTTCAAAGTTCACATGCCTAAAGATATGCAACGCGAATTTACCAACCGCGATGAGTTGGTAGCCTACCTCCGCGAACAATTCCCAGATGCGGCGCAACGCGATGACCACATCACTGAAACCGTTGGGGGACGAAAAGCTGCACAAAAAGCGCTGCAAAAAATCGATGCAGTAAGCTACGCGCAAACACGAAATTTTTTTGCAGGTGCAGTCACGCGACTTTCGCCTTACATTCGCTATGGCGTTTTGAGTTTGCGAGAAATTCGAGATTATGTCCTTGAACGGGTACAGCACCAAAATGATGCTACGAAATTAATTAACGAATTAGGTTGGCGCGACTACTGGCAACGGTTGTATGTCAAGTTAGGAGATGGAATCTGGAAAGACCAGGAAGAATACAAAACTGGTTACACTGTAGCTGAATATGCACCCGAATTGCCGCAAGATATCAGACAAGGAACCACAGGTAGAGTTTGCATCGACAGTTTTAGCCGTGACTTGAAAGAAACTGGCTATCTACATAACCACGCCCGAATGTGGCTAGCAGCTTACATTGTCCATTGGCTGCGTATTCGTTGGCAAGCAGGAGCCAAATGGTTTCTCGAACACCTTTTAGATGGAGATCCTGCTAGTAATAATATGTCATGGCAATGGGTTGCCAGCACCTTTAGTCAGAAACCGTATTTTTTCAACCGTGAAAATTTAGAACGCTACACCAAAGGCATTTATTGCCAGAAATGTCCGCTTTACGGTCATTGTGATTTTGAAGGCAGCTATGAAGAATTAGAACAGCGACTTTTTCCCAAAGGGGAATTTAGCAAATAAGCCAATAGCCAAAGTTGGCAGCGTGGGAAGAAGAAGCAGGGGAGCAGGGAGAGTAGGGGAGGACAAGGGGGACAAGGGGGACAAGGAAGAGAATAATAACAAATGACTAATAACAAATGACTAATGACAAATGACTAAACCAATTGTTTGGATACATGGAGATTGCCTCAGTCCATACAACCCTGTACTACAAAAATATCCCGATGCGCCTGCTATCTGGGTTTGGGACGAGGCTTTGATAAAGGAATGGCAACTAAGTCTCAAACGCATCGCTTTTATCTACGAATGCTTGCTGGAGTTACCCGTTGTTATCCGTCGTGGCGATGTGGCACAAGAAATTTTAGCTTTTGCTCAAGAACATGATGCAAATTTAGTTATCACAGCTAACAGTCCCAGTCCCCGATTTAATGATATCTGCAATCAAATGGAGGGTTTTATAGCAGTGGAAGTGCTAGAAGTAGAACCATTTTTTGACTATGATGGCTATATTGACCTCAAGCGGTTCTCGCGCTATTGGAAAGTCGCTCAAAATTATGTTTTTCGTTCAAATTTGTCCCCCTCAGACTCGGAAAGAGACGGTTTTGCATAGTAAAACCAGGGAGAAGTTTTTTATTAAACTAATTGGGCGGTTACTACATAAGTAAGTTGTTGAATTCACGTCTTGAGGCGCGGATAAGTTGATTCAAAATATGAAGCATTAAATATTCTGACTACGTTCTCGTGCTAAATTACTAAAGCTTGGAGTTGGGAAACTCCGGTGAAATTCCGGGACTGTGCCGCAGCTGTGATGGGATCGCCCAAGTCAGAATGCCAACTCTCAAGATGTCCTCAAGACACACCCACCGTCTACTCCCTGCGTTGCACGGGGAAGGAGTTCCAAGTTTGCTTTCTGAATTTGCCACTTGTCCGGGCTTGTTTTATGCTACACCCGCCGCCGATGGTATATTATCTCGCATTAGAATACCAGGTGGAATTATTAGTAGTCAGCAGTGCCGTGCGATCGCAGATATAGCAGAACAGCACGGTGGTGGCTATGTAGATGTGACTAATCGAGCTAATCTACAAGTCCGCGAAATCTGCACGGGGATAAATGCTGAGGTTCTGAAACATCTACAGGATATACGATTGGGTTCTCGCAATCCTGTTGTAGACCACATCCGTAATATTATGACTAGCCCAACTGCTGGTATCGACCCGCTAGAATTAATCGACACCCGCCCTTTTGTCCAAGATTGGGATAATTATATTGCTCGACATCCGGCGCTTTCGGAACTGTCGGCAAAATTTAGCGTTTGCTTTGATGGTGGTGGGATAATTCGGGTGTGCGATCGCTTGAATGATATCCTATTTGCTGCTGTCTTAGTTGATGGTAATGTTTATTTCCGCCTTTATCTCAGTGTCGGCGCAAAGGGGCAACCGCCCAGCGATATGGGAATTTTGTTACCACCAGAGAAATGTTTGCCCGTCTTGGCAGCTTTGGCAGAGGTTTATCTAGCTCATAGTAATACTACAAGTAAGCGTCGGCTACGTCTCTTAGAGTTATTGAATACTTTAGGTTATAAAAATTATCTCCAGGAAGTTCAGCAGCGTCTACCTTTTTCTCTTTTATGTAGTGACCTAAGCCTCAACCTATTAGGGAAGGGGGAGGAATTCTCTACTTTTTTGCAAGGAGAGGGAAAGTATCAGCATATTGGCATCCATCCCCAACGTCAGAAAGGCTTATTTTATCTTGGTGTCGTCTTACCCCTTGGACGATTGGAGAGTAACCAGATGCGGAGTTTAGGAGATTTAGCAACGAAATACGGTAGCGGCACTCTTCGATTAACCCCCTGGCAAAATTTGCTGATAACAGATATTCCTCAGCAATGGATTGCTGATGTCCAGCGAGAAATTGCTTTCTTAAGATTGGATTCCTCAGCAACCAACATCAAGAGTGCATTAGTTGCGTGTTCTGGAAAAAAAGGTTGCGCCGCTTCTGCCACGGATACTAAAAGTCATGCATTAGCATTAGCAGAGTATCTTGAAACTCGCCTCACTCTGGATTGCCCTGTGAATATCCACTTTAGCGGCTGCGAAAAATCCTGCGCCCAGCATAGCAAGAGTGATATTACTCTGCTTGGTGTCAGCATTGAGAGTGACAATGGAACTGTGGAGGGCTATCACGTTTATGTTGGTGACACCAAGGAGAAATTCGGACGTGAATTATATCAAAATGTAACTTTTACCGAATTACCGACATTAATAGAGCGGATGCTATATGTATATAAAATTCAACGTCTAAATTCTGATGAGTCTTTTGGGACATTTGCTAATCGATATGCGATCACCCAATTACACCAGTTATTTAATATTATTCCTAAATCATTCGTGAACAACAAGATTCCCAACTTTCTAGAGAAGTCGGCAATCTAAGCCTTTCGATTTTCATTCCAAAATCTAAAATCCCAAATCGAATGCCAGACTATATCCGAGATGCCAACGAAATTTACCGTAATTCTTTTGCAATCATCCGGTCAGAAGCGAACCTAGATGTGCTGCCGCCAGATGTAGCAAAAGTTGCTGTGCGTCTCATTCATGCCTGTGGAATGACGGATATTGTCACTGACTTGGGATATTCACCAACAGCAGTGCAATCCGCAAGGGCAGCACTAGCAGCAGGAGCGCCAATTCTGTGCGATTGCCGGATGGTTGCTGATGGCGTTACCAGGCGGCGGTTGTCTGCAAATAATCAAGTAATCTGTACCCTTAACGAGCCGGAAGTGCCAGAAATTGCCCAGCGTCTGGGTACTACAAGGTCGGCGGCAGCCCTGGAATTATGGCGATCGCACCTCGAAGGATCAGTGATCGCAATTGGTAATGCGCCCACAGCACTATTTCGGCTATTAGAAATGCTCGATGAAGGAGTGCCGAAACCTGCGATTATCTTAGGCTTTCCAGTTGGATTTGTCGGTGCAGGCGAATCGAAAGCAGCATTGGCAGTAGATAGCAAAAATGTACCATTTTTAACATTACATGGTCGGCGCGGTGGGAGTGCGATCGCAGCCGCAGCAGTTAACGCCCTGGCAACGGAGGAAGAATGAATATGGAAACCAAAGGTCGTCTTTATGGAATTGGTGTCGGGCCAGGCGATCCCGAACTATTGACTCTGAAAGCACTGCGGTTATTACGTGCGGCTCCTGTGGTAGCCTATCAATCAGCCACAGATAAAGAAAGTATTGCTAGAGCGATCGTGGCGCAGTATCTTCCTGGGAATCAAATTGAGGTGCTATTTCACCTTCCCCGCGCTTTGGAGCCAGAAAAGGCAAAGTCTATTTATGACAAGGAAGTTGAACCAATCGCCGACCATTTAGCAGCAGGTCGAGATGTTGTAGTGTTGTGTGAAGGAGATCCATTTTTTTATGGCTCGTTCATGTACCTGTTCACACGCTTATGTGATCAGTACGTAACAGAAGTTGTCCCTGGAGTTTCTTCACTGATGGCTTGTCCGGTAGCCTTGGGTGTACCTTTCACCTATTACACTGATATTCTCACAGTTTTACCTGCTCCGTTGCCAGCAGAAGAACTAACTACACATCTACTGATGACTGATGCAGCAGCAATTATGAAGTTAGGTCGTCATTTTACCAAAGTACGAGATATTCTCCATAAATTAGGGCTAGCATCACGGGCAAGATATATTGAACGGGCATCAACGACACAGCAACGCATTCTACCCTTGGATGAAGTTAATCCAGCCGAAGTACCCTATTTCTCAATGATTGTGATCCCAACTAAGAATCGGCTTTGAAGCAATACACTTGGATTAAGATTTGATCCTCCCTAAGCCTGCTAAAAAAGGGGGAACTAAGCCCTTTTTTAAATTAGTTGGGGGGATCGAAAATCTCTGAACACACTTAACTGATCGATTCATCTTTACAAACGTTGTAGCAAGCTCAAACCGTGGGTATCAGTACCACAGGTATTGAAAAGAAAGTATTCATCAGCCAACTTTTGCACTTGTTCTGATTCCAATACGCTGGGTTTCCAAGGGTTAGGGTTATTGTAGGCGTAGAAAGTTTCCACACCATCGATGCCCTTTTGGGACGCAGCTGGAATTAAGTCAAAATGCGATCGCTTGTAACGAGCTGGATGAGCTAGAACTGCTAATCCCCCGGCTTCATGAATAGCAGCAATCACGTTACTTGCTTGATATTCTTGACCTGTAGTCGCCCTTCTTTGTAGATAAGGCTTCATACTAGGGTGTTCTGGTGTAAAAGCGTAAGCCAAAATGTGAACTTCTATATCCAAAAGGTTGGCATTAATTTCTACACCACTCCATAAATAAGGAGTGCTTGCACCAGGATTATTCCACTTCCAGTCTTCTAACCAAGCAAATGATGCTTGATAGCCGATAATACTATGATGATCAGTAATGGCTAACCCTTTTAGACCAATAGCGATCGCTTGCTCCATCAATGCACTAGGCTGCAACCTCCCATCCGAGTAGACAGTGTGCATATGAAAGTTGAATAATCTTGGACAACTTTGTGCATCAATGTTTTGGAATACTTGCTTCAAAAGTTCTGTGGAAGCAGTAGTTCGGGCCAAATTTACAGCCATAACCCCCTCTGAACAAAAATATATCTTTTTAACACACTAAAACGGCACATCTACAGATGAGAAAGACTCAGCACTAAAAATTAGTATTGGCTGCTACTTTCTCAGCTTTCTCAGCAAATTTTTCAATATGTTAAGACTACGTTAGCAAATCTTAACCTCAGTAGTCATGCATATTTTGGACTACATTGACCTTAAGTGGTAATAAATATTGCATATAAAGTTTTATAAATACACCTATACAATTTTTGCTAAATGACTTATTTGTAAGGGCTTGATAGAATAATTTTCTCTAATACCCCTGGAATAAAAGTATGTTTTGCGTATATAAAATTATCTACCTCAGTAATTTCACTAATTTTATCTAATTTAGTTCAGCGTAGGCGTAGCCCGCCGCAGGCATCGCATAAGTGACTGTATACCCAGAAAACTAGCGATCGCTTGGGCTGCATTATACTCCTCGCACAATCCCAAAAGTATCTCCTTTCAAGGTCACCCCAAGCGGTTCTACCGCAACCTCGCGGTTAAGGGATGCTTCGACCCTTCCAGCAATCACAGCCGTGAGCTTATGTTCTTTTGCGAGGATAACGATCCTCTCTGCATCCTGCTGCGACTCTGTATAGAATGCAAATCCTGCTCCGTAATTGAACACAGAAAGCATTGTCTCGACTCCGCCCTCAAGATGACCCTCGACAAAGGTAAAAATTTCCGGCACTGGGAGCATCGTTTCGATGACATACCGCAGGGGCTTCACCGACCGCATCAGCTTTTGCCATCCATGTCCAGTGATGTTCTCCATCGCAGTGGGACGAATTCCTTCACCAAGCACCGCCTGTACAAGCGGCGTGTAAAGATACGAAGCGGCATTCATTGCTTCCCAGAACTCCTGCCCACTTGGAAGTTTTGTTCTGTACCCGTCAGGGAGCGACTCGGCAAGCTTTCGCAGTGGGGTAAAGCCGTTCTCATGGGGCCCCGAACTTTCGACAAGAACAATGGTATTTCCGGCATCCAGACGCGAACTATCAATGGGAGCAACACCAGTCGGCATGACCCCAAAAACCGAGCCTGCGATATCAAGCCGGCCTGGAATCATCTTCGTTTTTAGTTGAGGAGTTTCCCCTGAGAGATACACACACCCAACTCGTTTACACCCCTCAACTACTCCATCCAAAAACCCATCAAGGAAGGCGGGGGTGAAGATGGTTTCTGGAGTACTCGACGGCAGATATAAACCGAGAAGTATAGTCTGCATACCGGAAGTTGCGGCATCGTTCGTAAGACACGAAATAATCTTGATACCGATGTTCCACCAGAATCGCCGAAGTTCTTCTTCAGAAAGGTCATCAGGTCGAGTATCGTCTGCTGTGCCCAGTCCTTCAGGGACAAGTGTCATCGAAAGTTCTCTAGCCCCCGCCTCTAGAAAGGGAGCAAGGTTAAAGCTAAAAGCGTTAGCACTTGCTCCAAGACCCGATGCGGGCACGATGCCATAAGCGCTTGCAAAGCCAAGCGTGCGTTTTGCGGCATCGATGAAGCGTCGTTTTGCGGCATCGAGAGTATCGTAATCGACTTGATCGAGAGCTTGAGCCATCAGGTTGCGTTTTAAGTTAGGAGTTAGGATTAGAGACGCGATTAATCGCGTCTGTGCAAGAGTTAAAAGTTAGGAAAACTCATAACTTTAAAATACCTCATCTTCAATACCGCGCCACCATTCCCCCAAATTCATCATGTCTTGGTAAATGTCTTCTAATTCTTTGGTGTAGACATCGTTTGTAAGAGTAGCTCGACGCTCTTGCAATTTTTTGAGGCGCAGTTGTACCAATAGCCAAGGTTTAGTGATGCTATCAGTTGCTTCGATGTATTGCGCTAGTTCTTTGCTATCCATATAGTATTTTAATTTTCACTCTAGCAAATAATGGTAAGTTGCTTTGATAATTTGGGTCAGCGCATAAACTGTATCCGAATCAAGATTATTGTCACTTAACAACAAAATAAATTAAAGGTTTGTAGTCATGCCTGGAACCACTCACTACAAACCTTTAATTTATTGACATCTACTTAGTTGCCAAATAAGAGGGTGTTTGTTGTAAACACCCTCTTAAGGATAAAATTTACCTCTACCGTTTAGGGAGTCGCAAGGAAGTTAACAGGCGGAGTTCTGCTACCATTACGACCAACAGATGGGATCTCTATCAAGGCATCTGTGGCTTTACCAGTGCCATCGTTGGTGACGAAGGCTTCGTTTCCTGGATGTCCATTAGGAATAAACAACTGCGGATGGTCGAAGGGCGCTTTCTCATAACGAACTCGCTCGTCAGTAAGCGCCTTCATAAAGGCTACTAAGTCATCTTTATCCTGATCGCTCAGGTTAAGCTTCTCAATATCCGCATCCAGATTTTTGATGTTCTGCTCGTGGAAGTCACCACCCCGATTGTAAAATTCAACCACTTCCTTGAGGGTCAATTTCCCTCCATTGTGGAAGTACGGTGCGGTGAGTTCCACATTGCGAAGTGTGGACGTTTTGAAGGCTCCGTCTGCGGCTATTCTTTGGTTGGGGCTGACCGTGATATTCGGGTCTACACCGAGAAGCTGCTGGAATTTGCCTTGTTGAGCTACTCGCGACTCTGAGAGCGGATTACCAAAGAAGTCTTTACCACCCACGCCTAAGTCGTCTGTAGTGGGTCTGACACCAATGTTGTAAAAGCCGTTGTCATAGACGGCTTGTTGTCCATCTCCTAGTATCATGTCTTCGAGCCGTTGATTCTGCACGTTTTTCACGGAAGCGTTGGTGAATTCTGCCCCACCGTGACAGTTGATGCATTTGGCCGCTCCCTCGAAAAGCTGTTTACCCCTCAATTGTTGAGAAGTTAAGGCGTTTTTGTTGCCATCAAAGTACTGGTCGATAGGCGCATTGTCAGATATTAGTGTGGACTCGTACAGTTGAATCGCTAGCCCGAAGAAAAGCGAAAAGTTGTACTCCATCAGCGTATATGTATTCTTGTTTGGATCGACAAGACTCCTCGCGCCCAAGAGGACGGGTTGTCGGCTACCGTCATTTTTATCAACCTGAATTGACCATAAAGAATCCCACCACTCTGGCTGGAAGGCATCTTCAATCAGCTGCTTGTACTTTTTCTTCAGTCCTTTTCCATTAGGCGCTCTGTAAATACCTAAGGTACTGTCGTCAACTGCTACTTCCTGTTGTGCAAGTGGTTTCAAATTAGGGGAAAATAATTTTTTACCAAGATCCCTTGGAAGCTTTAGACCCCTCAGTAGGTTTCGTTTCCCAACAATTTTAATACCGACATCCTGAAATGTGCGACCGTCAGCAGACATTTCAAATGAGCTAAGAGGTGGCCCCACTGCCTGGGAAGCTAGAGATGAATTCTTGAGCTTCACACTGACTTGTTGTGGTGATGTTAGAGAAGTTACTGCTTTGTAAAGCTTGGCGTTGGGGTCTCTTAATCCAAACGGATTCACCCCATTAAAGTAGTTCTGAGCTCGTCCATCCCAAAAGTTACGGAAATTGTACACCGCATTAATTGTGGTCGGTGTGTTGCGCGGCTCCACTCGACGGGTTTCGATACCTCCCACGTTGAAGATTGGATCGTCGAGTTGAGTCACATTGTCTTGAGGATTACCAGGAGTGGTACTCAAGAATTTAGTATTGAAGACTCCTTGCGAAGAGGCGACATCGTTAATGTCAGAAATAACGGCGGAGTTACGGTTGTTTACATCTGCTAGTTTGTGGAATGGGAAATCTGTCGCCTTCAGGGTGTAGTTTGGCCCTCCGAGACTGAAAGTATCATCAGGATTCGGATTGCCGCTTGCATCCACGCGCAAAATCCCTGGATTAAGCTGGTTTTTAATTCTGTTGTCCACTCCGGCATGGAAATGACAAGTAGCACACGATGTCTTGCCATCGCTGCCGACCTGCATATCCCAGAAAAGAGCCTTTCCCAAAGCGATCGCTTTGCTCTTATCCTTTACGTAGCCTGTATAGTCTGGTCCTGGAATCGGTACGGTCTTTAGCGAAGCCAGTGGCTGGGAGGGTGGCGTTATCTGTGCCGATACAGTATGTCCGGCTAGCACTGCGATCGCAACAAGTGCTGCGATCGTCACATTGCTTTTCATTCTCTTTGACAATCTTGATGCCAGATCAGTAAGTCTGACTACCACAGCAGCCACGAAAGCGACACCAAGTTGGATTTTACCCATGCTTTATATGAACGTTAATAATAATTGTCAAGAGTTGAAGCATTACTGCTCCACTCTCAAATCTGAAACTTTGTTGTCTTTAATGACACAGAGATGTTAGAATATCAGATTTTTTATACTTAAGTAAGTAGGTAAGAATAAATCAATCTATGTTACACAGTAGAAAATTATTAAATTAGCTTGTAGTAAGGCTGAAGCCTTTAATATGAAGATTTCATTGAAGCTTTAATTATTCATGCCCACTTACTTACTTAAGTATAATTTTTCTTAAAATATGTTTTTACCAATTAAGTCAATGTTGCTGCGGGCACACTTAGAGTGCCCCAGCATATCTGCCATAAGCTGATGCACGCTAAAAAAGTATAAACACTCTTTACGATCGTTAACTGTTGACGGTTGACGGTTAATAGTTATCAGTCATCAGTCATCGGTTATCACCCTTCATGTAAATGTTCAAGTTAAATGCGTAACAGCTTAACATATGCCCAGACAATCAAAAACAGCCACGAGACTACATCGTGACTGCTGGTAATTATTGTTAAGGTCATCTCACCCCTAAAAGAGGATGGGATAATACGAAATACTGTTGACTGTTGACCATCAACGGCCTAAAAAGGCCTCTCTCATCCCGTCTTTAAAATATTGGGTTTTCCCGATGCCTTTTTATAAATTAGCTGGTTGTCTTTGCTTTACATATCTGGTAAAGGCTACTGTTACAACCGAGCCAACACTGGTAGGTGATTAAGCTTTGGCCAAGTTTTCAGCAGCAAAGTCCCAGTTAACCAAGTTTTCTAGGAAATTCTTGATGAACGCTGGACGGGCGTTTCTGTAGTCAATGTAGTAGGCGTGTTCCCAAACATCCAAGGTTAAGAGTGCCTTCTTACCATGAGCTAGCGGATTTTCGGCATTCGGTGTCTTAATCACCTTCAGCGTACCACCATCATCAATCAACCAAGACCATCCGCTACCAAATTGAGTTGCGGCTGCGTTCGAGAACTCTTCTTTGAATTTGTCGAAGCTACCAAAATCTTTATCGATTTTGGCTGCGAGATCACCGGTGGGTGCGCCGCCACCTGCTGGTTTCAAGGAATTCCAAAAAAAGGTATGGTTCCAAACTTGGGCAGCGTTGTTGAAGATCCCCGCCTTAGAGGAATCTTGGAAGGAAGTTTTAATCACCTCTTCCAGAGACTTATCAGCAAGTTCTGTACCTTCAGTGAGCTTGTTGAGGTTGTCTACATAAGCTTTGTGATGCTTACCATAGTGATACTCGAAAGTTTCAGCTTTCATGCCATGTGGCTCTAAAGCATTAATGTCGAAGGGTAGTGGGGGCTGTACAAATGCCATTGTGTAAAATCCTCTCTTTACCGGTTTCCAGTCTTAAGCTATTGCAGAAGCTTAGGAAATTAACATCTTTTATTTTTGGGGTTTTATGTCTTTAATGATGAAACATAAAACTTAACATCGTCATTTTACTACCAAAGTGAAAATAAAAACAAAGTACTCGTTTAATAAGTAAAATAAGTCAATTCACTAGGAAATAATAACTATAAATAAAAATGGCTAATATCTCTTAGCTAAAAACTAATAAATAATTAAGTAGGTAGGCATGAAAAGGTTTTCCCACTTAGATCAACTATTGTCCTTCTCCTCCAGCAAAAGTTGCCTTTTACTTAGCATTTAGCAATTAAAGCTTTCCCGCCTCTACCTATAGCAGGATTAATTGTGATATGAGGATAAGCCGAAAGCATGATGATTTAGTAATTAAATTAATCTAAAATGCACTACACCAGACTAAGTTTAAAATGAAGATAGCCAATAGCAAAATTATTTAATTTTTTGCTTCTGGGCTGTTTCTAAGTTCCGTTTTAAGGATGGTAAATAAATAGCTTATCATACCACCCTTTTGAAATAAAAAACTAACAGCAAATAGTGGTGATTACCACTGAGATAAACGTTGCTGGTAGTAATTTACAATTTGTGCTGTTACTTCAGAAGTATTCAGACCATCGGTTTGAACTTCGATCGCATCGGCTGCTTTTTGCAAAGGGGAAACTTTGCGTGTACTATCTTTCCAGTCACGCTCGGCAATATCCCGTTCTAGCTGCTCTAAACTCACTTCGGGTTGACCTTGTTTGCTAAAGTCTTCCTGGCGGCGACGGGCACGTTCACCCACAGAAGCGGTTAAGAAGATTTTCACTTCAGCATCGGGGAATACATGAGTACCGATGTCTCGACCTTCAGCCACTAAACCACCTTTTTTCCCCCAGTTTTGCTGTTGTTTAACCAGTGCTTGACGGACAGCGCTTTGTGCGGCGATCGCAGATACTTGAGATGTGACCTCAATGGTGCGAATTGCTTGGGTAACATCAGTACCGTCAATCCAAACGCGCACAGACGATTGTAAATCCTGGTTAGGAGTAAGTTCAATTTTACACTCGTTAGTTAATTGGGCGATCGCACACTCATCATCAATGGCAATCCCCTTTTGCAATACTAACCAAGTTACAGCACGGTACATTGCTCCTGTATCTAAATACACTAAATTTAGATTTGCTGCCACTTGACGCGCCACTGTGGATTTTCCAGCCCCGGCTGGGCCATCAATGGCGATGATGGGTTGACGATCGCGCAATATGATATTGTCAATCAAACGTGTAGACCCAAGACGAGCTGCGATCGCCAACATTCCTTCCTCCTGAACTTTTTCTAAAGACATTAACGTAGTCGGTTCAACCAATTCAATATATTCCACTGAGACTGTATTGACTATTGCCACTTCTTGCTGTAATAGTGCTATCAACTTGTGACTATTGCGATCGCCTGCAATGAATGCAGCTTCAGCTCGTCGCAAGCCGCGATATAATACTGCTGCTTGCTCTTTTGCCATTGCAGTCAAATATTGATTACGAGAACTGAAGGCAAGACCCGACGCTTCCCGCACTGTTGGACAACCAACAATTTCTACTGGCAAATTTAAGTCAGCTACTAAGCGTTTAATAATTGCCAGTTGCTGACCATCCTTTTGACCAAAGTAGGCACGGTCGGGCTGTACCAAGTTGAAAAGTTTGGTCACAATCGTAGCGACACCCTGAAAATGACCTTGCCGAGAACGGCCACACAAGCCTGTTATCATAGCAGATGGGGGGATAACTTGTGTAACCTTTGATTCTTGTATACTCTTCTGAGGAACTGCCATTTCTTCCGGAGTTGGCGCAAAAATTGCATCTACCCCAGCTTGTTCGCAAAGTTGTTGGTCTTGCTCTAAAGTGCGAGGGTAGCGTTGATAATCCTCATTGGGAGCAAATTGCAGGGGATTGACGAAAATACTAACAATCACCGTAGAATTTTCTTGCCGCGCCCGTTTAATTAAGCTTAAATGACCTTGATGCAAATTTCCCATCGTTGGCACCAGACCGACTGCTGTCTGATACCAGCCTGTGATCTCATCTAGTCTTAGATCCTCAGTAACTGCAATTAGCTTGTTTTCTGAGCAGCGTTTAGTTAAATAGCAGCGTAAAGCTGCAACTGTTGTCAGCAGGCGCACAAAAATACCCCTAGTTCTTATCGATCCCTCCCCCGTTAGTTTATATCTGAAAGAGAGGGAAGAGATGATTGAACTAGAGGAATTAAGTGATACGGAACTTGAATTGGGCATTGGGCATTGGGCATTAGGCATTGGTAAATTCTCTACTGCCTATTGCCTATTGCCTAATGATTATTTCCCTAAAACTTCAACACGTACTGGTGCTATGCCACTGCCCATCATTCCTAAAACCCGAGCTGCGCCAGTAGACACGTCAATAACTCGACCCCGAATGAATGGGCCTCGGTCATTAATTCGCAGCACTACAGAACGACCATTGCGGGTGTTGGTTACACGGACTTTTGTACCAAAGGGTAAGCTGCGATGAGCGGCAGTCATTCCTTCTGGATTGAATCTCTGTCCGCTAGCAGTGCGATTACCAGCAAAGTCATAGCCATAAAAAGAAGCTATACCTCTCAAGGTGGATTGCACTACTCCGACGGCAATCTGTTGAGGTTGCTTTGGCATTGCTATTGGCGAACGCACAGGCAAATTAGCAATTTCTTTTAAGGGAGATGCATTGCCTAGTAGCCTCCGTAGGCGATTGGTTGCTTGCAATGCATCTTGCGCCAGATTCTTGGTACTATCTGCTAGTCGAGTACCTTCGTTAATTTCGACCAATTCTTCGCCATCAATTTTGATTACATAGCGATCGCCATTTTGTTGGACTGGGACGCTTTTGTTTTGCGCTTGATTGTCAGTCGATTTTTCCCCTGCTTTCCAACTTACGGTAATCTTATTTCCGTCTACATTTTCCCGATTCAACTGGTTGATCTTAGCTGCTACTACACCAGCTATCTGAACCGGGTCATTGTCACTGGAGCTAATCTGGTTACTTACATCTGTTACGTTCCCAGTATTCAGTGCATTTGATGAATTGCTAGCAATAAGGGCGTACGACTGCACGCCCCCGGTATTCCCAACTTCACCAACTTTTTTACTTTCAAGATTCGTATCTGATACAGAACTTAAAAAGGTGAGAACAGGTAGATTTCTGATAAAAAGGGTTGCCGCCTTACGTCCTTCAATATTGTGAGGATGAATTTGTGTAATCACAGCATCCAAGGTTTGTTTCCCTGCTCTGGATTGGTACTCTCCCACCTTCACCACATCAGGGGCAGGTGATTTCTGAGAAGCTAGTGCATTTCCTTTGGTGGTTTGAGTGCAACCGACTGAGGGTATGCCCAAAGCAGCCATAGACAGGGTAACAATAATCCACAAATGTCTTTGATTCATGCGTCCGTTTTTTAAAGCGACTGTAGAACTTAAGTTTTATAACTGGTGGGATTTTTCACTAGTGAAAGTGACTTCCCTTCTGAAAAACTCGAACTCGTTCCGTTTTCACTTTGTTGTTTATAACTGCAACAGACTAACACGAACCTTTTGGCTTGGGGATCAGGGTTTTAGCGTAATTATCAGCAGCTTTCTCAAATTTCAATTCTAATTTTATGGGCGAAACCTTTCTCAAATAGGGACTTTGCCTATGTAACGCTTTTTCCGACAGGTCAAAAATTTCTTCAAAAAACTTTATGCTTATTGCACGCCAAAAGGACGATACCCTATTCACATCGGTTCTAAAGGTTCGCAACTACCCGTGTATTCTATATTACATATATTCTGGCATTTCCTGTAAGGAGATAATATAACTTTAATTAAATGGCATCGGCATAAATGCTTAAAATCACCTATTTAATGGAATCTTCAGATTTTTCTATGAATAAGTCGTGATATGAGTTACATCTTAAATAATTATGTAAATTAGTTTGAGCTTAATATCTTTTTTAAAAGTTTTTTCTACTTAGATTAATCATAACTTTTATTCTCCATGACTAGGCTTAAACTAGTAACATATATAACTCCATGTGGCCGTATTACGGAGTATAAAAAAAAGGAAGATACTCAACTTAGTATTTTTCAAGATTAATCACAAAAAATTAATAAAACTTCGCGATCGCTTGTAAATAAAACTTATTCGGTATCAAAAAAAACCATAGAGATTTTACGCCCTAAGTAGTGGTTCAAGTATGATTTTTTAGAGCAACCTATCTTTTCCAAAATCTTTGCGGCTGTAGGGATGTACAGCTATACCCCTACTATATATAGTAGGTATTTTGGGAAATGCTATCAGCCTGATGACAAACCAAGCACATCAAGGAAATTTAGAAATAGATCCATCCCCATTATTAGCTGTTCTTAACGAGTTGCATTCTCAGTACAAGTTATTGCAAGAGGGTGCAGTAGCTAAATATATTCCGGAACTGGCAAAGGCAAATCCGGACTTGTTTAGCATTTGCATTGTGGCAGTAGATGGTCAGGTTTATAAAGTTGGGAACTACGATCACCTCTTTACCATTCAGTCAATTTCCAAAGTGTTTGCTTATGGACTAGCCTTAGAAGATCATGGGCTGGATTACATTTTGACTAGAGTTGGCGTGGAACCGACGGGAGATGCATTCAACGCGATTGTTTTGGATGAGCAATCGAAGCGACCTTATAACCCAATGGTAAATGCCGGAGCGATCGCCACCACCAGCTTAATTAAAGGTTCTGGCCCAACCGAACGCCTCAACCGAATGCTAGATATGTTCAAGCGATATATTGGCCGCGACGTATTCGTTGATATTTCAGTTTTTACCTCAGAACGGAGTACAGGACATCGCAACCGCGCAATGGCGCATCTTATGCTCAACTTTGGCATGATTGACCGGAATATTGAAGAGGCGTTGGATCTTTATTTCCAGCAGTGTGCTGTGATAGTTAATTGCCAAGACTTAGCAGTGATGGCGGCTACCCTTGCTAACAGAGGTATTAACCCCATCACCAAAGAATCGGCAGTAGATAAGCGTTACATCAAAGATATTCTGAGTGTTATGTACACCTGTGGGATGTACAACTTTGCAGGTGAGTGGGCTTATAAAATTGGGATTCCGGCGAAAAGCGGTGTTACTGGCGGCATTATCGCCGTTGTACCCAATAAAATGGGCATTGGAGTTTTTTCACCGTTGCTGGATGTGCGTGGTAATAGTGTACGAGGGGTAAAGGTGTGCGAAGAACTTTCCCAACGCTTAGGTTTACATCTATTTGATTGTTCAGGTCAAGAGGCGAAATTTGATTAAAAAAGCCGGGAGGCATCCTTCAATAGCACTATTTGAACGCATCTATTATTATTCGTAGATACTTAGTATAGGCAGCTTCAGCTTGAGAACGCACAACCAATGGTATTGTTAATGTAGAGCGAGGCTGGCAGTAAAAGCGAATGGTATGTTGAAGCGATCGCGACATTCAAAGGGATCAATTTAAAAGCCAATTCCATTCATCTTTAGCTAGTTAGCCAGGTTTTCGAATGTTTTTGAAACAAAGGGATTAAGAGGAAGGGTTAAAGGAATTGAATTTTCTTTGCCTTTAACCCATTCCTTTTCGCCACAAGAGCGCAAAAGTCTCTTTTGCAAGCGGATGCTAATGAACAGAGTGAAGACAAAGCACCCGCTATGTAAGCACAATTGAGAACGAAAATCTCTTTCCCTGTTCTCTATTTTCAAGATAGGTTTATTACCTATACTTATACTTTAAATCACAATTTCTTGGCGTTGACAATCGAAAACAACCATGTAGGAAGCATTTGGTCTTTCCTGGGAGAGGTGCCGCATATAACCTTCGGCATCAGAACGGCTGCGGAAGCGAGCAACAATCTCGCGTTGTGTATTAGGAAGTAGACGAGCGATCGCCCAAGAATTGAGGCGTTCTTTATAAGCAATAACCTGATTGTCTGATTTAGAAGCTTTGTAATCCGTATTTTCTGGCATAATTATGTTAACCGTATGAAGTTTAATGAAGGGCATTAATTAGTTTCTAGGTAGGAATGCACTAACGCTTTTTTTAATGCTGCTGCCACCTTGTTATTCGATTATTTATAAACTGTCAACACTTAAGGCTATATTTTAGACCGATTAAATTGGAATTTTTTGGTGCTAGAAATCTCAAAGCCTTAATTTGCAATTGTTTCCAGGGCAAAAAATTCTCAAGCAAAAAGTTTAGCGAGTATTGGGTTCGCATAATTTGTATGCATACACATAAGTAAAACTTGTATCAGTATTAAAATAAAGGACAACGTTTTAAAAAATACCATTAAAAAATAGGTTCAGAATGAACAATAAACTACGCAAGATTAATAAACGCAGACACACTCTTAATTTTTCTATAGCGCACTCAGTAAAGCTATATTGTGGGTATTTACGTTTTTATAATAAGTTTAGAGGATGCAAAAATTAAAGTTTTTTTAGATATTGAAAAATGAAGTTATGTTAATAGGACTTACGCAAAACTATACGCTGTAAGGGCAATACCCTGCGGGAAGGCTTCGGCTACATGAATTGCCCCTACCAGAGAATAAGGGTTTCGGCTGTTGTTTGCGTAAGTCCTGGTTAATAGACATTTTAGAAATTCAAACCAAGAGATTAAAAAACTCATATCTCAAAGTTTTCAAAGCATTTGAAAATAAGAATAACAGAAAAAAGCGTTGATTATAACTGAAGACGGAGCAACTTCTGCTCCGTCCCTGAATTCTTTTTCAATTCTATCTATCTCTTCACCACTCCTTATCTAATAGGGATTCAAATTCAGCTTGTAAGGCGGTTATATCCGCCAATCTTGCGACTAGTAAATTATCTTTACCAGCATCGCTTAATCGTACTTTCCAATAACCAATACTATCTGAGTTATTCAACCAAAACTGAATCACGGTATCTACTACTTGATCGAGATTCCAATCCCACTTTGCTGGAACTGATTCCACTGATTCTAGAAACGTATCTAGCGTACATGTATGCATTCCCAAGTATTCCACGCCTTGGTGAGGTGATTTTTGCCCATTTTGGTGTTGGTGATTAAAAAACTGCAAAAGTGGAGATACTCCTACAATATCAAAAGTGTATTTCATGCTAGCACTCCCAGTTTTAAATTACTTGCAGTAAAGCTTTAGTTTTTTCTAGTATAATGTCTAGTGAGTAGCTAATGTATCTAGAAAAAGTATAGTTTTGGTCTATATCATAGGCATTAAATCTCAGTCAATAATTAGCACTAACAAGCCTTGAATGCTAATTTATTTTAATAGTTTGATTTATTATTAAAGTGCTAATTTCATACTTTATTCTAGTATTTAACCTTAGTTACTGCTAGTTGGTTAGTACAGAAGTAACAATATGTAATTTTCCTATTTTTTAGATAATTTTAATAAAAATCAATTGATTAAATGTGAATGGTGGGAAATATTTTGTAAAAATTCTCTAACTTCTGTCGGGTTGCGAAGAATAATAACTTGCAGGTTTGGTGTTACTTGACTAAGTTTTTTGATAATTCCAGGACGACGATTAATTGGGTATGACCATACATATTTGAGGAATTCCCAATTTAATCTTTCAGGACAATCTGATGCCATATCAGGTCTAGATTGTCCAGCATACATGAAGCGACGCTTAATCACCCGCGACAAACATAAAATCCGGGGAAAATCCAAAAAAATTACCGTATCTGCAACCGATAAACGAATGTCGAGAGTATTGCTATAGTTACCATCCATAATCCAAGATTCTCGCAAGGTTAAGTCTTGGATTATGCTTTGCCATTCAGCTTTTGAAGTCTCAACCCAGCCAGGATTCCAATAAGCTAATCGGCACTAAAGTTGCATAATAATAATGTGAAGTAGTATAAAAGCAGCTATGCCGCCACCAGCCAAAGACTTTTTAACGCCGGAACAAGTCGGCAAGCTACAGCAGGCTTTAAAAGAAAGCGACCAACCACACGTTAGGGAAAGAATTTTAATTATTCTTCTACAAAATGATGGGAAGCCGCAACACGAAATTGCTAAATTTTTAGGCTGCTCGCCTAGAACCGTGGCGTATTGGTGTATGCATGGAGATCCAGACAATTTAGAAACCCCGCATAATAAAAGAGAGTACGAACATTATCGAAAAGCTACTCCTGAATATATTGAACTGTTATTAAAAACTGTTGACCAAGAACCATCAGATTTAGGGTATGAATTTGGCAAATGGACGGCAGAGAGATTAGCCACATATTTAACCGAAAAAACAGGGATAGATTTAAGTAGCTCTCAAGTCAGGAGGATATTAAAGCGAAAAAAGTATAGTTATATCTGGGCTAAATATGATCTGGAAGATAAACAAAACCCGCAAGAAAGAGCCAAGTTCAAGGAGAAACTTACTCAATATTTATCAATAGCGCGAGAAGAACCAGACCGTTTGCAGGTATGGTTTTGGGACGAGAGTGGTTTTAGTTTACGAGTGATTCACCGAAAGAACTGGGGTAAAAAAGGAAAACGCAAAAATGTTCCAGGGCAACGGCGCTGTGGTCGCGTTAATGTGATGGGAGCAATCAGAGAATCAGACCGAAAACGGGTATGCTTTTTTGTCAAAAAAGGTAATGCAGATATTTTTTATGAGAAATTACAACAATTGAATGAATTAATTAAACAAGAGTGGGCTAGTATTGGGAACCTTGGTAAAGATTTCTCCAAGGATGGGCCGAAGATTATTTTAATTTTAGACAATGCTAGTTTTCATAAGCGCAAAGATATTATAGCTAAAATATCTGAAGACTTTCCAAACTTTGTTTTAGAATATTTGCCTGCTTACAGCCCTGATTACAACATTATCGAATTAGTTTGGCACTCATGTAAAGAATATATTGCTCACCGCCTGTTTAAATCAGTAGATGAATTGCAAGCACTACTAGATAAACTATTAAACCAAGGTGAGTTACTGATTAAGTGGCATCGGAAAATCAAAAATAAAGGCAATGTCAACTATGTTGCAGCTTAAATGCTGATTAGCTTACCAAGTATCTAAGTGAATAACTTCTAAGCCTAAAATACTTCCTAGTTCGCGGGCTAAGGTAGATTTACCAGCACCCCCAGAACCAATAATCAAGATTTTCTTCATCTTAGCTTTGCACCTTCCTTTTCAAGCTTATGAGGGTAAGCATTACTCACCCAAATAACCGTCTTCAGGGCAACTCAATACGCCGCTACAATAGTACCCTAATAAGGATTATGCCGAAATAGTGATATTATGACGACTGCTACAACTGTAAAAACTGAGTATGAAGCGATTATTGGTCTAGAAACCCATTGTCAGCTGAGTACCAACACCAAAATTTTCTCTAATAGCTCTACGGCATTTGGTGCTGACCCAAATACTAATATTGACCCAGTTTGTATGGGTTTACCTGGGGTCTTACCTGTACTCAATCAAAAAGTCTTAGAATATGCCGTTAAGGCTGGTTTGGCACTGAATTGTCAAATTGCGAGATATAGCAAGTTCGACCGTAAACAGTATTTTTATCCTGACTTACCCAAAAATTACCAAATTTCTCAATATGATCTACCGATCGCAGAACATGGTTGGTTAGAAATTGAGTTGGTAGATGCTGAGGGAAACCCCACCCGCAAACGCATTGGTATTACGCGTCTGCACATGGAAGAAGATGCTGGAAAATTGGTACACGCAGGTAGCGATCGCCTTTCTGGTTCTTCCTATTCTTTGGTAGACTACAATCGCGCGGGTGTACCATTAGTAGAAATTGTCTCGGAACCTGACTTGCGTTCTGGGCTAGAAGCTGCTGAATATGCCGAAGAATTGCGCCGGATTGTCCGGTATCTCGGCGTGAGTGACGGTAATATGCAAGAAGGATCTCTGCGCTGCGATGTCAACATTTCTGTGCGTCCAGTAGGACGGAAGGAATTTGGCACCAAAGTAGAAATTAAAAACATGAACTCGTTCAGCGCCATTCAACGGGCGATTGACTACGAAATTGAGCGTCAAATCGCCGCTATCGAAGCAGGCGATCGCATTATCCAAGAAACTCGGCTGTGGGAAGAAGGCGCTCAACGCACAAGTAGTATGCGGGTGAAGGAAGGCTCTAGCGATTACCGCTATTTCCCTGAACCAGATTTAGCACCAATTGAAGTAACAGATGCCGAATTAGAGAAGTGGCGCAGTGAACTACCAGAATTACCAGCCCAAAAACGGCATCATTATGAAAGTGAGTTGGGGCTTTCGGCTTACGATGCGCGAGTGTTGACAGAAGATCGTCCAGTAGCCGAATATTTTGAAACTGCGATCGCATCTGGAGCAAATCCAAAAGCTGCCGCCAACTGGATTACTCAAGATATCGCAGCCCACCTCAATAAGCAAAAACTTAGTATTACTGAAATTGGTCTAACTCCCACCAATCTAGCTGATATCATCACTCGCATCGAAACGGGCAAAATTAGCAATGCTCAAGCTAAAGAAAAGTTGCCAGATTTGCTCAATGGTATTTCTCCTGAAAAAGCTTTTGCTGGTCAAGAGTTAATCACCGATCCTAGTGTACTAGAACCCATCGTTGATGAAGTCATAGCCGCTAATCCCAAAGAACTAGAAAAGTATCGCAACGGTAACACCAACCTCAAAGGCTTCTTTGTTGGACAAGTTCTGAAAAAGACAGGTAAACGTGCTGATCCTAAGCTGACTAACGAATTGGTAGAGAAAAAACTGAACGCCTAGTAGGGTAAGCAGGGGGCAGGGGGCAGGGAGCAAGGGAGAAGATTTTTCCCCTCTGCCTCTTTTCCATGCCCAATCCCCAATTCCCAAGTAAGTAATTTCCCGGTAGTTCTTCATAAAATCTTCATACAAAAGGTGGTGACAGCCCGCATACCTAAAATGCTATGCTGTGGTATGTAGATGCACCCTGATGATCGGGAGAGCTGCCTAAGTGGCTCTCTTTTTATTTAGTTTATGTGGTATTTACAGAGAATCTTTATCATATTTTTAGAAATCATCTTCATAAATAAGTATTACCCCTGACCTCATCAATGATATGGTGTACTCAAAAGATGCACCGTATTGATTTGGAGAGCGGCCCAATTGGCTCTCCTTTTTTGCTTTTGTCTTTCCTCATAAGAAAGGTAAAAACAATTATCCTAATCGCCAACTGGTGCATTATTATTGCCATCAGCAAATAAACTCACAATACAAGGGACTGGTGTCTAGGGAGCAGAGGGAGAATAATAACTCCTAACTCTGCCAATTTTGGATTTTAGATTTAGCCTTCAATCCAAAATCCAAAATCTAAAATTGAATGGCTCCTAACTCCGCACTTTATCCAAAGCACAAATTGATCTATCCAACCTGATAGTTGTAAGGAAGAATAATGGCAGATTGGCAAAAAATCACAGGTGGTATTACAGCACCAAGGGGGTATCAGGCGGCGGGAATTACCGCAGGGTTGAAACCTTCGGGGTTGCCAGATTTAGCTTTGATATTCTCAGAAGTGGAAGCGATCGCAGCTGGTGTGTTCACTACTAGCCAAGTTAAAGCTGCCTGTGTAGAATATTGTCGCCAACGCTTGCAAGCCAAACACAGCGCTCGTGCTATTCTTTGCAACGCTGGACAAGCAAATGCTGCTACAGGTACTCAAGGCTACCTTGATACTTTAGAATCTGCTATGGCAGTAGGTCAAGCACTAAACATCCCATCTGAATCTGTATTAGTGGCTTCCACTGGTGTGATTGGTCAAAGAATTAAGATGGATCCTTTGCGAACTGGGATTCCCAAGGTAGTAGCAGCACTATCAGGAACAGGCTCAGACGCCGCCGCCGGAGCGATTATCACTACAGACTTGGTAACCAAATCCATTGCCCTAGAGACAACTATAAGCGATGCCTCCGCCGGGCTGCGCCAACGCCCGGTACGAATTGGTGGTATTGCCAAAGGTTCCGGTATGATTCACCCCAACATGGCAACCATGTTGGCATTTGTTACTTGTGATGCTGTGGTTTCGCCAGCTCTTTGGCAACAGATGTTGGCAAGGGCAGCTGATAAAAGTTTCAATTCCATTACCGTAGATGGTGATACCAGCACCAACGACAGCTTAATCGCCTTAGCAAATGGTCAATCTCGCACCCCAGCAATTACAGAATGGGGCGCAGAAGCAGAGAAATTAGAGGCGATGTTAACAGCAGTTTGTCAGCATTTAGCCAAAGCGATCGCTCGTGATGGCGAAGGTGCAACCTGTCTAATTGAAGTGGAAGTGACAGGGGCCCATGATGAACTCTCAGCCCGACAAATAGCCAAAACCATCGCTGGTTCATCCTTAGTTAAATCTGCAATCTTTGGACGTGATCCTAATTGGGGACGCATCGCCGCCGCCGCAGGACGTGCAGGTGTGCCCTTTGAGCAAGAAAACCTGCAAATTAAGCTAGGGAATTTCTTAATGTTAGAAAACGGGCAACCGTTAACTTTTGATCGTGCAGCAGCAAGTGCTTATCTGAAAAAAGCAGCGAGCGGCGCTTATCTCCAAGAAGATACGGTGTTAATCTCCGTTAATGTTGGCAATGGTTATGGTGTGGGTAAAGCTTGGGGTTGTGATTTGAGTTATGACTACGTGAAGATTAACGCCGAATACACTACTTAAAATCTCCTTTACAGGTATATTGTTTCTACTTTCAGTTTGATACAAATACGTTGGTAGGGTAGTACAGCTAGCTGTGCTACCCTAAATCATAGTGTAAACATAATGGTCTTCATAAATAAGAGTTTATATATTGAAAATACTACTAAGCTTAAGTTCTAAAATAAGCGGAAATAGCAAATCATAATATAAAAATAATAGTCTCCATAGACAAGAGTTGATATACTAAAAATTATTCATATAGTTAAGGAAAATAGATAAATTTTTCCTTATATATCCAATTTAATATTTCTTTAATAAATCGATACTCCAAGTTGAGCAATTTGGCTTCAAAGGCTGTAAACTGATTTCAACAAGGTGAATGACACCTCTAAATCACACTAGAGCAGAGTCAAGAAATTAGCCGAGTTTTTTTATATAGGTAGCCGCGTCATTGATGGAATGGCTGCGGTTGCTTTGCCAAATATAGCTTGATGAATCATTAATACAGCAATAAACACAACGTTTTATTGCCTAAATTATCATAGCTATAAAAAATAAAATTTACGTTTTCAGGAGATATTATGACAGAATTTTTTAATCAAATTTCGCGTCGCAAATTTATTTTCACAGCCGGAGCATCGGCGAGTGCTGTATTCCTCAAAGGCTGTTTGGGTAATCCTCCTGAAAACCTTACTGGTGGAAGCACTCAAGCACAACCAACTGCTCAAACGGTTGCTAATATTAGTCCCGAACAAACACCAGAAACTACTACAGTCAAGTTAGGATATATTCCCATTGTAGAAGCGGCTCCACTAATTATTGCTAAAGAAAAAGGCTTTTTTACAAAGTATGGCATGACTAATGTTGACCTTTCCAAGCAAGCCTCTTGGGGTTCAGCAAGGGACAACGTAGAAATTGGTTCTGCCGGTGGTGGTATAGATGGCGGTCAATGGCAAATGCCAATGCCACATTTAATTTCAGAAGGTTTAATTACCAAAGGCAATCAAAAAATTCCCATGTATGTCTTATGTCAATTGATTACACATGGAAATGGAATTGCGATCGCCAGTAAGCACGAAGGCAAAGGTATTAGTTTACAACTAGCCGGCGCTAAGTCCCTATTCACGCAATTAAAATCTTCAACACCCTTCACTGCTGCATTTACCTTTCCCCACGTCAACCAAGATTTGTGGATTCGCTACTGGTTAGCAGCAGGCGGGTTAGATCCGGATGCAGATGTCAAGCTGCTGACAGTACCTGCGGCGCAAACTGTTGCCAATATGCAAACAGGAACAATGGATGCCTTTAGTACAGGCGACCCCTGGCCTTATCGTCTGGTGCAAGACAAAATCGGCTACGTAGCAGCATTAACCGCAGAAATTTGGAAGAATCATCCTGAAGAATACCTCGCTATGAGAAGCGATTGGGTTGATAAAAATCCCAAGGCTACCAAAGCAATTTTAAAAGGAATTATGGAAGCTCAACAGTGGCTGGATAATTTTGATAATCGTAAAGAAGCGGCTCAAATTCTAGCTGGACGAAATTATTTCAACCTTTCTTCACCGGAAATTCTAGCTGATCCATACCAAGGAAAGTATGACATGGGTGATGGTCGTAAAATTGATGATAAATCAATGGCGGCTTACTACTGGAAAGACGAAAAAGGTAACGTTTCTTATCCATACAAGAGTCACGATTTATGGTTCATAGTTGAAAACGTTCGCTGGGGATTCTTACCAAAAGATTACCTAGACAATAATGCTGCTAAGGCTAAGGAACTTATCAACAAGGTAAACCGTGAAGATATTTGGAAAGAAGCTGCAAAAGAAGCTGGTATTGCTGCTGCTGATATTCCGACAAATACATCCCGTGGTGTAGAAGAGTTTTTTGATGGCATCAAATTTGACCCCGAAAAGCCAGAAGAATATTTGAAGAGTCTCAAAATCAAGAAGGTCAGTGTTTAGTCATTGGTCATTAGTCATTGGTAACTGACAAAGGACAAATAACAAAGGACAAATCAAAAATAAAATTTGCGGAGAACACAGCATCATGACACTCGCCCAAAAACGCCCTGCAAGCCCTAAATTGAATAATGGCTTTATATCCAGCCTGCAAAAACAATTTCCTGATCTTATACCTCCAGCGATCGCCATCACAATCTTCCTCGTTCTCTGGCAACTCTTCGCTTGGATTCCAGGAGCCACATTACCAGGGCCAATACAAGTTATCCAAGACACTTGGGTTCTGATTTTCTGGCCTTTTTATGACCGAGGTGGTATTGATAAAGGTTTATTTTGGCAGATTCTTGCTAGTCTACAACGGGTTGCTATTAGTTATACCCTAGCTGCGATCGTTGGTATTGCCTTGGGCATTTTGATTGGGGTTAATAGAACCATGTCCAAAGCTTTAGACCCCATCTTCCAACTACTGCGGACTGTACCGCCTCTAGCTTGGGTTCCAATTTCTTTAGCAGCTTTACGACAAAACGAACCCGCCGCATTATTCGTAATTTTCATCACCGCCATTTGGCCCATCTTAATTAACACTGCTGTTGGTGTTACCCAAATTCCCCAAGATTACAACAACGTCGCCAAAGTTCTGCAACTTAGCCGCAAAGAATATTTCACTAATATTTTGATTCCTGCGGCATTACCCTACATCTTTACCGGGTTGAGAATTGCGATCGGTTTAGCTTGGTTAGCGATTATCGCCGCCGAAATTGTCATGTCCGGTATTGTCGGCATCGGCTTTTTTATCTGGGACGCCTATCAAAATAACAACGTCAGCGAAGTAATTTTAGCTCTAGTTTATATCGGCGTTGTTGGGTTGCTCCTAGATAAAGCGATGGGTTGGCTGCAAAACAAGATTTTACCAGCAGAACAAAAATAGGGAGTGGGGAGTAGGGAGTAGGGACAGAGAATGAATTTTCCTAATCTCTAATCTTTAATCTCATCCCAATTCCCCATTCCTCATTCCCCATCTCCCATTCCTCATTTCCCATCTCCCATTCCCCATTCCCCACTCCCTACTCTCTATCTCTTATGTTTGTAGCTGTTGATCAAATTGAAAAAGTTTTTGAATTAACTGGTGGTGGCAAATATATCGCCCTTAAAGGAATCGACCTCCAAATAAAAAAAGGAGAATTCGTTTCTTTGATTGGTCACTCTGGTTGCGGCAAATCTACTCTATTAAATATGATTGCGGGTTTAGATTTGCCAACTGAAGGTCTTGTCACTCTCGAAGGACAAAAAATCACCAAACCCGGCCCAGACAGGATGGTGGTGTTCCAAAATTATTCGTTATTACCTTGGCGGACAGTAAGAGAAAATATTGCCCTCGCCGTGGACTCGGTAATGAAAGGTTTACCCGCAGCCGAACGCAACGCCATTATCGAAAAACATATAAATATGGTGGGTTTGCGTCCCCATGCTGACAAACAGCCGGGAATGTTATCAGGTGGACAAAAACAGCGAGTTGCGATCGCCCGCGCCTTAGCGATTCGTCCCAAATTACTGCTGCTAGATGAACCATTTGGCGCATTGGATGCACTCACACGCGGCAATTTGCAAGAACAACTCATGCAAATTTGCGAAGAAAATCAAGTTACCGCCGTGATGGTGACACATGACGTAGATGAAGCCGTGCTGTTATCTGACAGAATCGTGATGTTAACCAACGGCCCCGAATCTAAAATTGGTGACATTTTAGAAGTGGATATTCCCAGACCCCGCAAGCGGATGGAAGTCGTAGAACATCCCAGCTACTACAGCTTGCGAAGTGAGATGATTTACTTCCTCAATCAGCAGAAACGCATCAAGAAAATTCGGGCGCGGAAAACTGCCGATGTTGCCCGTCATGGATTAGAAAAAGTTAACCTAGAAATTGGCTTTTTACCTCTAACAGCTTGCGCTCCCTTAGCAGTTGCTAAAGAAAAAGGCTTCTTTCTCAAACATGGTTTAGATGAAGTTAACCTCGTGCGGGAAAGTAGCTGGCGGGGTATAGAAGATGGCATAAGTGGTGGTTATTTAGATGCGGCGCAAATGCCTTCAGGGATGCCGATGTGGCTAACTTTGGGAGGACATAATAACCAACCTCTGCCTGTTGTCACCGCCCTCACCATGACTCGCAACGGTAATGCCATCACCTTGGCAAAACACTTTTATGACGAAGGTGTACAAACCTTATCAGATTTCAAAAGATACCTGCTTCGCACCCGTGAACAACGGCACACAATGGGGGTAGTACATGCCGCATCGATGCACAACTTGCTGCTGCGTTACTGGCTAGCGGCTGGTGGAATTGACCCCGATAGCGATGTGGATATGAAGACCATTCCCCCAGCGCAGATGGTAGCCGACCTAAAAACTGGAAGCATTGATGGTTACTGCGTAGGCGAACCTTGGAACTACCGCGCTGCTGTGGAAAATGTCGGTTTTACAATCGCTACCGACTTAGAAGTTTGGCTAGGACACCCCGGTAAAGTTCTTGGTGTGCGGGAAGATTGGGCAGAAAATTATCCAAATACGCATATTGCCTTGACTAAAGCTTTGTTAGAAGCTTGCGTGTATTGTGCAAATCCCGAAAATACCCAAGAAATTCGGCAAATTTTAGCAGGGCGAGATTACGTCAGCACTGATTTAGAATACATTCAACTCGAAGATCCAGATAGTCTCACCTGTGACTTAGACCATCCATTGCGGGACTATGCCCATCACCAGTTTTATTCCGATTCCGCGATCAACCGCCCCAGTCGCACCGAACAAATTTGGATTATGAGTCAATTGGCGCGTTGGGGTGATACTCCCTTCCCCAGAAATTGGGTAGAAGTTGTTGAACGGGTGTGTCGAGTTCGTGTTTTCAGCACCGCCGCACGAGAATTAGGTTTGGATATTAGCTATATTCGCCAACCGATCCAACTGTTCGATGGTACTCCCTTTAATGCCGATGATCCGATCGCTTATCTCAACAACTTAAAAATTAAACGTGATTTTTCAGTCGCGGAAGTTGTTCTTGATGCACCGAGAAGGAGACTCGCGTCATAAAAAATTGGTGAGAGAAAGAGGGAGTGCAAGAAGTCGGACATCACGCGCGAGTCTTTGAGCTCAATTAATGAACCTCTGAACTCCATTAATGAACCTCTGAACTCCGTTAATGTACCTCTGAACTCCATTAATGAGTCTTTGAACTCCGTTAATGAACCTCTGAACTCCGTTAATGAACCTTTGAACTCAATTAATGAACCTCTGAACTCCATTAATGAACCTCTGAACTCCGTTAATGAATCTCTGAACTCCGTTAATGATTTGACTTTTCACGTCGTGTGGAAAAACCAACAAAAGACCTAACCCCCTCCCCCCTTCCCTTGTAGCGAAGGGGGAAAATTCAAAGCCTCTCCCTTTCTAGGGGAGAGGAATGGAAGTGAGGTCAGAATATTCAGTTACACATCGCGTACATCAAGCTTTTTAATTTTTAAATCACCATGCAAAATCGTAACTTGACAGCTACAAACACACTAGGAAAACCATTCGCCACTGCAACCACCAACCGCAGACCTTTTCTAGAAATTAGAGACGTTACCAAAGTTTATCCCACAAAGAAAGGCCCCTTCACCGTACTCGACGGCGTTAACCTTAACGTAGAACAGGGCGAATTTATTTGCGTCATCGGTCACTCTGGCTGTGGCAAATCGACACTATTAAATATGGTATCCGGTTTTAACTTTCCCACCTCCGGCGAAGTGTTACTCGAAGGAGAACCAATCACCAAACCAGGCCCAGATAGGATGGTTGTCTTCCAAAACTATGCCCTCTTACCGTGGCGAACTGCTTTTGAAAACATCTACTTAGCTGTCAACGCCGTTTATCCCAACAAACCACAAGCCGAAAAAAGAGCGATCGTGCGTGATCATCTAGCAATGGTGGGACTGGCTGATGCGATGGAAAAGAAACCAATGCAAATGTCCGGCGGTATGAGACAACGGGTTTCTATCGCCCGTGCTTTGGCGATTCGTCCTAAAGTTTTAATTTTAGATGAACCTTTTGGCGCGCTGGATGCCATCACCAAGGAAGAATTACAGGAAGAATTGCTCAAAATTTGGGGTGATAACCGTTGTACAGTGCTAATGATTACCCACGACATCGACGAGGCACTATTTTTAGCAGATAAATTAGTAATGATGACTAATGGCCCCCATGCGAAAATTGGTGAAGTCATGGAAATTCCCTTTTCTCGTCCACGCGATCGCGCCCGCATCATGGAAGATCCACAATACTACCAACTACGTAACTATGCTTTAGACTTCCTCTTTAACCGCTTTGCCCATGATGACGTAGGTTAAGGTAACAACAGTTGGAACTTTGGGGTTTAGCTTGGGATGATTGGCAAATCCCCAAAAGTTTGCGAGTCAAAGTTTATCCTGATTTAGTGGGATTGCGATCGCTCACAATTCATTTGACAGTGCAATCATCTGGATAAATTCGCTAATCTCCCAAATTGTTACTAGATGCACCAAAGGCGTTGCATAAATGCGGGATGAATTGGCGGGTGAAACTATTGGTAATTCGTTCTAAATTGGGCGAAATCATCCCATGATTCAGCAACGCCGCACCAAAAATCAAATTGCCGATCGGGTGGTTAACCTATATCTGCAATTCAAAGCGCGGAATTAACTTTAGTTAACTGCATTGATCAATCGAGTGCGAGATGCTATTTTCAGCACCTCGCAACACTTGCTTAAAGAATTAAACAACCACAAAATTGTTATTGGTTAGTGTCAGACCAACAGATAATTGTGCAAATTTTACCTGAGTAAACTTAGCCGCACTACCATCTTGGTCAAAGAACAGTCCACCTGTAGAATTGTCATAAACAAATCGTTGAGTACTAGTGGTTGCAGATGTTCCGAGGGTAAACTGACTTGTCCCAAGTGAAGGTGTTGCTAACCCGCCACCAAAACCAGCAGCCGATACCTGAATCAATTCATTAGTGGTGTTAAAGTCATAAATAGTATCAATGCCTTCATTGAAACTACTGAAAGCAAAGGTATCAGTACCATCGTTTCCATAGAGGGTGTCATTACCAAAACCACCTATGATGATATCATTACCCAAACCACCATATAGAGTGTTATTACCTAATGCGCTAAAAGCAGAGAGAGTATCGTTGCCATCGCCACCATCCAACAGATTCTTGCCTGTTGAATAATCAACAATCAAGTTATCGGCACCAGCGCCACCGTTAAGGGTATTATTTCCTGATGTTTTGCGATAGACTCCTTTGCCGTACTCACCATCTTGGTCGAACTCGTAGCCAGAGGCAAAGAGAGTATCGTTGCCATTGTCTCCATTGAGCAGATTAGCGCCTGAAGAATAGTCAACATTCAAGTTATCACTACCAGCACCACCGTTAAGGGTATTATTACCAGTGGTGTTATAAAACTTTCCTCCGTAGCCGTAGCCGTAGCGAGAGGCAGACAGATAATCGTTGCCATCGCCTCCATTGAGCAAATTAGCGCCTCGTGAATGGTTAACACTCAAGTAATCGTCACCAGCGTCACCGTTGAGGGTGTCATTGCCAGAGGTGTTATCAAACCTGTAGCCCTCGAAGTCAGAGGCACTAAGAGAATCATTGCCATCGCCACCAGAGAGCAGATTATTGCCTTTTGAAATGTTAGCACTCAAGGAATCGTCACCAATACCACCGTTGAGGGTGTTATTACCATCGGCAAGATTGACTGAGAGATAATCATTGTCATCGCCACCATCCAGGAAATTAGCGCCTATTGAATAGAAAGCACTCAAGGTATCATTACCAACACCACCTTTGAGGGTGTTATTACCAAACACCTCAGGGTCGTAGTAGCTACTAGAAGCCGAGAGATAATCTTTACCATTGCCACCATCCAGTAGGTTATTGCCTGCTGAACTGTCAGCACTCAAGCTATCGTTACCAGCGCCACCGTTAAGGGTGTTGCTACCAGACTTGATATCGTAGTCACCTAAAGCTGAGAGAGTATCATTACTATCGCCACCATCCAAGAGGTTATTACCTGTTGAAGAGTCAACATCTAAGTAATCGCCGCCAGTACCGCCAACCAGGGTGTTATTCCCCGCACTACCAACGAGAGTATCATTGCCCGTACCACCGCGCAGCAAATCGTTGCCACTTAAGCCGTCAATTTTGTCATTACCGCCTTGACCATTAATGACATCATCTGAATTATATAAACCCGTAATGTTGTTATCGAGGTCATTGATAAAGGTTACGGTGTTCTTGATGGCTAGGCTTGTTTCAGTGATATTGGCATCTAAAACATTAAAGCTGGGGGTGATGCTAGTTTGCCCATTAAACAGGATATTACCAAGAACTGGTGTTGTTCCAGAAGCTTTCAGGTTATCCAAGTTTTCTAAGTTGAAGTTTTGGAGGATGAATTTTGTACCAGTCACCCCTTCAAAGGTGATTTCAAGGTTTTTGCCATTTTGGTTCAGCAACAGATTTCTAGCAGTCAAGCCAGCACCTTGGAATTTTATGGTATCCACTTCGGCAATCACTGCTGCTGTCGGATTTGTGCCTTTACCTACCCCACTGAAATCGGTGATGGTATCAGTGCCGTCGCCCAAGTTATAAACAAATGTATCTTTACCACCGCCACCGGTCAGGGTATCATTACCCTTCTTAGCTGTGATGGTATCATTACCTGCTTGACCGTTAATCGTGTCGTTGTCGTTACTGCCCAATAGGGTGTCATTACTGATAGTTCCAATGATATTTGTCATAATTTTTACCTTAATTTAATCGATTGTTGGATTAACTTTACTTCTAAACCCTGAATTAGTGCTGTTTTAGCGCATAAAGAACTTACCGACAGTTGAGACTTTCGGTAAGTTCTTTATGTCACTTTTGAGGAACAGTAATTTTTATCAGAAATTCACGCTGTTGACCAGCTTGTAACACGCACTATACAAATTCATGAGTGTGTGAATGAACTGAAATAGACCGTCATTTCTAGCTTTTTATAACCATTTTTGATTGAATAGCGTAGGCGTAGCCCGCCACAGGTATTGCTCAAAAACCTTGGTCAAATTAAACTTAAATTCCTGAAAATCACATTCCATACTTTAATTTTTCAATACGTAATTCCTACTATTTTGAAAATAGAGAAAAATTAACTACTGATAGGAAAAGGGATTTTCATATCCTCGTTGTGGGCTATTGCCCGTGGATGTCTAACTTAAAAATAAGAAACATCTAAATAACACTGTGATAACCATATATGAAAATTTACCGAGATGTCTATACTTAAAACACATCTTTGCATACTCTTCACATTAGCCAATCTAAATGTATATGAACATACTTCTTCTTGCGTATACTGAACATTTTATAGTCAAGAATTTATTTCCAGAAAACAACAGGCAAAAAGTTGTCTGAGCCGAGGCATTTCAAAGGATAAAACTCGTGAGATGCTTGAAAGAACAATAAAAAATACAGAATTAATAGTGGCGATGCCTGCGGTGGTCACTTACTTGTACTGAGCGTAACCGTAAAGCCTGCGGCATAGCTACGCTTCGGGCGCAGCCTGTCGTAGAGGAGTGCGGGCTACGTTTACGTAGCCAACAAGATAAAGAAAGTGTGTAGTGATGCTTTAAGTGTAAGTAATAATTACTATGTATTGCCAGGATATAAAAATACAAACATGAATAAACCGACTTAGCCAGAAAAACTTACAACTCAACCGTACACATACTGAAAGTAATGTAGATACTTGTAAACACGTAAAGTGTAGCTTGCTGTAGCTAGAAGGTAAGCCAACATCTATATTTTCTATTAACTCTTATTGCATTAATTGCATTAATAAATTGAACGCAAGATGCTATCTCAAGCATCTCGCATTCTCAATATTTCTCACTTAGCAAGGGAGCATTAATCATGATTAAACAACCACAAAATTCTTTTCGGTTAGTGACGAGTAAGTTATTCCCTGTTGAAAAGCCAGCATCCAAGTTATCGTTACCAGCGCCACCAATGAGAGTATTATTCCCTGCGCCACCACGCAGCAGGTCGTTGCCACTTTTGCCGTCGATTTTGTCATTACCACCCTGACCATTGATGACATCATCTGAGTTGTCAAAGCCATTGATATAATTATCTAGGTCGTTAAAGAAGGTAACTGTGTTCTTGCGGAACGGGTTGTGTTGGGTGGAGTTGGCATTGACTACATCAAAGCTATCACTGATACTGGTTTCCCCATAGAACTGGATATTGCCTAAGTTGATAGTTGCTCCAGTAGATTTGCTGAGGTTATCCAGGTTTTCCAGGGCAAAGTTTTGCAAAATGACTTTGGCATTTGGAATTTCACTTTGAAAGGTGATTTCTAGATTGCTGCCATTCTGGGTGAGGAGCAGATTTCGGGCAGTTAAGCCAGGACTAAGGAATTTGATAGTGTCCACTTCGGCAATAACTGCTGCTGTTGGATTTGTGTTTTTACCCACACCACTGAAATCAGTGATAGTATCAGTGCTAGCATCGGAGTTAAAGTTGTCGTAAACAAATTGATCCTTACCACCGCCACCAGTCAGGGTGTCGTTGCCTTGGCTAGATGTAATGGTATCGTTGCCTGCAAGACCCTTAATGGTGTCTGCTAACTCGCTGCCCACGAGAGTATCATTACCGTTGGTTCCAATGATATTTGCCATAATTATTACCTACCTAGATCAATTTTTTCAGTAACTTCAGTTATCAACCTTGAGTTTATTGCTGTTTTCGGGCGCAAAAATCCGCCTCAATTTGACGTTTTCGCCATACTTTAAACATCATCCTTGAGCAATAGTAATATTTCTTGAATATTCAGCCTTTTACTAACTTGTACGTAGTGAGCTATTCTCCGTGGGTGTCTAGCTTGAAAATAGAGAACATCTGAATAGACTCATAATAATCACATAGTTAATATTTTACTGAGATGTCTATACTTAAATAATCGTCTTTGCATACTCTTCACATTATTGGTTAACAAATGTATATATAGATACTATGATTTTTACATTTTTCATATTGTTTTATTTTATCGGTGCGATGCCTGCGGTGGGCTAAAATTCTAAAGGTTAGCAAAACTATAAACGCAGAGATGATCCGACTTAGCCAAGAACACCTGCAAACTATCCGCATCCATGCCGAAAGCACCTATCCAGATGAGTGCTGTGGTATAATTATGGGCTATCTGGCTAGTGAGGGCAAAATTGTGGTAGAAGTTATACCAACAGAAAATGCCTGGAATACAGAAGCGGCGGCTGAATTTTCAGGGGAACGCACAGCAGAAAGTAAAAGACGGCAATATGCGATCGCACCCCAAGTTATGTTAAAAACACAAAGGGAAGCACGCGACAGATCACTCAACATTATCGGCATTTTTCACTCCCACCCAGATCATCCTGCTATCCCTTCAGAATGCGATCGCCTGTACGCTTGGCAAGCATACTCGTATATAATAGTTTCCGTCCAAAACGGCAAAGCTGGAAAACTCCAAAGCTGGAGCCTTGATGATCATCATCATTTCGAAGCAGAGGCAATTGAAAATATAATTTAACGGCTTAGTTTAAAGACGCATATCTTTTTTCGATAGGATTAATATTCCGTCCCAGATCATAACTGCTATGCTAAATCCCAAGCTGGATGAAATCCAGTTGACCAAAGACGACTATGAACGCTACTCCCGACACCTAATTTTGCCGGAAGTAGGGTTAGAAGGACAGAAACGCCTGAAAGCTGCCAGTGTACTGTGTATCGGTACAGGTGGACTAGGTTCACCACTACTTTTATATCTGGCGGCGGCAGGTATTGGACGTATCGGGATTGTCGACTTTGATATTGTCGATACTTCCAATCTGCAACGACAAGTAATCCATGGTACATCCTGGGTGAATAAACCCAAGATTGAATCGGCAAAAAACCGCATTCACGAAATTAACCCCTATTGTCAGGTTGATTTATACGAAACCCGCCTGACTTCCGAAAACGCTCTGGAAATCCTTCAACCTTACGATATCGTGGTGGATGGTACTGATAACTTCCCCACCAGATATCTAGTTAACGACGCTTGCGTATTGCTAAATAAGCCCAACGTCTACGGTTCAATTTTACGCTTTGAAGGGCAAGCTACTGTATTTAACTACGAAGGTGGCCCGAATTATCGTGACCTTTTCCCAGAACCGCCACCACCAGGAATGGTTCCCTCTTGTGCAGAAGGCGGCGTATTGGGAATTTTGCCAGGAATTATTGGTTTAATTCAGGCAACTGAAACTGTCAAAATCATTCTGGGACAAGGGAAAACTTTGAGTGGGCGGTTGCTGCTATACAACGCCTTAGATATGAAATTCCGGGAGTTGAAGTTGCGTCCTAACCCAATTCGCCCAGTGATTGAAAAACTGATAGACTACGAACAATTCTGCGGAATTCCACAAGCTAAGGCAGAGGAGGCAAAACAGCAGATGGAAATGCAAGAAATGACCGTTAAGGATTTGAAGGAGTTACTTGATAGTGGTGCGAAGGATTTTGTACTGCTAGATGTCCGTAACCCCAATGAGTACGACATTGCCAAAATTCCTGGTTCAGTGTTAGTGCCTTTACCAGACATTGAAAATGGAAATGGCGTTGCTAAGGTAAAGGAAATATTAAACGGTCACCGCTTAATTGCTCATTGTAAGATGGGCGGGCGATCGGCAAAAGCTCTTGGCATTCTCAAGGAAGCCGGGATTGTTGGGACGAATGTCAAAGGCGGAATTACCGCTTGGAGTCGAGAAATCGATCCTTCTGTTCCAGAGTATTAGAAGCGTATTGATTTTTAAAACGCAAGGAACGCAAAGTTATGCTTTGCGTTCCTTGCTTTTAAAATTCGGCGTTGCTGAATCATGGGATGATTTCGCCCAATTTAGAACGAATTACCAATAGTTTCACCCGCCAATTCATCCCGCATTTATGCAACGCCTAAAATTCTAATGTTCTAAGATGCGACAGAATCAGCTGTCGTCTTAGCTACGGCTTTAATCTGACCCAGTAAACTGTGCAGTTTTTCCCCTTCAATGACTTCTGTTTCTAACAGTTGAGTAGCGATCGCTTCTAGCAAGTCTCGATTCTGTCTAAGAATCTCTAGGGCTTGTTCGTGGGCTGTTTCCACGATTTCCTTGACTTCGCTATCAATAGCTTTCGATGTGTCTTCACTCACCGCCCGCCGAGGATTACCCCCACCATTACCCAAGAACATTGATTGTTGTCCTTGTTGGTAAGCCAGTGGCCCTAAGACTTTGCTCATACCATAAGTTGTTACCATGCGTTCTGCCAAGTCAGTTGCTCGTTGCAAATCGTTGGAAGCACCTGTTGTAATACTGTTAAACACAATCTCTTCGGCAGAACGTCCACCTAACAAAGTAGCAATCTGACCCCGCAGTTCATCTTCATTCATCAAAAAGCGGTCTTCAGTTGGTAATTGCAGAGTGTAGCCCAAAGCTGCCATCCCACGGGGAATAATCGAAATCTTTTCTACGCGACCGTTTCCTGTGGTTAGCGCCCCGACCATTGCGTGACCAACTTCATGGTAAGCAACAATCTTTTTCTCAGTCTCGTTCATGACGCGACTCTTCTTCTCTAAACCGGCGACTACCCGCTCAATTGCTTCGGCAAAGTCTTCTTGAGCAACACTTTCGCGCATATTACGAGCTGCTAATAATGCCGCTTCATTCACCAAGTTTGCCAAATCTGCGCCAGCAAAACCAGGGGTACGAGTAGCGATCGCTTTTAAATCTACATCATTTCCTAATTTTACCTTTTGAGCGTGAATCTTGAGAATAGCTTCCCGACCAGATAAATCGGGACGGTCTACCAACACCTGGCGGTCAAAGCGGCCTGGACGCAGCAATGCAGAGTCAAGGCTTTCGGGGCGGTTGGTAGCTGCTAGGACAATCACCGTTGCATCCCCAGCTGCAAACCCGTCCATCTCCGTTAGTAACTGGTTGAGGGTCTGTTCTCGCTCATCGTTACCACCGTAGAAGCCATTACTGCTACGAGACTTACCAATTGCATCTAATTCATCAATGAATACAATACAAGGAGCCTGTTTCTTTGCTTGCTCAAACAAATCCCGCACTCTAGAAGAACCTACACCGACAAACAATTCCACAAACTCGGAACCAGAGATACTGAAGAATGGAACTCCTGCCTCTCCTGCTACGGCTTTCGCTAAAAGTGTCTTACCAGTACCCGGAGGCCCAACTAACAACACACCTTTGGGAATCCTAGCGCCAATTTGCGTAAATCGTGCCGGAGTCTTGAGAAAATCTACAATTTCCACTAACTCAGTTTTTGCTTCTTCTACCCCAGCCACGTCTGCAAAGGTGATTTTAGCTGATTCGCCTTCAACGTAAACCTTAGCTTTGCTCTTACCAATAGAAAGCGCACCTTGGGGGCCACCGCCACCACCACGGGCGAGAAAGAACTGCCAAATACCAATAAAAATCAGTGGTGGAATCACCCAACTTAAGAGGGTTGTAAACCAAGTATTCTTGGGTGGAGGTGTAGCAGCGAACTCAACTCCCTTTTCTTCTAGCAGTTTGGGTAACTCTAAATCAAAGATTGGTGTAGTTGCAAACACCGGGCCAGGCTCGGTATTTTCTGTTTTTAATTCGTAAAGAATCTGGTTTTGACCAACAGAAACGCGGTTGACTTCCCCTTCTTGCACTTGATGAATAAATAAGCTATAAGGAACCCCAGTCGGGCCAGAAGCAAATAAACCAGGCAAAAATAAATTTAAGAGCAAAAATAGCCCTGATACTGCCAATAATATATTTGCAATGATCCGAAACCGAGGTGACTTAGGCTGTTCTTTAATTGCCATGAATGTAACCAATCCTTAAAATGAAAACTGTTGAGAATGTGACTTTCACAGAAAGTGCGTTATTTACTATCCGAATAGTTGAAGCAGCTTATACTGTTTCTAACCAATCAAAAATTTGGGCTAACTGATCCACTGTTACCAGCCCATACTGCCAGAGGGTCATGGCTAGATAGTTTGGTGTCTGCTCACAATGTCGCAAAGCAAGAGAAATTGCTCCACCAGAAATACCCAATTCTTGTTCTAAAAAATGCACCAATTGCTCTGTAACTTTCATAACCTTGTTAAATAATCTTAATTAAGTTTTATTTCTGACTTAGCTCAAGAAACTTGATTAAACACCTGTCACGATTTCCAAAGCTATAAGAGATATAAATCCAATCACTGCCAAGTAACCATTAAGTTTTTCGGAATACTTAGTAAAACCAAGCTAAGATTCTTGCGTGATGTACATCCGAGATGTTAGGGTACCCACCCAAACTAGGCGATGAGCTACGCGCAAAGTCGTTCAATTTGTCTTTATCCTCAAGGATATTACCGTCTCTCATAATTTTTCCGATTTAGCAATGTTTGCAGGATTTTTTTATTTATTTATGTAACTAAACTTAACAACTAAATTAATCTTTGGGAACTAACGAGCAAATACGGTTTACCGTACTCAAACAGTTAACACGACTCGAAATGAGAAAATTTGAATGAACAGAACGATGTCAAAGAAGACGGAGTGATCCTTTGCCAGTTCTGTTCTTGGTGTAGATGCGATCGCTGACTTCAAATATTCCCAAGGCGATAAGATTGTCTTGGATAAGGCTACCTTTAGTAATTCAGGGGCGGCTAGCACGGCGAAAATTAGCTACGATGCTGTAAGTGGGCAGTTTTCTACAACCAAACCAAAATGGCTGTGCGGTTAGTTTTGGCAGTGGTGGTTTATTTCGAGTCTGACTGGTGCGGTAACGATTTTGTGGTGCAAAGGATCACACATCTGTTATCTGTGTCAACTTCAGGTGAAAGCAGGGGCGCACAGCTAGCTGTGCGCCTCTATCATGTATTCCATTTATACGAAAACAGTTATTACATAAGCGATGTTTACGACGGGCTACGCCTACGCAAAATCCAATTTTAAATCTTTTTGTAAAGTCTTCTATAGCAGCAAGCAAAACAAAGATGCTACCAGATTAATCCGTAAACGATTTTTAATACTAGTTGATACTCACTTTGGATCTGTTTAGGCGTAGCTCCTGGTAAACATAGCATCAACTATATACTCAATTCCTCTTGCAGTTCTCCAAAATCAAAAATGTTAGTGATGATTCATCTTTTTAATATCCAGCGCCTAAAGTCAAAGTAATTCTATTCTCTAGCAATGACAATATCGTTAGACTTAATGACTGCATAAGCTTCTTTTCCTTCAGATAGTTCTAACTCTTCTGCGGAAGCCCTAGTAATAATCGAGGTTAATTCTACTTTATGAATAATCTCCAGAGTCACTTCGCTATTAACTGCTCCATAAACAACTCGTTTAACCACACCTTTAAGAATATTGCGAGAACTAACTTTTAATGATTTCTTTTGAATACTAGCTTCTATGTCAGGCTTTTGAGTGTAAATATCTTCCTGTTTATCCTCGTGAATTGGCGGTGATATTGGTGCCCAGGTGTGCTGATTGAGACTACGCACGAGTTCCCGCAGAATCTCAGTCTTGGTGCGTTGAGACTGTTCGCAGAACTCTTCCAGAATCTTCCGCTCGTCCTCTGAGGTTTGAAATGTGACCCACCCTTGTTCTTTTCTTGGCATAAATCAATTTTGGTTAGTCTGGTTATTCTTGGTATGATTCTACCAAGTATCAATTCGATGTGTTTTTTTAATAAAAATATTTTTTATTGAAGGATTTTCTAGATAATTCATCAACTAATCCCATACATTTAACTACATAAATATTTATTTTTCGTCAGTACAAAACAATTTGTTACTTAATATTAACTGAGTAGCACTAATTTTATACCAATCTAGTTGGTATAAAATTAGTGCTGACTTAATTTGGTATCAGAGCGGTAACAAAAAAAATGTCAACAAAATTATGATTATCTGCAAGCCTTTCGGTCGTGATATTCTCACTGATGAACGTTACATCTTGTAATCTAAACAGGGAGATCAAAGATGTCTGCCAGAAATTCTCCACCCCAACTTAAACGAGAGTTAGGGGTTGTGGGTGCAACCTTGATGGGACTGGGTTCGATTGTCGGGACGGGTGTATTTGTCACTATCGGGATTGCAGCAGGGATTGCTGGGCCAGCAGTAATTTTGGCAGTAGCAATTGGGGCAATTGTTGCCACCTGTAATGGACTCAACAGCGCCCAGTTAGCAGCTAATCATGCTGTCAGTGGTGGCACTTATGAATATGGTTACAGATATCTTACCCCCGCATTGGGCTTCACCGCAGGTTGGATGTTTTTGGTAGCAAAGACTGCCTCAGCCGCAACCGCCGCTTTAGGTTTTGCTGGTTACTTGCTGAACATTGGGGGTTTTAGTTCCAGTTGGGTAGTTCCTACAGCCCTCTTAGCTGTAGGGATAATGACTTTGGTTGTTTTAAGTGGTATCCGGCGCTCTAATGTTACCAATACGGTGATTGTGTCGGTAACACTGTTATCTTTAGGCTTTTTTATCCTTGCTTGTCTACCCCGTGCTACCGAGGTAGGAATTGAGAATTTGACACCTTTTTTCAGAACCTCCCCAGGAGGAGTACTCCATGCTAGCGCCTTGATGTTTGTCGCCTACACAGGTTATGGGCGCATTGCCACAATGGGAGAGGAAGCACGCTCCCCAAGGGAAACGATTCCTAAGGCGATGATTGTCTGTCTGCTGCTGACAATGTTGCTTTACATGGCAGTGGCGATAGTTGGTATTGGGGCTGTGGGGGCAGATGTCTTGGGCAGTAGCACAGGGCAGACGGCAGCGCCTCTACAAGTGGCAGTCCGCAACGTTGCCGGTTCCGGTGGTGCTTTAATCTTAGGAATTGGGGCGGTGACAGCCATGCTAGGCGTGCTATTGAACCTGATTTTGGGCTTATCCCGTGTGTTACTGGCAATGGGGAGGCGTTCAGATGCGCCAAAATTCTTAGCGCGGCTTAACCAACAACAGACAACCCCATACTGGGCTGTAATATTTGTAGGGATAGCGATCGCTCTGCTGGTACTGTTGGGTAATGTCAAAACTACCTGGTCGTTTAGTGCTTTTAGTGTTTTGATTTATTACGCAATTACCAGTTTCGCCGCCTTGCGTCTGGCCCCATCAGAACGACTCTATCCTATATGGGTAGGTTGGTTAGGTCTTGTCTCTTGCCTTTTTCTCGCCTTTTGGGTAGAGTCTTCGATTTGGCAAGTGGGTTTAGGGTTGATTGTCGCAGGGCTAATCTGGCACAAAATTCGGCGAGCGATCGCCTACGGCGGGGCATAGCCCATCGCGCAAGTACGATAAAATTATTTAAAGAAGGGGGATGAAACAGCTAAAATCGCGTTCTCAAGACTTGCAGAGTTTGTTTGAGAACAATATCACCATTGAATATGTGGCAGAACCCCTCAAAGCTATGCCAGTTGATGCAGAAGTTACAGAGGTGCTGCATTGGATGCAGGCGAACAATTTTGATGTAATCGGCGTTGAGACAGGAGATTCTATTAGCGGTTATGTAGAACGCTCTAGTTTAATAAAAGGTAAATCTGGGAAGTGTGGCGACTATCAACGCGTGTTTCATCCAAAAGAACTAATTGCCATTTCCACCCCACTGATAAAGTTACTACCCATTTTGCAACAAACTCAGCGATTGTTTGTTCTGGACTGCAATCAAGTGAGTGGTATTGTTACCTGTGGCGACTTGCAGAAAGCGCCCGCGCGAATGCTACTGTTTGGCTTGGTAACGCTGCTAGAAATGAATTTGCTGCGGCTGGTAGAGGCAGGGGGCAGGGGGCAGGGAGCAGGGGGAGGGAAAGTCGTAGTGAAGTCCAGAAATTGGATAATTTATTTTTTGGAGTTCCCTTAGCTCATGCCCAAAATTTAGTTAGTGGCTCCTCTTGGACAGAGTTGATTTCTCTAGTAGAGGCGATGGAAACACTGTTAATTCTCTGTGAGGAAGTTGAATGAATTGATCAGCTTTCACTAACATTAATTGGCTGTATGTTAGCAAGCACCACTCTTATTTAACACAACTTTTAAAGTTTTTAAGATTAGAATAATGTCATAAAAGATAGACCACTTACGTTGGTAGTCTAAGTCCATGTGAACAATATCTTCAAAGTTTTTAATACTGGAGCGACCATAAGCCTGCCATTCACCAGTCATACCCGGTTTGACATTCAACCGTTCCCAATGGTGTCTTGAGTAGTGTATCACTTCATTGGGAGTGGGAGGGCGGGTGCCGACTAGGCTCATTTCTCCCACCAGCACGTTCCAAAACTGAGGCAGTTCGTCTAAGCTAGTGCGACGAAGAAACCTGCCTATACAGGTAATGCGGGGGTCATTCTCATTTTTGAATATCTGATCGCTTTGAGCTTCATTCTTAACTAAATGCTTAAGTTGGTCAGCTCCGACTGACATCGAGCGAAATTTCCAAATTCGGAAGTAACGCCCATTCAAACCACAGCGAACTTGACTGTAAAAGATAGGGCCAGGGCTATCTAACTCAATAGCGATCGCAATAGGAATTGCTACAATTAGTGTAATCGATAGCCCTACAACAGCACCCAAGATGTCAATCATCCGCTTGGCTTTACTGACTACAGAGGGGTGAAGTGGAAGTTTAGCTTTAGCAGCATTATGGGGATCATCTATAACTGACATATGAAAACGGTTGGAAGTAGAGGTATTAGACATAGTAATTACAGTTTCGGTAAATAAATTTACGAACTTAATTGTCTGCACATTTCCTTATTTCATTAATTTTTAAAAGCAAGAATGAGATTGTTTAACTGGTTCAGTAAATAAATTAGCACTTACGCACGAGTTACGGAATAACATAGACACGTTCGCGGAGCGTCTCGTAGAGAAGTGGCTTGCCGCAGGCTACCGCAGAGACGCAGAGAAGTCAGTGTGTTCGGCGGGTTATCTGACTTTTAGCAACTGGTGCGACACGGAGAAATTAGAGTTTGAGAGATATGCGTAAGTCCTATAAATATGTAACCAGCCGATCTCTAATCTGTTATTTAAAATATTTGCAGTGATGTAGCAATCAATACTTCATGGTTGAGCATTGAACATCGTTATGACGGCATCTTATGTGATTTTGCTGCGAATTTTGTGTTACTTTGACGTCGAGCAAACGCGTAGGTTAGTACTAAACGTAAAAAGATCAAGTTGCCTAGAAGATAGCGCTGCCAAAGTCGAGTCGGTTCCATCGCCAGTCGCCACACCCACTCCATGCCAATAGCGCGAATTGAATAGGGGGCACGGGGCACACGTTCAGCCATAAAATCGAACAGACCCCCCACACCCATACAAGTGATACTAGGCAATTGGCTAGCGTATTGATTAATCCAAATTTCCTGTAAGGGTACGCCCATCGCTACTAACAGCAGGTGGGGCCGGGCTATCCGAATCGCCTCTAATACTTGCTGCGTTTGTGCTTCAGGAAAATAGCCGTGCTGAGTTCCGGCAATTATTAAGCCAGAACACGCTTTTTTGAGGTTAGCTGCCGCATCTTCAGGTACGCCTGGCTTGCCACCGAGAAAATAGACTGATAAACCTTTTGCCGCCCCATCTTTGCACAAAGCCGGAACTAAATCAGTGCCATTTAGATTATGTACCAATGGTGTACCCAAGAAAGCGCTACCCCAACGAACTCCACTACCATCTGCTAACAACAAATCACTCTGCTCTAACGCCTTTGCGAATGCTGGGTTTTTAGCGGCAGTTACCATAGTATGGGCATTTGCATAGTATACGCGACCACCCTGCCGCTTTAGTAACCGCATCAGTAGCAGTTCAGTTGCCTCGTCTAAAGGCATACGATCAAAATCAGTGTTGAGAAAACTAACTCTGTCTGCCATATAATTTAATGTTCGCCATCTGGAGTTGCAAAATAGTGGAATTCAGAGCATTGCTCATGTTTTCTAATCACCGGAATATACTGATAGATTCATCCATAATTAATAAGAAACATTACGGTTGGTGGTAGGTGAGCAATGCTTGCGACAAAACTGAAATCTTTAAATCTGTCAAGGCTTTCAAGATACTTGCATTGTTTTCAATGTCTAAGTACCATTAAAGATTGGATAAGACTTAAGAACTTGTTTATAAGGTTGAGTAAAGACTTAGTAAAGTCTACGTATACTTTCGTACGCAAATACCGATATAAAATACTATCTGATGACTACTTAAATTATTTTTTATACAGTATCCTAATAAAGAATAAAATTATCCAGCTAACTATCCGCTTGGCTGTAGCGTACAGATAGTCTAAATTTCATAATAATTAAGTAGGCACAATAAAACCCAGGTATGTTTGATTTTGTAAAAGCTGTGGAATGAGCAATTTATATGCGCTAATTTGACACTTCGTTACATAGCTTGATTTTTTAACGCTGACTTAGTTATGTTTGTTCAATAAATGAAAATATTTTGGTGGCTGACCTCAGCTATCAATAAGGTCATACAATAAAACAACATAATGAGTTGATTAAAAACAGGCGTTGCATAAATGCGGGATGAATAGGCGGTTGAGACCATTGAAAACTCGTATCAAATTCAGCGACATCATCCCATGATTCAGCAATGCCTAAAAACACAATATCTGGGTCACTGAGCGCAGCCGTAAAGCCTGCGGCATAGCTACGCTTCGGGCGCAGCCTCTTGTAGAGAAGTGAGGCAGGAGGTAGAAACTCTTTATATTTGATGCGTGAATCCTGCATTTTGTATCTTAACTTAAAAAGCAAACTGCTGTAAGCATTTACTGTTTCTAGTAAAATGAAAAATTAACTTGATTGATTGTATTCACAAGTATGCATTAAGCGGTTATGATCGCACTTCCTTTATAATCGCTAAAACGGCTCTCTAGTAAGCATTTCGCATTTGCGGCTCAGTCTAAGATATGAATTATATGAAAAGACACAAAATTATGGTTATTGGTAGCAATGTCACTACCGTGCAGCGCGTCAGCAGTCATTGCCTAAAACAAAATGCAGAAGTTTTTCCATATTACTGTATTCCCACACTTGAAGAGATAGCTTTGTTTGCACCTCATGTTTTAGTGCTATGCCTGCCTATACCTGAAAAATTCCAGCATCAACTACTTCAGCCTTACATTTTGTGGTCAGAAAAACTCATTAATGACATCTCACCACTGGCTACCACTTTTACAGAATTATCTGCCTGTTTACATAAATTCCTCTAAGCTTAAATCAACCCTTGGCGTACGGCTAAAGCTGCTGCTTGGACACGATCATCAACGCTAAGTTTGTTGAGAACCATACGTACATAAGACTTGACGGTTCCAAGTGAGAGGTAGAGTTGGTTTGCAATCTGCTGGTTTGAGTGACCTTGTGCAATAAGTTTAAGAATCTCGCGTTCACGATTACTGAGAATCGGTTCCGCTATTACTTTAGATACAGGAACATCGGGGGCTACAGGGGTTGACCTAAGCATCCGAGCAACTTTTTGAGCTATTAAAGGATCTAAATAAGCACCACCTTGAAGTATCAATTGAATGACGGCGATAAGTTGTTCCCATTCAATGGTTTTAAGGCAGTAACCATCAGCACCGGCTGCAAGCATCCCCATGACCTGGATATCTTCGTCAAAGGCACTTAAGGCTAGAACGCGAGTAGTCAAGCAGCTACTTTTTATCTGCTGGGTGGCTGTAATCCCATCCATTACTGGCAGATCAATATCCATTAAGACTACATCTGGCTGGAGTTGGTTAGCTAATTCAACAGCCTGTTGACCATCCAATGCCTCTCCAACTATACTAAAACCAGGTTCAAGGCTAAATTGCCCTTTCATTCCTCGGCGGATTAAGGGGTGATCATCAACTAATAGAACCCGCACAGTTTTCTCTTCGTCAATCTTAGGCATCATTCTTGCTACATCTGCTTATATTCTGTTCATAGTTGCAATCAGCGTTATTGATGGCACTTGGGAGAGTAAACCAAAAAGTACTTCCCTCTCCAAGAGAGCTTTCGACACCAATGTTTCCTCCGTGAGCCTCAATAATTTGACGACATAAGTACAGACCAAGTCCACTTCTTCCACGATGCCCTTGTCCTTGAATAAACCGTTGGAACAGCCTTTCTTTAACTTGCGGTGCAATTCCTGAACCGTAATCACGCACCGAAATCTGCACTTGACCTTCTCCATAGGGCGTTATCTCTAAAATAATTTCCCCTTTAGGTTTACTTACCCGCACGGCATTATCAAGTAAGTTTTGTAAAACCCGTTGAATTTCTAATTCATCACCGTAGACCGTTGGCAGCAGTTGAGAAATTTTACAAATGAAGGCTAACTCAGGTGTAGATGTTGCTTTTACCTGACCAATTACTTTAATTAAAATCTTTTCCCAATTCAGGCGATCGCACATTAAACAAGCGCTGCGTGCTTCATAACGGGAGATATCTAAGAGGAGTTCCACAAGTTTAAGCAGATCGTCATTAGCTTCATGGCACTCTTCAAACACTTCCTTCCAAGTGTCATTTACTGGGCCAAAAGCTCCTCTGCTCATACAGTCTAGAGTATTACGAGTGGCAAGTAAAGGAATACGTAGGTCGTGAGACAGTGCAGATATCATGTCTTCAAGCTGTTGGTTACGCACCTCAATGCTTTCTTGACGGTGACGAGTTTTATCAGCCATCGCGTTAAGAACTCCAGCTAGTTCCCCGATTTCGTCTTTAGAAGAATGGCAGAGTTGCACTTCCATTTGTCCCGCTTGCCAAAGTTTGCTAACTTGTGTCAATTTCTTTAATGGAAGCTTGACTCGCCGATGCAACAACTGGAGATTTAAAAGCGCTCCTAAAAGAATAACTAATGTGCTAAAGACGTTTACCACAGTGTTAATATCATGCAAGCGCTCTACACGAATTTGGCGATCGCTCAAAAGCATCTCTTCGTGCTGAATCAGTTTCTCAATCTCGTTCTGTAAGGAACCGAATAAAGTCCTTTTTGCCACACCATTGTTACTGGCAGAACTAGAAAGCGCTTTTTCCTGTAACTCCCTTTGCCACTGGTTATAGATATATCTAATTTTATGGAGTTGTTTTATTTGAGCAGGGTTGTCTTGTACGAGATTGTACAGATAGTTAAAGCTATTGTGGAAGTTGGGCTTCTTCTCACCATAATCTATAAGATTGGTTCGCCTGTGACTGGAACTTTCTAAAAAACCTTTTTCTTCATTATCTATCACAGCATGAAGTAAACGTTCTCCTTCTCGCTCTACCAATAAAGTATGGGTTACGCAGTTAAATGCTTCATGAGTTAGCCGTGCTATCCAGAGGTTGAAAACTTGCTGTCCAAATAAAAATAACACTAGTACTAAAATACTAGTATGTAGAGGAGTTAAAAAATTACCTTTCCTAGATGAATGAATTAAGAAAGGTATCAAGCTAATAGCATCACTATCTAATTTATCCACCAACTTAATAACAGTTACCTAACATCCTAATTAAGATCCTAAACTTAAGAACTGCAACAGTTTTGCTAGTATTAAGCTTCCAATGTTTTTATTCAAAAGCCTTAACTGTTCATATATTACATATAAATATCCTTCATTTTTTTTAATTTTACTATTAACAAATCAATTGTATTAAATAACGTAGTAATAATATGATGGTATTTTTTTGCAAAAATAATAACATGATACAGGAAAATTAATCCGGTTTTACACAAAATTCATAATTAACCTACTTTGAAATTTATATTAGAGGTTATTTATAAGTTAAATCTAAGGCTGACATTTTTACGGTGTCCCATAGTAGATTCCCCTACCGTTAGTGCCAATAAATACTAGCCCGAATTGCTGCCAGCTAGCCTCCATTACATTAGGCTCATTACCGATAGGCTGGTCTAAAAAGCCAATGTTTATCCATGTTCTTCCTCTGTCGAGAGAGCGAAAAATTCCTTCGCCCATACCAACAATTTCCCCATACAAATACAGTGCAGGAATTTTGCTTCCCGTCTGTGGCTTACCAAGGGCAAATAAATAAGCTTTCTTTACCTTAGTAATCTGTGCAAAGTTCACGCCACCATTTGTTGAGCGATAAAGTCCGTGCGAATTAAGACTGAGCCAGACTTCGCCATTAACCCCCGGAGCCGTTTTGAGCATAGACCAACTTTCTGAGAACAATGATGAGTTTACAATCCTAAAGGATGCGCCTCCATTGTTACTACGGTATAGCTTGCCACCGCTGTAGTAGTAAAAAGTGTTGCCATTTAATTTATCAGCTACTAATGGTTGGCCCCAGTACCAGGAACTTTTAGGGCCATTGGGTAACCCTGATACTTTGCTCCACGAAGATCCGCCATTGCTTGTGCGAATTGGCTGTCCTTCTTTAATAATTACGACAAATAGCTTTGAGTTGGTTGCTGACATGGCTACACGCAACGGGATTGTCTTCTGCGGGAACAAGGAAAATTTTTTCCATGTCAGTCCCCCATCTGCCGAAGTTGCTCCCGTATAAGTATTGTTCCATCGAGTACCACCTACACGCACCATTTGTGAAGGATTACTTTCGCTATAAGCAAGGCCATAGGTATCCTGGAACCGAAGACTATTTTCGCCGCCAAACTGGGTAGATGGATAGACATCTAGCCCATTGCTGTGGTTAAATCCATCCACATCAGCAGCACCGCTCAACAATTGAGAGCCATTTGGAGGGGAGGCTAGCGCGAAGCTAACTACCCCCTCATGTCCTTTTTCATGATTCGACCAAACAGATGACTGCGCGTTGATGTTGTCTGTTTGCCATGTTCCAAACCAGTCTGTTAACCAGACCCGTCCAGGAGTTTTTGGGTCAAATTCAATCGCTGAGGTTGCGGAGGCAAAATACCACTTAGGCCACCAGGGCACTTGAGGTTTCAAGGTATGCTTTTTGTGTTGCCATGTAGCTCCACCATTATTAGATTGAAATATTCTAGGATCATTTTTTAGGGAAGTATGCTGGTCATAAACAATTAAAAGGTGATTGGGGTTATTTGGATCTACAGAAATGGCATTAAATTTAGTTTTCGCATTAGTTGGTGTGATATTTCTCCAATTCCTGTTTGCATATTTGCTAACACCTGACGTATGCGTTACATACAGAACTTCGTCATTAGCGAGAGCCATTCGATTCACTTTCGATGGGCTTTTTGGTATTTTGCTCCAGGTAACACCTGCATCAGTGGATTTATATATTCCGTCTCCATAGGCATTGGCATAAACTAGTCCAGACACTTTTTTGTTAAATATAATACCCGCAATTCCAATATTTGCTTCCGCCTTCTTGGGAAAAGAGCTAACCTTGCCCCATGTCTTGCCACCATCTGAAGACTTCCATAGCCCATTCAATCGCGAGCCAAAGAAAATAACATTGGAATTAAAGGGATTAATGGCTAGCCTCTCTCCTAGCCAACGTTGAGTTTCATTGCCGCCCATTGGCAAGTCTATTTTCAGCTTAGTCCAGGTTTGACCGCGATCGTTCGATTTAAAAATTGTTCCTAATCCAGCCCAATTGCCAGTGTATTTACCTGCTGCTATGTATACAATATTTGGGTTATTTGGGTCAAGTGCTAAGGCTTCTCCCCCATAATAATTGCTCTGTTGTAGCCTAAATTTGTCTGTTAGCGCAATCCATCTGCAATCTTTTGAATTCCAACGATAAAAGCCACCTATATCAGTTTTGATGTAGGCTAAATTTCGCTCTAGTGGATGCAGATAAACGCCTGTAACATAACTACCTCCCCCGATAGAGACATTAGCCCACTGATAGTCTGATGTAGCACTGCAAGTAAGCTTAAGGGGTGTAAATGTGACGACAATAGCCAGCGCAACTATAGCAGTAAAAGTTCTTTTCCCTAACAGCCTCCAAAAACGGTGATCGCTCATACCGATTAACTAAGCTCAAGATATAAAGTAAATTTACATTTTTACATAAAAAATCACAAAAAGAAATGATGTATTTAAATCACTCAGTATGAAGCCAAATTCTTGTATTTAGTGATAAAAGCCAAGAAAAATAATGTAGCTTTATCGCTTCAACTTTTAGGAGGTACAGATTAATACGGAGAATTGCAATATATGACTACAATTATCAAAATCAAATATTGGCGAATGTGTGCTATAGTTTAAAACTTTTTAAACTCATTTTCTACATTTCCTCTCGCTTTAGGTATCTAGCTTTTTAATGAGGCGACAGGTAGGGTAAACCAAAATGTAGTAGCCTCATCGGCGGTACTTTCCAAATTGATAGTGCCTTCATGAGCCTCCACAATTTGAAGACATAAGTAAAGACCTAGTTTATCTATGTTATTTCGGCCACGTCCTTGAATAAAGCTATTAAAAAGGCTTTCCTTGTCTAAAGGAGCAATCCCCAAGCTATTGTATCGCACTGATATTTTTACTTTTTCAACTCCAGAAAATGCTACCTCAAGGGTAATTTCCTGGTCTGGATTATTTACTTTTAGAGCATTTTCAAGTAATATCTGCACAACTTGTTGAATCTCAAAAGGATCACCATATACAATCGGCAGCGAAGAAGCAATTTTATATTTAATTGCAGACTTTTGTTTCTGAGTACCATTGCTGCGGATAATAGTTTCGAGAAAAATGTTTTTCCAACTAATAATTTCGCATTTCAAGCTTTTATAAACTTCGGTTTTGTAGCGAGATACATTTAACAAAACTTCGACAAACTTCAAGAGGTCTTCGTTAGCTTGACAGCAATCTTCTAGCACATCTCTCCAAGTGTCACTCACAGAACCAAAAGCTCCGCCTAGCATAGAATATAGAGTACCACGAGTGGCTAGCAAAGGAGTACGTAGATCGTGGGAAAGTGCAGAAATTAGGTATTCAATCTGTTTGTGTTCATCACTAGTTATACGTTGTAGCTTGTATAAATTACGCTTTAATTCCATTTGAGTCATGACTTGACGACTCAACGTTTGCAACGCTTCGAGTTGTTCTAAGTTCAGTTGTCGTGGTACATAGTCTATTACACAGAGTGTTCCTAAAGCATATCCTTCCGGTGTTATCAACGGCGCACCAGCATAAAACTGAATATAGGGGTCAGAAGTTACTAATGGGTTGGTAGCAAAACGCGGATCGAGTAGTGTATCTGGAATAATCAAAGTTTCATGGGGCTGCAAAATCGCCTGGGCACAGAATGCCAGATCACGGGAGGTTGATTCAGTGTCTAATCCGACTTTCGATTTGAACCACTGACGAGACTCATCAATTAAGCTGATTAAAGCTATAGGAGTACCACAAATTTGTGCTGCTAAACGGGTGATATCATCGAAGGCAGCTTCAGAAATAGTGTCTAAAATTTGATATTGGCGCAGGGCTTGGAGCCTCAAAATTTCATTTTCAGTTAATGTTATTTCATTCATTACAACAGTTTTAAGCATGATATGCATATAGAATAAAGATAAATCATGGATTTACTTTTGTCATCTTTATTTTGTTATTTTTATATAACCATAAAACTGCTGTTTTAAGTAATACTTACAAGCATTTACTTCTTTCAGAATAAATACTTTTAAATCAGGATAACTAGGTGGATATCTGAGTGGATAATTTTATTCCACCCTAAAGGATGCTGTCTAGATTGATGTAATCTTGACCATCAGATAGTTTTCTCATTGCTGTTTAAGAAGGAAACTTTACTAAGACTTATTGATAAGCTTATTAAGCTGCGATGTAGTAAAAATCGGCAAGGGTATTTAGGCGATCACCACCCCACCTAGACTTTGCAATTCCGCAGCCAGTTCGCGACTTTATAGGATTTTTAATGACCAATTATATAGAAATCTCTGCGGGTAACCCTAGCAATTTGAGCAAATTAGTAGCGAAACGAGGACGTTGGCAGCGTTACTTACTTCTAGGTCTAACGACCAATGTATTATTTTGGGCTTTAGCTTTTCTTCATCTAAAGGTTACAACACCGACTTACACTAGTTCTTCAGCTATTAATCTGCCAGGAGCATGGTCAAATGCAAATGTTAGTTTACCAGGTATTGGTCAAGCTAATTATGAAAATGTGTCTCCATACGCTGCTCTTTCTACTCAAGATCCCAGAGAAATTTATAAATTTATTGCTGAAAGTGAACCTGTATTAAAGTCCGCCGCTGTTCAGCTTAATATGTCTTTAGAAGAGTTTGGTGAACCTCGGCTCAAGCTAATAGTTAATACTTCCATTATGAGCGTTGACTTCCAAGGCGCGAGTCCTGAAGAAGCTCGAAATAAATCTTTAGCTTTTTACAAATCTTTGCAAGCAAGACTGAACGAACTAAGATATCAAGAAGCTAGACAAAGAGATGTAGGTTACCAAAGTGCCCTTACTTCTTCGCAAATAAAATTAGCAACTGTTCAGAAGCGCCTTTCCGATTACAAAGCAAGTTCAGGTTTAAACTCTGACGATCAAATTAAAGACCTTACAACCAACATTGAACAGCTACGTAGACAACGAGCCGAAATACTAGCTCAACAGCAACAGTCTAGTACTCGTTTGGCACAATTATCGGCTAATTTAAAACTATCTGCTGGACAAGCTACAGATGCTTTTGCCCTTCAAACAGATCAGATATTTCAACAGAACTTAAAAAACTATAGTGATGCTAGTGCTGCTCTGGTTGTTTTAGAATCAAAGTTTTTGCCTAACCATCCTACATTAATAGCAGAGAAAGCCAAGCGAGACGCTGCTCAACAGGCCTTGCTAGAACGAGGTCAGTCTCTTTTAGGACGACCAGTCAGTTTAGCAAGTCTAAAGCAGTTAAACCTTAGTAGCAATAACTCTGGTAACAGCGCTCCTCGAGACACTCTTTTAGAACAACTGGTTACAGTTCAGGCAGACCAAGAAGGATTCACCGCGCAAGCTCAAGAAATAGATCAACAGATTGCCCAGCTTGAGAGTAGACTTAAAAGTTTAACACGGCGGCAGGCCACCTTGGATTCCCTAAAGCGAGATATGCAAATTGCTGAAGCAGTCTTTTCCTCGACTTTAGCCAGACTAGATATTGGCAAGTCGAATACATTTGGCTCTTATCCATTGATTCAACTTGTTATACAGCCTACCTTACCCCATAATCAAAGTTCACCAAAAGAGAAATTGGTTTTACTAGGCGCAGTTTCAGGCTCCCTTTTTGTATCCCTTGGGCTAGTCGCGCTTTGGTGGCGCGAACGTCAAAATTCAATATCTGATAAGGCTGTGAATACATAGAGGCAGACAAGGGAATGATGAAACCTCAAAACTTTGAAGAACGTTTGATTTGGTATTCGCTAGTCGCTACCTATGGATTTTATTTTCTTGGTATTTTATATCCTATAAATTTTGTATTAGGCTGGATACTATTTTTTTACCTATGTAAACGGCTTTGGAGCCAAACACAGCATACTCCTATCGAAAAAAGAATTAATATTCCTTGGATACTTTGGCTTTGGGTTGTCTGTATTCTTGTAATAGGAGTTGTCACGATTATAGGTTGCATAGATTATGATGTGGGGAATAACCAAACTATTAGGGCATTAATTGGCTGGACTACAAACTGGGCATTGCTGGCACTATTTCCCTTAAGTGGTTGTCTCAACATTCGACCGCAATTAATTTATCGAGCAGTTTGTATATTATGTTTGCAAAGTTTTATTTTGATACCTTTTCTTTATCTAGCTTGGATATTAAAGTTACCTGAACAATTATATTCTTCTCCCATCGAAAGAATAATACAGAACGGGCAGATTTATTATAATGTAGGTCTTTATACTACTGATTACGGTACGAACCAGGTACGTCTGTTTTTATTTACCCCTTGGGGACCTGCTTTAGGTTTAATTGGTAATATTTACTTCTTCTTAGCTCTTCAAGAGGATGATAAAAGATTGCGGCGGATTGGTATAATTGGCTCCTTAGCCATGAGTGTTGTATCCGTTTCTCGCCTGTCTTTTATAGCAATACCGATAGTTTTCATATTAGTTTTGTTTCTTTCAAAAATTATGAAACCTGCCACGCCAATTGTGGTAGGAATAATTAGCTTTGCATTAGGTATTTTTAGTACCATAATTCTGGGTACTGTTAGAGATGCTAAAGATACATTTCATAATGCTAGACCAGACTCTTCACGAGTGCATGAAACTTTAGCCCAAATAGCCTTAGAACGTTGGTCCGAAGCTCCTATATGGGGTCATGGTGTTCCAGAGGTACCAGGACCAAAAGTGGTTGTAGGTATGCCTATCGGCTCTCACCATACTTGGATTGGTCTATTGTTTATCAAAGGAATAGTTGGCTTCATGGCTTTTTTAGTACCAATGTTATTCAGCTTTATAACTTTAGTATTTAAGGCACAGAAAAGCTTGGTTGCTAGGGTTGCATTATGTTTTCTTTTAACTCTGTTTCTATTTACATTTAATGATAGCCAAGAAATTTTAGCCTATTTATATTGGCCTGGTTTAATAATTATGGGAATTGCTTTTAGAACAGACGAGCAAGGACAGAGGTTTCATGGTAACAGCAAACTAGATTAAAATTATATTCTGAATGTTAATTACTAAAATTAAGCAAAGAATATCCAGTCAATTTCTTCGTAATGTTGGTTGGCTAGGGGGGGCAGAGTTAGTAAATCGGGTCTTCCGTTTAGGAACAACGGTTACTATAGCTCGGTTGTTAAACTCTTATGATTATGGCTTAATAGCTATTGTTTTAACTACCAATGAGTTTGCAACCGTTTTTACTTTAAGATCTGGAATTGGTTCTAAGATTATTCAGGCACCAGAGCAGGATGTGGAAATTATATGCCAAACCTCTTACTGGCTTAATTGGATAGTATGTGGAATACTTTTTATTCTTCAATGTAGTCTGGCATTTCCAGTTGCCTTGTTTTATAGAAATAACCAAGTTATATTCCCTATATGTGTTATGGCATTAGTTTACTTAATGCTGCCAACTTTTGCTGTTCAATCTGCGTTAATTCAGAGAGAAAATCGTTTAAAAATTACAGCAATATGCAATGCTACACAATCAATACTTAGCAATACTCTCACTATAATTATGGCGCTCTTAGGTTTAGGAATGTGGGCTGTTGTCCTCCCCATAGTACTAACAACTCCAGTGTGGATTATAATTAATCGGAAAAATCATACCTGGCGTTCTAGCAAATCTTTTACTTTGATACAATGGCAGGAAATTATTAGATTTGCTAAAAATATTCTGGGTGTAGAATTACTAAATAAACTCAGGGCTAATCTCGATTATTTACTAGTTGGGCGTTTTTTAAGCGTTGATGCTTTAGGACTATACTATTTTGCTTTCAATGCTGGACTAGGAATCAGCATGAACGTAATAAATACACTTACTTGGTCTTTATACCCTCATCTTTGTGCTGCGCGTGCGGATTTTTATCAGTTAAAAAACCGATATTTTAGTAGCCTTAAAACAATTGTTCTAATTGTGCTTCCATTGGTTTTTTTACAGTCAAGTTTAGCTCCTTTTTATGTACCAATTGTTTTTGGGCAAAAGTGGGTACCAGCAATTCCAGTATTGATACTTATCTGCCTCTCTGCTCTGCCACGCCCATTTGCTGAGGCCGCTTCTATGTTACTTAACTCAGTAGATAAAAGCCATATCAACCTCTATTGGAACCTAATTTTTACTGTAATTTTTACAATTTCATTATTAGTAGCAGTTAAATGGGGAATAATTGGCGTGGCAGTTGCGGTACTTATTACTCATGTACTAGCATTGCCCATTTTTAGTATCTGGACTAGTAGATTACTGTTGAAAAAAAATGCATATTTTGAAATATTAGAGGAAAAATTATGAATCCTACTGTATCTGTGATCATGCCCGCTTACAATGCTTCTAAATATTTGCATGAGACGATTACATCAGTTTTGTCTCAAACCTTTGATAATTTTGAACTGCTAATTGTTGATGATGGTTCAACCGATAACAGTGCTGAAATAGCTCATAAATACGGTAATGAAGATAGCCGTATCAAGATATTTTGCCAAGAAAATAAAGGTGTATCTGTTGCTCGTAATACTGGAATAAGCTTATCTTCAGGTAAATTTATTGCATTTATTGATGCAGATGACCAATGGTTACCTGATAAATTAGCTTGTCATATTAATCATTTAAATATGGATGAAAACTTGGGTATCAGTTTTGGAAAAGTAGAGTTTATTAACGATGATAGTAATGGTACTGGAAAATTTTCAAATTCTATCTTAAATAATCTTACGCCTTTAGATTTTTACTATGAAAATCCAATTATAACCCCTTCAAATGCAGTATTACGACGAGATGTACTTGAGCAGATTGGGGGCTTTGATAAAAATTTGAAAGGTACTGAAGATGCAGAGTTATTTTTGAGAGCAGCTTATATGGGCTGGAAAGTTGAGGGTATTGCTCGTGTACTCACACGTTATCGAATTAGCCAGAAAGGTGTTTCTTCACAGCTTTATCGTATGGAAGAAGATTGGAATAGATTAAATAAAAAAGTTCAGATATACGCTCCTAATTTAGTCAATGAACATTATAGCCAAGCCAAGGCTATGTTCTTGCGCTATCTTGCTAGACAAGCTTTTCGTTTGAATCTTCCTTCACACATAGGAATAGAATTTATGAATCGTGCTTTATATTCTGATTGGAAAATAATTTTAAGGCAACCGCAACGGACTACGTTTACAATATTAGCTGTCTATAGTCAATATTTACATTTATTAAAACCTTTTAATTCCATAAATAGTAGAAGCAAAGTAGGAAAAGCCTCTGTAAAATAAACTTTGGGCATTAATTTAAATATGATTTTAAAATTTCACTACATTTACGCTATTTGTATGCCAAAAATATCTGTCATTATACCTGCCTATAATGCTGAACGCACCATTTTAGAAACTATCAAATCAGTTCAGCAGCAAACATTTTTGGATTTTGAGCTAACTGTTATTAACGACGGCTCAACTGACCGGACTTTAGACCTGCTTAATACGATTGCAGAACCACGTCTGAAAGTTTTTTCGTATACAAATGGTGGCTTATCAGTTGCCCGTAATCGCGGGCTTGAAAATGCTACTGGAGAGTTCATTGCCTTCCTTGATGCGGATGACTTGTGGAAACCAGACAAACTAGAGCTACAACTATCAGCTCTACAAAATAATTTAGCAGCTGGCGTAGCATATAGTTGGACTTGTTTTATAGATGAAGATGGCAATGTTTTATTTCCACATGAAGCCGTACTTTTTCAAGGCAATGTATATTCTCAACTGTTATTAGGCAATTTTCTTGGTTCTGGTTCTGTTCCATTAATTCGCAGGCAAGCTATTGAATCTGTAGGTATGTTTAATCCTTTATTAAAATCTGCTGAGGATTGGGATTATTATTTGCGTTTAGCGGCTCGTTGGCATTTTGTTGTAGTTCCTAAAATTCAAGTTCTCTATCGCCGCTCTTCTGGCTCTCTTTCTTCTAAAATTAAGCCAATGACAGAATATCTTCTTAAGGTTCATGAACAAGCTTTTCGTTCAGCTCCACCAGAATTTCAGTATCTTAAAAATCAAAGTTTAGCAAATATTTATCAAAATCTTGCTCATTTATGTCTTACTCGCGTTCCTGGAGATGATGGAGTTAAGCAAGCTAGCCAAAACCTAAAAAAGGCAGTTTCTTTAAAGCCAAAGCTTTTGCTCAATAGAAAAATTCAACGTTTAGCTATGAAATTAGTATTGATGCAGCTTCTCTCTCGTAAAGTAGCTAGTCGCCTAACGAAATTTATTGGCAACAAATTTCCGGAACCAACAGATAAGAATTTGTGATAGTTTTAGTTTTGGGTACGAATATATCTTTATAAGCCTATTTGCAAATTTAAAACTTAAAGGAATAGCTACAATTCTTAAACATTGAACTTAATCTAGTTAAATAATATTTATGGAAAAACCATCTATTTCTGTAATCACTCCAGCTTATAATATGGAGCTTTATATTTCTGAAACAATTACCTCGGTTTTATCCCAAACGTTTACTGATTTTGAATACTTAATCATCAATGATGGTTCTACAGATAATACTCTGAAGATAGCTAAGTCATTTGCATTACAAGATTCACGCATTCGTATTATTAGTCAGCCCAACGGTGGTTTGGCAGCAGCATGTAACACAGGCGTAAAAAATGCTCAAGGAGAATACATTAGTTTTGTAGATGCAGATGATATGTGGAATCCAAATAAACTAATGGTTCAATTACAACAAATTCAATCTTTACCCAAAGAGTTTGGTGCTGTCTTTTGCTGGTCTGAATTAGTCGACCCGAAGAGTAAACCAATAGGCAGAAAACAAATGCCATCTGTGGGTGCTTATAACTCTTTTAGTTTATTAAAAGATAATTGTCCTCCTGGTAACAGAAGCTGCCTTTTAATTCGTAAGCAATGTTTTACAGAAGTCGGACTATTTGATGAAAAGATTAGTGGTGCCGACGACTTTGAAATGTGGTTACGTATTACCTGTAATTCTCAATATCCCTACTTCTATGGTTTTTCAGATGTTTTAGCTATGTATCGAGTAGGAGAAGGAAGGATATCAAGTCAAAAACAAAAAATGCTCGACAGAGTAGAGATAATCCTGAATAAATATACTGCCAAATTAACTGCTAAAGAAAAGTCTATAGTATATGTTAAACCGACGCTACAGGCATTTCGTGTAGGTGATGAACGAGCTTTAGAATGGAGTCGGATTGCTATGGCTTCTGGATGGTGGAATTTAGGATGCTCAACAGAGGGACGTTATTTTCTGCTGTGGTCTCTTTTAGGTAAAAATCGCATTAGACGAGTCAAGCAGTGGTTAAGAAAATCATAAAAAATATACTGTAGAGACTTTTTTAACTTAATTTAGGGAGAAAGACATGAAAATTTATGCAATTTGTCTAGTTAAAAATGAAGATGACATAATATCGCAAACTTTAAGTCATGCTATTAAATTCTGTGACAAAGTAATTGTTCTTGATAATGGTAGTACTGATGAAACATGGTCAATTGTACAATCTCTTGCCAAATACAATTCACAAATTATTCCTTTTGGACAACTTAAAGTTCCTTTTCAAAATGGTCTGCGGTCTTTAGTCTATAACGAATTTCATCATACTTTGACTGACGAAGACTGGTGGTTGCGTTTAGATGGAGATGAGTTTCTATTACAAGATCCTCGCCCAGTTATTCAAAAAGCATTGGATGAGAAAAGCGATTTTATTAAGGCATGGCAAGCTCAGTTTTACTTCACTGAAGCAGACCATCATACTTGGTTAGCAGGACAAGATAATCAAAATATTCCTATTTTTAAACGTCGTCGCTTCTACTGCATTGACTGGCGAGAATACCGCCTGTTCCGCAATCAACAAAACTTGCCTTGGGATGGACAGATATCAGACCATTGGCCTACTGGTTTAAATAAAGTTTGTAGTCAGTATATATATAATCGTCACTATCAATACCGCGATCCTCTACAAATACAAAAGCGTTTAGACACTCGCAATAGCCTTAATAAGAATACACTAGAGAAGGAATTTAAGCATGTATTATCTAAAGATTGGCACAGCGAAATACGTTCCTCTAAGGGTTTAGACTATTACAAAGATGATGAACCTATGAAATTAGATATTTTTAACTTTTATCGTAAACGGCTGAGTTTAGCACTTTTAAAGAAGCTTCCAGTAATTTTGCAGTCTAAATAAAATACTTAATAAGCGTTTGAAAATGCAAAATTGTTAAAGTTATTATATTTGGGTTGTAAACATCATACTTTCAAGTTAATGTAAATTTAACCAAGATCTGCCTATCTTCACAACATAATCTTAAGGTGGATATCCAGGTGGATAATTCCCGTATTTTATTGGATACTGTCATCAAAAGATGTGGTCATAGCTAACAGATAGTATTTTTATAACTATATATAAGATTAATCTACTAATAATACGAGATCAGTGGCTGAGACAAAGTCAGTTTTAACAATGGAAAAAGTTTCTGTTATTCTTCCTGTTTACAAAGCAGAAAAGTATATAGCTGCCACAGTACAATCTGTTCTTGAGCAAACCTATAAAAATTTTGAGATTCTTATTATTGATGATGCTTCTCCTGATAAGAGTATAGATATTTGTAAGCAATTTACAGACCCAAGGATTAGAATTATTTCCCAAGCAAATCGTGGACTGGCTGGAGCTAGAAATACTGGTATTCGCAATGCCCAAGGTAAATACTTAGCTTTTTTAGATGCGGATGATCTGTGGTTAAGAGAAAAGTTGGAAAAACATCTTGTTCATCTAGACAGTTCGCCAAAGGTAGGCGTAAGCTTCAGTTGCTCTACTCTTATAAATGATGTGGGGGAACCTTTAGGACTCTATCAAATCCCTAAACTAAAAGAAATCACCGTACCTCACATACTTTGCCGCAATCCGGTTGGCAATGGCTCGGCTCCAGTGATTCGCAAAGAAGTTTTTGAAGCTATTAAATTCCAAGATAATCTACACGGTACTATAGAAGATTTTTATTTTGATGAACACTTCCGTCAATCGGAAGACATAGAATGTTGGATTCGCATTTCCATTAAAACTAATTGGGAAATAGAGGGCATTTCTGAAGCCCTGACTTTGTATCGCGTGAATTCAGGTGGGCTTTCAGCAAATATGCTCAAGCAGTTAGATTCTTGGGAAAAAGTGATTGAAAAGACACGCTGCTACGCTCCAGGAATAGTTAATCAATGGGAAGCACTAGCTAGAGCTTACCAGTTGCGCTACTTAGCCCGTAGGGCAGTTAGACTTCAAGATGGTGCAATGGCTGTGAAGTTAGTGAATCGAGCCTTAGCAACCAACTGGCATATTCTCTCTAAAGAACCACGCCGTACACTTTTGACCCTGGCAGCGGCCTATTTCCTTTGGCTTTTGCCCCAGTTTCTTTACAATCTAATTGAAACTGTTGCTTTAAAGACCACAGGATATACTCAAAGACAGCGCATTTTGCAGGGCTTGGGGGGGAGCAACGCGATTTCGTGAGGTTGTGCAAACAATGTGCCATGCTGTACCCCTTTGGGGAAGCTAGCTACGCATAGCGTCTGTCTGCGACACGCTGCGGGAACGTAGAGAAGGTGGGCGTGCGATTCGTTGATTAGTGAATCACGGTAATCAGTCCGGCGCGACCTGAAATGGTCGTTTAGTATGCAGAGCCGTCTTTGCTAAGGGATTCACACGCCTTACCCTCACGTAAAAGACTCTCAGGAGTCCGGTCACGACCT